>NZ_RJTM01000162.1 GCF_003725735.1 Sinomicrobium pectinilyticum | reverse complement strand
GCGGTGGCGTCTCACAATCCGGGCAATCCGGGTCGGGGTCCTCTGTCGGGCTGGTTACCTGTACCGCGTTCACCAATTCTTCCACGCTATGGGGGAAGGTTTGAACAGTAACGTTATACCTCACTTCGGCGCCGGCAGGCAGTAAGTCAATAATTTCATCAATACTACCCGTTCCCGATGTATTCGGTAAGGTTACGGTACCGGCTACGACTTCCGCCGTCCAACCGGCAATTTCGGCCCCGGCAGGATCTACGTCTACAATATTTACCTGTTCGGCAGCACTCGGACCGTTGTTCGTTATAGTTATGGTGTATTCAACAGTCTCACCGGGCACGTATTCTGTCTGTCCCGCCTCACCTGTCACTTTTACCGCAACAATATCCGCTTGTGAAACATAATTCAATACCACATCATCAAAAGAACTACACGTACCATTGGTCACCGTCCAGCGCAATGTCACCGAAGTATTCGGATCAAGCGTGACGGTTGCTCCCGGTTCGTTTACATCTGAAATCGCCTCGGCCAATATGCCGTCGACAACACTCCATTCACCGGTCCCGAAAGCCGGAGTAGCTGCATCCAGGGTAAATATCCCATCGTTATACTGTGTTTGTTCTTCCCCTGCATCTGCCACCGGCATCTCATAAATGGTCACATCAAAACTTTCCTCATCAGGGCAGCTCGGGGTAAATTCGGGGAGGTATTGGTAATCAACCGAAAAATTCTCTATTGTCCAGTCTTTAATATAGTCATCTCCATGATAGGTTTCTACGATAATCACTATGCTGATGTTCCCTTCCGTCAGATCTTCAATCGATACTCCGGTAGTGAAATCAATGTCTACCGGATCATTGACCGGGGTGTTCAGCAACTGCTGTGACCTTGCAATGATCTCATTCGTGACATTATTGACCACAGCTACTTCACCTGAATACGCTCTCCCCGTATCGGGACCGGTGTTGGTGATCTGCATCCTCGGGTTGATGCGTATAGCAGAACCGAAACAGCCGGGGTCACCTGAAAATACAACATCCGCGACAATGGTCTTATAAGTTTGGCTATTTATAACCGGATCAGTGGTATCATAACTTATTGCTGTTGAAGTCCCATTCCAAATCGCGGAATCATAATCATCTGTCAGATATAGGCTTTGAAACCACATTTCCTCTAAACCGGATTGCGTTACTTTGGTGGTACTTACCGCAGAAAGGGTTCCGGAACAATTAAACTCCCCCTCTATTTCGTCAAAAATGTATAGCGTGGTTGTTCCCACCGTATTGATGGTATCGCCCGGTTCCAGCCGTGTACCTCCGCCATTCGCTTCCGTATAATAAGCTTCGTTGCCCGAAAGGCCGGTTCCCTCGATCTCCGGAAGCACATATTCCTCGCACGCTTCCTGGTCTTCCATAGGATCCAGGTACGGCGCTTCCTGGATCATCAGGGTCACTGCCGTGCGGTTCAGGCTGGGACATGTACCGTTATTGGCTTCGGCATAATACGTTACCACACCTACAGCGTTCAATGACGGATCGGCCACCACATTCCCGCCAATAGGGGCATCATACCACACAAGTGTTTCGCCTGCTTCCACAGACGCTGTGGCTGTCATGGTCTGTACCGGATCTTCCGCACAAACGACCTGATCTCCTCCGCTTACAGGAGATGCGGGAACAAGAGGTGCTTCTTCAATGGTAACGGTCACCGGATCGCTGTCGCATCCGTCTGCCCTTACCACCACTGAATAGTCCCCTGGTTCCAGTTCACTGAAAGTATTGAGTCCTGAGAAACTTGCTCCCCCGTCGATGGAGTATGACGCATTCTCATATCTCGGTACATGAATAGTCCCGGTTGGCGATTCGCAATCCGGTTGTGTGACAACGGGTACCGGGGCTGTCGGGGCATTATCGACTACCGCCTCTGTTTCCAGACTCACACAACCGTTTGTTGTATTTCTCACTGTTACCATATACGTTCCCGGCGCTACGGATTCGAAGACTGCGGCAGATTGATAATCCGCCCCGTTAATGGAATACTCGAATTGCGCACCCAACGGAGAGATCACTTCAATACTTCCTTCACCATCTATACAAACCGGTTGCCCGATACTTACTTCAGGAGCATCAATCAATATGACTTCCACAGGCATGATGGTACTACAACCTGTTGCCGGGTCTTCCCCGCGAATGTAATATGTACCTGTTTCCGAAACGGACTCCGGACCGCTTAATTCTACGGTACCTTCCGCATCTTCGAAATAATTGTATATTAAACCGGCAGTACTCCCGGCAGTCACTGCTGCATCGGTCAGGTCCACCGTACCGGGCAAACACTCCGGACCGGGATCCGTAATCACCAGTTCCGGAAGGTCGTTAATGGTCAGCTCAAAACTTTGTTCATCCGAACAGGCCTGTGTATTCTCCGGCTGGAACTGGTAATCTGCATTGAAACCGGAAACCTGCCAGTTTTTAAAGGTTCCCTGGTACGTTTCCACAGCAACCATAATGGCTATATTTCCTGCAAGCACATCCGCTGCGGGAACTGTGCCCGTCACTGTAGGGGTCATCGTTGTAGTTGCAGGGAAATTAGCAGTCAACTGAGTCTGATACAGTATTTCATCAGTACTTTTATTGATAATTGCCAGCCTTCCGGAATATCCCGCCCCGTTCCCGGGCCCCTGATTGGTAATGGTAACCTGTGCATTTATATTGACCTCAGTACCGAAACAAGCGGACGTATCGTCTATTGACACATCCCCGACAAGCCCCAGATAGATCTGGTCACCCACAGGCGTCCCCGGGCTGTTGTAAAGTATCTGTTGGTTTGCAGTACCCTGCCAGAAACCGGAATTAGTCGCTCCCGGATATTGGTGATGGGTGCCATCTTCAAACAGATCATCAATGATATAGTTTGTATTGGATGCTACAGTGAGAACTCCTTCACAGTTATCCATAGCTGCCATCTCGTCATAGACATAAAGCGTTGTACTGCCGATATCTTCAATAACATCACCCGGAAGATATTTTATTCCTCCTCCATTCGGTTCCGTATAGTAGGCCTCATTGCCTGTAAGGTTGCTTCCCGAGATCACGGGGAGCTCATAGGACACGCATTCTTCCACATCCTCAATCTCATCCAGCAACGGTGTAGGCAGAATATTCAGCGTTACCGGTGTCCGGTTCTGGCTTATGCAGGTACCGTCGTCCGCAGCAGCATAATAGGTAACAGTGCCCACGGTTTCCAGGCTCGGGTCAGTCACTACATTTCCTCCCGCAGGGGCATCATACCAGATCAGCTGAACGCCGTCCGGTACGGTAGCTGTGGCTGTTATTTTCTGTATGGGATCATTTGCGCATTCCTGTATATTACCCCCGCTGGTGGGTGCCTGAAGGTCACATTCGTTCAGGCAAAATAAGGTCGGGTCGTTAAGTTCTTCTGTATCCGGATTATCACTGACAACCATGGTACCTCCCTGAGAAATGGTGGCCTGGTTGGAATAGCAACTGCCGTACGAAGCATTATCGGCAACTTTAACGGAGACCCGGAATGTCAGCGGTTCCCCGGTGGCAGCCGACGGCTGTACGGTAACTCCACTGATGGTCAACGTCTGTCCTGAAATGCTCACGGTACCTCCACCCGGTGCGGCCGGTTCTACCGAACCCGAAATCCAGCTCAGGTCAGCTGATGCCAGCACATCCTCAAAATCATACGTCATGGGCAGCATCTGGCTATTGTAGATACTGAACTCGAACTCCACTTCATCTCCGGGCACCAGGCCTTCAGCAGGTATACTGACCTGTTTTTCCATTCGGGTGGGGAAACATGCCGTAGCATCGAAAGTAGGGTAAGGATCCGCCGCACTGACGTTAACGAAAGCATTATTTGCAGGGTTATAACGGTATAGCCTGTTGGGGGTTGTACCATTGGCATAAAAATAGATCCTCCCCTGTACATCATTCCAGGCACCACCTGCTGCAAGATTAGCAGGAATAGTTCCGGAACTCGGATTGATAATAGCCTGATTTCCATTATTAGGATTAATACGGATGAGCCTTCCGCTTGAAATCCCATACAAAAAACCGTTATATGGAGAAAATGCCAGATCTACAATATTGCTGATATCCAGGCTTAACCTTACCGTCGTATATGTCATTGTTGTTAAATCCACCGTTACCAGAAACGCCGTATTGTTATTGGTAACTGCAAGTGTATAGAGTTTGTGATCGAGCCCCACTACCCCTGCGGCATAGCCAACCCGTCCGCCATTGGCATTGACATTGGCATTAGCGGCCCATGTCGCCATCCCCGGCACTTGTCCCGGTGTGGGTTGCGGTACGCCGAGCCGTGTCACCGTACCTTCGCCATCTATCCGAACCACGTCGGCCGGGTTAAGCGAAGGCGGGTCTCCCTGTGCAAAACCATATATTAAGTTGTCCTCAAAATTATAGCCGATACCGTTATAGCGATCGGGAATAGAGGGTGTAATCGTAGCGTGCACAATGGTGGGGTTGTTCGCTTGCACAACATACAGTGAGGACGGAACGGTACCGCTCGGTGAGCTTATCAAATAGGCTGAACCGTCGCATTCAAACGGCACCGGACAATTGCTGTCCATTGTAATCCCTTGTGAAACCGGTGTCTCACAACCACTTTCCACTATTGCACTGACCGTAAATATGCCTCTTTGTCCTGTTGTTGGTCGATAGGTTATACCCGTTGCATCAGAGATTAAAATGCCATCCATATACCACTGATAACTCACCCAGGAGGGGTCAGGATTCTTTACCTCCAGTACTGCATCCGGAATACAGACAACTAACGGACTTTGAAATCCAACGTCAGGAATTTCCGTTAATGTGAGAACCGTTAATTGCACACTTTCTTCCACGGTACAATCAGTCTGCGTTTGCGCGGTAAGTGTATATGATCCAGTATCGCTATCCGTAACATCATCTAATGTCAGTATCTCGTCGTTGGATACTACACTCCCGCCAGGTCCCGTCCAGGTATAAGAAACAATCGGATCAGAAGAAAGAATTTGGGGTGTAAAACTGACTGATTGTCCTGCACAGGCTTCCTTTTCAGGTTCCGGGAAGTTCATTGATACACTAGTGTAACTGGAAAAATAGCCATAACGGGCCGCCCCGAAACCCCCATGGAAAACACCCATATGAAATTTTGCCGCTGGTGAAGTGTTTGTAACTACAACCGCATCTCCAGCTGCAACCAAAGACAAAGGCACTTCAACTCGAGCATAATACCAGCCCGTATTCTCTATGGGTTGAAAGGCACCGGGCGCAAGTAAGGTCGCATCACCATTAACGGTAAATCCTGTATTGGTTGGCGCTGCAATACTGATATAAAAAGCGTTATTGTTAGCCCTTACTACCTGTACCCGATTCGATCCATTGCAACCCAATTGCGCAGGTAGCATAGCAAGTCCTTGTTCGGCGTCAACGGCCGATAATTGCAGTGCTGTCACTTTTTTAGTACTTTGCACATGGAAAGCATCAGTAGTTCCTGTATTCAGGGTATAGGTCTCAGTTGCATTTAAGGTTGCTACTAAGGAGCCATTAACCATCAATTGCGTATCATCTTCAACAGCCGTAAAATAAACGATATCTGTCGGATTCCGATATCCTCTGACAATTAAATACTCCGTCCCGATATTCTTAATTGGTACAATTTGTTCTGCACCCAAATCAGCCGCACCTCCGGTAGAAGATACATAACCCATCAATTCTGAAAAAATGGTAATGACCACGGGTTTATCCGAGATAACTTTACTTCCCGAAGTACCTGGTTCCACTCCTATTTTCTCTGCATAATAGATTTGCCCTCTTTGAAGGGTCACGGTAAAAGGCGTACCAGCTGTATGTCCGATAATATCGTCTTTAGGAGTAATCGTTACCGTGGTATTATCTTCCGTAGCCAATATTAAGTAACCATGTGCAGTCTCAACGGGCGATTCCTGTTGCATAGGCACCAAAAAATCTGTACCCAGAGCCTGACTGCCTTTTAAAGGGATCAGGTCAGGACTTGCACTTGCAGATCCCGGTTCATAATAGATGGATATGCGTGCGTTCGTCTCCACCAGAACGCCTGTCCCGGCAATACTGTTCCCCGTACTATTCGTAAGCAATTCCACTTCAGCGTCCGTTAAAGGAATATCGCCTGTGCTGTTTGCCGCTATCGTAATGGTTTTAGGCACAAAGCTTGTTGTCAGGGGTGAACTTAAAGTCACGGTAGCCGGAGCATCAAACGTGGAGACCCGAAATACGGAACCCGCTCTGTACAAGGTGGAAGTTGTAGGCAGCGCTAACCAATATTCCCGGTCGAAAGTAACGGTGGTTTGCGCCGTTACTTTGTCTACGAAAGCTGGTGTTAGCAAAAGCACCAATAAAAGGAGCATGCAGGAAAACGAATTCCTCTTTTTTTCGTTGGATATGACAGAACTCATCAATAAATGATATTTTATTATTTTATAAACCAAACTAAATCTCTCACAAACCGGCACCTATCTTTTGGGAAGCTTAGATCCGGATACGATTTTCATCAGGACTTCGGAAATGAATAAGGGTTACCCCCAAGTATTTTTACTTTCAGGCAATAGGGTGAAATCCGGTTTCTGGAACCGGAGAAATATCGAAGTATTTGAATTTCATTTTAAGCAGAGGTAATTTTACTACCATAATCGTACATTTTTAAGTTGATTAATCATCAGGTTTTGTCCATTTGGGGTATATGGGCACTACACAATGCCTTGCCGGCATTTTTGTCTTTCCTCCTGGTTCACCGTATACAGCATCCGGAATTTATTAGGAAAAATCCTTTCTGATGATGTCCGGGAATGAAGAGAAAGAAACTTTTATAGCAATTTTAGTATATTAAATCTGTTAGGATTATAGTTATATATAACTTCTACTGTAGAATTAAAACTACAGAATTATCTTACAAAATAGAGGATAGTAAAGCCAAAACAACAAGAATTTAAATACCTGATAACTAGCTGAATAAATCAGTTCAAAAAAACGATTTTACATGGTACAGACATGTAGGATTTGTTTTTATTTAAAGGCTTCTCCGGAGTTTAATTAGATGTTACGTAGACATCTCCATCACAAAAATGAGTAATTTTACCTCGGAAAAAATGGTTTTTAAATAGTATTAAGTATTCCAGACCCCCCTATGGAAAAATATTTTACCAGATTGCTGGTAGTGTTGCCTTTTGTCTTTTTTTCAATTGCTACTGCTAAATCGTTTCAGGATCAGGATTATATTTTCGAGTGGTATACGGACAGCGAAGGACTTCCCCAGAACAGCATTAAGGACATTTTTTTTGATGTCCACGGTTATTTATGGCTTTCTACGGAAAACGGGGTGTCCCGGTTTGACGGAAGCCGTTTTAAAAACTTTGACAATACCAATATTCCGGGAAGCACATCAAACCGCATGCGATTTTTCTATGGTTCTTCCAGTTTGGATAGTATATTCATTTCCAATTCACATAACCAAACATTTCTGATCCATGACCGTGTCGTTCAACACATCACTTCCTTCGATTCTTTCGATAACAGGGCCAAAAGCATCATTGCCGAAAATCGATTTAAATTCGGGAATATATCGAACGACAATCACTTTATAGGGAGAAGAAAAAGTGCCATCCTGCAACAAACCGGGAATAAATATTACCTTATTGAGATTGATAAAATATCAGAATATAATGGCCGGCACGAGACTCCGTGCATATATCACTACCCTCTGGAACATCGGGACCAGGCTTTTATGTATAATGATCAATTATATATTCTTACCGGCGAGAACAAGCTTGTACTGTGCTCCGAAGGAAATTGTCTTACATTATACAAAATTGGACCGGGAAAAACCCCGATTGTTTACACAAATGATATTTCAAACCAGGTTTTTCTCTACAGTCAGGACACGCATAATTTATTTTATGCTGAACAGCTATCGGATAGCCTGATCACAAAACATATCCTATCCGATTTCAACCTGCAAAAAGAGGCCATCAAATCCATCTATTTTGATGCGAATAACGACATTCTATACCTGGGTAGCTCGGCCCAGGGGCTATGTATCGTCAAAAAACGGTATTTCAGGAATATTTCTACAGGATACGGGAATAACGACGATGTTGAATATGCTGTGAGCAAACTCAATGATTCTGTTATTTTAACAGGTTCCGGGGCATTGATCAAAGACGGACAACTTACGGGGCACCACAAACAGATGGCCTGGGCCAACAAATATTTTATCTGTCCGGACAGGAATATGAACCTGTGGATGAAAAGAGGTTCGGTGTTATATCGATTTAAAAAGGAGGATTCTTATAACACATACAACCAATGGCTTTTTGATTCACATATCACCGCGCTTTACCTGGATAAAGATCAGAAACTTTGGATAAGCACTTGTTCAGAAACAGACCGATCAAGCGACCTTTTTTACCTGAATGTACTGTCCGATGTTCGGGAACCATTGAAAAAAGAAAGATTTCCTTTTAAGATCACCTGTCTGGAGAAACAAAGTGACGCTACGCTTCTCCTTGGTACTGAAATGGGCCTGTACCGGTACTATCCCGAAAAGGAAAATGCAGAAGTAGAAAAAATAGAATGCGCAGGGACTGCCAATATCAGGGAAATACAAACTATCGGTGATGGCACCTGGATCACCACTTACAATAAAGGTTATTTTTTGTATCACGACAACGAGATAACCTCATTTCCACTCGATCACAACAGCGCTCTTTCTACATCGCATACGGTGATCGATGATAAAAACGGATTTTTGTGGATAACGACGAATAAAGGTCTCTTCCAGGTTTCCAGGCAAAGCATTGACCAATATGTTAAAAATAAAAAAACGATACCCTATTACCATTTTTATGATAAAAGTTGCGGGTTTACTAGTAATGAATTTAATGGGGGCGGGAAGCCCAACAGCGCCATGCTCCCCAATGGTGATCTCTACCTTCCCTCACTGGCCGGTCTTGTTTATTTCAATTCCCGGAATATTAAACCCATTCTACCTGGTAATCATTTATATATCGACGAACTTGAAATAGACAATCAAAGCTTTCGGGTGCGGGATACCTTTAATATTAAACAGGATTTCAAAAGAATCACATTTTATACTTCCAGTCCTCATTATGGAAATCAGGCCAACAATCAGGTAGAAGTAAAACTGGAAGCCAACGGGGCAAAAGAACAAAACTGGACACTTCTCGGCAGAGATATGGCTATTTCATATACAAACCTGAATCCGGGAGAATACATTTTTACAGCCCGGAAGAAATCAGGATTCAATTCCGGATACACCTATAAACAGTTTATTTTTTATATCCCATTTCCTTTTTACCAGGCATACTGGTTTAAGATCAGCGCCGGGCTTTTTTTACTCCTGCTTATTCATTTAGGGGTAAGACTACGGTTGCAATACATTAAAAACAAAAACGTGTTGCTAAGTGACAAAATCAATGAGCACACACAGCAACTGAACGATACCATAACCGCATTGAGAAAAACCGAAAATAATCTCGGCAAACAGAATGAGAGTCAAAAGAAATTGATTGCCACCCTGACCCACGATATAAAAAATCCTTTGGGGTACATCGCTTATGTAAGCCATGAAGCCTATCGACAATTCGACGGAAAGGACCGGATCATGAAGGATCACCTGAAATCTATCTATACGTCTTCTCATCAACTATCCGAATTAATTACCAACTTACTAGATTATACCAAAATATATGATAATTCGGCCAATAACAAGCCTCGCGTTTTTAATATACACCTCTTGGCAGAACAAAAAATAGCGCTTTTCCGGAACCTGGCGGAATCACAACGGACCAAAATAATAAATGCTATTCCTCCATTTATGAATATTATTCTTAACAAGGAATTCATTTCTATCATTATCCATAATTTGATAGATAATGCTATAAAAAACACTTCCAATGGTATCATAACAATAGGATGTATGGTCCTGGACCAACACATAATCATTTCAGTACGGGATTCCGGAAAAGGGATGCCTCCAGAAGTCCTCAACTATTACCGGTCTTATCAATCCAATATTGATGATGAAATGTATAAAAAGAAATATAAAGGGATGGGGATAAAAATAATATCGGAATTATTGGCTATCATGCAGGGGACCCTGGAAATTGACAGTCAGCCGGGCAAAGGTACCCATATCAGACTTGTCTTCCATAAGGATGTTTACAGCGACTTTTCATAGGTATTAAACATCGAAATAAGGGAAGCTATATTATTAACCTGGAGCTTTTCAAAAAGCCGGTATTTATAGGTGCTTACCGTTGTAGGGCTTAAATTCAGACAATCTGCTATTTCTATATTGCCTTCACCTTTTACAAGCAATCTTGCCACTTCCATCTCCCGGTCAGACAGCGCATCCAGTTTATTAAACGGGGTTTTATTAAGGATAGAATCCGTGATCTGATCCCTTATCGAACTGCTGATATACTTTTTATTTTTTATAATGGTACGTATGGCGGTATGCAGTTCCTCTTCCGAACTCAATTTGTTCAGGTACCCATCGGCCCCGGCGTGTATATACCTCAATGCGAACTTGTTTTCATTAAGTCCCGAAAAAATCAGCACCTTGGTTTTCGGGGTTTTAATTTTAGTATATCCCAGTAATTCCAGACTACTTCCTTTCGGGAAATGCACATCCAGGATCAATAAGTCAAAGAATTCATTGTTGATATAGTTAAACGCCTTCGAAATAGTTTCGGCCTGAAAAATAGAGATATTACTCAATATCTTATTCAAAATAATGAATACACCCTGCCTTACCACAAAGTGATCGTCTACAAGTAAAATTTTCATTCTTTTGGGGGTAGGTTTAATGTGAAAAACAAAATATATTCAAAAATATGTTACCATACAAAATATCGCCAATTGAGATATTTACAAAGCTAAGCTAACAAATATTTCTCAATTTGTCGTGTTTTTTTTATGCCCATATTCATGAATTAAGATACACGAAAACTATGAGGTTATTAAACAGCGGGATAAAGCATTTTTTTAATGGCATAACAAAAAAAGCCGAAGATCTCTCCTCGGCTTTTTGTGCGGGTGAAAGGACTCGAACCTTCACACCTTTCGGCACCAGATCCTAAGTCTGGCGTGTCTACCAATTCCACCACACCCGCAAAATCATACTGTTATGGTATCGGGGTGCAAATATAATTTATTTTTCGAATAAAAACCGACAGGCCTTCAAAAAATATCTTTTTTGTACTTTTGATCAGATTATAAAAGTTATTCTGCTTCATGGAAGATATTTCATCATACGTTCAAAAAAATAAAGAACGATTTATCGAAGAGCTTACAGAGCTCCTCAGAATTCCCTCCGTAAGTGCCGATCCCGCCTTTTCCCAGGATGTCCTTAATACTGCCGAAGCCGTAAAAGAAAGCCTTATAAAAGCCGGTTGCGATCATGCAGAAATCTGTGATACCCCCGGTTACCCTATTGTTTATGGGGAAAAAACCATTGATCCGGAATTGCCCACCGTATTGGTTTATGGCCATTATGATGTGCAACCGCCCGACCCGGTGGAGCTTTGGGAAAGCGGCCCGTTCGAACCGGTGATCAGGAAGACGAATATCCATCCGGAAGGTGCCATTTTTGCAAGAGGTGCCTGTGATGACAAGGGGCAGATGTACATGCATGTAAAAGCCCTGGAATATATGGTAACCCAACATGCGCTTCCCTGCAATGTAAAGTTCATGATAGAAGGTGAGGAAGAAGTAGGTTCGGAAAGCCTGGGCTGGTTTATCGAACGCAACCGGGAAAAGCTGAAAAACGATGTCATACTCATTTCCGATACGGGCATGATAAGTAACGAACAGCCTTCCATTACCACCGGCTTAAGAGGGCTGAGTTATGTGGAAGTGGAAATTACAGGACCTAATCGCGACCTGCATTCGGGCTTATATGGCGGTGCAGTGGCCAACCCTATCAATATCCTGGCACAGATGATCGCCTCCCTCCACGATGAAAACAATCACATTACCATTCCCGGTTTTTACGATAAGGTAGAGGAGATTTCGCCGGAGGAACGGGCGGAAATGGCCAAAGCCCCTTTTTCCCTGGAAAAATATAAAAATGCCCTTGATATAGATGATGTTTACGGCGAAAAAGGATATTCGACCAATGAACGGAATTCCATCCGTCCCACACTTGACGTTAACGGAATATGGGGCGGATATACCGGTGAAGGGGCCAAAACCGTGATACCTGCAAAAGCCTATGCCAAAATATCCATGCGACTGGTCCCGGACCAGGACTGGACCGAGATCTCAGCATTGTTTAAAAAACATTTCGAGAATATTGCCCCGAAGGGGGTAAAAGTGCTCGTAAAACCCCATCATGGCGGACAGGCTTATGTAACCCCCATTGACAGTATCGGTTACCAGGCTGCAAGCAAAGCCTACAGCGATACTTTCGGCATAACTCCCATTCCGCAACGAAGTGGGGGGAGCATCCCCATCGTATCCCTATTCGAAAAAAAGCTGCACAGCAAAACCATATTAATGGGTTTCGGGCTGGATACGGATGCCATACATTCGCCCAACGAGCACTTCGGTATTTTTAATTACCTGAAGGGGATAGAAACCATCCCCCTGTTTTACAAATATTTTACGGAATTATATAAATCCGAAGGAAATGTATAGCGAGACCTCAACCGCATAAAAGTCAACCCTTTCTTCCTGTCATTCCGGGCGAAGCCAAAAAGACTTATTTTCCAGCCCGGTGTATTCCACAACTCCGTCCGGAATGACAGTCTTAATTGATTTTCCGTTAACTCCCTGCCTTTTTTAACGACAGATACAGAGAAATATTCCTGTGGTTTTCCCTCTTCTCCTGCACAGGTATCTTCAGAGAGAATCGAGGTTTTCGCGTTGTCTTTTGGTAAGCCCCTTTACCACCAGGTTATAGGAAATATCGATAAGCTCCCGGATTAGTTCTTCGGAAAGTTCACCGTTACCCAGGTCAACCGTATTCCAATGTCTTTTATTCATGTGGTACCCGGGCTGTATGCTTTCGTATTCCGCTCTCAGTTCTTCGGTCCGGTCCGGATCGCACTTCAGGTTAACCGAATGGTCTCCCGCTTCCCATTTGTCGAGGGAAGTCAGGGCGAACATTTTCCCCATTACTTTAAAAACTATGGTATCTTCGCCGAAGGGAGTATCTTCGGTAGCTCCTTTCTTATTTAAACAATAATTCCTCAATCTGTCTATAGTCATATGTCGGTGTTATGTTAGTGTTTCCGCTGTTACCCGGGGTATGGTGCCATTTGTTTTACGGTCGGTCAGGCATCTTCGCTTCTCAATGACTTCCGTGTTTCCTCTTCGATCATTTCCTTTTCTCCTGCTGTTACTTCCAATGCGGAGTAATCAAGCTTCCATCCTATGGTCTGTACGATGGTTTCTATGAGCAAAACGGCTTCCAGAACCTCCTTTCTGGCCGTTTCCATAAGCCCGCTCTCCGGTATCTTGTCCAGAATATGCTGTTTTGCTTCCTTGTTGAGCTCGGTAAGGTCCGTAGAAGCAAACCTGTTGAACAGGCCGTTCTTTACATCGTAATACTTGAGATCGGGCTCTATGGACATTACCTGCGGCTGAGGAAAGTCAGTCAGTACTATATGCTTGCGGTTGTTATCGGCCCTCATCTTCACCTTACGGAGGTCAAAACCTATATGCACTTTGGCATTGATAATGATCAGCGCCTTTTTTCTGCTGGAGATAAGGCTCAAAAGATGTTGCCTGGTATTCTCATAATGATAGATCTCTGCGAAATCCCCCTCTACAGTAGTCAGTTTACATACTCTCCGGATTTTTTCCAGTAGTACTACCGACTGTTTTTGCGTGAGTTGCCTGCTTTGTCTTCTCTTGAGGTAGGTATACAGCCAGTAGGTGGCAATAACCCCCAATACCAGGCCTACCAGCAAGGTAAAAATATCGTTCATAAACTATTTGAATTTTTCTCCTTTCCTATCCAGGTGCGTATTATTAAAAGAATTCCCGTATTTCAGGCCGTATCCCAGCATGCGGTCAAAGCCGGAATGGGCAAAACATATGGCCCCGGCCATCTGCAAGGGCTGTGACCGTAAAAAGACGCCCAGCAAAAATAACCCTATGGCAATTCCTTTGTGGTGCAAAAGGTTATAAGTTACCGCTCCTGTCCTGCTACCCCACAAATATCCTGTCATTCCGATATCAGGTACCAGAAACAACCCAAAAAACCACCACCAGGAATAACCGGTCTGCCGGAACAGGTACACTCCCAGAATGAACATGAATAACTCTTCTGCCTGTATTGTCCGTTTCATATGCTTATTTTCATTTAATTCACTTATTGTTTATTTCCCGCCGGTGTCCATCAGGACGCTCCGCAATTGTTTTTCATACGATATCCCTATGATCCCGACAACTATCGGGATCGGGAGGTATGACAATCCTACTTACGGGCATTTCATATTACCGTATTTTATAGAGGACCGGTTTACTCGGGGAAGCATCATTTTCAAAAGATGCTATCTGTAAATTTAACAAATATGTTCCATCCGGTACAAAATCGGGCACAAAAATAAATTCTGTGATGGTAGCATCCAGTCTCGTACGGTCATCGGTATTCCAGAATGCCTTATGGACCAGCAATTTACCACCATCCTTTTCTTTATCAACGGAAGGAAGATCTGTTAAAAGATGTTTTACTCCCGTTTCCCGAAGGTATATAGCCACCTCCTCCTTGAGGTAAGGCGGATTGGTATGCGAATATTTCCGCGTGAGCTTGCCTTTATCGTTGGGCAGGGTTCGGATAATGACGGCTTCCGGATTTTTTCCGGAAAGTACATCCTCTATCTGCTCCCGCGAAATAACCCTGTCTTCGTCCTCCGCTTCCGGTTGTAGGGAAATCAGTTCCGCAATAAAAAAAAACTTTTGCAGCACATCGTTAACACTGTAAAATTCCCTGGTAATATGCCCGGCACACTCCGTATGGGTGCCATGGGCATGCGGATTGAATAACACATTGTTAAAGTTGGTAGATGCCCCCTGTTCCACACTCCCTGTCCAGTCACCGGATTGTACAGGCTTTATTTCGGGAGCCCCGAGGTACCATGCCACAGGATTGTCTTCCGAGGCCCGTAAGGGAATGGAAATATCTATCGGTTCGTTCAGGTCGGTATGGTATGTAACTCCCCGGTGTTGTATTGTCGTTTGCATACTGCAATTTAGGAATAATGGTTTAAAGTTACAGGTTTCAGTCAGTCATAAACCAAAGCGAAGGCGGCTGAGTGTCCCGAACTCCGTTCGGGATGTACCGAAGCCCCGGGTTTCGGGTTTCGAGGTTATTTTTTTGTAGCTTACCTGCAAAACGTATAGATTTGCCTTTCGTAAATTTTTATCCCGATGACCACACGTACCATAGCACTGATCAGCCCTGTTCTATTCTTCCTTACCGGCGGTTTCCAGGTACTCGCCCAGGATGTTTCCGTCCGGCCCGATGCCACAATCATACAACAGCATATAAACATACTGGCCGCAGACAAAATGAAAGGGAGGGGCACCGGTAGTAAAGGGCTGAAAAAAGCAGCAAGATATATTGAACGCCAATACAGGAAATACGGACTATCGCCTGCGGGTACCCGGAAATATAAACAGCCGTTTATTGCCAGGGTAAGGAAAGTGACGGTTAAGGACAGTTTGCGTAAAGCAAACAATATTATCGGACTTCTTGATAACAGAGCTCCTTATACCATTGTTATCGGAGCACATTACGATCACCTGGGCACAGGACAACAAGGAAGTTCCAAACATCCGGAACCCGAAGGGCATATTCACAACGGAGCAGACGACAACGCCTCCGGCGTGGCCGGCCTGCTGGAACTGGCCCGTTACTTTTCCGGGAACGGGGAGACCGAACCGTATAACTTCCTGTTCATTGCTTTTTCTGCGGAAGAACTTGGTTTATTGGGATCCAAATATTTTGTGGAACATTCTGTATTGCCTGTGGAAAATATCCATTTTATGTTGAATATGGACATGATAGGTCGTTATGATCCCCAACGCGGTATAGGTATTGGCGGGTACGGCACCAGCAGTGACTGGCCTTCTGTTTTTGAGGATGTACAGGCCGGGGTAAAATTCTTTACCGACGATGCCGGAAGCGGAGGCTCCGATCACGGTTCATTTTATGCCAAGCAGGTCCCCGTACTGTTTTTTCATACCGGCGGACATCCGGACTATCATATGCCGTCGGATGATGCCGACAAGATAAATGCCGAAGCGGAGGCAAAAATCATTGACCTGGAAATACAGATCATAGAAAATGCCATGAAAAAGGAAAAACTTCCGTTCACAGAAGTGAAAGGCTGATGACACAATTCAACCCGGATTGGCTTCCCTCACTTTTCATTCTTAACTCCAAAAGGAAAACCGCGGGAGACCCGGTTTCCGTTCAAAAAACAAAATTCCAGGAATTGCGATTGTGAATCTATTTCCTTACTATATACAACTCCTTCATATTGATGACATTCAACATCTTCATATAAGCGGTACGAAACCAAGATACAGGGCGGATCAAGGTGCCCCACAGGGTGGGTGACTTACCTTCACCTCACTATATATGTACAATCATCCCATAAGGGCAAGAAATTAGTCTACGTAAAAAAGATCGGAAGCGATACCGTCGGTCAGGAATTTACCCTTGACTGTGGTCCGCAATACCTCTCCCCGGATATCCAGCAGACCATTATCCAGGTATTTTTTCGTTTCTTTTAACAGGTAACGGTAATACCCTGTTCCGAAATCCTCTTCTAGTCGTTTGAGTGAAACTCCCCATATGGTGCGGAGGCCGGTCATAATATACTCGTTATAACGGTCTGTTGTCGTAAGTACCTCTGTTTCCTGCGGTAATTCCCCCTTGTTCAGGGATTTCAGGTAGATGGCATTATTGGCTACATTCCAGCTCCTGTTCCTCCCGTCATAACTATGTGCCGACGGCCCTATCCCGAGATATTTTTTACCCAGCCAATAAGAACTATTATTCCTGGAAAAATAACCTTCCTTCCCGAAATTGGAAAGTTCATAGTGCACAAATCCCTTATGCCGGAGAACATCAGTAAGGATAGTGAACTGTTCTCCTGCATGTGTTTCGTCCGGGGCAGGTGCTTTCCCGCTGCGGATAAACTTATCCAGTGCCGTCTTTGGTTCTACGGTCAGGGCATATGCGGAGATATGGGGAATGTTATACTCCAGTACCATATCCAGGTTTTCCCTCCAGCGTTTGTGATCCATGCCCGGTATACCGTAAATGAGATCTATGGTAATGTTATCGAAATATTCCCTTGCAACGGACAGGCATTTGCGGGCTTCCTCTCCGGTATGTGCCCGGTTCATCCATTTCAGGTCCCGGTCAAAGAATGACTGTATGCCTATACTGAGCCGGCTTACCGGCGAACTGCCCAGGCCGATGATCTTGTCCCGGGAAAGGTCATCCGGATTGGCCTCTATCGTAATCTCGGGATTTTCACCTACTTTATAATGGGTATATACGGCCCGGATGATATGGGTTAATTCATCTACGGATAGCAAGGAAGGGGTACCTCCGCCAAAGTAAATGGTCTCCACCACTTCGTCCCGGAATTCTCCTTTGCGGAGTTGCAACTCCTTTTGTAATGCCAGGATCATCTCCGCCTTCTTTCCCATGGAAGTGGAGAAGTGAAAATCGCAATAATGGCAGGCTTGCTTGCAAAACGGTATGTGAATATATATGGCTCCCAAGATCTTCTGTTGTCCTGTTTTTGGTATCTCTCCGGTAAAAGGAGGTAAGTACTTATTTTTTTATACGCCCTTCGTTCTGTTTTACGAAAGCACTCCAACTGCCGTATGTTTTTTCACCGGGAGTTTTTCCCGAATTAAAAAAATGGCAGACTGCTGCTGCCAGCCCGTCTGTAGAATCGAGATTTTTGGGGAGTTCCTTAAGTTTCAGAAGGCTCTGTAACATGCCGGCCACCTGTTCTTTACTGGCATTTCCGTTTCCTGTGATGGCCATTTTTATCTTTTTCGGAGAGTATTCCGTTATAGGAATCTCCCTGGACAACCCGGCCGCCATTGCCACTCCCTGTGCCCTGCCCAGTTTGAGCATGGATTGTACGTTTTTACCGAAAAAAGGGGCCTCTATGGCTATTTCATCCGGATGGTACGTATCTATCAGTTCTACCGTACGTTCAAAAATAAGCTTGAGCTTAAGGTAATGATCGTGGTACTTCTGCAATTGCAATTCGTTCAGTTGCATAAAACGCATCTGCTTTCCGGTCACCCGGATCAGCCCGAACCCCATGATGGTGGTTCCCGGGTCTATGCCCAATATTATTCTCTCTTCTGCCAAAATATAAAAGTTACAAGGCTTTCCCGGACAAAGGTACGAAGATAGAACGGGTTTTATGAGGTACCAGGGGAAGAAGCCAGGGTAAACGCATCACGGCACCAATATCTGCGAATGTGAGAGTGTGAGAATATGATAAGGGGCTTGGGAAATGAGAGGATTGACGCGGAACCTGCAACTTGGAACCTGTAACCGCGAACTACTTATAATTTTTTAATGCATCTGTCCCGGGGAAGAAACTGCCGCCGACTGAAGTACTACAGGTAACCGGTATTTGGTGGCTACGGGAATATTCCGTTTCAATGCGGGATGTAGTGGCGGCATTTTTTGTAAACTGGTCTCTACAATACTGTCCAGGGCGGGAACGTGTTTTTCCCATTTTTCCTTTTGTTCTATTTCGGCAACAGAGATTTTCCCCGTCCCGGAAATGAGAAACCGCACATAAATGGTATCATCCACACTACCGTGCATAACCACCTGCTGGTCCTCTATCCCCGCATACAGGTAACGGACAAACGTCTCTTCGAAACACGCTTTCTGTTGTACTTTTGCCGCCGTTTCGTCACAGGTCCCAAACAAAGGATACTGGTCTACTTCATTCCAATTGATGTTCCTGATCTCATCCTCCACAAGCTTATCCGTAGAAGGTTTCTCTCTCTGTCCCCTGTTATTACAGGCTAACATTCCGGCAAACAGTACTATCGCGCTCAAAATGCGCAGAAACACAGCGATTTTAAACCCGGTTTGAAACTTACAAAAGAAAAATCCTTCTGATCTTCGCATAAAACACCCGTTGAATGCTGAAAATTACGACTTTTTGAGAAAAACAGGCAAATTTATTGTAGTTTCTGTCTTTTTTGAAGAGCATCCACGCGGTTATTCCCCATCGGCATTCATATGTATTTCCTTTTTAATGGCAGATATCCGCTTTGTAACATAGTCCCTGTATATCCCATCCATACCGGAACCGGAATTACCGATCTTATTGAGAAAGTCTTCATAATACTTAAGTTTCACTTCCGGATCGGCATAATAATTATCGGCTACCAGGCATATCCTGTAGTTTAGGTGGGTACTGGAGGGGTCTTCTTCATAGGCTTGTTTTAAATATCCCAGTCCGGTTTTCACGTCTTTCTGTTCGAGCGCTATATTGGCCAGGACTTCATATTCATCTTCGAAGGTAACCTGCTGTACCGCAATGGCCTCTTTGGCAAAAGCATCCGCTTTTGTGTAATCCTTTAGTTTGAGATATGATTTACTTAACGACAGCAAGGTTTTCGGGTTCGGGTTTACCCCGTCCAGCTTCAGGGCACTTTCGTATGCCATTATGGCTTTTTCGTATTCGATCTTACGGACATAGCAATCGCCCAGCCTTTCATAGATATAGGCTTTTTCTTCTCCGAGTTCCGTAAGACGTTCAAACCACGGGACTGCTTCCCTGTGATTGCCATGATTAAAAAGCACAAGTGCCTTCAGGTTGATCAGCTCCACGGAATTGGGATAGAACTCCAGTCCTTTATCCACATATTTCAAAACAGAATCTTTCTCCCTGTGTTTCAGATAATATTTCCCGATCTCATAGATGCTTTTCAAATGGGTTTCATCTCTCCGGAATGCTTTTTTAAAATTCGGAAGGGCGTTCTCCATTTCCGGTACTATCCCCTGACAGCTTTTGCCCAGCTGATAAAAATTATCGGCGTTTTCCGCGTCTTTTTCCGTGAGTTCACCAAACTCTGTTTTGGCTTTCTCAAACTGCTTTGTCCGGAGGTATAACTTTCCGAGTTCGTTCCGTGCCAGCAGCATATCCGGGTGTTCTTCAAGCAGGTTTTTATATTGCAGTTCTGCTTTATCGTAATTGCCAATGGCATTATAGGCCCGGGCGATCTGCAGGCTGCTTTTGGCCGAAGGTTCTTTTGCGTATACGGTTATAGCCCCGGTGTAATTGCCCAGGGCATACAGGCTGTCCGCCACATGCAAGGCCGGGGACTGTGCCCCGGCCGTTAAAGTGCTAACTAAAAAACCTAAAATCAGCAAAAATAATTGTTTAAGCCGCTTTATGCTCATAATTTACTATCCGTCTTATGTATGTTATTGTACTATCCGGATCTATACCATTACATCATTACCTTATAACGGTTGTGGTCGTTTACGGCAAACTCCACATCGGTCAGGCCGATGTAACTCATATGCAAAACATCTCCTTTTGCCGCTTTGATTTTAAAATTTCCGTCAAAATCGGTTATCGTTCCCCTGCCGGTACCTTTGACAGCTACATTGACCCCGGGAAGATTCATGGAACTGTTTACCACGGTCCCGTAGACATACCCGTCACCTTTCGCCATATCACCGGAAGCCAAAACCTTACCATTATCCGGGCTTTTACCAACAGCGGAGTACCTCTTATCTTCAACGGAATCTGACTGCAACCTGAAGGTTATCGGGATGGAGAACGGAACATTAACGGCCTCACCCCTGTGTTTTCCGGGAGTCATTTTCGGAAGTTTCTCTATGATCCGCACCGCTTCCTGTTCCAGTATAGGTGAAGGGCCTCTTTTCCTGATATTCACTATGTTCCCTTCTTTATCTATGGTAAATAGTATAGCGACCCTTCCCTGGATACCCTGGGCCTGGGCTTCTTCCGGATACCGGAAATACTTCCGGATGTGTTTTTGTATACTTTCCTGGAAACACGCCCTGGGATCGGCAGAACTCTCACAACCGGGAAATACAGGAACTTCTTCTACTGAAGCAAAAGGAATATATTCTTTAGGTTTAGATGAAGAATGTTGAAATTCCCGAGATTTAAGTTCTCCATTTTCCATAGCTTTTCCTTCACCCAAAGCTACAATTACAACTTCATTCAACATTAAAATTTCCTCTTTTTCTTGTTCGGTGATATTTTCTTTTTTTGCAATTGTCGCTTTTAATTGCTCTACTTGCGAAGAAATAGAAGATCCGTCTTCGGAGATTACAGTTTCTTCATTTTCACAAGAGCTGTACACCAGCATACCGAGCACCAGGGGGACCATTACGAGATATTTGAACTGCCAGATTTTTCTCGATTTTGCTTTTTGTAACATAACTATTCGTTTTTTGATTAATGATGATTTAAAAAATGGATTGATGAATGATATTTTTTCTGTCTTAAAGACCTCCTGTAAAAGCAACCGGTAGCTTTCCTTTTTATCCGGACCTGCAGTTTTGGCATCGGCGATAAACTCATGCAGTTCGGCCATACGGCCCTGAAAAATATACACCAGCGGGTTAAACCAGAACAGGACACGCAGTAATTCAAAGAACAAAAGGTCTACGGTATGTTTTTCCCGGATATGCACCAACTCATGGGCTATGATATGTTTATGATCTTTACGATATACCTTATCTCCGAGATAAATACTACTGAAAAAGGAAAACGCCGTATTACTGTCCGGGAGCACTACCTCTTCATGGGTCTGTTTTCTTATAATTTTTCCTTTATGCCGCAACCGGTAAACCCTGGTAATTTTCACGATAAACAATACCAGGCTCAACACGATCCCGGCAAACATTACCCACTGCCAGAGAGGGACAGTGGCCGCTACTTCAACCTCCCGGGGCTGATCTGCTCCCGGGCCTACGATGACCTCCGGAAGCATTACGACATACTCCCGGGGCATTACTTTTCCCAGTCTCTCTATTTTAATGAGGGGGATAATACAGGACAGCAATGGTGTAACCCCTAAGTATAACCGGTTCCAGTTGAAAAATGTCTCTTTTTTCAGGAACAGATCGTATACGATCAGAAAAAATAATTGAAACGCAATGGTCTGTAGTAAATAATGTATCATTTTTCCGACTCTTTATCGTTAACTTCCTTTAATATCTCTTCGAGTTCTTCCATGCTGATGTCATTCTTTTTCATAAAAAAGGAAACCATGCTTTTAAAAGAACCCTGAAAATAATTGTTCACCAGCTTATTGATGGACTGATTACTGTATTCCGATTTTTTCAGCAGCGGAAAGTAGATGTACCCCTTTCCTTCTTTTTCATGTCCTACGAACCCTTTGCTTTCCAATATCCTTATAATGGTAGATACCGTATTATAAGCCGGTTTGGTACCTTCGTATTTTTCTATAACGGCAGCAACATTCGCCCTTTCCAATTCCCATAATATTTGCATGACCTCTTCTTCGGCCTTGGTTAACTGCTTCATCTTTGACATGTTATTGAACTAATTTTATAGTTTATGAATACAAATATAACTAAAGTTTTAGTTTAAACTAATTTTTTAGTTAAAAATTTTATGGAAGGATCCGGAAATCCGTACAATAGCGTTTTTTTATTACATTAGCCTATAAAAGAAATCATATGGACCTTACTTTGACTATTCTTGGCCTTATATGTATGCTGACAGGTATCGCAGGCAGCGTATTACCCGTGCTTCCCGGTCCTCCCATAAGCTGGGTAGGGCTTTTACTGCTTCACCTCACCAAAGCCGTAACACTCAGCTGGTGGTTTCTCGGCATTACCCTGGTGATAGCTGTGGGGATCACTGTCCTGGATTATTTCATCCCTGCTATGGGAACAAAAAAATTCGGGGGAAGCAAGGCCGGAATGTGGGGAACTACCATAGGGCTGGTCGTGGGCATTATTGCTCCCATTCCCCTGGGTATCCTTATCGGTCCCTTTCTCGGGGCGTTCATCGGGGAATTGTTCAATAAGGCAGACAGCAAAACAGCTTTAAGAGCTGCCTTTGGTTCTTTCCTGGGGTTTCTTACCGGGACTTTTATGAAGTTTGTGGTGACCGTGGTCCTTCTCGTTTTGTTTATCGTAAAGATGTGGGAATTCAGGGCAGGGTTATTTTCTTTCTGAGACTTTCCGCAATTTTAAACATCCGGAAAAAAGCCCCGAAAGCATATTAAAATACCTACGGGGCCATTCAAAAAACACAGAAAAATTAAATTAATCGTAGTCGGAATACCGGACAGCGAAAACACACCGGTTATCACTGCCGTACTTTGATGTTTCATATTCCGTGAGGTTCCAGAGGTAACCCGTACTTTGCTCATAATAAAGGTCTTCTGCACCATGGGGCCAGCGATATCGTGCACCTGAGGTATCTCCATCGCGATAACGCACCAGCCTGGCGGTAGATCCTTCGTATTTACCCTTACCGGTAACCGCCATTAAAGTGGTTGTCCCTTTTCTGTATACACCTTGCATATTAAATACCGGGCCGTTATTTCCGGTTACGTTATCCTTCGGTTCTATAACCTCAGGCAAAGGGCTTTGGGTTATTTCGCCCTGCGAATTTACCGGAAAACCGAAAATCTTCGGAGTCCTGCCATCCGAAGATGTAATATACTGTCCTGTCCAGAAGCGCCTTTCGGAAGAAGTACCTTCTCCCAGTGCGATGCAGGAATACGGAGAGGCACCATCGATATCATAAAACCCGGTTTGCGGCAAAACATATCCGTAATTAAAGGCTCTGAGAGTGCCATCCGTCTCTTTGCCCAATCTGCTTTTTGAAGCATCGCCGGACACCTGGATGATCTTGTTAAGATCGAAGACACGAATTCCCAGACCACTGGAAGCAACATAGATCTTCTGGTTGTGGTAAGCCACTCCCCCGGCGTGGATACGCACCGGACCGAATTCACCTAGCTGAGTATATTTATCAGATTCTTTATAAAACCGGTTGTTTTTATCCTGCACCAATAGGATATGCCGGTATGTAATATTGTTCATATCCGTAATATCCACCAGCGACACCCGGGCACCTTTATGCTGGTTCTCCACACCGGGTATTTGCGACGGCCCTACCCCGTACCAGGTGGTCAACAGGAATCTTCTCCCGCCCCACTGAAAACCGGTAATGCCTTGCGGCCTCCAGTCTTCGGTCTGCTGGTCTCCGCTGTTCCACTTAAAGCCTGTTACCTGGCGGTCTGCGGGAATGTTAAATCCATATACAGAATTGTAACCGCTTTTGGTTGCCGTCCGGTTGAGATTCAGCTGTACCGGTGTTTTAAAACCGTAAGAGGACAGTCCGGAGACGAAACTGCTTTCATCCGTATGGGAAAACGTAACATCATCAGTAGGTACACTGACAGAAAAGACCTCGTTTAAGGGAGCTTCTTCCGTTTCCGTAATATCATGGTCGGAACAGGATAAGCATGAAAGGGCAAAAAAGGCGGAAATAAGATAAGTAGGTTTCATGTATCTTTTTTTTGATTTGTTTATTATCTTACAGTTTCTTTAAATACATTTCCGAACCGGTCCGTTACCTCAACGACCACATTCGAGGCCGAGGCACCGGGTTCAAAGAAAAACATGTGGTCATTGAGTTGGGGCTCCACCCATTTTCTTCTTTCCGGCAAATCCGGCCCTTCGTGAAGTCTGATGCTAAGCGGGTCTCTGGCCACCACCCTTTCCGGTTCACCCTTTCGCATTCCGTCTTCATACCAGACCACCTTCCAGTCTTCATCCCAGTTCCATACATTGGCAGCGCATTTTTGCGGATGATCGGGATGTTCTCCTTTCTTATATACCCGGAACTGATGATCTTTCTCCATCCCTGTCGATTTATAGTGCCAGGACAGACCGGAACCTTTTACCTGATATACTCCGTATCCGCTCGGTGTACCGTCATGGCATATCGGTCCGCTCCACCAGGCTCCGCATACGGTTCCGTGACAGTGTTCGTAAAGGTTATCGGCGAGTTTCATATTATCGTTGAAATGGGTATGCCCGGACATAATATGCGCCGTAAACGGCTCCAGGATCTTGTAGAGGTGTTTTCTGTTGTTCACTATACCACCTATGTGATCCTGGTCCGGGTAACGCTTTACCGAACCTGTGTAGGTAGGTATGTGCAGCGATACTACCACAGTTGTTCCGGGCTCTATAAAACTCAGATCTTTTTCGAGCCAGGCCAGTTGTTCTTCGGTGATATAACCGATATATTTTTTGTTCCTGCCTATGAAAAACACATCATCCAGCACCACATAGTGAATTTCTCCACGGTTGAACGAATAATAGGTTGGCCCGAAATGACTGTTAAAAGTACCGGTTGTGCTTTCGTCACTTCGCCCTCCCAGGTCCATATCGTGATTACCGATCACCTGGAAGAAAGGGATATCCGTCTGTTTTACCATGGCATTATAGTCCTTGAACAACGACAGGTTGTCAAAAACAAGGTCGCCACAGCCTATGCCGAACAGGTTGGGATCATTAATGTCCTTTACGGTCTTTACCAGGTCGGGGGTAGCTACGGTGAGTAACTGTTCTGCTTCATATTCGTTTTGTATCTGGGTATCGGCCAGAACAAGGAAATGGTGATTTTCGTCCGAAACCTCCGATTTCCGGAGCTGAAAATGGAATTCCTGGTTATCCTTATTCTTTACAAGTGGTTTAAAATAATCGGCCGAACCGTTTTCCAGCCGGTCTATGACATAACCGGAGGGCAGGCTGATGTATATAAAGTTTCTGCCGTTATTACTCGTAAATTCAAAATATCCTCCTGAATCGGTCTGTACGACATTGAGACCATCGGTTACCGTTACACGGGCCAGGCCTTTGCTCCCGGAAGCTACCCTGCCTTTTACCTTTACCGGCCTGTAAAGATCGAGGTCCGGCAAGTTGCCATATGCCCCCGCGGGAAAAAGACCAAGAGCAGAAATCCCTCCTGTGGCGAGTCCCACTTTTTTAAGAAAATCTCTTCTGTTTTGCATGGTTGTGATATGTTGTTTATGTTTTATTGTCAGTAGTTTGGTGATTAGTGCTTTTAGGGGCGATCACCCTCTGTCTCCGGTAGTCCCCCTTAGGGGAGAAAGTTATCTTTTAAATCTCATTCTTTAACTCATTATCGAATTAGCACATGATTTCATCAACTCATTTACTTCGTACCTCTTATTTCTAACTTCATACTTTAATCCACATCCCACCAAACTTTCACATTGATCTTATCACCGCCCATTCGTTCCACTGCTTTTTTATAGTTCTCGTTGTTCCTGTCTATTTCATTCAGCGGGTAATACAAACGGGACGGCATTTCTCCGCCGTTCCTCATCTGGGAGTTCACCCCCAGCACGGGCAGCCCCGTCCTGCGGTGTTCAAACCATGCCTGGTAGTCTGTAAAAAACAGCGCATAGTATTTTTGCAGCATAATAATCTCCAGGGTACCGTCATATTTGGTATGTTCATTATCAAAATAAGCATCGGTGCTGGTAATCTCCCCTGCCTGGTTGCGCTCTACGGGCATCTCCAGTCCCCACATTTCTATGGCGGCAGTCACCCCTTTTTTATAATGCTCTTCAGCACCGGATATATACCCGCGTTGTGCCAGTTCGGCCTTGATAAATTCTACTTCCGCGTAACTCATAAAGGGAATGATCAGCGGTTCGGTAGCCAGGGCATTACGCACCCCGGAAGGTGTGGCTATACTATCAGGCAGGGGCGACTCAAAGTCCACCGGTTGTCCTATAAACCCTATATTGCCGGTATTCTGGTTTTTGGCCTCGGAAGCATAGAGAGGTAAACGGGGATCTTTAAAATTATTGAGATTATCAATAAAGAAATCGCTATAATACCGGAACGTACCGAAATCCTGCGGACGGTCCCAGGGTGACAATAACGGGGGGATACCTTCTATATGCAGCACAGCGCCCTCTTCATTGCTCTCAAATACCGGGTATTGTGCCGGGTTGTTGATCATGGCAGTCATTTTTGTGAAAGCGTCCGTTTCCGCGCGACCGGAGATCCTGAGCAAAAGCCTCAGGTGCAATGAGTTTGTAAACCTGCGCCATTTATCCACATTATTATTAAACAGGATATCGCTTACATAGATCATCCCTTCATCCGGTGTGTAGAGTGTATTGGCCCTTTCCAAATCATCCAGTATGATTTCGTATATCCTTTCCTGGGGAGTAAATTCCGCATACCATATACCTTCTTCTGCCTGTAAGGCCCCTTCCATGGGTACATCACCAAAGCAATCGGTAAGCATGGAAAAAGCATACGCTTTCAGGGTAAGAGCAATGGCTTCATAGTTGTGCATCTCATCGCGAATGGCAGCGGTTTCCATTTCCTTGATATTATTCAGCCATCGATAGTAGTCCCGCCAGGTGGTTCCTCCTATGTTAACGTCGAAATCGTACAAAAAGGGAGAATTGATATAATCGTCCGTTACCCAGAACATTTGTGTCAAGGGAGCACCTACACTACGCATCTGTACACCATTCCGGCTGGCCAGTTCATACAATACCGGGTTCAGGACACTTCCGGCAGTAATACTCTCCAGGTTATTGGGGTGGGTATTGGTCTCTTCAAAATCCCCTGTACAGGAACTCATCCACAGGAAGAGCAGACTTAGCAATGCAAAAGGTTTAAAGATTTTCATATACTATTTTTTTTCAAATTAAAATCCTAGTTGAATGTTCATTCCGAATTCGGTGGGTACGGGCATTTGTCCTACTTCCACTCCCGGATGCATATTGGTACCCCCGGCCAGTCCGGCAACTTCCGGATCGTATATAGGAAAATCGGAGATCACGGCCAGGTTCCTGCCATACAGGGAAAGGCTGAACTTATTTAAAAATGTCCCTTCCAGCAGCTTTGCCGGGAAGTTGTATTCCACGGTTACTTCTCTCAACTTTATGAAGGAAGCGTCAAAGGAATTGGCTTCGGTATTCGCCAGCAGGTAATGGGTGTCGTAATATTCTGCGATAGGTATAGCCTTGGTATTGGGAGAGTATGTTCCGTTACCGTTATCCACTACCCCTTTCCCTACGAGTTCGCCTTCTTCCCTTCCTCTCAGGGTGTGTTTAAGTTTCCCCTGCTGGGTAAGTTTGTGATGCGTATGCGAATAGATGGTTCCCCCGTATTTACCGTCAATGACAGCACTGAGCCTGAAATTCTTGAAGCGGACGCTGTTCATAAAACCGGCTACCCACTTGGGCTGGGTATTCCCTATGTATATGAGGCCTTCTGTGAGTACGGGGTAACCGCTGTCGTCATAGATGACCTCTCCGTCAGGTGAACGTTCGAATCCCCTTCCGTAAAGTGCCCCTACCGGTCCTCCTTTCACGGCCATCAGCCGCGCACCGGAAGAACTCAGCAACTGCATTTCTCCTCCTTCTATTTTTTCGTGAAGGGACAGTACTTTGCTTTCGTTCTTGGACCAGGTGAGGGTAGTGTTCCACTCCCAGTTCGACGATTTCACCGGAATAGCGTTCAGCATCAGTTCCACTCCCTGGTTGCGAACTTCTCCCGCGTTGATGGTGGCACTGCTGTATCCCGAAGATTCGGGAAGCGGAATATCGAGGATCTGGTTCCGGCTATTGGTCTGGTAAACGGCTGCATCCAGCGAAAGGCGTTTTTTAAAGAGCCTGAGGTCCAGGCCGATTTCCATACTGGTGGTACGCTCTGGCTTAAGGTCTATATTGTACAGGGAAGTAGGTGCCACTGCCGATCCGCCGAAATCACTTCTACCGTAATATTTTCTGGTACCGTACCGGTTGCCATACTGCCCGGCTCCCCCAACATCTGCGACAGAAGCCCTCAACTTGGCAAAACTGATGGCTTCGGGCATCCGGAATATTTCACTGAGAATAATACCTGTACTGGCCGAAGGATAGAAAAATGACCAGTTATTTTTGGGGAGCACACTGTTCCAGTCATTTCGCGCCGTAAGATCGAGGTATATTTTGTCTTTCCAGCCCAGTGTCATCATTCCGTAAAGACTGTTTGCCTTATTATACCCGTCGAATTCACTGGTAAAAGTCTCCGAACCGTTGGCAAGGTTATAGGTACCCGGGATTTCCAATCCCACGGCCCATCCGTCCTGACGGTTATACTGGTAGTCCATGGTGTTTCCCCCGGCATTGACACTAATGTCGAAGTTTTCTCCGAAGGTATCGGTATAGGTCAGCAGGAAATCGAGATTGGTTTCTTTCTTAAAGATTCCGGTTTTCCTGTAATACCCTTTTTTATAGCGATTGATATCATACGGACGCCGCTGTTCTGTGCGCTTGTGGTACATATTGAGCCCCCCGCGAAGCATCAGGTTGAGTTTCGGGGAAAGCTCGATATCCATTCTCAGGTTACCCGTCACCGCATTCTGGTCCAGGGTATTGATCATCTCATAGGCCATAGCGTAAGGGTTATCGATATAACTGCTGTAGGGACGGATCATATCTACCTGTTCCTGCCCTTCTTTCCAGATAGGGCGGTACCAGTCCAGGTCAACATTGGGATTCTGGAAGATCATAAAATAGGCGATAGAATGGTTATTATATCCCTGTCCCGGCAGGTTATCGCTTTCTTTATCTCTGTAATTCACCACCGAGCTGAGTTTTATGCGATCGGATACCTGGTAATTGGCATTGACTGAAAGCGACAACTGCTCAAATCCGGTATTGGGCATGATCCATTCGTTCTTTGTATGGGTAATGGAACTTCGTATAGAGCCTTTTTCCCCACCTCCCTGGATAGAGATATTCTGTGTATTGGTAACTCCTGTCCGCCAGAAAGCTTTCCTGTTGTCTTTATACGGTCGCCAGAGCCGTCGTTCCGGGGATTGCCCTTCTACTTCCGGATCATATTGATAATAATACTGTCCGTCGAAACGAGGACCAAAGGCACTGCTGCTCCCGGCAGTACTGTTACCGTCTTCCGATGCCCCGTAGGTATAATAAAGGCGGTCGTTATAGGGCACGGGATTACCATTTTCATCCGTAGCGGGTTTTACATATCCGCCTTTACCGCTTCCCTGTCCGTATTCGTATTGCCAGTCCGGCCAGCGGGTGATCACATCAAATTTAGTGTTGGAACTGATAGTAACTCCCAGTCCTTTTTGTTTTTTACCGGATTTGGTAGTAATAATGATAGCACCGTTAGCTGCCTGATACCCATAAAGTGCGGCGGCACCTGCCCCCTTCAGTACGGATATACTTTCAATATCTTCGGGGTTAAGATCGGAAACGGCATTTCCGAAATCCACCGGGGTATCGTTAGAGGCATCTCCCCCCATATATCCGTTGGACGCCCCGGAGCCGGGAAATTCGTTTTGCACAACCACTCCGTCGATAACAATAAGTGCCCCGTTATTACTAGGGTCCAGGGAATTATCCCCCCGGAGTTTTATCTGCTGCGAACTTATAGGGCCGCCCAATCCGTTTATGGACAATCCCGGTACTTTCCCTCTCAGGGCCTCAGACCAGTTATTCGGCCTGGCATCGGTCAATTGATCGGAAGAGACGGTTTGTTGTGCATATCCCAGCTGCTTCTCTTCCCGTTTAATTCCCAATGCGGTAACAACTACTTCATCCAGAGAACTTACATCTTCTTCCAGTGTTATTTCGAGAAATGTACGTCCCCCGATAGGCACTTCTTTCGTTTTGTACCCGATAAAAGATACAAAAACACTTTCGGCCCCATCCGGGACATCGACATGAAAGTTACCGTCAAAGTCGGAAATTGTCCCTTTTGTGGTTCCCTTTACCACTACGGTGGCCCCGGGAAGAGGTGTTCCGTCAGAATCTTTTACGACCCCGCCTATACCTTTTTGTTGGGCGGATATTACCGTAACGGTAATCGTATTGTTTATTTGCCTGAATGCGAGGTCCTCTCTCGATTTCAGATCTTCCAGTATTTCCGACACATTCTTATCCGGGTAAAAAAAGGTATATTTCCGGGTAGTGTTCAACACTTTTTCATCATAGACAAAAGTGAATTCGGTTTGGTTCTCAATTTCGAAAAACAGCTGTTTTAGCGTGGCGTTCTCCAGTTTTATGGTAACATTTACCGCTTTCGGGTTCTGTGTGTCCGAAGCAAATGCATATAATTGAACACAGGATAAAACAGATATCAGGGAGCAAATACAGATATTTATCGCGTTCAATAATAATTTTTGTAGTTTCGTATTCATTTTTCGGCTAAAAGGGTTTTCATTATGAATTCTGTCTGTAAACAGAATTCATCTAAGGAGTGATTACTTGATTAGTCCAATCTCCGTTCTTCGGCTGCAACCGAATGTCGGGGACACCCATTTCTGCTGTAACAGGAATGGGTTTTGTGTTTTCAGTCGGAACTGTTACATGGGCTTTGGTTTTTGTTGGTTAGACATATTTCTTATCTGTATTTTTCCTGGAGCGGTAAAATCGTACTCCACCTGTTTCAGAAACTTGATACTCTCCAGTACTTCGCGGATGTCATTGGTTTTATATTTACCCGTAATTATTTTGTTTTCCAGACCTTTATCCACAAAAACGATTTCCACGTCATACCATCTTTCCAGTATATCCGCAACTTCCCTGAGGGTATTGTTTTCCATCACTATGACATTGTCTGTCCAGGCCCTGTATTTCTCGGCATCCGTACCGGAGACTTCCAACTCCCCCGTTCCTTCGCGGAACAATACCTGCTGGTTTCTCTTCAGAAAAGCCTTTTTCCCTTCCGCCCTGGTATCGGTTACCTGCACTTTTCCTGTGTTTACACTAATCCGAACCTGTTTTCCGGAATATGCATTTATATTAAAAGACGTCCCCAAAACCCGGGTTTCCACATCGCCGGATTTTACTATAAAAGGCCTTTTCGGGTCTTTTGCCACTTCAAAAAAAGCCTCCCCTTTCAGAGTGATCTCTCTTGTACCGGAGAAATGCCGGGGATACCGGATAGAACTCTCTGCATTCAGGTAGACTATAGTTCCGTCCTCCAGTGTAATTTCTTTCTTTTCTCCGCGCATAGCCATCTCTTCCCTGTATGTTTCTCCCAGGCTAGAATTATAGTATAAGGCCACTCCTATAAAGAGCACAAGAGATGCTGCGATCCCCGTAATCCTGTACCATCGCATCTTGTTTCCGACAACTCTCCTGTTGTCACCATCCCCGTGTATCCGGTTTCGTATCCGGGCCAGCATCCGGAGGCGTCTTTCTTCATCCTCACTCCATTCCCATTCCGTTTTTTTCTCCTGAAACTTATCGAAAAACGTTTCTACTATATGCCTTTCTTCAGGGGTACAACGGCCATCGGCATATTTTTCCGCCAGTTTTATAAATTCCTGTTTTTCCAAGACCCACTTTTACTGCAAGTCACAAAAACAGCAACAGACACGTAAGTAAAAAGGAAAAAAACAGGTATTTAACATTCTGGTAATAAGGAAGAAGGGCGGTTAACACTTTCCTAACACTGAGTTTTCCATAACAAAACACAAAGCCGGATCAAAGTTTTTTACAGGGCATCTCCCACGGAAAAATCTGAAAATACAAAGAGGTTGTCGCCGGTCGTTTTTTAGTTTTGGACTCAAAGGCCGAAAGTCAGTTTTGCCACGGTTCGTCCCGTCAAGAGATATTCCATTGCAAAGTAACTATTACCATGTATCTGTTTAGTATATGACAAAATATAATTTGAAAGTATTTTCAAGAGATTGAGCAGGATTAAAAAGATTAACAGGAGATTGATGGAAGATTGATTTTAAGGCTGGTTCAATCTCCGGTTCCTGAGCACTTCGATAAACTCAGTATAAACTAAAGCCGAAGGACAATCTTCCGGCGTAGCCGGACCGATCTCCTATCCATCCTTCCCCAGGGTAAACCTGATTTTCTAGCTAAATCCGGATGTCATATACTAAAATATATCCGTGTATTCGCGGCTAAAATGTGTAGAAACTAAAGTATGGGAAATTGGAAATCAAAAGAGGAAAAAAACAGCGATAAGATGTAAGTGAGCTATATGGAGGTTCATTTTCAGGTATTTCAAGGCATTGCTGATATGGGTCTCTACGGTACGGACGGAAATGTCCAGCCTCTCTGCGATTTCCGAATTGGTAAGGCTATCTACCCTGCTCAGGCAAAACACCTGTTTACAACGGTGCGGAAGCCGGTCTACCAGAACAAAGACCTCCTTTTCGAGTTCCTGGTATTCCAGTTGCCGGTATGCCGGGGGTATTACAGGGAGACCGGAAAGGGCCTCGGTATGCTGTACGGTAAATTTCAAATCCCGTATGGAATTGGCAAGTTTGTATTTTACAGCCCTGAAAAGATAGCCTTCCAGGTTGTTCACCGACAACTCTGCCGATCTTTCCCACAGGCGTATAAAAATCTCCTGTACCATATCCTCACATACCACCTCGTCTTCATAGATTTTATAGGCATAAGAAAACAAACGCTTCCAGTATCTGTTGAATATTTCTTCAAATGCGGACTTGTTCCCTTTCTTGAGTTCAGCCAATAATTCTCTGTCAGATGGTTCGGGGGTTTTTCTATTCATTTTTATTGATATACCGGATGAGCAAATGAATTGAAATAATCAAAACACGCAAAAAATCGGGGTTTAAGCTTCTGTTAATTTGATATTAACTTATTTTTAAGCCCCGCAAAGATCACATAATCTCATTAAACCACCCAATATAATGATAATTCATTAATAATATGATTATTTTTTATCCATACCTCAAAAAATATTAAGAAATAATCTTCGGGAAGAGGTGTTTATTTACAACCGCAGTGCCGGTAGTTACTGAAGGAACAGATCATCCTTTTCGGGACCTGGAAACAGACCGGACAAAAATAAAGTCTGCCGATTTCGTTCCGGGGTAAGTATTGATAAAAACCTGTTGAAATTACTGCTTTATTATATATTGAAAGGGAATACCTCGGATTTTTTCGCTCAAGATAAAGAGCAACCGCAAATCCAGGTGTCCGGGAGCAGGATTTTAAATCTCCGGATAAGGAAGGTAAAATTTTTATACCCGACACCTGTCCGCCAGACGGACAGGCACCTACGGGGCTTAGCATTTATTTTTTCCTGAAATATATATCTATGGGGACACCGTGAAAACCAAAATTTTCCCTGAGCTTGTTTTCTACAAAACGACGGTACGGGTCCTTGATGTATTGCGGCAGATTTGCGAAGAAAACAAACTGCGGCATCGCTGTCGGAAGCTGGGTGCAAAATTTGACTTTTATGTATTTCCCTTTATTTGAAGGCGGGGGGGTATGCTCTATTACAGGAAGCATAACTTCGTTGAGTTTACTCGTAGGTATCCTCTTGCTTCGGTTTTGGTATACTTCTACGGCAGTTTCTATCGCTTTGAATATACGCTGTTTGGTAAGTGCTGAAATGAATATGATAGGCACATCGGTAAACGGTTCTATCGTTTTGCGTATTTGCTTCTCAAATTCTTTGGTTGTGGATGTATCTTTCTCTACCAGGTCCCATTTATTCACCAGGATAACAATTCCTTTTTTATTGCGTTCAGCCAGCCAGAAAATATTCTGGTCCTGGCCTTCAAAACCACGGGTAGCATCGATAAGCAGGAGACAAACATCGCTGTACTCTATGGCCCGGACCGAGCGCATTACCGAATAGAATTCCAGGTCTTCCTTTACCCTGGCCTTTCGTCGTATCCCTGCGGTATCTACAAGACTGAACTCAAAACCGAAACGGTTATAGCGGGTATCGCTGCTATCGCGGGTCGTACCTGCTATATCGGTGACGATATACCTTTCTTCTCCTATAAGGGCATTAATAAATGAAGATTTTCCCGCATTCGGCCTTCCTACTACGGCAAACCTTGGCAACTCTTCTTCTTCCTTTTCTTCTTTTTCGGGCAATACCTCAACCAGGGCATCCAGTAATTCTCCTGTTCCGCTTCCATTGATACCGGAAATGGTAAAATATGCTCCCAGTCCCAGCGAATAAAACTCTACGGCATCTGCTTCGCGCTGGGCGTTATCCACTTTATTGACAGCCAGCAATACGGGTTTGTCGGTTTGCCGGAGCAACTGGGCCACATCTTCGTCCATGCCGGTAACTCCCGTCTCCACATCTACTACGAATATAATGGCATCCGCTTCCTCTATGGCAAGTTCTACCTGCTTGTCGATCTCCTGTTCAAAGATGTCGTCACTTCCCATGACATAACCACCGGTATCTATCAGGGAAAATTCTTTTCCGTTCCAGTCCGCCTTTCCATAATGCCTGTCCCTGGTTACCCCGCTAACGGCGTCTACAATAGCCTCCCTGCGCTGGATCAAACGGTTAAAAAGCGTTGATTTCCCTACATTCGGCCTTCCTACTATTGCTACTATATTGCTCATGCAAAAAGTTTTAAAGGGGCAAAGGTAATACTTCCTTTTTTAAGAGTGGATCGAAACTTCGGAAGCAAGATAAAAAATTATGTTTTTTATTAAAAAAGAATTACATTTAGCATTCTAAAAAACAGGTAATGAAAAGCCTAGGTGACAAAATTGCCCTTGATCCGCAGTTTTCAGTCGAACTTCCAAAGAACAAAAACTTCATTGTCTCTACTTTTTTGCAGACTTCCAACCCACTTTACAGGGTAACCCGTTCCAATGAACATACCCTTATCGTTATGTCCGAAGAGGAAGAGGAATGGTGGTCTCCGCAACTGCATCTGGAAGTAAACAGGATCGATGAATCCCGGAGTGTCCTTTCCGGATGGTTTGCTCCCAGGTCTTCCTTATGGAACATATTGCTCTACCTGCAACTTGCAACGGGTATAGCTTTCATGGTGTTAATTATCCGGACTTTTCTGAACTGGTATACCGGGGCGGGATATACACTTCTTCTGATACTGTCTATACTGATGCTCACCTGCTGGGGGACATTATATACCATCCGGAAGTCAAAAAAATCGAAGGGAAAAACCCTTATTTACGGTTATTATGAGTTTCTGAACAATCGCAGTTTACTGAACTGATTCCCGGTTTCCCGGTCTTACTTCTGATTGTATCCGAACCGGCGCAACTGCCTGTCATTGCTTCTCCAGTCCTTGTTTACCTTCACAAAGAGCTCCAGGTGTACCTGCTTGCCAAAAAAGGCTTCGAGGTCTTTACGGGCCTCAACCCCCACTTTTTTCAGGGCGCTGCCCTTATGGCCTATGATAATCCCTTTCTGCGAATCCCGTTCCACCATGATCACGGAACGTATCCGGATGATTTCTTCCTCTTCCAGGAATTCCTCAGTCTCCACTTCAACCGAATAGGGGATCTCCTTTTTATAGAAAAGCAGTATTTTTTCACGAATGGCCTCGTTGACGAAAAAGCGTTCCGGTTTATCCGTTATCATATCCTTGGGATAAAATGCGGGGGATTCCGGCAGCAATTCCAGTATCCGTTCGAACACTTCCCGTACATTAAAATTCTTCAAGGCCGAAATAGGATATATCTCAGCGCCGGGAAGTTCTTCTTTCCAGTAGGTTACCTGTGTTTCCAGCTCCTCTTGTGAAGAAGTATCTATCTTGTTCAGCAATAGCAGTACGGGAATTTTTGTTTTACTGAGTTTTGCAAAAAAGGCCTCGTCTTTCAGTTTCTTCTCGCCTATTTCTACCATGTAAACAAGTACATCCGCATCTTCAAAAGCCGATTTTACGAAGTCCATCATGGATTCCTGCAACTTATACGCAGGCTTTATGACGCCCGGAGTATCCGAAAAAACCACCTGAAAATCCTCTCCGTTCACAATACCGAATATCCGGTGCCGTGTGGTTTGCGCTTTGGATGTAATAATAGATAGTTTTTCGCCTACAAGGGCATTCATCAGGGTAGACTTCCCGACATTGGGATTCCCTATAATATTTACAAAACCTGCTTTGTGCATAGATACTGAATTGTGATTCTCCGGCAAAATTATCAATTACGGAACAAACTTGTACTATGTACCGGGCACTATTCTCTCTTATTCAGCACAAAATCATTGGAATATCATGTATATGGACCTTTATTTTCCACCGTTCGCCCTGAGATCAGCCAGGCATTGTGCATCCAGTCCGGGTATTTCTCCCCCGCTTATGAGATCGGAAATGTTTCCGCCCGATTCTGCCTGGTGGAACATCAGGCATTCTTCCACATCACAGTGGTGGCCGTTTGCTTCATCGAGATGATCTTCCTGCATTTCCGTTCCCAGGTCAACCAGTCCGAGCAGATGTCCGAATTCGTGCTGCAAGACGGTACTTTCCATAGTTACCCTGCTGGGAGCCCCTGTCCTGCCTGATATTTCGCGTATGGTAGATTCATAGATCACAAAAGAAGTATTCAGGTACGCAGCTCCGAGGACTACCTGGTTTCCTTCATTCTTGTCCGATCCTTTATCTGCAAAAAATGCAAAAACGGTGATCTCTCCGTCTTCCTTATCCGTATATCGCATCCGCTCCTCCTTTTCCAGTTCAAACACGGCATCCACACTGTATTCGGAAAGTCCCGGGGAGTCTATCCACCTTTCTTCGATAACAATCCCGCCCGGTTTGTGCATCCGCGCTTCGATAAAAGACTTAAGGTTTTCTACGGACTGGGAAGAAGGCTCATATCCTTCTATGTATATAAATTCTAAAACAATCCTGGAATAATTCTGCGCCGAAAGCAAATCGTGTGCAGCATCTCCCGGTTGTTCGCGATTTAAAGCTTTCTCTGTTTCCTTGGGGACCATCCCTTCGTTACCGTCATCACCGGAACAACTTATTATCCCTGCAGATACAATAACCAAAAGCAGCAACCCCCATAAAATCCTTTTTGCCGACATATAATAGCATTAATTAAGTGCGTAAAGATGCAAAAGAAATGTTAAAAACACAATAGAAAAAGGTCACAATGACCATATTATATTTTTCACATCCCCTACCGCTACACAAACGTTATTTAGCTTTTTGGAATTGTCATTCGTCGATTTTAATTGTTAAATTTTAACTTTTTCATAACATTTACATGCAATTCTAAAACGTTTTAGGGGATTTTATCGATTTGTATGTTTTCGATAACACAAATGTTAAAACCATTTAATTAACTAACTAATGAAAACTATGATGAACAAAAGAAAATCAGCTTATGTGCTTTCTGCAATTTTCTTCTGGTGCCAATTTGTATTGGCACAGGAAAGGTCCGTTACCGGTGTGGTAACCGATGCAGACGATGGTATACCCCTGCCGGGAGTAAACATTGTAATTAAGGGAACCTCTATCGGGGTCTCGACAGATTTCGATGGCAATTATACCATCGACGTACCGGATAATGCCGTACTGGTCTTTTCCAATATCGGTTATACCTCGCAGGAGATTCCGGTTGCCGGACAATCGGTTATAAACGTATCATTATCTGCCGACACCCAGGAACTGGAAGGAGTAGTCGTTACCGCTCTGGGTATTAAAAGAGAAACCAAAAAGCTGGGCTATGCCATGACCGAGGTAAAAGGAGATGAGCTGGCCAAAGTAAATACCGTAAACCCCATCCAGGCCCTACAGGGAAAGGCTGCCGGGGTTAGTATCGGAACTTCCGACGGCGGGCTTTTCGGAAACTCCAAAATACAGATCAGAGGGGTGTCCGCACTTAACTCCAAAAATAACCAGCCCATATTTGTAATTGACGGTGTGATCCTGGAAAATGAGGTATCCAACGCCAGTGCCGACTGGGACGGAAATGCCAATGACTATGGTAATATCCTCAAAAACCTGAATCCGGATGACTATGAGAGTGTTTCTGTACTGAAGGGGGCCGCTGCCACAGCCTTGTATGGTTCCAGAGGATTAAACGGTGTAGTCCTTATAAAAACCAAGGATGGTTCCAGGGCCAGAGGATTGGGAATTTCCGTAAAACAATCCGTAGGGGTCGACCATGTGTACCGTCAGCCGGATATACAATATGCATTTGGTCCCGGGGCATTAGCAGGATACACGGATTACGGAGAAAGAGATCCTAACGGCAATTACTACCGCTTTTCCACAAATCAATTCTATACCAATGATGAGGGTATCCCCACCAAAATAAACCACCCCTGGGGAGATATGGGCTTCGGACCCAGATTTGACGGACGTCCAATTATCGGATATGACGGAGAGATGACAACGTACAGCCCGGTAAAGGACAATCTTTTAAAGGCCTATGACACCGGATGGAACACCAACACTTCCCTTTCCCTTACAGGAGGAAACGAAAAGGGAAATTTTTACCTGTCCCTTTCTCATAATGACAGAACAGGAACATTACCTAACAACAGTTTTAAAAGAGATGCCTTACTGTTCTCCGGATCTTACAATCTCGCCAACTGGTTAAAAGCGGATGCCTCGATCTCCTTTACAACCTCCAAAGCCAGGAATGCGAGAAATGATATTTCCCAGTTATTCATAAGTACAGTAGGATGGTCTAACTGGTATAATCCGGAAAAGTACAAACAACGGCAATACTGGCAAGCCCCCCATGGCGGTATCCCTTCCAATGCCTACGGGGATGAATACGCTTTTATTCCGAGTCCCGGGACCTGGTTTGACTATTATATGAACAGCGCGGAAAACGACGAACAGGTAACCCGTCCCGTAGTCCGGCTAACGGCGGAACTCACCGACTGGGTTACGGTTACTGCCGAAGGGAACATGAATTATTATACCACCAAATACGAAAAGAAAAACCTGGGAAGCGGATTCCTGAACGACGGGGGAGAATACCAGTTAAGAAATAATACGGACAAGAGTTATACAGGTAAACTCACCGCTAACTTCCGGAAAAACCTGACTCCCGACCTTTCCGCACAACTGCTCCTGGGCGGAGAGTTATGGAAACAGGAAAAATCGGAAACCGATATCCGCACGGACGGAGGGCTTATAGTACCGGGACAGTTCTTCCTCGAGAACTCCAAACGGGTTCCTGTATCCAGCGGAAAGGTCTACGGTACCAAACAGATCAGCTCTCTGTACTTCCTTTCCAGCTTTGCATATAAAGACCAGCTTTTCCTGGATATAACCGGCAGGAACGACTGGTCCTCTTCACTCGTATATTCGAGCGGAGAAGGCAATTACTCTTATTTCTACCCGTCCGTAAGTACTTCATGGCTCTTTTCCGAGACATTGAATACATCTAACTGGTTTACCTTCGGAAAACTCCGGGCATCCTGGGCACAGGTAGGTAGTGATACTGATCCCTATGCCATTAATAAAGGATATGATATAGGAAGATATCAACTGGATGGGGACAAATTCGTATATCTGAACAATATCACAACCACTCTTGTAGACAGAAGCATCCAGCCCGAAAGGAAAAATTCCTATGAGATAGGGGCCGATGTAAGGTTTTTCAATAGCAGGCTGGGACTTGACGTAGCGTATTATAACGAAACCATTAAAAATCAGATCGGTGAAGTTCCGCTCCCCCAGGAATCGGGATACAACTCTTTATTCACCAATATCGGTACGCTAAGCAATTACGGTGTGGAAATCAGCCTTACCGGAACCCCCGTAAGAACAAAAGATTTCGAATGGAATGCTACTTTTAATTACTGGAAGAACACGACCAAGATAAAGGACCTGCACGAAGACTACGGTGCCTATAAAGCCCTTGGAGGTGATGTGGCGTACGGTAATTTCCGAATCGGTTCCGTAGCCTTTGAAGGAGGAGAATACGGGGTTTTGATGACAGACAGCAATCCTAAGAAATGGCAGTCCGATGACCCGAACGATCCCAGAAACGGCATGAACCTTTTAATCTGGAATGATTCCCGCCGGGGAGCGCTTTATGAAAGAAGTTATGAACCCGAACGGATAGGTAAAATACAACCCGATTTCGAAGGTTCCCTGAACAACTCTTTTACCTACAAGGGAATATCCCTGTCCGTACTCCTGGACGCCCGGTTTGGAGGACATATTGCTTCGTACTCCAATCGCTACGGGACGGCATATGGCTGGCTCGAGACCTCTTTGAAAGGACGAAGCCCGGAATACGGGGGCTTAAGCTGGACATCCCAGTACGGAGACACACAAGGGCAGCAATTCAATGACGGTGTCATTCCGGAAGGGGTATTCGCTCCCGGACAAATGGTAACAGCTCCCAACGGGACTTCCGTGGATGTCGGAGGAATGACATACCAGGAAGCCTTTGACCAGGGATACATAGAACCTACCCATGCCAGCTTTTACCATTACTTCAAAAATTCCTGGGGTAACGGGGTGGTCAATAACGACTGGTTCAGCGAAGTAAAATATATTGCACTCCGAAATATTTCCCTGGGTTATAATTTTCCCAAAAAAATTTCCGATAAACTGGGTGCCCGGAATTTTTATATCGCGCTAAATGCCAGGAACCTCGGGTATATCTATAACAATTTGCCCAACCATTTAAACCCGGAGAGTTTCAGGGGTACCAGCAGTAGTGATTCCTACAGGGAACGAGGTTTTATACCCTATACCGCTTCGTATACCATGACCATAGCTATCGATTTTTAATTTGTAAACAGACATGACAATGAAAAAATTAATGCATATATCACTATCCCTGTTTTTGCTAGCAATGGCAGGGTGCAGCAAGGATGACTTTGCCGATTTGAACACGGACCCGTCGACCGTTGTAGAACCTGAGCTCCGCTTTTCCATTACCAAATCCATAGAGCAAATGTACCAGGACGACTATACGCTATGGTTTTACAATAACTTCGATTATGTATTCCCCTGGAGCCAGCTCACCGGTGCAGGGCTTGGAAATGAGGAACAATTCGTAGAAATGGGGCCTTCCGGAGGGCATAACATTTATGCCTCCCTTTTTCCGAATATAAGGGATATCCGGGCCAGGATCGATTCGATGGACGCGGAGAACAAAGCCGTGAGAAGATCAATGAGAGCCATGACTTATCCCATACTCATACAACCGGCATTAACAGAAACCGACAATTTGGGATCCCGTATTTACACCGAAGCCGCACTGGCCGGGTATACCAATCCCCGCCTGCTCACACCGGTCTATGACCACCAGGAACACCTGTTTGATATCTGGCTGGAAGAACTGGATAATGCTATTCCGGAACTCATGGCCTCCGATCAATATAATATGGACGATCAGGATATCATTTACGGGGGAAATTATATCAAATGGGCAAAATTCTGCAATCTGCTTAAATTAAAAATAGCAGCAAGGCTCATCAACAAAGACAGGGAGAAAGCGCTGCAGATAGCAGAAGAGGTGGTAAACTCACCTGCAGGTTATATGGACGATCTCAGTGATGACTTCATATACAGACGTGGCGTGCAATATTATGGTACCGGCAATGGTACCCAACCGGGAACCGCAGGAAAGAATATTATAGATTTCATGGTGACCAATAAAGATCCCCGTGTGCGTTTTCTGTTCACCAAAAACCATTTTAATGCGGAAGTTGTCCAGGCATTCATAGATACGGGAAAAGAGCTTCCTCCTTATGTCGAACAATATGTGGAAAAGGATGAAAATGGTGATTTTAATTCCTGGAAGGCACCCGGGGAACCCTGGGTAAGGTATTTCGGTGCCCCTCTTTCTCCGGATGCCGTATTCGAGTCTTCAAACGATCCGTACTTCAAACAAAACGAATTAAACAGAATAAGCTTGGATGGAGTTGAAAAAACGTATACCTCCACCTCCAGCTATTCCGAAAGAATAACCCGTACCGGGTTCAATCATACCTATCCGACCAAACCCGGGGGAAGAGTCATTGAACAAAGAGACAACTACCCCGGACTGAATGTAATATTGGGATCTTCCGCGGAAACCAACCTTTATCTGGCCGAATTCAAGTTACTTGGGGCCAGCCTCCCGAAATCTGCACAGGAATATTTCGATAGAGGTGTGGAGCTATCCGTAAGAAGACTGGATGCCTTGTCCCAAAATAACGGCATGCCTTATTATGAGAAAGACCCGGTTTACACCAATGAGACAGAAGCAGCCGAGGCATCCACCCGGTTAAAAGAAGGAGAAATAGCCGATCTGCTGGAACAACCGGCATACGACCTGGCTACGGATGCCCTTGAAAAAGTATATATTCAGCAATATATTAATTTCGCAGGCACCCCCGGAGATCTGTGGGCACTGGTCCGCCGTTCGGGAATACCGAAAACAGGCAGTTCCTATTTACCCAGAGATCCCTTCCTTTCATCGGGAGCCGAGCTTACCGTACCCCGGCGTTTTGTCATCGGCACCCCTACGGAAGACAATAAAAACTACGAAAACCAGGTCAAAGCCGCACAAGAGCAGGGCTTTACTACGGGAACAAATAATCCGAACACCTTAAACTCGGAAAGGATATGGTTCGATCTGGAAAACCCGGAATACGGGGCCGGACCTAAATCATAAACGTGCGAAAGTTCAAATAAATTATTGTCACCGGGATATATAAAATTAATCCCGGTGATTTTTTTTAAATATACGATACCGGAAAATATACTTATTCGAAATATTATCTCTTTAAAGTGCTTACCATTCAACAGGATATCCGGACATAAATGTCATTACTAAACGTGAATAACGGATAAGACAAAAGGCTCGCGCAGATTTTGAGACGAACCTGCCCGGAGTAGTGTTCCACTCGCGGAAAGAAGAGTCTCGCCAGGCACAAATCATGGTTATATCCCAACTTTTGTAATTTCCTGTGCCCTGAGATTTCACGATGGAAACCAATAAATACAAAGCATATCTCTTTTAAGACGTCTATAACACTAACTCAACGACACCATACTTCCTGCTTCTTATTTCCTGCTTCTTATTTCATGCTTCGTACTTCATACTTCGTGCTTCATACTTAGCCTCTCCCACAACACAACTACCAGTAGACCGGCGCTGCGAAGCCCGGGACGTTCACAACCCTAAATGTTTCCCTGTTAAGCCCCTGAAAATGGCCATTAAAGCAATCCCTTTGACACCGGAAGTAGTTGGTTGAGCGGTTAAACCATTCCCTTTAGCCGCTTAACCAGTTAGGTGGACCGCTTAACCAAATACGTTAACCGCGGAAGTAGTTCGTTGAGCGGCTTAACCATTCCCTTTAGCCGCTTAACCGATTACTTTGACCGCTTAACCAAATACGTTGGCCGCAGAAGTAGTTGGTTGAGCGGCTTAACCATTCCCTTTAGCCGCTTAACCGGTTACTTTGGCGGCTA
>NZ_RJTM01000161.1 GCF_003725735.1 Sinomicrobium pectinilyticum | reverse complement strand
AGTTAGGTGGACCGCTTAACCAAATACGTTAACCGCAGAAGTAGTTGGTTTAGCAGCTAAATCATTCCCTTTAGCCGCTTAACCGGTTGCTTTGACGGCTTAACCAGTTAGGTGGACCGCTTAACCAATTGCTTATGCGGCTCACCCAAACCGGTCCGCCGTCAACACATTCCCTTAAATGGCATTATCAGGACCTGCGCAGAAATAAAAACCCCGGCAGTTTCCGCCACCCGAAACGCTTCCGGGTTACCCGGGCAAGGATTATAAAGACCAGGACCGCTATGGCGATCAACCGCCAGTACATCCGATATTTATCGGCACGAGGCTGTCGAGCTGTTCGACGGACATGCGCGGAAATTTAAAACACTTACCATTCAACAGGATATCCGGCACTAATGTTACACAGATGTTAAAGCACCTTAATTAACGTGAATAATGTTTAAGCGGCCAGTAAAAGTTGACCATTATTATTTTTATTAG
>NZ_RJTM01000160.1 GCF_003725735.1 Sinomicrobium pectinilyticum | reverse complement strand
CCATAGAGGTCCCCTATGGGGGCTAGCCAAAGCCACCTTCTTAGAAGGTGTGATTTTTACTCCCTATAAATTTGGGGAGGAAAACACGGGTAAAGGGACTGTAAAGTACGGACTAATGTTAGTCGCTCTTCTCAGTGCCATTGTTTTTCTCAGAAGAATTAATCATTATTTTTTTATATCTTGTCATATGTTTAAACATATGAACTTTTAATTATGGGTATTAAACCTAAAACTGCCGGTGTGGCATTTCTTGTCATTTTATGTTTTGCCTGTGGCCGTTCCGGAAAGGAGCATACTAAAAATGAAACCGGATTATCTGCGACCACCGTTATAATACGGGATTCTTCCCTGGATACCGTAAAACAGATGGCTCTTGAGGTGATAAAAGATGGCTTTAATGCCGGTGCAGGATATCAGGAGGTCTGGATACGGGATTATAATACTTTTATCAACCTTGCGGCACATGTCCATACGAAGGAATTGCTTAAAGAAAATCTGAGAGTGTTTTTCCGGTTGCAGGGAAACGACGGTAATATCGTAGACGGGTTTATCCCTAAACAAAAAGCCAAAGCTTCGGAGGGAGGTTACGAGTATGTGTATACGGACCTGGAGGAAAATTACGCGGGGCATAAAAATACGGTAGAGACCGACCAGGAGACTTCGCTGGTACAGGCCGTGTACAAGTATATAAAATCTACCGGCGACACTCATTTTTTACAGGAAAAGACAGGAGGGAAGAGCATAGAATCGCGTATGGAAATGGCTATGCAGTTTTTGCTGGAAAAGCGGTTCAACGAAAAATACGGACTGGTATACGGGGCCACTACCGCAGATTGGGGTGATGTTCAGCCGGAACACGAATGGGGGGTGTATATAACGGAAGACACTCATTATGCTATGGATATTTATGATAATGCCATGTTTCTTATTGCCCTGGATAATTTGATGGACATGGCTCCTTCGTTGCAGCAAAAGTGGAGGCCGGTAAGAAATAGGATAGCTGAAAATACCATGAAATATTTATGGGATGATTCCCGCCATAAATTCATACCACACCTGTATACCGATGATTCTCCTTTTCCCCCGGATTTTGATGAAAATGAGATTTATTATCACGGGGGTACCGCCGTGGCCATAGAGGCGGGGTTACTCTCCAAAGAAGAGATAAAAATCTCTCTGCAAAAGATGACAGATAATGTCAAAAAATCCGGTGCGGCGAGTATAGGACTAACGTTGTACCCGCCTTACCCGGAAGGCTATTTTAAAAACCGTGGAATGCATCCTTATGGCTATCAAAACGGGGGAGACTGGACCTGGTTTGGCGGAAGAATGATTAAGGTATTGATAGAAAACGGTTATGAAAAAGAAGCCCGTGAGCAACTCCGCCCGATGATTGCCAGGGTGATAGAAAACAAAGGTTTCTATGAGTGGTATTCCGTCGATAATGAACCCAGGGGCTCCGCGACCTTTAAAGGATCGGCGGGGGTTTTATTTGATGTTATTCAGTTGCTTCGGGAGAATGAATAAAATGCGAAGGGGGACTCTGTGGATATTGTCCTTCGATACCAATTCTTCTGCGGGTCCCATAATTTTATTTCCATGTTTTTCTTTTTCCTGCAAAAACACGGGGTTTCTGTCGCTTTTAGAGGATTAAATGCGGGAAAAACCGGCATATAACGGACTGGAAAAAGCAAAATTCCGATCTTTATCACAATACTGAGGGATCTTTTATAAAAAAAGTATATCTCTGAATGCTCCCGATAGTCCCAGGGATCGCTTTGGTATGTGTGAAGTTTTAATTATAAGGTTATGAGGCTAATGAGTTATCGGGTTTATGTATATTGTCTGAATAGCTACACAACTAACCCGTAACCAAAGAGCAATTTCACCGCTTATCAGAATTTACTGATACCAATAGTGGTTTAGCGCTATCCGCAAATGACAAATATCATAGTATTGCTCCCGGTTGTTAGTGTTCTTTGTATTTCCGGTCTGCTTGAAGCGGACCCTGTAAGAATTACAAACTGGTATTAATGATAACTACGGATCTACTTCTGGATAATGGGGCGGAACTCATTTCTTATGATAAGGGAGAGGTGATTTTCAGGGAAAATCAAAGGGCACAGAACTATTATCAAATACTTTCAGGGAAAGTGAAAATGAACAATTTTACTTCGGAAGGAAAGGAGTTTATTCAGGGAATATTTTCTGACGGTGAAAGTTTCGGAGAACCTCCCTTATTTGCCGATGTAACCTATCCTGCCAATGCCGAAGCTTTAACCGGAACCCGAATTTACCGGCTTTCGGGGGCCGGTCTTTTTAGGTTACTTGTGGCTTATCCCGAAGAACATCTGAAAATAAGCCGGGCTTTGGCCCAAAGGTTATATTACAAAGCCATTATGGCAAACGAATTGTCCGGTCAGGAACCGGAACACCGTATATTACGTATTCTGGATTACCTCAAGAAAGAGGTATATGGATTGGAGGCCCCCTTTTCCTTTAAAGTAAATCTCACCCGCCAGCAGATAGCAGACCTTACGGGCCTGCGCGTGGAAACCGTGATCCGTGCCGGCAAGTGCCTGGAACAGAAGGGGGCAGTTAAAATTGTTAAGCGGAAGCTTTACAGGTGATCTGGCCATATGATTTAAATCATATGTGGCGTTACACTGCCGTGATACCTTTACAGCAAATATTAAAGTAAAGGTTATGCAACTCTATCAAACACTTTTTTCGAGATTTAAAGAGATGTATTATGCTTCCGTAACCATTGGTATTATAGCTTCCAGTTGCGCGGGTTCCGTGGCAGCCATGCTAATCCTGATGAACGGTTATGGTATGTGGCATATGCTCCAGTTGTTTCTCATCGTGGCCGTAGCGATGACTTATAATACCACCGTACTTGCGCAATTGAGACCGAGATTCGTTTTTAATACGTTGCTGATAAGCTTGTCTGCCAGTATAGTGGTTATTGCCGGCTATGTATTATTTTAAAATGCCGACGGCGGAGTGGAAGTGAAATAGGAAGATGGCCGGATTTTGTGGAATACCATACGCAATAAGCAGTGAACTGATGATGTGACGGATTTCCGGGTATATAGGTAGAGGGCTTTAACACATCCAAAGAAAAATCGTACATTTGTTAGGCTACCAACAACTTTTGATAATGAACCTGCTACGCTCCCGGATCAAAACGCTTCTCCCTGCATATTTTGCCCTGGTCATGGCCACCGGTATTATTTCCATAGCTTCATTGCTGGAAGGATTAACAGTTTTTGCCTGTGTGCTTTTTTACCTGAATCTCGTATTTCTTTCGGTACTTGGCCTTTTGTTTGTGTACAGGCTTGTTTTTTTCCGCGCACAGGTACTGGAAGACCTGAAAAGTTACCAGAAGGGACCGGGATTTTTTACTATAGTGGCCGCTCTCTGTATCGTGGGAAACCAGGTTATTTTGTTCCGGAAATCAGTAGCCTTGGCCGAAGTGATCCTCCTCGTGGCCGCCACCGCATGGCTGGTAATTGTGTATAGCTTTTTTTACAGCATTACAGTTACCGAAGACAAAAAATCCCTGAAAGACGGGATTAATGGTACCTGGCTGGTTATTATCGTGGCCATACAGGCATTGTCTGTACTGATATCATTTGTTTCCGGGGATTTTGGAAAACATGCCTACCTATACCTGTTCGTGGCCTTGTGCCTGTTTTTACTAGGGTGTATTTTTTACCTCTATATCATGTCGCTCATTATTTACCGCATTTCCTTTTTCTCTTTGAATGCTAAAGAACTGGGAGCGCCCTATTGGATAAACATGGGGGCTACAGCCATTTCTACGCTGGCAGGTTCCATGCTGATCCTGCACACCGGGGGTTTTAATTTCATAGCAGAGATACTGCCTTTTCTCAAGGGGTTTACACTCTTTTTCTGGACAGCCGGTACCTGGTGGATCCCCTTGCTTATCATCCTGGGGATCTGGCGGCACGTAATCAAGAAAGTCCCGGTACCCGTTTCGGCCGGGGGTTATGATCCCACTTACTGGGCCATGGTTTTCCCCCTCGGGATGTATACCGTGTGTACCTTCCGGTTGAGCGAAGCCCTGGAAATCCCTTTTTTAAAGGCCATTCCCGAATATTTTATATATGTGGCCCTGTTGGCCTGGACAGCCGTAATGATCGGGTTTGTCAGAAATCTGGCTTTGCTTTTTAAGAATAAAACAAATTGAATACAAACTTTAGAATGGCTTTAAATTGTAATTCTTCGGAGTAGGTGTTAGCCATATTGTCCTAAAATGCTTAAATTTAACTGTCTCCTGTCGATGTTTCATCTAAAGCCCCATAGTAATGAACAGACTTTTCCGAACATTAAACAAAAAAGCGCTTATCAAGGCAATTATAGCGGCAGTACTGGTGATTGCACTGGTACTTGTTGGTTCCCGTAATCTTCAGAATTTCGATCCGGCACTGATCGCTTATCTCATCGGGACCATATTTGCTGTTTTCGGCATTGCCTATCGCTATTCCATATGGCTTCAACGTCCGCCTACGAGACTTTACTGGCGGCGCAGCATGCAGTTTCTTTTCAGCCGGCATTTTATTCCGTATTTTTTGCGTTCCCTACGGTTATTTTTCCGGAATATTATGTTCCAAAGATTCCTGGTTTACCGGGGAAGGAGACGGTGGATAGGACATTTCCTTCTGGCTACGGGGTGTATGCTGGCTTTTGCCATTACTATCCCCCTTACTTTTGGCTGGATACACTTTATACTGAAACCGGGGGACGATACCACGTATTACGCCTATCTGTTCGGATTTGAAGCCGGCTCTTTCGCACTAGGGTCAACCCTTGCCTTTATCGCTTTCCACGGGCTGGTATGGTGTTCCGTACTGGTCACTGTCGGGGCGGTAATAATGATGAAAAGAAGGTTCACCAACGGCGGGCTTATTGCTACGCAGACCTTCGGGAACGACTGGTTACCGCTTATTCTGCTTATCGCCATATCCCTTACCGGATTGGGTATTTCCTATGATTATACGTTTCTGGGAGGAAAGACCTACCAGTTTATGGCGGTGACCCATGCCATAACGGTTATCCTCTTTCTGGTATGGCTGCCCTTCGGTAAATTTTTCCACATTTTCCAGAGGCTGGCCCAGCTGGGGGCCAATCTGTATAAAAAGGAAGGCAGCAGAAGGGGAATGGCCGTATGCCCGCACACAAAAAAAGAATTTGCCGCACAAATCCATGTCGATGACCTTAAAAAAGTAACAGAAAAACTGGGTTTCAATTTCGGAAAGGAGGACGGTACCAGCCATCTGGACCTGAGCCCGGAAGGAAAACGGTCGGCACTGGCCAGGGCCCATTTTGAAGCGAGGAAAGAATCAGGACATTTTTTTGGTTAAGAACAGATAAAAAAGATATTCATGGCAAAACTTCCGGTAGCTACAGATCAACTCATAAAAAAATTCGGACCCCATAAAGCCTATACCCCGCAATCCGGTTTTTACGGCGCACACGAGCCGGACAGGCTGGTCAAGACCCATTGTTGTTACTGCGGAATGCAATGTGGCATACAACTGAAAGTAAAGGACAACAAGGTTACGGGTTTCGAACCCTGGATGGAATTTCCGTTCAACGAAGGGAGGCTGTGTCCCAAAGGCGTGCAGCGCTATTTGCAGAACAATCATCCGGACAGGCTTCTGGGGCCCATACAAAGAGTGGAAGGCAAGGGATTTGAGCCTGTATCGTGGGAGCATGCCATGAGTAAAACCGTAAGCGAGATCAGGAGGATACAGGAAAAATACGGCAATGATGCCTTTGCCATGCTGAGCGGTGTTTCCATTACCAATGAAAAGAGTTATATGATAGGGAAATTTGCCCGGGTGGCCCTGAAAACCGCAAATCTGGATTATAACGGGAGACTCTGTATGGTGAGTGCAGGGGGAGGGAACAAAAAGGCTTTTGGGCTGGACAGGAGTTCCAATAGTTGGGCAGACCTGGCCCATGCCGAAGTTATTATTGTAGCAGGGGCCAATATCAGCGAAACCTTTCCCACACTAACGCATTATATCTGGCAGGCCCGGGATAACGGGGCGAAGCTGATCGTTGTGGACCCGCGGGTGATCCCCCTGGCGAGGACGGCCGACCTGCACCTGCCGGTAAGACCCGGGGGCGATTCGGCCCTGTTCGGGGCCATGCTGAAGATTCTCGCGGACAACGACTGGCTGGACCACAATTTTATAAACAATTATACTTCCGGATTCGAAGAGACCATAGCCGCCGTAAAGGATTATACCCTGGATTGGGCAGAGGAACAGACCGGTATTCCCGGGGAAAAGATTATGGAAGCAGCTACGCTCTGGGGAAAAGCTAAAACCAGTTTTCTGCTTCATGCCCGCGGTATAGAACATCATACCAAAGGAGTGGACAATGTGTTGAGTTGTATTAACCTGGTTCTGGCCACCGGACGTATCGGAAAACCCTATTGCGGATACGGTACCATCACCGGGCAGGGCAACGGCCAGGGCGGAAGGGAACACGGTCATAAATGCGACCAGTTACCGGGAAACCGGGATATAACCAATCCGGAACACCGGAAATATATAGCAGAGGTATGGGGGATCGATGAAAAGGATATGCCCGGAAAGGGCCTTACCGCCTATGAGCAGATCGAAGCGATCCACCGCGGAGAGATCAAAGGCCTGATATCGATCTGCTTTAATCCGCTGGTGTCGCTGCCTAACAATAATTTTGTTCGTGAGGCCCTGGAAAAGCTGGAATTCTATATATGTATCGACAGCTTCCTCTCCGAAACTGCCCGTCATGCGGATATCGTCATGGCCGGGTCGTTGCACGAAGAAGAAGAGGGCACGGTAACTACGGCCGAAGGCAGGGTAGTGAAAATAAATGAAGCAGTAACTCCCCCCGGTATGGCGAGAAGGGACGGGGAGATACTCATGGAGCTGGCCGAGAAACTCGGGGCAGGGGACAAGTTCAGTTATGCCTCCAGCGAAGATATATTTAATGAACTGAGAATAGCTTCCCGGGGAGGGACAGCCGATTATTACGGGATTACCTATAAGAAGATCGTAGACAATATGGGGGTTTTCTGGCCCTGCCCGTCTCCCGATCATCCCGGTACTCCCAGGTTGTGGGAAGATCGTAAATTTAAAACGCCCGACGGAAAAGCACATTTCAACCCTGTGCCATACCGACCGGCCTCGGAAGTTACGGACAAAGAATATCCTGTAGTACTGACCACGGGAAGAGTGGTATCTCAATACCTCAGCGGGACTTCCACCAGGAGAATAGGCAAACTCGTGGACCAGTATCCCGAACCCTTGTTGGAAATACACCCCAAACTGGCTTTCCGGTACGGGATAAAGGACAGGGACCTGGTGCGGGTAGAAACCAGGAGGGGAGAAGCAGAGTTCCCCGCACAGGTAGTGGAGACTATCCGTGAAGATACGGTGTTTATCCCGTATCATTGGGGAGGAAAGCATTCCGCTAATCAGCTGACCATCGGAAGCCTCGATCCCGTGTCCAAGATACCCGAGTTCAAGGTATGTGCATGCCGTTTGATACCTATGGGATATAAGGCGCTTGATGTCATCACGAAAACTGCCTATCAGAGCGGACTGTGAAGTGTAAAGAAGATAATATAGATATCAACCATAAAAGATAAATATGATGCCAGTAACCGATTACCACCAGGAAATGGCCTTTTTTGTAGATATGCAACGCTGTATAGGTTGCCATGCCTGCGAAATGGCCTGTGCGGAATGTGAAACCAACGGACAGGAAAGCATGATACATGTCAATTATGTAAACCGGGCCGAAAGCGTACAGACTACCGTACAGGTATGTATGCATTGCGAAGACCCTGCCTGCGCTAACGTATGCCCGGCCGATGCCATTCACAAGGACGAATTCGGAGTGGTTCATTCTGCCAATACTTCCCGCTGTATAGGATGTTCCAATTGCGTTCTGGCATGTCCTTTCGGCGTGCCTAAAAAAATGGAGGAAGCGGAACTGATGATGAAATGCAATATGTGCTATGACCGTACCAGCGCCGGGAAGAAACCTATGTGCGCCACGGTGTGTCCGAGCCAGGCACTGTTTTACGGAACAAGGGAAGAGATCGAAAGGATGCGCCCGGACAGCGTTCCCGTAAACTCCTTTAAGTTCGGGAAGGAGGAAGTTAATACCAAGGTGAGTATTATGATGCCCAAAGGTACCCATCAGTTAATAGTAGGATAAATTTGTATAGCATGGCTAAAAAAGAATCTCACGACCGTTCGGAAATTCCGGCCTGGAAAAGTGATTTTCCGATAAGTGAAGAACAGGCAACCCATGTGAACCGCAGAGAATTTGCAAAATTTCTCGGACTGCTTTCGGGGGCACTGGCACTGGGCAACGGTGTTATTGTGATCAGGGCGCTGGCTTTTCCTTCAAAACCATTGGAGGGTGAACATTTTGTCTGTAATGCGGATGAAGTGGCCGTAGGGGAGATGTTCCAGTTCGAGATCCGAGGGAATGAGATTATTCCCTATATTCTCATTCATCTGGAAGAAGGTGAATGGCGGGCCTTTGAACAAAAATGTACTCATCTGACATGTGCTGTCCGATACCGGGAGGACCTGGGAAAAATTGAATGCCCCTGCCACCACGGGTTCTTTAGTGCCGATACCGGGGAGGTATTACAGGGCCCGCCGCCCAGATCTCTTCCACGGCTGGAAGTGGTGATAAAGGAAGGAAAAGTATATGTAAGAGAAGAAAAACAGGATAAAACCGTCTAGTATATGAGCGATTTCAGAAGATCACAGAATGAAGCGCATCCCAACAAGACCAATACCCTGATGCTGGCCATTATAATGCTGCTTATCCTTTTTGTGGGGATCCAGATATGGTTTTTGTTCGGCGCGCTCAACAATGCCTTGCAGGACAACATTTATTTTGCACTTACCACGTTCATCGGCTCTTTTCTGCTGGCCCTGGCTTCTTTCTGGTTGCTGCGTTATCTGCCCGATCCCCTGAAAAAATCTCGAGGGAAAAGGAAGTGACCCGCCGGATCGTTCGGCAAGTTTTTCAATCCGTATTTTTACTACGGATTTTCCGAAAGCTTCTAAACAAAAGTATTCCTATGGCAATAGAAAAAAGCAGGCTTCCACAAAACAATAACAAGTAATAATGTTCCGTCAGAGACCACTGCAACCATAGCGCTATTCCTTTGTAAAAAATCAGAAATTCGGTAATAAAGAAACCGGCCAGGTATATTCCTATGGCAAAACGGGAAAACACCAGCAGTCTGAAATGCGAAAAGAAAGCAAACAGGGCCAGGGAGATCACGCCCAGAAATGTCCAGTGGAGGTATCCTATGATGAATTCCGGGGTGTGGTAGGCCATCGTAGCTATTTCAGGAACGGCGGAAAAACATTGTAGTAGTAATTTCACAAGCAGGAGCATGCCGCTAACTTTTAAAAGAGAAAAAGTACTTTTTAATCCTCCTGTTTTTCCCGTAGAAGTGATCCGGGACGACCGGGCTATACGGAAAAGCAGGATATATGCCCATAATTGGATGACAGCTCCCGATAATCCCAGGAAATAAAAGATATAATGAGGTTCTGTCCATAAAACGGACAGGAAAAAAGTGAGGATGATCCCTGCGTTCAGCATCCGGTAAAACAGACGGGACTGTCGGGGGGCAACAGGTATATCCCCGAATTCCAGTATAAAAAACAAAAATCCGCACAGCGCCATCAGGAACCAGCCGTTATACTGAAAGTGCAGGTAAAAATAAATAGCGATTTTATACCATACCGAAGTGCTTCCCAAAGTATTCATAATAAGGCCCAGGGCCCAGGGCCCGAGGCTGGAAACAACCATATAGTAAAGGCCTGCTTTTACACATTTAAAAGAATACCCTTTGCGGTACCGTTCCGGGGCATGGCGAATAAAGAACCATGTAAATGCATAGCTTGCAAGGATGAACAGTGTGGAAAAGAAAATGGAATAAGGATGGTAGCCCCAGAAAGGAAAAGTTACCAACATTCCTATAAGGGCTACCTGTGTTGTACGGAAAATATTCCGGTATACCCCGGACTGTTTTATATCCCCTAAGAATAAATGATAAATAACAGCGGTAAGTCCCACGTAGATCCATCCCAAAAGTGCGATATGGGAATGTGCATGTACCAGGAAACGGTAATTAAAAGAGAAATCCGCAATGGGATATGCCCGTAAAAGTATACCCATCAGGGAAGTCAGAAAAAAATAAAAAAGAGCGGTACGGGTATGTTTTACAGCAAGGTTCATAATAGCATCCGGGCAACGGTGATCAGGTTTTTCAGTTCATAGAATTCCCGGGTGGAGTTGTCCGTATTTCCCGGAATATCTGTTTTTCCGGAAATTAATTCCCACAGGGATGTGATATCTTTTTTGGTACGGTCTCCTGTAATTTTTCCGGTATGATAAATATACATCAGTTCCTGCAACCGGGTTTTAATCTTTCCGATTTCGTTTGGCATGGGCTTTCGTTGGGAAATACGACCCGGTTTTCCGGGGTTTTCCGGGAAGGTTACTATGGGAATATGATCGATAACGGAAGCAACTTCCACGGCGGCCCCATGTGAAATAACCACAGCTTCTAGGAGGGAATTAGACGCCAGCCTGTTAGCACCGTGTAGGCCGCTGCAGGCACATTCGCCGTTGGCATAAAGGTTTTGAACGGAGGTTTGCCCTTGCGGGTTAATTGTAACCCCGCCACATTGATAATGAGCTGCAGGCATAATGGGAACAGGGGTTTTAAACAGGTCAAAACCTGCTTTCAGACATTGATTTGCGATTTCCGGAAAGTGCCTGTAAAATTTTCTTTCGTCCAGATGCCGGCAGTCCAGGTATATGCGATTCTCTTCGTTTTTTTGATATTCCGAGAAAATGGCATTGCTCACAATGTCGCGGGTGGCCAGTTCTCCGCGGGAGTGGTAGCGAAACAAAAATCGTTCGCCTTCCGTATTGATAATATATGCCCCGAAACCTCTTACGGCTTCCGAGATCAAAAAGGCAGGATTGCTTTTTCCGGCTGCGAAGGCTGTGGGATGAAACTGGTAAAATACCATATTTCTGATCTGAGCTCCGGCACGGGCTGCCATGGCAACCCCGTCTCCCGTGGCAATTTCGGGGTTGGTAGTGACCTTAAACACCTGCCCGCTTCCCCCCGTGGCCAGAAAAGTGATTTTAGCATGGCTGTTTTTTATTTTTCCGCTGTCGGGATCTACATACCGAATACCGTGGCATTGTTTGTCCCGGACCAGCAGGTCTACGATAAAAAGGCCGGGGCAAAACCTTATGTTTTTATAGCCGGCGGCCCGGCGCAACAGAGTCTGTGTTATGGCAAGGCCGGTCCGGTCCCTGCAATGGAGGATACGCGATTCGGAATGCCCGCCTTCCAGGCCGGTATCCCATTTTCCTTTGGAGTTACGGTCAAAAGGTACTCCCCATTGTGCAAGTTCGGCAATGCGTTCCGGGGCGGCCTCTACAATGGCCCTGACCATATTTTTATCACAATATCCCCGGCCTGCTTCAAGCGTATCCCGGATATGTTGCTCAAAGGAGTCTGTGGTAAAATCCGTTACGGCGGCAATGCCGCCTTGTGCATAGCGGGTATTGGTTTCCCCGGTATTGGCCTTGGAACAGACCCGGATAGAGATATCGGAGCGGCGTTCTGCCAGTTGTATGGCAAAAGTCAGCCCGGCAATCCCGGAGCCGAGGACGAGTACATCGGTGGGTATCATCTGGACAGGTTTAACATTTTCCGGATAGGGAGGAGGGCTTTTTCCAGTAGTGTTGTATCTATGATCACCTCAGGGGTTTCGTCCAGCAGGCAACGGTATAGTTTTTCTACGGTATTCAGTTTCATAAAGGCACATTCGCTACAGGCGCAACTGTTGTCTTCGAGGGACGGAAGCGGAATGAATTCCTTGCCGGAAGCTTCTCTTTCCAATTGGTGTATGATGCCTGCTTCCGTTCCTATAATGAAAGAGGTTGCCTTGCTTTCCCGGATGTATTTCCGGATCTGCGAGGTCGAACCTATGAAGTGTGCAATCCGCAATACGGATGCTTCGGATTCGGGATGCACCACGATCCTTGCTTCCGGACATTTCTGATATAATTGTATCAGCTTTTCCAGAGAAAAAGCTTCGTGTACTATACAGGAACCTTCCCATAATATCATATTTCGCCCTGTTATTTTATTGAGATAACTTCCGAGATTTTTATCAGGTGCAAAAATGAGGGGCTGGTCTTCGGGTATGGAGCGTATGACCACTTCGGCATTAGAGGAAGTACATACATAGTCGCTTATAGCCTTTATACCGGCGCTGGTGTTTATATAGCTTACCACCTGGTGCCCGGGATACCTGGCGCGGAAACCGGCAAACTCTTCGGGCTGGCAATGATCTGCAAGAGAACAGCCTGCGGAAAGGTCCGGGAGGAGTACTTTTTTATCCGGGTTCAGGATTTTCGCAGTTTCCGCCATAAAATATACCCCGGCAAAAACAATAATAGAAGCTTCTGTCCGGGCGGCTTTACGGGCGAGCTCCAGGCTGTCCCCCACAAAGTCGGCAAGGTCCTGGATAGCCTTGTCCTGGTAGCAATGGGCCAGGAGAAGTGCGTTTTTTTCTTTCAGGAGCCTTTTTATCTCTTTGTGGTAAAAATTATTGTCGGTCATTACTCCATTATTTGTTGTCACGTACTGAAATTTTCAATGGTTTTACTTCGTCATAAGCACGACCTAAAAATCTTTTTTCTTTGCTATTCTCCTCATCCGCCAGAGCGGAAGTAATATCCACAGCGATAGCATCAGGGAAGAAAATATTCCCCCGGCTGAGGTGCCGAAAAATTGTTTGAAAACAGCCCCCGTATAGCCCATTAATGCGGATATGTCAAGTTTCAGGAGGATTAGTATACGTGACAGGTCTACGGGATTGAACACTGTAGCGACCAGGGAAAACTTTTCCAGCGGGTATTCCTGGAACCCGGCCAGCAGCAGCAAAAAGATACCATCGTATACTACGGCCAGCAATAACCATAACAATATTGCATAGCCGAAACCTTTAATCCTGTTTTCGTTGGACAGCGCGATATTAAATGCCAGCGAAGTAAAAATAAAAGTAAGGGCCACTCCTGTTATAAGTAATACGGCAAAATTCCAGATCATTGCGGACCGGAACAGACCGTATGCGGCAAACGGAATACCTAGCCCGAGAACAAGGCTCAGGGAAAGCGAGCCGGCAATACCGAAATACTGTCCGGTAAAAATGGCGCTTCTCTTTAAAGGCTGGGCGAGAAGAAGATTGGTGAATTCCCTGGAATTGTAGTGATACATCACTCCGAAAACAGTAGCGATAAGCGGTACCAGGATAATATTGACATTCATCAGTGTTATAATAGCCCCGGAAAGGTTGTTGTTGAGGAACAGCAACACCGTGCCCAGGAGCAGATAGAACAGGAAGTACGCATAACTCCACCTGCTGCGCGCCAGATCGAAAAAACTGTATCTGATGATTTTTAACATGATATTACCGGGTTTAAAGTTTGAGATTGCAGGATTGACTTATGACTCATGGTATACTAAAGCCGGATGGTCGTTTTCCAGCAGCAGGGCTGCTATGGCATGTTCGAGATCTTCTCTGCCTGTTTTTATTTTTAACTCGGAGAGGGAGCCGTTGAAATATATCTTCCCGTCAAGCAGGAACGCTATATTTTCGGCTATTTCCTCTACGAAGCTCATAATATGTGATGTAACAAGTATGATCTTACCCTGTGCTTTTTCTCTGTTTATCCATTCCTTCAGCCGGATCAGGGACACGGGGTCCAATCCGGAAGAGGGTTCGTCGAGGATTATCAGGGGGCTGTCAAACATGAAAGCCAATACAAGGTTAACTTTTTGACGAGTACCGCCGGACAGTGTGTTGAACTTTTTGTCCAGGAAGGGGCCCAGTCCGAAAAACCGGATCAGGGTCTCGTCCCTGGCAGGTTTGTTTCGCAGGTCCTTTATCATTTTTATGAGTTCTTTTACTTTCAGGTTGTCGGGGAAATCGGCAATCTGTGGCAGGTAGTCCAGGTTTTCCCGGTACAGCACATCTTTTTTGATATCCTTGCCGTTTATGGTTATGGCCCCCTTGTCGGGGATGACCATGCCCAGTATACTTTTTATCAGGGTCGTTTTCCCCGAACCGTTAGGCCCCAGTATGGCGGTAACCCCCTTTTGATCTATTTCTAGGGAGAGGTTGTCGAGTACCTGGTTGCGACCGAAAGCCTTATTCAGATTTTGGATGTTTACCATTTGTTTTTTTTAATTTTCGGGGAATTATCCATAAGCCCCGGTGGTGTAAATACAGGCGTTATCTTTTCCGAAAAGTCCATCAGTCCCGTGAAAGTACTACGCAGCAATACGATGGCCTCCGGTATCTGATCGGTCATATGCGAAAAGAGCTTTACCGGGCGGTAGGGGACATCACCTATACCATCCCTGTTGAGATCATAGCCGTAATAATCGCTCCAGTAATTGTAATCGAAGTTGTTTTCGTTCATTCTGCCGGAGTACGAAAGATCAAAGGCATTGTACAGGAAGTTATTCCGGGAAAAAGTATTGCTATAACATGCTCCTTGAATTTTGATCGCGTAACCGTTGTTGGCGAAATCATTTTCGGTAAATGTCATCCGGGATATCCCTTCCGCGTGTACTCCCTGTGTATTATTCTCAAAAGTATTCCGGGTCAGTTTCGAATCCGTGATCTCTTTAAGGAGCAGGCCGTAGGACGAAGGCCCCCAGTTTTTCCTGAAGATATTATCCTGCATTATTATGAATTTCGAAAACATGACCGCAACCCCTGCGCCGTTGTTTTCAAAAAGATTGCTGGTATAGGTGTTGTGGTTTGAAAACATAAAGTGCAGTCCGTAACGCAGGTTGTCAATGCTTTTGTTGTTCTTGATGTCTATATGGTCCGAAAACTCGAGATAGATACCGTCGCGTACGTTTTGTACCGTATTCCCGGTTACTTCCACATGGTCCGAGTACCATAACTGGATGCCGTTGCCCGAATTGTACTCATTCACGGCATTACCTTTAATAGTATTGTTCAGGACTTTCCCCTGCCGGGCTTTTTCCAGGTAGATCCCGAAGAAAAGCCGTTCCAGGATATTATCCCGGATCGTGAAATTTCTACTCTTCACTACCCGGATTGCAGCGTAATCGGTGGTGTAGCTCGTACCCACATTAACAATCGTAAAGCCGGAAATGGTTACGCTATCACTCCGTATGGTAATAATTTCTCCTTTGTTCTCCCCGTCGATCACGGGCATGCCTTCTCCTATAATGGAGAGAGGTTTGGTAATACTGATATTATGTTCTTTATAAGTACCTGCTTTTACCTGAATAGTATCAAACGGTTTCGCCATTTCAACGGCTTGAGTAATTGTAGAGACCTTACAAGTATTGCATATCTCTGTCTTTTGCGCAAACAATACAGGTACACAGCATAAAAACACACAGGCAATATGTAAATAACGGAGGACCATGGCGTGTTGATTTTTAATGATGTAGCTCTTTTCTTTTAAAATATTTCACCAACTGTTTCCAATTGTAGAGTGTACCGTTATAGTTTGTTTGTGTTTCCCGGGCGTCCTGTTCTGAATTAAACCCGGAAAGGTTGGCCCCCATAGGACTTCGGATCCCGGGGCTTATCAAATAGGTGGCGTTTGTGGCCTCAATAAGTTTGCCGGGGTTTTTAAAATCGTTAACCAGGTACACAGACACGGGCCTGGCAGTATTTTCTCTGGTGTAGTTAAGCATACATTCGATGGCATCGAATTTATACGCACGTCCCTTATCGGTTACTAGTTGTGCAGCGTGCTGCCTGTCCACAATGGTCATATTGCAATAATGGCAATTGTCATTCCCATAATCAATGGACACGGGCTCTATCTCACAGGAGGCAAAGAACCATATAAAGATGAATATTGAGATTACAGGTTTCACGATATTGATTTTTGATAAGGCTGAAAAAACCATTTTATTACTGTACAATATTTTTACTCCTTTTTCCGATGAAAAAGGCAATAAGGGTCAATCCCATTCCTGTGAACATCAGGTAACCTCCTGTATGAGGCCACGAATCCACATCGAAATTCAGCATTTTCTGGTGGCCCAGAAGAGGTGGTTTGTAGGTCATAGGAGTACCGTTGGGATGGATCATTTTCATGATGGCATGGGGGTCCAGATCGGTTCCGTAATCGCTGAGCCATAAGTTAAAGTCATGCATTCCCAAAACGCCTAATACGGCCATAAGACCGAACCATCCCAAAAACCACCAGTGATTGATTTTTCCAAAGAATCCCAGTAATCCTATGATAGCCCCCGATACTGCCATGATGGCAACAACCAGAGGAAAGACTCTGAATTCCCACATTTCCCCGGGTTTAGGTATGGTTTGCATTCCTATATAGTGGTTGAGCCCGTCAATATTTTGAATGTCAAATTCGTTTACTCCCTTAATACCGGTTATATAGATATCCATTCCAAGGGGATCGGGGTATTGCGGTGCGCCCAGCATAATATTCCAAAGGGGAAATCTGAACAGCCCCAGAAGGAGGAGCGAGCCTATGATCATTAATATTCCGGCTTTTTTCATTTCTTGTTTTTTGAAAGCTTTTGATCGATGAGAAATATATTAACAGGGTTTAAAAAGGCAGGAGCAAAATCTGTCAACTCCTGCCTTTTTCAGATAGCAGTATCAACTATAACCTGTTTCTGATTCCCCCTGGAATATTATTCCCCGAGAGACCAGCTTGGTTCAATATTGGAATTTGCCGGTGAAACCCGTACATATCCCTGCATTTCCTGGTGCAGGGCAGAACAGAAATCGGTACAATAGAAGGGCCACACACCTACCTGTTTGGGTTCCCACACCAGGGTTTTGGTCTGTCCGGGCATAATGAGCAACTCCGCATTGTTGGCACCGATCATGGCAAAGCCATGTGGTACATCAAAGTCCTGCTCGTGATTGGTGATATGAAAATATACTTTATCACCCACCTTTATTCCTTCTATATTATCCGGGGTAAAGTGGCTGCGTATCATAGACATATATACGTGAACTTCATTCCCGTTGCGTTCTATACGGGTATCTTCACCGTTGAGTACTGCAAATGGGTGTTTATTGTCTTCCAACCGGTAAATTTTTTGTGATTTCGGTGCCAGTATCTCTGCGGGTATCCCGGCAGCGTAATGGGGTTCTCCGTGTGTTGGGAAGTCCAGCAATAGTTCCATTTTATCCCCGCTGATATCAAACAGTTGAGCAGAATGTTCCAGTTCCGGGCCTGTGGGAAGATACCTGTCTTTCGTGATCTTATTCATGGCAACAGCATATTTTCCGAAAGGTGCGGCGGAGTTTCCGCCGGGGATCATGACATGACCTACGGAATAATAGTTGGGCTGTCGGTCTATGACTTCGCGGGTTTCTACATTCCATTTTACCAGTTCCGAAGAGATAAAAAATGTAGTATAAGCATTTCCTTTTCCGTCAAATTCGGTGTGCAGGGGCCCTAACCCGCCGCTTTTTACCTGACCTGCCAGGACGTCCTCGAACTTCAATACAGGAATTCCGTATGCTTCCCCGTCAAATTTCTTTGCTTCGATGGCGGCGATCATTTTATCAAAGGAGTGAACGGTCAGATCAGCGGAGAGTTTTCCGTTTCCTATAATGTATTCACCTGTCGGGTCTACATCGCACCCGTGGGGTGATTTCGGTGTGGGGAGAAAGAAAACGGCACCCGGTACTTCGGTGGGATCTACCGTTAAGACTTCTTTCAGCATGGTGGATTTGGCACCGTGAGTTGCATGCTCATATACATTATGGGCATAATTGGCAGGCATTTTTGTACCGCCTCCGTTATTTACATACTCCTCGATCTTTTTCCAGTTTATGGCCGCAATAAAATCCTTATCGTTTTGTGAAGCATTGACCTCCAATAGTGTACTGGCCTCTTCGGTATTATAGGTGGTAAAGAAAAACCAGCCATGCGATTTCCCGCGCCCGGGGTGTGACAGGTCGTAATTAAACCCGGGCATCATAACCTGGAATTTCATGTTCATCCTCCCGGTTTCCGGTTCTACGGAAATAAAAGACAGTGCGCCTTTAAAATGTCCCTTGTATTCTTTTATGGAAATATCCTGCTGGGGCACAGGTACTGAAAAACGGGTACCGGCCACAACGTATTCTGTGTTTTCCGTAATAAAGGACGAACTGTGGTTCCCTGCACTGTTAGGGACTTCGATGATCTCTTCGGTTTCGAAGGTCTTAAGGTCTATTCTTGCAATACGGGGGGTATTGTTACCGTTTACAAAGATCCACCTTCCGTCAAGTTTCCCGTTCGTTTGTGAAATATCGGGGTGATGAAGGTCATCCCAGGGAACAAACCCATGAGAGGTGTTTAACATGGGTTTGGTTTCTTCGGAATACCCGTACCCGTTGGTGGGAAATTGCGAAAAAACGGGAATTTCCTTAAACATTCTTCCCGATGGCAATCCATATACGGTAAGGTTTCCGCTATATCCGCCGGAAAAGAAGGCATAATATTCATCGTGCTCCCCGGGAGCGACATACACTTTTTCTGCCGCAGTAGAGGCGAGGGCCCCGCGATTGCCATTGGAAGTCCCGCTACTGTTGCAAGCGGTAAACATCACGGCTATTAGAACTAGGGAAGGTAAACTTTTGATTGTTAGTTTCATAATGTTTAAATTTACGCTGTTTTTAATATATATGGCTCATATACTTAAAGTGTCCTGAAATACTCCAGTACCTTTCTTGCTTCTTCTTCAGTAAGCCCCTGGTTGGCCATTGGTGAGCCGTTATGATCTATCAGCAATTGCTTTGCAATAGGATCTTCTTTTACCATGACTTCAGGATTTAAAATCATATTCATAACCCATTCCGGCGAGCGGCGGTCCAAAATTCCTTTCGGTGCAGGCCCGATGAATTTTTTATCCGGTTTATGGCACAACATACATTTTTCCTTAAACAGTGCCTGGCCTGCTTTGGCCATATCCTGATCGATATCGGTGCCTAATTCTATATTTTTGACCGGACCTATACCTTTGTTGTCCAAGTCTGTTAAATCTCCGGTGGCCTTATTTCCGGCAACCTTATTCACTGTTTTGGTCTCCTTTTGAGCAGGAGTTCTTTCATAAGTGAACTTTTCCTTTTTTTCTGGAGTCCCTCCGCATGCTGTTAGCAGGATACCGAAGAGTAATAACATTGTTTTTTTAATCGTACTCATATGCAGTGTATTTTGTTTGTATAATTTGGTGTAAAGGTATGGGACGGTATATGGGGAAAATATGATTTCTGTCATATTCCGATGCAGGGAAGGACATTTATGTATTCTTTTATTAATGAGTGGGATAAGCTGTGCTGTGCTATTTTTTAAACCCTATTATCTCAAAAGAGATGATTTATAAGAGGAAAGGATAAAGTTTCTGTTTAAAAGAATATACGACATGGAAATTTTCAAATCCTTTACCGGGAACGGAGGGAAAAATCCGTTTTTATCCTTAAGGTGACTTTAGTCATATTTTTCATCTCGGGCACCTTCTATATTTGCGGAGAATAAGTACATCAGCTTTGTTTATTACTGTTTCTGTACTTGATTGTTTTTATAGTATTTAATTCTCCCGAATGCTTCTAATGAAAATTATTATACCGGCAGGCAGATTCCCGTATATTTTACTAGGCCCATTGTTCTCGAGGAAATGGCTGCTGTGGTTTTCTGGAGGAGTTCTGTTTATTTCTTTTCCCGTCCATGCACAGAGGGAAGAGGGAGGTGAAAGAGATACGATCTTGCCGGTTTACCTGGAAGAGGTTGTAGTGATATCCGACAGAACGCAGTCCGGCGATCCCGGGCAGGCCAAACCCTTGTCTTCTCTTGATGAATATCTGACCTCCGCCCGGAAAGTGAATATGGTAAAGCGGGGCGCCTATGCATGGGAACCCACACTGAACAGTATGTCTTCCGAGCGGCTTTCCGTCACGATAGACGGAATGCGGGTATTCGGTGCCTGTACGGATAAAATGGATCCCATTACTTCTTATGTAGATGTATCCAATCTTTCCGAAGCACACATTGCATCCGGGCAGCAAGGGGCGGAATATGGTGTAAGTATAGGTGGAGCCATTGATCTGAAGATTGATAAAGCGGGGTTTAAAGAAGATATTTTTATCATAAGCCTGGAAAACGGTTTTGAAACCAACAACGAACAGAAAATTATAGGAGCGGATATTAATTTTTCCAAAGACCAATACTATATAGACGGGGATATTGTATACCGTAAGGCAGGAAACTACAGTGCCGGAGGAGGTGAAGAAGTTCATTTTTCACAATATGAAAAGTACAATATTTCCTTAAACGGCGGATATCAATTGGGACCGGGAAAAAAATTAGCTGCAACCCTGGTCTATGATGAGGCTAATGATGTCGGATATCCTGCTTTGCCTATGGATGTATCCCTGGCCAGGGCGGTGATCACCTCTTTAAGTTATGAGCAGGATACTCTGGGTGTGTTGCATCATTGGGAATCAAAGTTGTATTACAACACGATTACACATGTGATGGATGATTCCCAAAGGCCGAATGTCCCCGTACGAATGGATATGCCCGGCTGGAGCGATACTTACGGTTTTTATTCCCGGACTGCTTTAAAAACCGGGAAACACCGTCTTTTGTTCAAATGGGATGGTTTTTATAATAAATCCCTGGCAGAGATGACGATGTACCCGGCCAATCGCGGGGAGGCTTCCATGTTTATGCTCACCTGGCCCGATGTCCGTACTCTTAATACCGGTCTGTATCTGGAGGACATTATCAATTTTAAAGAGAGTTCCTTAAAAGTCTCCGCAAGGGTCACAGTACAGGGTAATCGTGTAGCGGATAAATTCGGATTAAACAGCCTCCGCATTTTTTACCCGGATGCAGCGGCGTCACAAACGCGTTTTCTTTCCAGTATAGCAACACAGTACAGCAAACAATTACGATCTTTTCAGCTCAATTTCGGACTGGCCTATGCTACCAGGGCCCCATCGGTTTCGGAAGGTTACGGGTTCTACCTCTTTAATAGTTTTGACAACCATGATTATGTAGGTAATCCGGGCTTAGAAAATGAGCGGTCGATGGAATTAAATGCAGGGATATCCATGACCCAGCCCGGGTTTAAATTAAGCTTTGAAGGAAATGCCTTCCGAATACATAATTATATTATCGGGAAAACGGATTCTTCGCTGAGTACCATGACCATAGGTGCGGACGGTGTGAGAATATATACCAACCTGAGATATGCAGATATCGTTAATTTATCATTCAATAGCGAGTATAAAATTGCTCCCGGATTAACCTGGTCCGGTGCCATATCCTGGCACCGGGGAACAGACAACCAAAACCGGGATCTGCCCTTTATCAGTCCGTGGGCCTATCAATCCTTCCTGAAATACGATACAAGGAGCTTTTACGGGGAAGTAAGTGCCGGTGGTGCGGGAAAACAGGTCAACTTTAACCGGGGGTTCGGTGAAGACCAGACACCCGCCTATACGATATTTTCAATGGCGCTGGGAAAAACATTTTATATCTCCGGCAACCGATTATATACCAAAGCGGGTATAGAAAACATCTTTGACAGGTATTATTCCACATATTCGGATTGGAATAATATCCCGAGAATGGGGCGCAACTTATTTTTCAATATTTCCTATAAGATCAATTAGCACTATTAAAAATTAAAAAATGAAAATAGTAAAATCTTTATTTCTTGTCGCGGTTTTTATATGTTTTGTCTCATGCGCTTCGGACAATGACGAAGTATCCGAAAACGATCCTGTAGCCGGGCTCAACCTGGTAACATCTTTTGAGGCCAATGGACATACGGTTGAACTTTACTCGGAAAACAGCGGTTTCACTACGGGATATAACGAGGTATCGATCCGGATAAAAGATATTGCCTCCGACCGTTATTTTTCCGATTCGGAGATTGCCTGGACGCCCGTCATGCATATGACGGACAGGGAACACTCCTGTCCGAAATCCGGCGTAACATTAACAGAAAATAATACGGTTTCCAAAGGTTTTTTGATATTTCAAATGACCGGTAATGCCGAAGAATATTGGAGTCTGATACTAAATTATAAGATTGGCGGAACAACTTACGAAGCGGAAGGGTACCTGGAGGTCAATCCGTCACCTGGCGGGAAGCAAAAGATCACTGTTTTTAAAGGAAGTGATGATACCCGTTATATTCTGGCTATGATCGGGCCGGTGGAACCGGAGGTGAAAATAAATGGTTTTGTAGCCGGGTTGTATAAAATGGAAGATATGATGAACTTTTCCGCAGTTGAGAACTACAGGATCTCCGTAGATCCCCGGATGCCAGGAATGGATAATCATGGTTCCCCGAATAATGAAGACCTGACCTATGATGTGGCATCGGGCATATATAGAGGAAAACTCTCATTCACAATGACAGGGTACTGGAAAATTAATCTCAGGCTGTTAAATGATAAGGGAGAAGTTATAAAAGGAGAGGATGTGACGGAAGAAACGCCCGCAAGCAGCCTGTACTTTGAAGTAGAATTTTAACCGGATGCCGGGACTTGTATCGCGCGCCTGGCCGGGATAGGTAGGGAGAGCAGTTCGGGGTTGAGGAGTTGATAGCTTTTCAGGCACGGATTGCACCTTATGTTAGTGCCGTAGAGCTTAACATGTAGTAGTGTGAAAGTACACCCCCGTCCGGCAGAGATAAACTGATTTTTTCGGTGACCATTACTTCCGGAAACAATTTTAAAAAATTAATCGAAACCACAAGATATGGAAAACAAGATCATAGAAAACAGTTTACAGAAAGCACTTTCCTATGAAGCGTATATGGAACTGGTAAAACAATTGGCTTCCGAAGGAAAGACCTCCGGGCCGGAACAAACTGATGTACGCATAAATTTTACAAAATTGAATATGAGCAGAATGCGCAGGCTCAACAAAACCCTGGCCATTCCGGAAAAAGCGGTGAAGAGTTTTAAAAGGATAAATAAAAGACAAACCTGGCTTGTAATAATGGAAAGCTGGTGTGCCGACGGAGCACAGACAATCCCGGTTTTAAACAAAATCTGTGAGGAAGTCACGAATCTTGATCTCAGAATTGTTCTGCGTGATGAAAACCCTGAGCTCATGGACCTGTTTTTGACAAGTGGGACCCGTTCCATACCTAAACTTATTGTATTGGATGGTGATGTTAACGTAGTCCATACCTGGGGACCCAGATCGGGAACAGTAATGAACATGGTAGCCGCTTATAAAAGCCAGAACGGAAAAATAGACGATCCCTTTAAAGAATTTCTTCAAATATGGTATAACAGAGATGGCGGAATGGCGATCATTGAGGATTTGGTAAAGCTAGTGGAGGAAACACCTCTGGCCGAAAAGCGTTGATTGATGTATCGGATAATCTGCCGGAGGTTGGCTTTTTATGAATATATAATCTGTTATTTCAATAGTTTCCGTATGAAAACTTCTCTCGATGTCATAAATGCCCACCAGAATTAAGCTCCTGAAAACGGATAGACAGAATATAAGCATTTTATGAACAATTTTGATTTTAAATTGTTGATTATTATTTTTTTAAATCGGATATTTAAGTCTTGTTTTGGGTAAATTTGTATTAAACCCATAGCGAAACAGCACGGGATTAAACAGAATAAGATGAAAAATTCAGTTATCAAAAGGACAGGAACTTATGTACCGTTTGAAGGGTACAAAATTGAGATAGCCATAGAAAAAGCTTTTGCCAGTGTACGGCGATCGCCTGACCCTGAAATATATAAAAGATTGATGAGTCGGTTGGATACGGAAAGCATCTTATCGGTGGAGGAAATACAGGATGCCATTGAAAAAGAGTTGTATGAAGCGGGTTATTTTGAGGTGATGCGCTCCTTTATGTTGTACAGGCATACGCGTAAGATGCAAAGGGATCATACACATGGGTTCAGCGAGCATACCACATATGTAGACAGTTCCCAGACGGTGGCGGAGTATATAGAGCAAACAGACTGGCGGATTCATGCTAATGCCAACACGTCATATTCCAATGCGGGATTGATAAATAATGTAGCGGGAAAGTTGATTGCCAATTACTGGCTGGACCAGGTTTATTCGAAAGAGGAGGGGCACGCTCACAGGAACGGGGATATTCATATACACGACCTCGATTGTCTCACCGGTTATTGTGCGGGCTGGAGTTTAAGGGTTCTGCTCAATGAGGGGTTCAACGGTGTCCGCGGCCGGGTGGAAAGTCGTCCGCCTAATCATTTCAGGGAGGCCCTGGGCCAAATGGCTAACTTTCTGGGTATATTACAGAGTGAATGGGCAGGAGCACAGGCTTTCAGTTCATTCGATACTTACCTGGCTCCCTATGTATTTAAGGACCGGCTTACTTATGAAGAAGTGCTGAAAGCCATACGCAGTTTTGTCTATAACCTGAACGTACCGGCACGCTGGGGACAGTCGCCCTTCACCAATATTACCCTGGACTGGGTAGTACCCGAAGATTTAAAGGCCCAGATCCCCACCCGCCGGGACCGGCATTTGTTTGAGGGAAATGACGATGCTGAAATTTCCCGAATGGCATGGGAGCGGGGAGTGGATAGGGTAACCGACCTGCAGTACCGGCATTTTCAGAAAGAAATGCAGGTCATTAATAAGGCGTACTACCAGGTAATGACCGAAGGTGATGCACAGGGCCAGCCATTTACCTTTCCCATTCCTACCGTGAATATCACGGAAGATTTTGATTGGTACGGAGAAAACACGGACATACTTTTTGAGAACACTGCCAAAATAGGGTCATCCTATTTCCAGAACTTTATAGGCAGCCAGTATCTGACAGATGAAAACGGTGACAAAGTGCCCAATCCCAATGCCTACCAGCCCAATGCCGTACGAAGTATGTGCTGTCGGTTACAACTGGACCTGAGGGAGTTGTTGAAAAGAGGAAACGGCCTGTTCGGCAGCGCCGAAATGACGGGAAGTATCGGGGTAGTCACTGTTAATATGGCACGATTGGGATACTTATATGCGGGAAAAGAAAGACAATTATACCAGGCCCTGGACCGGCTGTTGGGATTGGGACAGTCCACTTTGGAGAAAAAAAGGGTTTTTATACAGGAAATGTTTGACAGGGGGCTCTATCCGTATACCCAACGTTACCTGTCTCACTTCAGGAACCATTTTTCGACCATAGGGGTGAACGGAATGAACGAAATGGTCCGGAACTATACCCGTGACCGGAATGACCTGACGGATAATTTCGGACATGAAATGGTGGCCGGAATCCTGGATCACATACGGGGCAGGTTACAGGAATTCCAGGAGAGAACAGGGAACCTGTATAACCTGGAAGCCACACCGGCAGAAGGAACGACATACAGGTTTGCCAAAGAAGACCTGAAGCGCTACCCGGAGATCATCCGGGCCGGGACACCGGAAAATCCCTATTACACCAATAGTTCACAACTGCCGGTTGATTTTACCGACGACCCGTTTGAAGCCTTATTGATGCAGGACGAATTGCAATGCAAATATACCGGGGGAACGGTGTTACACCTGTATATGAACGAAAAGATCAGTTCACCGGAGGCTTGCAGGCAGTTTGTAAAAACAGTACTGACCCGGTTTAAGCTTCCCTATATCACGGTAACCCCGGTCTTCAGTATTTGCCCGGTTCACGGCTATTTGAACGGGGAACATGAATTTTGTCCGAAATGCGACGACATTTTGCTCGACCGGATTCATAACCATCAACAGGAAAGTACAGCATAAATCCTGTACCGGAAAGTTATGCTACACATTTAAATTTTTATTGAATAACCGCTCCCAAACGGAGCATTAAAAAACACATCCATGAAAACAGCAGAACAACACGAACTGAATTCACAGACAGCATTGCGGACCCGATGTTTGATATACACCAGGGTCATGGGGTATCACAGGCCGATAGAAAGCTTTAACATAGGAAAAAAAGGTGAACACAAGCAGCGTACACACTTCAGGGAAGGCTATTAGGAACATATACAGCATCACCCCGTTTACCCTGCTTGACTATCCGGGTTATCCGGCCTGTATTATATGGTTTGCCGGATGCAATATGCGGTGTTCGTACTGCTATAATCCCGATATTGTCCTGGGGAAAGGGCGTCTGACCTATGCCGGAGCTCTGGATTTCCTGCGAAGCCGGAGAGGGCTTCTGGAAGGCGTTGTTTTGAGCGGGGGAGAGTGCCTTCTGCATACTTCAGTTCTTGAATTTGCTTCCCGTGTAAAGGACCTGGGGTTTTTGATCAAAGTGGATACCAATGGCAGTCGTCCCGACGTGTTGAAAGCTCTTGTAGAAGAGTCCCTGGCCGATTATGTCTCGCTGGATTTCAAGGCCCTGCCCGATCGGGAAATAGCGGTTACGGGAGGTGAATATTTTGAAGACTTCAGTAAATGCCTGAACCTGTTGCTGGATGGATCCGTAACCTTTGAGGTCCGTACTACTGTTCACAGCGGTTTACTACAATCGCACGATCTTCTGAGAATGAGTTTTTTTTTAGCTCAAAAAGGATATAGTGGTGTATATTATTTGCAGAAGTTTCAGCGGAACGTTCTCACTCTGGGTGAACCGGGACCCGACAGGGAAGGAATTGATCTGGCAGCACTCGAAGCATCACCGTTATCTATACAGATCAGAGGTTAATTATTTTCCTGGAATTGCTGATTTTTTTTACAGATGTATTTACTGCGATAAAAAGAGTCTTAGTAAAATACGTATTTTTGCGGTAAAGTCCCGCCAAATGCTATCAAAATCCTGTGAATACGGTATCAGGGCCACCCTGTACATCGCTTCCGAGACCCGGAAAAAACAGCGGGTAAGCCTGCGCGATATATCCCGGAAGATCAAATCCCCCGAAGCCTTTACGGCCAAGATACTGCAAAAGCTTGTTAAGCATAATATCGTAACTTCTGTAAAAGGATCCGGAGGCGGGTTTGAAATGGCCACGGCCAATCTCAGTACCATAAGTATGAAAGACCTGGTTACGGCAATAGACGGGGACGGACTGTTTACCCGGTGCAGCCTGGGACTGCACGAATGCAGCGAAACAAATCCCTGTCCTTTCCATTTTAAATACAAACCGGTTAAGGAAAATCTGAAGAACCTGTTCGAACAGACCAATCTCGAAGAACTGATGAGTGATTTGAGCGAGGGCAAAACCTTCTTAAAATTATAATCCTTCCCGCTTTCGGAAACCACCCCGAGGACCGGCCCACCCGGAATATTTTAAACCAATTACCTCACTGCCTCCGCATCTCCCCGTCTCATTGTCTCCCCATCTCATTGTCTCCCCGCCTCACCATCCCACCACCGGTTTTTAGCAAATATGACCTCTGTCATAAAATAAGATATCAGTAAACGACAAATTTGTACCGTAAAATATTGTAAAAAACCGGACAGGTTTGTCTGACCAAACATTAGATACATTATGAACAGAGAACATAAACTATGGATAGGTTTTGCATTGGTAATGCTGTTGTCTTTCGGAGTTTTAGGTTATTATGGTTATGAAATATACCAGGAATCACCTCCCGTTCCCGTAAAAATTGTTACTACCGGTGGAGAGGTCGTATTCACCGGGGAGGAGATAAAGGACGGTCAGAATATCTGGCAGAGTATGGGAGGACAGGAAGTAGGGTCCGTGTGGGGCCATGGGGCTTATGTAGCACCCGACTGGACTGCGGATTGGCTGCACAGGGAAGCTTTGTTTATACTGAACCTTTATGCGGGAAATGATCAAAGTACGACTTACGATGCCCTGAACCCGGAACAACAGGCGGCTTTAAAGGTAAGGCTTCAAAAAGAATTGCGAACGAATACCTACGACCCGGTATCGGGGACCATTACCATATCCGGTGAAAGAGTGCAGGCTGTTGAACATCTCAGCATGTATTATAAAGGATTGTTTACCGACGATCCCGGATTTGACAAATTGCGCAGCGATTATGCCATTCCGAAAAACAGTATTAGAGATGAAGCCCGGATGCATAAAATGAATGCCTTTTTCTTTTGGGCTACCTGGGCTACCGTAACGGAAAGACCGGGAAGTACCATATCCTATACACACAACTGGCCAGCGGATGAACTGGTAGGAAACAAGCCTACCAGCGACCTGCTCGCCTGGTCCGGGGTAAGTATTATCCTGCTGATCCTTTGCATCGGTATCATGGTGTTTTACCATGTAAAATCGGGAGCAGACGAAAATGTCCCGCCCCCCGCAGAAGACCCTTTGTTGAAACAGGGAATAACCCCTTCCATGCGACTGGTTAGAAAATATTTCTGGATTGTAAGCCTGCTTATGGTTCTTCAAATGTTGTTAGGTATTGTTACGGCACATTACGGTGTTGAGGGAGACGGACTCTATGGCATTCCCCTGGACCGGATACTTCCGTATGCTGTTTCACGAACGTGGCATACCCAGCTTGCCATTTTCTGGATTGCGACCGCATGGCTGGCTACCGGGCTTTATATCGCCCCCGCAGTATCAGGAAAAGACCCTAAGTACCAGAAGTTCGGGGTAAATTTCCTGTTTATTGCCTTGTTAATCATTGTATTGGGCTCTATGACCGGTCAATGGCTGGGTGTGATGCAAAAGCTGAATCTTATCGACAACTTCTGGTTCGGGCATCAGGGGTATGAATATGTAGACCTGGGCAGGTTCTGGCAAATATTTCTGCTGGTAGGGCTTTTCGTGTGGCTGGCCCTGATGGTGCGTCCTTTAATACCGGTGCTAAAAGCGAAAACCCCGGAAAAGAACCTTATTGTCATGTTTTTGGTGTCGTGTACGGCTATCGCCACTTTCTATGCTGCGGGACTAATGTGGGGACGGCAGACCAACCTCGCCATCGCCGAATACTGGAGATGGTGGGTGGTCCACCTTTGGGTGGAGGGCTTCTTTGAAGTGTTTGCCACCGTGGTGATCGCATTTTTGTTTGTACGCCTTGGCCTGTTAAAGACAAAAACGGCCACACTTAGTGTATTGCTGGCTACCATCATATTCATGTCCGGAGGGATCATAGGAACTTTTCATCACCTGTACTTTACCGGTACACCAACAATGGTTATGGCCCTGGGGGCTACCTTCAGCGCACTGGAAGTGGTTCCGCTTACCCTGATCGGCTACGAGGCCTGGCACAATTATAAACTGTCTAAAACCGCTAAATGGCTTGAGGATTATAAATGGCCTATCTATTTTATGATAGCCGTCGCATTCTGGAATTTCCTCGGTGCCGGCATTTTCGGGTTTATTATTAATCCGCCCATCGCGCTGTATTATGTACAGGGATTAAACACAACTCCCCTGCATGGACATACGGCGTTATTCGGAGTATACGGAATGCTCGGAATAGGTTTGATGCTGTTTGTGTTGAGAAGCCTTTACAGGGATGTTAAATGGAACGAAAAACTTTTAAAGATATCATTCTGGTCCCTCAATATCGGGCTGCTCGGAATGGCCTTGCTGAGCCTGTTGCCCATAGGGATATGGCAGGCGGTGGAAAGTATAGAGCACGGTATGTGGTATGCCCGTTCCTCTGAGCTTATGCAACATCCCACCATGATCGTACTGAAATGGCTTCGTTCTATAGGCGATATCATTTTCGGTATAGGTATCGTAACCACCTGCTGGTTTGTATTTCAATTGACATTTAAAAACAAAAAACAATAAGAAAATGGAAACATTAATGAATAAACAGATCGGGGAATTCGTAGCTGAAGATTACAGAACAGCTGCCGTTTTTTCAAAATACGGAATAGACTTTTGCTGCAAAGGCCATCGCACCATAGATGAAGTATGCACTAAAAAGGGGCTCGACAAAACCATTTTACTCGACAGCCTGAGTGCAGTGCTGAATATCCGAGCTGATCAGGCTATCGATTACAGGTCCTGGCCTTTGGATCTTTTGACGGATTATATCGAGAAAAAACACCATCGTTATGTGGAGGAAACCATTCCCATTCTCCTGCAGTTCCTGGATAAACTGAGAAAGGTACATGGGGAGCGTCACCCGGAGCTGTTCAGGGTGTACGAGCTGTTCACCATGACGGCAGGGGCCCTGAGCCAGCATATGAAAAAGGAAGAACTCATGCTGTTTCCGTTTATCCGGAAAATGGTGAAAGTCCGGCTCAATGAAGATACGTTGGAAAGGCCACATTTCGGGACTATTGAAAATCCCATTACCATGATGAGGCACGAACACGATGAGGAAGGGGATCGTTTCAGGGAGATCGCCGGGATAACGGGGAATTATATCCCTCCGGAAGATGCATGCAATACCTACAGAGTAGCGTTTAAGATGCTGGATGAGTTTGAACAGGATTTGCACCTGCACATTCACCTGGAAAACAACATTCTCTTTCCGGCGGCCATAGAGTTTCAGGAAAAGATGTTTAAGGAATGATATACATCAAAGTTATACTGCTCATTCATATTCCCGGGGCATGCATCCGGCTTGGCGGAAACCTGATCGATCCTGCTGTTTCATTTCTTTCAGCCATCGTTAAAAATAAAAGGCCCGGCGCTGGCCCCGGAATTTGAGAAAAAGTATACCTGAAAATTGTTTAAAGTCGTGGCTGAAATGCACCTCGTCATAATAACCAAATTCAAAAGCAATATCGGCAAAATTCTTATGTTGAAATGGAGTGTTGAGAAGGGAATTGAACCTGGCAATGCGTAAGAATCGTTTAGGGCTAAAACCTGAAAATTCTTTGAATCTTCTTTCAAACTGCCGCAGAGATAAAAAGTTATTTTTAGTCAGGGAACTGGCTGAAACAGCCTGGTAAGCGTTTGAAATCGTTTTTATAGAAGAACAGGTGCCTGAGAATTTTGTCCTGACATTTATCAATCGTGCTTCTAAAAAATCGGTTATGATTTTAACCCTTTGGTTATTATTAACGGCCAGCATTATTTTTTCTTCCAGTATTTCTCCTTCTTTGCCGTAAAGGGTTTTAATATCAACGGACTGATTGGTAAGTTCATTTGCCTGCATTTGAAACAATTGTGTAAGGGCATGAGGGTATAAATAAAATCCCAAAATACCAAAATCCGTGTTTGATGTAACTCTGCTGATAGATTGTGTCTGCCCGTAAACTCCGGTAATCAGGCTTTTTCCCGTATCAAATGCTGACTTGTATTTGAATTGGCCTTTATAACAGAAGAGAACCTCAGGACAATGATGAGCAAATGCGTGATGAATAAATGAGGGTTCTTTGGGAGCGTTGTATTCTGAAAACCAAAAGAACCGAACATAATCAGCAAGACGTTGTGGGGACTGTATGATCTTAAAGTTCATTTCTGTTTTTAATATTCGCCTTTGATAACAAAAAATGAACCGCGAATTGTTCCTGCCAATTTTGACTTCTTCCGGGCAAACTTAAATTTATTTTCCAATTCTTCCGGTATTTCCATACCATCAGAAAGTTTGAATCCAACAGCCCGTTGTTTAGTAGTATCTATTGTATAAGGAATATTGATTGCAAGTCCGTTCTCATAAAAAACAAAAACCCATTTTATATTTTCCACCTGCAAACTTGCAGTCTCTAATGGTTTAGCTGTAATCTCAATATCCCGCTCTTCCTTTAAAATCCGGTTTACCCAATTAAGGGTCTCCCGGCTTTCACTTGCAGGGATAACCATAAAATCAAGTTTATATTTATTCATAAAATATTGAGCCTCATGTGCCCGTAAACCTGCAAGTGCTTCTGCAACCGGAGATGATTCCAGGCCTGTTACAGATACGTTTTTAAAATCTACTTTATTAGCCATAGTATTATTATTTTTTATTGAAAATGATTTTTCTGTCTGCTGGTCTAAAATACCAGGACAGAACGGTAAGAATTGCAAAAAGTAAAGGGGCGAGATAATGTGCGAAGCCGTCTCCACTTGCGATATGAGAAATTACTGCTCCCGTCATTGCAAAAAAGAAGCCGGCGTAAGCCCATTCTTTTAGTAGCGGGGTTTTTGGGAGTAATATAGCAATAACCCCTAATATTTTCCAGACGCCTAATATGCTCATCAAATAAATTGGATAGCCCAGGTGAACAATCCCCTCTATATTTTCTTTTACTCTGAAAATTTGTGCCAATCCGCCCGAAAACATTCCTAATGCGAGTAAAACCGTTGTTGTCCAGTATATGATTTTGTTTCTCTTTGTCATTTTATACTATGTTAGGTTGGTTAATGTTTCTTGTAATCTGTCGTGAGCCATATTGATACCATTTGCAAATGGTAGTTTTAGCTGTTCCGCTCTGTGTTCCTCTGACTTATAAATTATTTGCATGGTCAACTTACTTGTGCTATCCGTAAGCTTTTCAAATATGAGAAATTCAAGCTGTACACCAATAGGAGTATTTTCCATTTCAAAGGTTCGGATGATTTTTTGGTTGGGCAGAACCTCATGTATTGTTCCGTTTGCCTTAAATACGACATTTCCGTTATACGAAGTTTCAAACTGATAACTACCGTGATTCCTGTTTTCAAGTTTTATTACTTTTGTTCCCATCCATTGCTCTATAAGCTCAGGCTCACTGTAGGCTTTAAAAAGTAACTCAACTGAAAGGTCAAATTCCCTTGTTATTATTAATTCTTGCTTTCCTTCGCGAGCATCAATTTTTGTCTTTTGTTCCATTTTGTCCTATTTCTCCGATTTATAGTTTTTCATAATAGTTTCTAATTTATTAAACCTGTCATCCCACATTTTACGGAATGGTTCAATAAAATCGGCTATTTCTTTCATTCCTTTTGGGTTCAGTTGATAGTATATTTCCCGGCCTTTTTGTTTTTGATTGAGTATTTCACACTCCGTAAGTATTTGTATATGCTTGGAAATAGTTTGTCTGGAATAGTCAAAATGATCAGCAATTGAAGTCGGAGTCATTGCTTGAAAAGCAACCAAAGAAATTATCGTTCTACGAGTTGGATCGGCTATGGCCTGGAAAACGTCTCTTCTTAATTTCATTACGCAGTTATTTGACTGCAAATATATGCGCAGTCAAATAACTGCGCAATTTTTTTATTGATTTTTTTGTAATAGGCTAGTTATTTTCTTATACGTAAGCTGAAATTGAAAAAAACGTGGGGTTGTCCCTCATACTGGTGCAGGTCAAAATTGCCTTTGCTGCCGGTAGCAATGATCTTTTCGGGACCAACATGGAATTTTTCTTCATTTGACCGTAAAAACGAATGGCCGACTTGGCATCTATCCTCCGCCGAAAAAGAAAACCATCACCGGGACTTTTCTCTTTCGCTCAGGGATTCGGGATAATAAATGCCTATAGTTAAATATGAGATATACAGTGTTTTAAAGGTACCCTCTTCCCGGGCTTAAATTTTTTTGAAAACCTGGTAACAGAAAAAATAAAGGTATCAATGTGCGTTAGTTTACTCTTTTTAACAACCATTTTACAGAGAAAAATTAAAATAGAAGTATCTTAGTACGAATCAGAACCTGGATCAGGTATAAAATTATTTTCGATTTACTGCTATTTTTTATTCTGCCCATACTGTACTGTACTGCACGGAGAGGTATAAAACCAGATGTGGGCAGTACAGAATTTAAAATAAACATTGCTAAATTACGAGTGATAAAAGACCAAAAAAAAATGAGAACCAATACCTTATTATACCTTTTGTTTTTTGCGGCGTGCATAGTTTCTCCGGTCAGGGGACAGGAAAAGAACAAAAGACCGAACATCATTTTAATGGTGAGCGACGATCATGCTTATCAGGCTATTAGCGCTTACGGCTACGGCTTGAACGAAACCCCGAACATCGATAAACTGGCCGAGCAGGGAGCGCTATTTACCAGGGCTACGGTTACGAATTCCATCTGTGCCCCCAGTCGCGCCGTTATCCTTACCGGGAAACACAGTTTTATAAATGGTAAGGTAGACAATGTTCAACCTTTTAACTGGGACCAGGACAACTTTCCCAAAGAGTTGCAAAAGGCAGGTTATGCCACGGCCATGATCGGTAAAATACACCTTGATGGTCTTCCTCAGGGATTTGATTTCTCCATGGTTTTGCCCGGGCAGGGACATTATTACAATCCGGATTTTATTATCAACGGAGAGAAAAAACGTATTCAGGGTTATGTAACGGACATCACTACCGAATATGCCCTGAGATGGTTAAAGGAGCAGCGCGATAAAGAAAAGCCTTTCCTCCTGATCTACAATCAAAAGGCGCCCCACCGCAACTGGCAGCCTGCACCTGAATATCTCCATTTATACGATGAAGCGGACTTTACCCCTCCGGATAATTTCTTTGATCCGGAAACAGGATACGAAGGACGTGGTACTGCGGCTAAAACCCAGGAAATGCAGGTTGACGGCCATGCGGTGTGGGGGCACGATTTTAAATTCCTGGTGTCTCCCGAAGGCAACGAAACCGGTTTTGATAAAGAATTAAACCGGTTCAACGAAGAACAACGCGCCCAATGGGAAGCCGCTTACGGGCCCAAAAACAGGGCTTTTATAGAGAAATATTTTGCGGAAAAGAAGATCGATCCCAAAAAAATAGAAAAAAATGTTGACGGGAAAAAGATTTTGATAGACAATAAAACCAGGGAAAAGGAAATAGCCTTGTGGAAATATAATCGCTATATTAAAGATTATCTGCGTACCATTAAATCTGTGGACGATGGTGTAGGGGAGCTGTTAAATTACCTTGAAGAAAACGACCTTACGGACAATACCATTGTTATATATACTTCAGACCAGGGGTTCTACCTCGGGGAACACGGCTGGTTCGACAAACGGTTCATGTATGAGCAATCTTTTCGTACACCTTTATTGATGCGATATCCGAAGGAGATCAAACCGGGTACCGTTGTCGACGAACTTGTCCAGAACCTTGATTTCGCGCCGACTCTTCTGGATTATGCCCATGTACAGGTCCCTTCGGAAATGCAAGGAGAATCGTTCCGGGATCTGGTAAACGGAAAATCAAAGGAATGGCGCGATGCGGTCTATTATACGTATTACGAATATCCGTCGGTGCATATGGTAAAGAGGCATTACGGGGTAGCTACGAAGAGGTATAAGCTGATACATTTTTACTACGACATTGACGAATGGGAAATGTACGACCTCAAAAAAGACCCGCAGGAAATGAATAATATATACGATGATCCCGAATATGCGGAGGTAAGGGCGGACCTGCATCAAAAGTTGAAAGCACTCCGCGAACACTACGGGGATTCGGATGAACTGCAGGAAGAATACTTAAATACATACCTTGAACATCAAGCCAGAGGAAAGAAAGAGTAAAAGGAGAGATTAAAATAGCGTTAAAACAAAAAAGAGATATCGAGTCGGTATTTCTTTATGTGGGGCATGCAGGATTCGAACCGGTGCTTTCCACGCTCTGTCAGGGCAACATTCCAAACCAAAGGAGCTAATGATTCAAAAAAAGCCCCAGGATCTCCTGAGGCTCTATCTGGTTGGGAGAGATGGACTTGAACCGGTGGCCTTTGGGTTATGACGCTAAACTTTCCTGTTATCGGGTAAGGCCGTTTCGTAAAGGTCCAGTCGGGCTATTTTCCTATCAGGTGTTTCAATTTCACAGGTCCAGTGGAAAGAGCGGCCGTTACGACCATTCTCGTAGGCGGTGAACAACACACTTTCACCGGCAAAAGCGAAATTGTCTGTCTCACAAGTGACCCTTTCCGGTTTAAATACCTTGTCCTTATAGGCGAGCTTACGCCCAACTTCAATCAGGTGTGCGGCATAGCGTGTCATTATGGACACGGGAAATGCAGGCAGGTTACTGAAATGACCAACACATTGCTCTGGCTGTAGTTTATCTATCCTGAAGCAGATACGACCATCATCGTTTATTTCCGGGATTGCCGGGTTATCGTCTTCATACACTTCAGAATTGATATCTTGCCATGCCGGATTCGTATTGATATGCTGTTCGAATAGCGTATATAATACTTTTTCCGGGATGATGTGATAAGATACTTCCATTTCCATACAGGTCTCTCCTTTATTGTCGCGAATAAGAGCTATTGCTTTACAGTGCGACTTTACATAATCGAAGCCAAATGGCTTGGCATATAGCGTCAGCTTCTCGTCTGGCCTGGGTATTCTGATAATACTGAGATCACCGTGTTGTACCGGGTAACAGTGCCTGCTGTTGTCGGGATTGACATCTGCCACCGCACAGGAACCGAGTAAAGCAAGATGGCGCGCGCTGTCCGCCATATTAAGCGGTATATTCCTATTCCAGTAAAAACCTTCTACGACGGCAGTCAGGCCATCGGACGATCGGTTTATTTCTGTAAGGGAAAAATAGGGTTTGCCTACACATATCCGCATAAGGTAATCGTTTATCAGGTTTTTTGCCGTGGCGGTCTTTGTTTGTTCCACAGAACCGGCGGGTACAGCTGTAAGGTGCAGTCGCGACACTTTCTTCTTTATCAGCTGCACCAATTTGTTAATGGTACCCGCACCCATTATTTCCATCATGGATGTGTCCAGCCCCAGTTTGGATTGTAGTGCGATAGACAATTCAACAGACATAAGTGAGTCAAGGCCAAGGTCGGTGAGCCTCGCATCCGGTTGGATGGAATCGGCCGGAATACCGGTAATGCCGGCAAACACGTGGGAGATTTCGTTAAGAATGATCTGTTCCCATTCGGCAGGCGAGTGGTTCGTTAACAAATTAAGGAGTGCGGGCTGGCCGCTTTTACCGTTGCTGCTTACCAGCCCTGCCACTTTGGAATGCGTACCGGCAATGCTGCCGGTCCATTTATCCCAGTCGGCATAGAGAATGGAAACGTGGCTCTGATAATGGTTCAGCGCTTTTTCCATCAGCTCCAGTCCTTTGTCCGGTGCTATTGGCATTAACCCGATATTTCCCAGCTGAGTTCTGGCCTGTTCATTCCTGGCGAGGACTCCTACTTCATCAATACTTCCCCAATTGATACAGGTTGCTTTTAATCCCAGTCTTTTTCTTTCATGCATTAGTCCGGCTAAAAAAGTGTTAGCCGCTGCATAGGTCGCTTGTCCGGGATTACCAATATAGCCGATACCTGAAGCGTAACAGATAAAGAAACCCAGCTGCATATCCTTTGTTACTTCGTGCAGGTGCAGTGCACCCAAAGCTTTTGGCAGAAAGACCTTGTTGAGGAAGTTGGGACTGATATTTTTTATGATACTGTCTTCCACCACTGCAGCAGCATGGACCACTCCTGTGAGTTGAAGACCTAATGTGGCCGGATAGGCGATCGCATTTTTTACGGCCGCTGCATCCGTTATGTCCAGCGCTATTTCGTAAATATGGCAACCCATTGCGTTGAGTTTGTTTTTACTGGCGGTATCTTCCGGGGCTATTTTGCCCTTGCGGCTGGCCAGCACCAGGTGTTTTGCCCCGCGTTCCGCCAACCATAAGGCTGTGCGTAGTCCAAATCCGCTGCATCCGCCACTGATGAACACACAGTCATTATCCGTAAAATGAAGCATTCCCTGTATTTCTGGAAGGGTGGCAATGCCGTTATCCGTAAAGTCTATCACTACTTTACCGGCGTGTGTACCGGTGGCCAGCTTTTTAAAGCCCTCCCTGAACTGATGCAGACCATAAATTTCGTGTAGCAGTGGAGGTAAGGCCCCGGAAGTATACGCTTTCAGGAAGTTGTCTAAGAATGTGCGTATCTGTTCAGGCGCAACCGGGGCTATTTTATCGAGATCCAGTGAGATAAAACGGATACTTTTGTTAAAAGGCATCAGGGGTAGTTTATGGTTATTGGTAATATCCTGTTTACCCAGTTCAATGAATGTACCCAATGTACGTAACAGTTCCAGGCTTTTGATCAACGCTGGGCCTGCCAGTGAATTAAGTACCACATCAACGCCTTCCCCACGGGTATCTCTTACTATTTCATCATAGAAATCAAGTGAACGGGAATCGTAAATATAACGGATGCCTTCCCTCTTAAGTAATTCTCTCTTATCGTCAGTGCCAGCAGTGGCGAATATTTCCGCACCATGCGCTCTGGCTATCCTGCACGCTGCCAGCCCCACACCTCCGGCAGCAGAATGGATGAGCACCCGCTGTCCTCTGCTGAGCTGTGAAAGTTCAACAAGACCTGTCCAGGCAGTAAAGTAAACGAGGAAAGTGGAGGCTTCATGAAAAGAAATATGCTCTGGCAGTTTAAATACAAATGATTCCTGTACATTGATGACAGTCCTTAACCCGGAGCCCAGGAAGTATACCCTGTCACCACTACGAATATTCTTTACCGTTTCATGTACCTTTGTGACAATGCCCGCACCTTCCAGTCCGAATTCGCTACCGAAATAAGTGTTCTCCAGGGCTGCCTCGTTCAGCAGGCCCATGGCCTTCATCACATCTTTGAAGTTTACGGAGGAGGAGACAATGTTTATCTGTACTTCCTGCGGACCGGGATCGGAAGGCTGGAAATTGCGGAACTGTAAACTGTCCATCTTGCCTTTTTGCAGAATCTCCAGTTTGCTGTGGCTTATATGTTTCCGGGTAACGGGTATCTGCGTTTTCTGCGGAAAGGTGATATCGTCTTTTATGATAATCCCTTGTTTCCATCCGTCACTGGTGTGTATCAATTCCTCTTCAGGGAATGAATCCCGTAGTAATTCATCCAGCATGCCGGGCGATAACGGCTCCTGGAGATCAATGAGCTTGAGTTGCAGGTCCGGCATCTCTGTCATGGCTGTCCTGCCGAAGCCGGTGAGGGACATATGATGTACATTGATCTTTTCTGTTTCCGGCGCTGTTTCATCTTTCAGGGCGTGTTCCAGCAGCAGTATAAAACGGGTTGGTTTTGTTTCTGTCAGCATTCCCTGAAACAATTGTACCAACTGATAATTGTCTTCCAGAATATCTTCTACACTAATAGTTGTTTCGGCAGGAGGGAGATACAGGAGTTGAAAGTCTTTTTCCTCCAGTGTAGCTAATTGTTTTGTGGAAATAAAGCGAGCATTTCCGAGTTCGGGCGAAAGTTGTTTAAACCTTTCCCTGTCACCGGTTGCAATCAGTTGTGAGCTAGCGAGTTCACCATTCGGGGTAATGCTGAAAGGAGCAAAAGTATATTTATATACCCATTGCTGTAAGGGATCGGCACTATCGGGAATCTGTGTTTTTTTGCAACTCAGTCCTTTAATATCTACGAGCAGATGACCAGCTTCATCTGTGAGTTTCAGGTTCCCCCGCAGTATATTGCCGAATTGACTGGTTATTTCGCCGGCGCAATAGACCTGTAACGGAAGCGGAGCGAAGACCTTAAGGGATTCAATGCTGACGGGCAGGTATGCATAACCGGGTGTGGTTTCCGCAAGTAGTATCAGGGTCTGGAAAGCACCGTCCAGCAAAGCAGGATGCAAAATGGCGGAACCATCCTGTTGTAACTGGCTCTCCAGCCGGGCATATACGCGGTTCCCGACAATATGATGTGCAGAAATGGTCCGGAAATATTGTTTATAGTTCAGCCCCAGAGATGCAAAGCGGTTGTAAATGTCTGCATGTGGCTTGCCTGCATCTGCTAATATTTCTTTCACCGGGGGTAGTGTAACGGGGTTATATTTATTGGTAGCCCATCCTGATGCCCATGCATGTTCCGTAGTAACATCATTCACATGTGACGATATGCTTAAGTTTCCCTTTGATGTAAGATGGACGTATAGCTCCGGGTATTCATCCGGTTGGAAAGAGAGTGGCCGCTCAATAGCCAGTTGTTCCAGCACCAGCACATTATCGTCGGTGGAGGTAGAGAGGGCAGACAACATTGCTTCCACATAACCTGCCGCCGGGAATACAATAGTCTTTCCTATCTGATGGTCTTTGAGATAGGTCAGTGAAGGTTTGTTGAGTTGTGTTTTCCAGGCTGTTACGGAGCCAGACAGTTGTTCCTCGAGGAAAGGACTTTCCCGGTCATTTCCCAGGCGGAAAGCTTCCATTTCTGCACCCAGTGACCAGCAGTGTTCCTGGTCCCATGCATAAGATGGCAAGTGGATTACAGTTCCTTTAAGACCCGGATTTAGCGCAAGTGGTACACTGGCATTGATGAGCGCTTCCATATTTCTGTTGATGATCAGAGGCTCATTACTGTGTCTTTTTAAGGTAAAAAAGGTATTTACTCCGATACTTTCTTTATCGGCGATTTCCTTAATGGAGCCGCCCAGTACAGGATGTGGCCCGATTTCAATAAAATTCACATACTCCTTACGCAGCAGTTCTTCAATGGTAGCCTGGAAATGTACCTGTTCCCGTACATTTTTCCACCAGTAATCGGCAGCATGCACAGCTTTATCAACAAGGGATGCTCTTAAAGTTGAATAAAGAGGGGATGCCGGAACGGAAGGCTTCACCGTGCTGAAAGCAATGAGCATTTTTTCTTTCAACACGTTGGTCTGGGAAGAATGGTAAGCTACTTCTACCCTTACGAACTTAGAGAAAATGTCTGCAGAAAGCAGCTGTTGATCCAACTTTTCCAATATTTCCTTTTTACCGGCAACTGTTACTGATTTTGGGGAGTTAATAGTAGCGATCTCCAGGCCGGGAAAACGCCGGATATAATGTGTGGCATCGTTTATACCGAGACCTACGGCAAGCAGTGTGCCGTGTCCTGCTATTTCTTCCAGTATAGTGCCTCTGTGATAGATGATTTTCACCCCGTCTTCCAATGTTATAGCACCTGTCACCACTGCGGCTGCAACTTCACCTACACTATGGCCCATAACTGCATCTTTTGGCACACCGTAGCTGTTGAGGACTTCACTCAGGCCTATTTGTACGAAGAAGTTAGCTGCCTGCGCGAGATAATTACGGGTAATACGGGAAGAGGCTTCATCCTGTTGCATTTCCGTCAATAATGAATACCCCGCCAGTGGCTGGTATAATGCATCACATTTGTCCAGGGCAGCCCTGAACACTTCGTTCGACCTGTACAGTTCCTGTCCCATGCCATACCATTGCGGTCCCATACCTGTGAATACCCATACCAGTTTGCCATTGCTGGTGGTAGCAGGCCTGGGGGCCTGTTCTTTTGTCGTCATCTTTTCGCGAATGGCAGCAATGAGCGTTGTCGTATCGGAAGCTGTCAGCAGCCAGTTGCAGGCATGCCTGCTTCTTCTTGCTGCAAGTGTATAGGCAAGATCATGTAAAGGGACGTCCGGCTTTTCGTCCAGGAATTCCAGCATCTTTGCGGCATTCATGGAAAGTGAGGCTGCAGACCGCGCCGAAAGCAGGAAATTGTATTTCCCCGGTTTTTTTGTCGTTGTTTTATGAACGTCTTTGGACGTAAAGGCCGATAGGATGACGTGCCCGTTGGTACCGCCGTACCCGAAAGAGTTGACACCGGCATATTGTAAGGAAGTAGTCTCGTACCATTTCTCTCCTGCCAGCGGAATACGGATATTAAGTTCCCTGAAAGGAATATCCGCAGAGAGTTTTCCCAGGTTCATATGAGGGAGTACCTGCCCGTGTTTGAGCATCAGGGCCGCTTTAATGATACCGGCCACACCGGCTGCGGCTTCCGTATGCCCGATGTTGAGCTTCACGGAGCCGACGGGTAATGAATTTTTGCGTTGTTCTCCATACACGGCCCCCAGTGCACCCAGTTCGATAGGGTCGCCTGCTTTGGTGCCTGTGCCGTGTGCTTCTACATACCCAATGGACGAAGGGAGGATACCGGCCACACTCAGGGCTCGTCTGATAACAGCTACCTGTGCGTCCTGGTTGGGGAGTGATATTCCATCCGTTCTGCCATCCTGGTTGATGGCACTGCCTTCTATCACGGCGTAAACGGGATCTCCGTTCGCAATGGCCTTATCCAGTTCCTTAAGTACTACAATACCAGCGCCTTCACCACGACCGTAGCCATCGGCATGTTCGAAGAAGGCCTTGGAGCGGCCGTCCCTGGCCAGGAATTTTCCTTTGCACATGAGGATAGTACCGGAGGGGCTCAACATTACGTTTACACCGCCAGCGAGAGCCAGTTCCGATTCTTCGCTGAGAACAGACTGGCAGGCCAGGTGAACAGCCACCATCGAAGCGGAACAGGCTGTATCCAGGCTGACGGAAGGGCCTGTGAAATCAAAAACATGAGAGATGCGATTGGAGAGTAGAGTAGCTGATCCTGCCATAGCCGTATGTGAGTTCACATGTTTTAATGCGTCTTTCGCTGTACGCAGCAGAAAATTGTCCAGCATAAAGGTACCGGTGAATACTCCTACCGGCTTTTTTCGGAGCAGGTGGATGTCCTGTCCCGCATCTTCCAGTGCTTCGTAAGCGGTTTTCAGCAATAAACGTTGTTGTGGGTCCAGCGTAAGGGCTTCCCTGCGAGAGAAATTAAAAAAACTGTAGTCAAAATCGTAAATATTCTCTTCCAGGAATGCGCCGCGTTTGACATACATCTTTCCGGGTGCATTTTCATCCGGATCATAGAAACGGTCCGTGTTCCAGCGGTCGGACGGAATGTCCTTCACACCATCTGAACAATTTTTTAATTGTTTCCAGAAACTTTCCGGGTCTTTAATGCCGCCGGCAAAGCGACAGCCGATGCCGATAATAGCAACTTTCTTTTTTTGGAGTAGTGTTTTCATAAGGATTAGGGGTAGGGTTATCTCATTCAATTACGGTTTTTCTAAAAGAATTTAAACCATAAATGTATTATAAATATCTCTATTTATTTGTAATATTTTCCTTATATTTATTTTGCATTTTTCTACATTTAAAACCAAATCCCGTAATACTCCTATGGAAAGGCCAACTCCTCCCTTTACTTCCCCTGTTAATACAAGTGAACAAAAATGCAATGCAGTTGTGGAATGGCTTCAATGGTATGCAGAGAACCAGCACAGGCCATTGTTATATGATCAGCGCAGGTGCTTTTCTCCCGACGTAATCCTGGAAGCGGGGATGCATGGCCTGATGGGGCTGAATGTACCGGAACAGTACGGAGGCCTGGACCTGGATATGCGCTCTACAGTACGTATTTGTCAGCAGCTGGGCTCCATTGATCTGTCATTGGCTACCCTGATAACCAACCACAATTTTCTCAGCTTAAGTCCATAGTGAAATATAGCAGTACAACACTAAAAGAGGAATATTTACGACCATTGGCTCAGGGCCGGCAACTGGCCGGCTTTGCCCTGTTTGAACCCGGTGCAGGCTCCAACCCGATGGCCATCACCGGAAAAGCCGTTGTAACAGATGACGGATATTTTCTCAATGCCGAAAAGATGTGGATAGGATCTGCAGGATGGTCATCGCTGATTATTACATTCGCAAAGCTGGCAGACAGCAATTCATCAGAAAGAGGGATCACTTGCTTTGCCGTGCCACGAAACAAGCCAGGGGTACATATAGGCAAAGAGTTACTTACCATGGGCATGAGGGGAATGGTACAGAACAGGATCAACTTCGATGTTGTAAAGCTTGAAAAACGATACCCGATAGGAGAAGAAGAAAAAGGAATGGACATTGCCAATGATGCCATGATGCTGGCCAGAATAACGGCCGGCGCAACCCTGCTGGGCGCTATGGAAAAATGCATACAACTGATGTATCGTTACTCCTCGCGCAGGGAAGTAGCCACCGGCTCATTGCTGAAAAACCCCGTTACACGACAATCGTTGAGCAGCAGTATGATGGAGGCTGCACTGATGGAATCCCTCGTCAATTATATAGCTTCTACCGCAGACACAGATATACGGAATATACCTGCCGAACTCTGTGTAGTATCAAAAGTGGGCGGTTCGGAATTTCTATGGAAAGCCGTAGACGCCGACATGCAGTGTGCGGGAGGACGAGGCTACCTGCAGAACAACTATATATCGCAACTGATACGCGATGCCCGGGTGGTCAGGATATTCGAAGGTCCCTCCGAAGTACTTATTACCTATATGGGCACAAAACATATACGTGCGGTAGATAAAGATCAATTATATGAACTTATCAGCGTGCGGCTACGGCAACCTGAACTTTCCGGAGAATTGGAAAACGTATATCAAAAAAGCAGAGAACTGTTGAAAAGGAATATAGAGGACACCAGCCTTATAGCCTTTCGCAATGGGAATATATTAACATGGGTGCTACTTTTGGCTGTTTACGCCGGTACTATGTCCAATCCTGACCCCGAAGTGATAAGCTATGCCAAACAACAGATCCGTATCTTCACCGCACAGCTGGACAATTTCAACCCGACATCCGGGAATTATGATATTGACACTATTTCAAAATATGTCAGGAAGATCAACGATGACATCGGCAACCTGGAGATACTTACCCCTGACGAAGAATACGATATGGATGACTACTTCAAAAAATAACTCTTTGCATCCGGCGAATGAGGATGAAGTATTGTGAGCATTAGAAATAATGTGTCGAGACAGCCCAAAAATTAAAAAACAGAACATATTGATTCATTTTTCTTTTTACAAAATTCGATATTCCTATTCCGCCATTACCATGATGCTGTTATATAGATTTGTTACCATTGGATATATGAGAAAAAGTAAAGACTATCACATTAAGGATGTCGAAAGGGGTAAATTCGTTATACGGAAGGCCTAAAGGGCCGTTATAGGTGCCCTCACCGGAGTATTAATGGAGAACTAAATTAAGTTTCTGATTTTTATATGCAAACGCAGTATTTGAAAATAGATGTGGATTCCTTCTGTTTTTTTTCATGTTAATGGCTTCTTTTTTATTTTAATCCCATTAAATGGGTCTAATTCCTCGATGCTCTGCATCGAAATGAGCTAAGGTTTGGCTCGTTTGAATACTTCGTGGGCTTGCCCCGAGGTAGTGGATTTTAGAAATTTAAGTATTATTCTCATCATTTATCCTTGTATAATCCTTTTTGTACTTTGAAGGAGAAAGCCATAACACCTGTTTTTAAAATATAAGCCATCCGTTTTTGTTTTTATTGTATTCTACGTTCCAGCTGCCGCTCAGGATTTTATCTCCGTTTGGTCTGAAGGTTTATAATTATAAGATATAAAAGAACGACAGCGTGTTACTCAGGTTGCAAGACCCCGGTATGTATGTTTTTTTTCCGGCGGGTGAAGGACAAAATGGAATTTTAGTATCCATTTTACCCCGTTGGATACAGGAAACGGACATTTTTATTCATTCCGTAAACAAATGGATGTTGTTTTTGTATTATTTATTGAGATTTCAACCTTAGTATTAAAAAGGGTTGTGTATATTCAGGTGCTGTGTGTGATTATGAACATCCTGTTATCTTTCTGCAATAGCAACATAAAAGTACAGTATCTGTAAGAAAATATATAACATGAAATATGAAAAATATAAGACTAACGGTAATTTTAGTACTAATATTTTCCGCTTCAGTATTTGGACAAAAAATAGAGAAGGAAAAAATAAATTCGATAGTTTTAAACTAGGAAAGAAGTCTGTGGATTTATACGCCATGGCAATATGAAGAATATCCGGACAAAAGATTAGAAACAATTTACGTTTTCGACGCTCAAGGGCGAGAATATTTTGACATAGTTCATTCCACAGTTCAATTTTTAGGTGGACAGGAGTTTGCATTTATTGTGGTCGGAATCGAATCGCCATTCATCGAGGAAAAAAATCAAAGCCGGAACACGGATTTTTTGCCGAAAGCGACTGACAAAGAAACCATTGAAAAATACGGTGATTTTTCAGGTGGTGCAGATAAATTTTTAAGTTTCGTCAAAACCGAAGTTGTTCCTTTTATTGATAAAAGGTATAGGACCTTGTCCGAGAGAGTCGCTGTCGGATATTCCAACGGAGGGACTTTTATCAGCTACAGTTTTCTAAAAGAACCTGATTTGTTTGATGCTTATATTGCCATATCTCCAAATTATGCCTACGATAAAGGACAATTGGTAGAACGATTTTCCGACTTGGTCCCTAAAAACCTGAAAGGGGAAAAATTTGTTTTTATAAGCAACTCGAACGAAAGTATAGAAACTGCTGAAAGATGGGCGGGCTGGTCAGAATCGAACGAAAAGGTTATTGAAATAATCAAAAATCCGAAATTCAAATCTAGAATCCATTTAGAAACAAAGGATTTTTCAGAGACCGAAGATCATGGTACTACTTTTCCGATCGGAGTATTTTACGGACTCAAAACATTTATAGATTATCAATTCAGAACCGGAGAAAATACAACCGCATATTACGACCGCCTGGCAAAACAAAATCTTGTAAAACTAACTCCGGAATTTGTAAATACCCTGGCTTATGAATGTTTTTGGAACCAAAAAATCACGGACGCGATTACAGTAATAAATTGGGCAATCGAGAAATTTCCTGATGCACACAATCTTTATGACAGCAGGGGAGAGTTCTACGAAAAAGCCGGAGAACTGGAAAAGGCAAAGAACTCCTTTCAGAATGCCATTGACCAACTCGTAAAATACAAAGAGAAAATGGACAAAGAAGAATATGCAAAAAAAATGGAATACTATGAGGGAAACTTTCAACGAGTGAGTGATTAACATGAATAAGGTAGAAGACAAAAGGCACGCTCTCTTCAGAAGAGGGTAATCCGCAATGACAGGTGCATACCTGCCACCGGACCGTCTTGCTTCACTACCGACGACGCATTGATTCTGGCCAGGTATATTCCCGTTGAAAGCTGTAAAACGGCCATTAACACAATCCCTTTGACACCGGAAGGGGTTTGGTTAGCGGCTAACCAAACTGCTTTTACCGCTAACCGGGTTACTTACGCCGCATATGCAATTGCTTAAGCGGCTAACCGGGTTATGTTAACGGCTAAAGGGAATGGGTTAGCGGCATACACAGTTACGTTGACTTTTAAAGGGAATGGGTTAGCCGTTAAAGGGATTTGTTTAGCGGCATACAC
>NZ_RJTM01000159.1 GCF_003725735.1 Sinomicrobium pectinilyticum | reverse complement strand
GTTACGTTGACCGCTCACCGGGTTGCTTACGCCGCATACGTAATTGCTTAAGCGGTTAACCAGGTTATGTTGACGGCTAAAGGGAATGGTTAAGCCGCTAAACCAACTACTTAAGCGGTCGACTTAAATGGTTTAGCCGTCAAAGTAATCGGTTAAGCGGCTAAAGAGAATGGGGTAGCCGCTAACCCAAACCGGTTCGGCGTATACACAATCCCTTAAATAGCACTATTCAGGCTTACCCGGGAAGAGGGTGTAAACTGAACTCTGTCTGAATAGATTTTAATTATTAATTTTATTCAGA
>NZ_RJTM01000158.1 GCF_003725735.1 Sinomicrobium pectinilyticum | reverse complement strand
CCCTGCGGGGGGTACCCCCCGCAGGGGAGAACAACCAGACAGAGTTTAATTTACAGACCCGTCGAACTCGTGCTAATGAGGATTTATGATGACTTTTAACCCGCATGAGAGCCTTCTTATTATTACATCCGTTTTGGGAACTACTTTTTGTTTTAACTTGGTCCTTTATTTCGGATATCACAAAAGGGCGGCATATCTCTTCTTTGCCTTTTACTGTCTTTTCCATATTTTTAAAATCTACCTGAAGACCTTTCCGGAAGGAGAAAAACTTGTCCCTTTTGTTCCGTTGACGACATCAGATTTCATTTACCTGTCTGTGCTGTTAGGAATGGTTTCGTTAAATACCTTCCTTTTATATCACTTTGCCCTGTCATACAAGAGGTATATGGTGATATTGTTGCTGGGGATGTCTGCCGTCTCTTTTTTTATACTTGAAGAAAACACCTATATTTTGATGAGCCTTGGAGTTGCATTCCTTCAGACCTTATGGGCCTGGAAAAAGAACAGGGAAGTCGGCATCGTCCTGTGTGGTGTTACAGGCTTTTCACTATGTGTAATATTAAGGGTGACGGGATATATGCCCTATGGGTATTTTATAGGGATCATTTTTTTTATTTTTTGTATGTTTTTATCAACAGGGATAGAACTTGCCAGGCAACAAAAGGAACATAAGCAGGTTTTGTTGAGGTCCTTCCGGTTGGAAAATCAGCTGTTGAAAAAAAGTATTCAGCCCCATTTTCTGTTTAATTCCCTTACCTCATTGCAGGAACTGGTGGAAACCGATCCTGTAAAGGCAGGTATTTTTCTGGAAGATTTATCAGGTGAATTTGAACTGTTCTCCACGATAAGCCATAAAAAACAGATACCGGTAACAGACGAACTGAAGCTGGTACGGCATTATCTCGGTATTATGGCTGTCAGGAAAAATGCAGTATTTAATCTAAATACCGAAAACCTGGACGAAGAAGAAAGCATACCCCCGGGAGTTTTTCTTACCCTGGTAGAAAACGGCATTACACATGGCTACGAAAACCGGGGAACCGGAAATTTTACCATAAGCGAAAAGAAAGACAAAAACTCCCGGCAATACACCATATTTAATGACGGGGCCGGTAATGGCGCAGTATCAGATAGAGGTATGGGGATTCCATATGTAGTGTCCAGGCTTGAAGAATCCTATGGAAAGAAATTTGATTTTTCGTCTTTCCCATGTCGCGGAGGATGGATGGCTGTAATAAAGATCTTTTTATGATACGGATTTTGATTTGTGAAGATGAAGTACTGATATCAAATCGCTTAACACGGTTTGTGCAGGAAGTTACAGCGGTTCAGGTGCATATCTGCAAGGTATATTCTGTAGGGGAGGCAGAAGCCTATCTGAAAAACAACCCGATTGATTTACTTTTTCTGGATCTCAACCTGCATGGCAGAGACGGTTATGAGGTGTTGAAGACATTTATTGCAGAACCGTTTCATACTATCGTTGTTTCCGCATATACCGACAGGGCTATCGAAGCATATGAATACGGGGTGATGGATTTTATCGGGAAACCTTTCAGAAAGGAACGTATAGCTAAGGCTATCAGCCGGTACCTGGAGGGGGTTCCGCCCCGGGAGAGAAACTTAAAGCGTCTGTGCGTAAAAGGTAAAAAGGGCCTGGAATTCGTAGAAACGGGAAGTGTAAAATTCATTCGGGCATCCGGGATTTATGCCGAACTGCATTTGCTTGACGGGAGAAAAAAACTTTATGACAAACCACTGAACCAACTTCTGAAGATATTACCGGATAACTTTCACCGCGTTCATAAGTCCTATGTTGTCTGCCTTACTGAAATACAACGGGTACAAAAGGAAAAGGCCAACAGCTATTCTCTCGTTCTGCGGGGAGGAGATATTGTACCGCTGAGCCGGAATAAAAGAAAGGAAATATTGCAGATAATATCCCTGGACTGATATAGAGGATATCTTGCCGTACGGTTCGGAAGCTTATACTACACTTTACAAGTTTACACCTCTTTTCCCGGGAGGTTTTCTTTTTCTTTGATCCGGAAAACAATTGTATAGTAACAAAAAAGCTGACACAAATGAAAACAATAATGATTTTTGCAGGACTTGCACTTACCGGTATGATGTCCGTATACGGGCAGCAGAACGTTTTTGCCTTTTTCGAATACGATATCCGGACAGATAAGGAAGATGCTTTTATAAACGGGTATACCCGTGACCTGGAATGGCAGCGGGCACAGGGGGACGACTGGTCCTGGATAGGCTGGTTTGTACAAAATGGTAGCAGAAGGGGCCGCTTTGTAGATGCCACACCGGATCATACATGGGCGGATTTCGATGACTGGAAGGTAGATGGTGCTGAAAATTCACAGTACAACCGGATACACTGGCTGCCTTACGTGAAAAATCCTTCAGGGTCGTATAAAGAAATCCTGGCGATGTACAGTAACTATAAGGCGGACTGGTACAAGAGTAAATATTTGCAGGTGTATTATCTTCATACTAACGGTACGGACGACGGGAAGAATATAATGGCCTATCTGGCTCAGGTCAAACCGCAGTTGAGTAAAAGGCTCGGAGGGTTGTCCTTTATCTGGATGAAAACAGTCTCAGGGGGCAATCCGGCCACCTATTTACTCTTTATAGCATTGAATAGAACAGAAGATCTGAAATTGTGTGATGGGATATTCCGTATATCGGAATCCGGAAACCCGGAACGCAAATACGAAGGGTTGATCAAAAATATTGAATCCGAATTATGGGTATACAGTGCGGAACTCAGCCTGTTTCCCCATGCTGGGGAATAAAAAAAGATCAAATGTACATACATTTTTTTCAGCAGACAGTGCTCCTGGTTATCCTGTACCGGATAATGTCATTTAACTTTTATCAACAATAACCAATAAATAGTGTTTTTTATTTATCAATTTGGCTTTTTGTGTGAATTTTACTCTTTATTTTGGGGTATTTCATTGATAAATGGATAAGATAGTACCAGGATTAGCTAATATTTAAATACCTCCTGGTTCCGAGTAATTATACTTTTACAAGTGTTAAATATACACGTTGTAGTTTGTGTCGAACATTCTCTGTTTGTTAAGAACAATGTGAGGCTAACTAAAGCAAAATCTAACCGGTAAAATTTTAATTATGGAACAAACAAACTTATCCGTTAAGTTCTTTAGCAGGGATGGTTTCAGGAGAAAATCCTGGTATTTTCTTTTCTTCCTATGCTGTTCTTTTACCACTTTCGGCCAGCAGGTTATAAGTGGTACGGTAAAAGACGATCAGGGGATCCCCATAGGTGGGGCTTCCGTACAGGAAAAAAACACATCTAACGGTGCGGTCACCGATTTTGACGGTAATTTTAGAATTACCGTACAATCGGAAACATCGGTACTGGTGGTGTCGTATATGGGGTTCAAGACCACAGAGACTGAAGTAGGGTCGCAAACTACAATAAATGTCGTTTTGCAGGAAGACCTTCAGAAGCTGGATGAAGTTGTGCTCATAGGTTACGGATCACAGAAACGGGCCGATGTAACCAGTGCAGTAGCTTCGGTGAAATCGGAAGATTTCATTCAGGGTAATGTGAAAGATGCGGCACAACTTATCCAGGGTAAAGTTGCCGGACTTACTATTTCCACACCTTCGGGAGATCCTACTTCCGGATCGCAGGTAAAATTAAGAGGAATATCTTCCTTATCCGGGGGGACAGCTCCGCTGGTCCTTGTAGACGGGGTACCCGGAAGCCTGAATACCGTTGCACCCGAAGATATCGAGTCCATTGATGTACTCAAAGACGGTTCCGCTACGGCTATTTACGGTACACGGGGTACTAACGGGGTTATTATAATTACTACCAAATCAGGTGGTTATAACATGAAACCCACCATAGAGTATAACGGCTATGCTTCTCTGTCTACGATTGCCAGGGAACTGGACTTTATGAATGCTTCTGACCTCCGTAGAAGATGGGAAGAAGGATATACTTTTGTCGGTGCTAATGTAAAGGATTACGGGGCCGATACCGATTGGCTGGATGAGATAACCAGGAACGCCTACAGCCAGGTTCATAACCTTACTTTTCGGGGAGGGAACGAAAGTACCAGCCTTACGGCGTCCCTGAACTACAGGGATATAGAAGGGATATTTCTGAAGTCGGACAATAGAAAATACACCGGAAGGGTAAATGTCGCTCATTCCATGTTTGACAACAAGCTTAAAACTACTGTCGGTTTTATAGTCAGTGAACAGGTATATAATGCCCTCGGCGACGGTACCAGTTTTAATCCGTATATCTACCGGCAGGCTTTGATACGGAACCCTACGGAGCCGGTGAAAAATCCGGATGGCACCTGGATGGAGCGGGATGAATATTTTTATGACAATCCCGTGGCTTATATCATGGAAACCCTAGGAGAAAACAGGGAAAGAAATGTTCGTTTCGATTTCAGTTCCAGTTATAAGATCAACGATAATTTCACAGCCAAGGCCTTATATGCCCGCAGGGGGAACTCGGAAATAAGAGGTTTTTACCAGACTAAGAACCACGTTTCTACAGTAAAATATTCGCAGGGAGGTTTTGCTTCCAGGGGAGCTGATAACTACATCAACAATTATGGTCAGCTTACCCTCGATTACAACCAATCTTTCGGTAAACATAAAGTAACTGCCCTGGTGGGGTATAACTATGAGGACGAAATGAATGAAGGTTTCTGGGCAAACAACAGTAACTTTCCGACGGACGGATTTACATATAACAACATCGGCACCGGGAAATGGCTCGAAGAAGGCAGGGCCGGAATGGGAAGTTATAAGAATTCCAATAAACTCATAGCTTTCTTTTCCAGGGTAACCTATAATTTTGACGATCGCTATCTTCTTATGGCCAGTTTGCGGCGTGAAGGGTCTTCACGGTTCGGTGCAAACAATAAATGGGGGTATTTTCCCGGGGTTTCCGCAGGTTGGCGTATTCATGAAGAATCTTTTATGGACAGTTTTACCTGGCTGGATAACCTGAAGCTCCGCGCCGGGTTCGGGGTAACCGGAATCAATGCCGGAAGCAATTACCAATCTTTGAGCGGACTTACCTATAGTGACTATTTTTTGTATAACGGGGAGTGGATACGCCAGTTGGTCCCCAACCGGAATGCTAACCCCAATCTGAAATGGGAGAAGAAAGAGGAAGTCAATTTCGGTCTGGATTACGGTTTCCTGGATGGGCGGATAAGTGGTACGGTAGATTATTACAGCAGGAGGACAAAGAACTCGCTGCATAATTACAGCGTGCCTACACCCCCGTATTTTTACAATCAAATGAGTGCCAATGTAGCCGAGATTAAAAATTCAGGTCTGGAAATACTATTGACTGCCATACCGGTTAAAACCGATAATTTTCAGTGGACGGCAAACCTTACCTATTCTACGAACAGTAACGAGATCGCCTCCCTGTCCAATGCCGAATTTCAGCTGACCAATGATTTTTTTGATACCGGATATGCCAGTGAGCCCATACAGGTAAGTACACACAGGGTACAGGAAGGTCAGCCTATCGGTAATTTCTTCGGGTGGAAAAGTGTTGATATAACCGATGACGGCATATGGCTGATAGAAACACGCAACGGGGATATAGTCCCCTCCACGGAAGCCACTTCCGAAGACCGGCAGGTTATGGGGAACGGCCTCCCTAAATCCTATTTCAGCTGGAACAACACCGTACAATACAAAAACTGGGATTTTAATGTCAATATCAGGGGGGCTTTCGGTTACCAGATACTCAATTTCCCGAGAATGTACTATGAAAATCCTACGGTGGATTACAACACACTTAATTCCGCCTATAACAAGATATACGGAAAAGTGGTGCTGAATGATGTTCAGAGACTGGTAAGTTATTATGTAGAAGACGGAGACTTTCTCAAATTGGATAACGTCACTATAGGGTATACGTTGCCGAAATCAACACTTAAGTTCGTGGAGAACTTCAGGATATATGCTACCGGGTTAAACCTGGCAACGATCACCGGATATAAAGGTATCGATCCCGAGGTCGATACGGATGGGCTGGACCCCGGTATTGACGAAAGGGACAAATACCCTTCTACCCGGACTTTTTCATTAGGAATCAACCTCACTTTTTAAATACGGACAGCTATGAAATTTTTTGTAAAATATACGAAGATTAAGAAGACGGGAATATGGATGTTGACTATCGTGTCGGTATTGGTCCTTACGGGATGTACCAACCTGGACGAGGAAGTATTTTCCGAGGTTACGGAAGACACTTTCGTACCTGCCGAATCAGATATCATAGCGCTTATGGCATCTACCTACACGCCGTTGCGGTTTGTGATGGACTGGCAGGGATATTTCGACCTTCAGGAAGAATCTGCCGACATCATAGTAACACCTACCCGGCCCAACGGCTGGGATGACGGAGGGGTGTATAAAAGAATGCACTGGCATAAATGGGATAACCTGCAATGGCAGCCCACAAATACCTGGCGCTCCTGTTTCCGTGGTATAAACAGTATAAACCGGGTGATTCTCCAGGTAGAATCCGGACTGATCCCCGTAGATGAACAACAATCTGCCGAGATAATAACCGAAATGCGCGCATTACGTGCATTGTACTACTCCATGCTGTTGGATACACATGGTAATGTCCCCATAATAACCGATTACGGAGAGGAATTACCCGTGCAGAATACCAGGAAAGAAGTATTTGATTTTGTAGAAGCGGAGTTACTGGAAGTCGTCCCCTCGCTTACCGATAGTGTGGCAACGATCTCTTACGGACGGATGACCAAATATGCAGCATATCATACCCTGGCAAGAATATATCTCAATGCGGAAATATATACCGGTACTCCGCAATGGGAAAAATGCATCAATGCCTGTGATGCCATTATCAACGACGGGAAATTCAGTCTTGCTTCAAGCTATAAAGATATTTTTGCCACTCAAAATGATAAAAATCCGGAAATGGTCTTTGCCATCCCGTATGATGCCATATATGCAGGGCAATGGACTGCCCATATGAAAATGCTGCTTCCGGGACACCGAAATGTGTTCAATATGGAGGCACAGCCCTGGGGAGGCTCCAGCTGCAATCCGCAGTTTATAGACAGTTATGAAGAAGGGGATAACCGGTTGCAGGATACCTGGCTTATGGGAGACCAACGGAATATAAACAGCGGAAATGTGGTGATGACATTGACCAAAGAGATGCCGAGCCTGGAATTTTGTGAGGCTACGCAAGGATTTCGTTGCGGAAAATACGAAATAGAGGAAGGGGCCACAGGCGCATTAAGCAATGATTTTCCGTTCTACCGGTATACCGATGTACTGATGATGAAAGCCGAGTGCCTGCTGCGTATGGGGCGCAGCGAGGAAGCGGCACAGATAGTTTCGGAAATAAGGATGCGTTCCTTTGATAACCCGGAAGACGCTGTGGTTACCGGTGCCGAGCTGGAAGGAGATACCACAATGGAATACGGCACACTGGATACGGAGGGAAATATAGATGAACCCGGTGATCAGTCCCCCGTACAATACGGCCGGTTTCTCGACGAGTTGGGATGGGAATTCGCCTGCGAAGCCAGAAGAAGGACCGATCTTATCCGCTTCGGGGTCTTCCAGACCAAAAACTGGTATAACCATAAACCCCAGGGAGACCATACCGTGCTTTTTCCTATCGGCCTGGAGGAATTGAATACCAATGCCAATTTAAAACAGAATACCGGATATTGAAATAAACCAAGTTCTCATAGTAATTTGATTAGTTTCGTGCCCCCGGCACGCAAAAAGGCGAATGTTTTTCATTCGCTTTTTTGCTAATACCGTGCCCTGTACTGGGATGGGGTGATGTGCTTTAGTTCTTTGAACTTGCGGTTGAAATTGGTGATGTTCTGAAATCCGCACATTTCCGAAATAATAGAGATAGACAGCTCCGGGTTCCGATAAAGCAGTTTGCAGGCATGTTCGATCCGTATCTCGATCAAAAACTGGAAAAAGGTCTTGTTCGTACGTTTTTTAAAATACCGGCAAAAAGCATTTTTACTCATATTGGCTTTTTCCGCAACAGCGTCCAGAGAAATTACTTCGTTAAAATGCTCCATGGCATGCTCAAATACCGCACTCATGCGCTTCCCTTCATCATCCGTATATTTTTTTCGGTATACAAAAGAAGACAAAGGCTGTTTTTCGGCATCCGTAATAAGACGGATGATTTTTAAGAGAGAGCCTATACGCTCTATCTTGCTTTCTTTTTTCAGTTTATTAAAACGTTTGATGATCTTTTTCTGCCCGGACAGGATCTTGATACCGTATTCCGCCTCTTTAAAAAAGAGCTGTGTATCCGTTAAATCGGGAATAGTGAAAAAATCTTTTCCGAAAGACGTTTTGGTGAAAAAAAGCGTGTACATTACAGATCGGGGAGATGCCTGCAGGTCGCTGCGGAATACATGCGGGATATTTTCCCCGATGATAAGGATGTCATTTTTTTTGTAATGATTAATCGTATCACCTACAATAAGTGACCCGGCACCTTCGACAATGAAGCTTATCTGGATTTCTTCATGCTGATGGAGCTGGTCATAAAAAGCTGTTTCATGGTCTTCCTGGTACACCAGGGCTTCCTGTTCGGGCTTCGGGATTTTAAAGGGGAGGACTTTCAAAACATTAAATTTTTGTAAATATTACTAAAAAATCACGTGTAAGTCAATATTTGTGGTAATATAGTATTAGTATGTGCTAATAATTATTTATCCGGGCTTTTTCATAACCTTTATTTTTGTTGAAAAATTAATTAAGATGACACTAAAATGGGAAGGCGTAATGCCAGCAGTAACCACAAAGTTTACTGACGACGACCAGTTAGATTTGGTCACTTTCAAAAAAAACATCGAAGCGCAGTTAGCTGCAGGTGTAAGTGGTATTATCCTAGGGGGGACCCTGGGAGAGGCCAGTACTTTGACAAGTGACGAAAAAGAAACCCTTATCAAAGAAACACTGAAAATTGTAGACGGAAAGGTACCGGTAGTAATCAATATCGCCGAACAAAGTACCAGGGAAGCTATCGGAGTAGCCCGAAAAGCAGAACAATTGGGAGCTAACGGGCTGATGATCCTCCCTCCGATGCGCTATAAGGCCACGGATTATGAAACTGTAGTGTATTTCAAGGAAATCGCAAAAAGCACCTCACTCCCTATAATGATCTACAATAACCCGGTAGATTACAAAATAGAAGTTACTCAGGATATGTTCGAGGAACTTCTGGAGTTGGAGAATATCCAGGCAGTAAAAGAATCTACAAGGGATATTACCAATGTTACCCGCTTTAAAAACCGTTTCGGGGATCGTTTGAAGATACTCGGAGGGGTAGATACGCTGGCACTTGAAAGTCTGGCTGCCGGCGCGGACGGATGGGTGGCCGGGCTCGTGGATGCCTATCCGGCAGAGACGGTAGCCATATACAAGCTGGTAAAAGCCGGTAAACTGGATGAGGCCATAGCCATCTACCGGTGGTTTATGCCGTTACTGGAACTGGATATTTCCCCGCAGCTGGTCCAGAATATCAAACTGGCCGAGGTGGCGACCGGTATCGGTACGGAAAATGTAAGAGCACCCCGTTTGCCGTTGCAGGGAGCAGAACGGAAAAGAGTTCTGGCCATCATAGACGAGGCCATGAAAACCCGCCCGGAATTACCGGATTATTTAAATTTATAATACTAAACCCTAAAACAAGAAAGCTATGATTACAGGTAAAAATTATATAGGAGCAGAGCTTTCCGCTATAGGACAAGTAACCTACAAAACCGTAAACCCGGAAACGAATTCGGAGAATGATACCGTGTTTTACGAAGCTACGGATGAAGAAGTAAACAAGGCGGTCACTCTGGCCGCAAAAGCTTTCAGAACGTATAAGAATACAAGCGATACGGACAGGGCAACATTTCTGGATGCAATTGCAGCAGAACTGGAGGCCATAAAAGAAAGCCTTACTGCTATTTACAGAAAAGAATCCGGTCTTCCCGAAGGGCGTGCCAATGGTGAATTTGCACGTACTACCGGACAACTCCGGGCTTTTGCCACAATGCTCAGGGAAGGCTCATGGGTAGAAGCTATTCTCAATTTTTCGGAAGGGAAACCCGATATCCGCCGCATGCAGATCCCCCTGGGGCCCGTAGTGGTTTTCGGGGCAAGTAATTTCCCCTTCGCTTTTTCCACGGCAGGCGGGGATACTGCAAGTGCCCTGGCTGCAGGATGTCCGGTTGTTGTTAAATCACATCCTCTGCACGCGGGGACCGGAGAACTGGTTTCCTCGGCGATCATCAAAGCTGCCGAAAAAACAGGGATGCCGGATGGAGTATTCTCCAATCTTAACAGTAAAGGTATCGAGGTCGGCCGGACACTGGTACAGCACCCCCTGGTAAAAGCCGTAGGCTTTACCGGAAGTATCAATGGAGGAACTGCATTGTGCAAACTGGCAGCCGAACGGGAAGAGCCCATACCGGTATATGCTGAAATGGGAAGTGTTAATCCCGTGGTTGTCCTGCCTTCCGCTTTACAGGAAAAAGCTGCATTCTGGGCAGAGCAGTACGCGGGATCTATCACCGCCGGAACCGGACAATTCTGTACCAATCCCGGGCTGATACTGGGAATTAAAAGCGAAGCTTTCGATAAATTCACCACAGTGCTCGGAGAAGCAATTTCCAATATAGCCCCGACCTGTATGCTGCATCCCGGTATCAAACAACAATACGATAAAAATAAACAATATGTATTGTCTCAGTCCGGATACAATGAAGTAGCCGCACCTGATCTGAAAATCGGGGAGAATTATGCTTTACAGCATGTTATTTCGGTAGACGGAGAGGTGTTTTTAAAGAACAAGGCTTACCACAAAGAAGTATTCGGGCCGTTTTCAGTTGTTGTTCAGTGCGAGGATAAGGCACAACTTACGGAAGTACTGGAACACCTGGAAGGGCAGTTAACCGGTACGGTCCTGAATGAGAATGAAGCGGAATTATACGAATTTGCCGAAACCATCGAGGCTCTGAAAGGCCGTGTGGGACGGTTGATCTTCAACGGCGTTCCTACCGGCGTGGATGTTTGCGCCGCAATGACACATGGCGGACCCTTTCCGGCGACATCGGACAGTAAATTCACCTCCGTAGGTCTCACTGCCGTGAAACGATGGGTACGTCCGGTATCGTACCAGGACTGGCCGGATGCATTATTGCCCAAGGCATTACAAAATAATAATCCTTTACAGATTATACGAACCATAAACGGAAAAGTGACCAGAAACGCTGTGTAATCAATGGCGAGAAAAACCTTTTTTTGTGTAGATGCACATACCTGTGGTAACCCGGTAAGAGTGGTTGCCGGCGGTGGCCCTTTTTTAGAAGGTGCCACCATGAGTGCAAAACGTCAGCATTTTTTAAAAGAGTACGATTGGATCCGCAAAGGGCTCATGTTCGAACCCCGCGGCCACGACATGATGAGCGGAAGCATTTTGTTTCCGCCTGCCGATCCGCAAAATGATGTCGGTATTCTTTTTATAGAGACCAGTGGCTGCCTTCCTATGTGTGGTCATGGCACTATCGGGACCGTGACGGTGATGATAGAGGAGGGACTCGTAATCCCCAAAGTACCCGGAAATCTGCGCCTGGAAACACCGGCCGGACTGGTGAAGGTTACCTATACACAGGAAGGAAAGAAAGTCACTTCCGTAAGGCTGACCAATATACAGTCGTACCTGGCAGAGGAGAATATTACTGTGGAATGCCCGGATCTCGGTAGCTTAACAGTCGATGTTTCTTACGGGGGAAATTATTATGCCATTGTCGAGGTCCAGGAGAATTTCAGAGGGCTTGAGCATTATCAGGCCAGCCAGCTGATAGCCTGGAGCAGGGAAATGCGCAGCCGTATTAACGAGAAGCATACCTTTGTACATCCCGAAGACCCGACCATTAACGGTTTGAGCCATATTCTGTGGACCGGGGCTACGCTGGATAAAGAAAGTACAGCCAGGAATGCTGTTTTTTACGGGGACAAAGCCATAGACCGGTCTCCTTGCGGTACGGGGACTTCGGCGCGAATGGCACAGTGGTATGCCAAGGGCAAGCTCCGAAAAGGGGATGAATTTATTCATGAAAGTATCATAGGAAGTAAATTTATCGGTCGTATAGAAGAAGAATGCGAACTCGCCGGTAAAAAGGCTATAGTGCCCAGTATAGAAGGCTGGGCCAAAGTAACGGGATACAACACGATCATTATTGATGATGAGGACGATCCGTATGCCCATGGTTTCCAGGTCCTGTAATAAAGCATAGAAGATTGAGAAAGACAATTATCATAGGTGGAGGAATAGCCGGACTTTGTTCGGCATATTACCTGGTAAAAGAAGGACATCAGGTAACCGTAATAGACCGCGGGGATATTTCTGCGGGTGCCTCTTTTATCAATGCGGGCTATCTTACCCCAAGCCATATTATTTCACTGGCCGCTCCGGGAATGGTCAGCAAGGGGCTCCGGTGGATGTTCAACAGCAGAAGCCCGCTGTACATAAAACCACGCCTGGACCCGGATTTTATAAAATGGGGACTCCTTTTCAAAAGGTCGGCTACGGCACAGCGGGTAGAAGATGCCATTCCCGTGATTAAGGAACTCAACCTGAAGAGCAGGGACCTGTACGAAGCTATGCTGGATTCCCTGGACTTTGAATTTCATTATGGTCGCGAAGGTGTCCTGATGGTTTATAGCGATGCAAAAGCCGAAGAAGAAGAATTACATCTTGCCGAAAGGGCCCTGAAAGAAGGACTCGAAGCCAAATGCCTGAACAAGGAGGAACTCCGCGCCCTGCAGCCTGTATTTTCCGACCGTGTACGCGGAGCGGTTTTGTACGAATGCGACAGGCATATCACCCCCAATGAATTCATGGAAAACCTGAAACAATGGCTCGTTAAAAAGGGTGTTGAGTTCCGGTTACACCAGGAAGTTACGGATATCAGGACTTCGGGGAATAAAATTGTCGCGGTACAGACCGGCCGGGAAACTTACGAAGGTAATGAGTTTGTGCTCGCTGCCGGAAGCTGGACATTTCCCCTGGCTAAAAAACTGGGATTGTATATTCCGGTACAGGGAGGTAAAGGATATAGCATGAATGTAAAGCGGGAAACCGGCATCACCATGCCTGCCATACTAACGGAGGCCAAGGTAGCCGTAACCCCCATGCAGGGTTTTACCCGGTTTGCAGGAAGTATGGAGTTTTCCGGTAATAATGATTATGTCCGGAAAGAACGTGTGGAGGCTATTGCCGATGCCGTAACAAAGTATTACAGCGGAATAGAAATTAATGCCGGGGAAAGAGCTGCGGCAGTTTCCGGGTTGCGACCCGTGTCTCCGGACGGACTGCCGTTTATCGGGAAAACGGCAAAGTACAACAATCTCACCGTGGCATCCGGCCACGCCATGATGGGGTTCAGTCTCGGGCCTGTAACCGGTAAACTGGTCAAACAGTTGGTAACCGATGAAAAACCGCTTATGGATTTATCACCTCTGAGGCCGGAACGGTTTAAATAAGCTTTTGTGGCTTTTTAGATGGCAACATTAATTTTCCTCAATTAGTTCCGGCCCCGTAAATTTAAAGGGGTGAACCGGGACAAACCCCCGTTAGGTAGAGGTAATAGTGCTCTTCCGGGGAAACATGACCGGAGTAGTTTTTGGTATGTACGAAATCTTGTCACTTACGGGAAAGAATGTGGTCATATCTTGTTAAAAGATGTGAGAAATCATATTAAAATATCGGTATTCAGTAGTTTTTTTTAGGATGGCTGTTAATAAAGTATAAGTTTTGGCTAATATACACGTACAGAAAGCGAATGATTATTTATAGGTTTATAAATAATTTTTTGAGATGAAAAACCGATTAAAATTAAGTGTATTTTGGGTATTTTTAAGCCTGTTTCCCCCGTTGTATGGCCAGGGTACGCTGGAAGACTACAAGAGATCTTTGGCTGTAGATACCCTGTTCAAAAATAAGGTATTTAATACCCCCGAACTTTTTCACTGGCAGGGCGATAGTCTGTGCTGGTATAAAAATAATACTGCCGGAGGGGCGGAATACCTCCTGATTTCCACTAAAAACTTATCCCAAAAAGCCGCTTTCGATCACCGGAGGCTCGCATCCGGGTTACAGGATATCACCGGAAAAAATGCGGATGCGGCAAATCTCGATCTGAAGAATTTAAGGTTTGCCAACGGTTCGTTTACCTTTAATACAGACAGCCTTGAAATACGTTGTGTTCTTCCCGGCTACGGATTGGATGTCGTAAAAAAGATCGACAAAGAAGATAAAAAACAAAGGAAATATTGGGGCGGCCGTTTTGACGAATCAAACAATGATCCCGTAATTTCACCGGACAGTACCTATACAGGCTTTATTAAAAACAGTAACCTGTATATAAGGAACAGAACTACCGGAGAAGAAACCCGGTTGAGTTTTGACGGCTCTCCCGGCTTTTTCTACTCTTCCTATATACACTGGTCTCCGGACAGTAAAAAAATAATGGCCTATAAGGTACGGCCGGGCGAAGAGCGTAAGATTTATTTTGTGCGGGCTGCACCTGACGATCAGTTTCAGCCCCAACTGGAATCGCGCGATTATCTCAAGCCGGGCGATCAGTTGCCTTTCCGAAGCCCGCAACTGTTTGATGTGGCCTCCGGAAAACATATTCCCGTACCTACCGACCTTTTTTCACGGCAATACAGCCTGTCAAATTTCAGCTGGAAGAAAAACAGCAGCGCTGTTACTTTCGAATACAATCAGCGTGGACACCAGGTGTACCGGGTATTGTCCGTGGATGCCGGTACGGGAGAGGTCCGGGTGATTATCGAAGAAACCAGCCCTACGTTTATAGATTACAGCAGCAAAAAATACCGCTATGATACCGGCGACGGAAAAGAAATAATATGGACTTCCGAACGGGACGGCTATAACCACCTGTACCTGTACGACGGGGAAACGGGAAAAGTAAAAAAACAGCTTACCAAAGGCAACTGGCCTATACGTAAGGTCCTGGAAGTCGATGAAGAGAACCGTCAGGTTTATTTTACCGCAAGCGGAATGGATAAGGATCAGGACCCCTATTTACTGCACTATTGCCGTGTAGACTTCGACGGGAAGAATTTGGTGCGCTTTACCCGGGAAAACGGGAATCACGAGGTTACTTTTTCCTCGGGGCACACCTATTACATAGACCGGTATTCCAGGGTAGATGCACCGCCGGTAACCGTGCTTAAAAATGCAGCGACACAAAAAGAAGTGCTCCCCCTGCAAAAATCGGATATATCTGCTCTTCTGGATACGGGGTGGAAAATGCCCGAAGTATTTACAGCTAAAGGACGCGATGGAAAAACAGATATCTGGGGGATCATCGTCAGGCCTACGAATTTCGACCCCGGCAGAAATTATCCCGTTATAGAGTATATTTACGCGGGCCCTCACGATTCGTTTGTGCCTAAAAGCTTTCGCACCGTGTATTACGGCATGACAAATCTCGCTGAGCTGGGGTTTATCGTCGTACAGATCGATGGTATGGGAACATCCAACCGTTCCAAGGCCTTTCATGACGTTTGCTGGAAAAACCTGAAAGATGCCGGTTTCCCCGACAGGAAATTATGGATCAAAGCCGCGGCAAAGAAATATCCCTATATCAACAGTGAAATGGTAGGCATTCACGGTACTTCCGCAGGAGGACAAAATGCCGGGGCCGCAGTAGTGTTCAATTCGGATTTTTACAAGGCAGCGGTAGCGTCCTGTGGCTGTCATGATAACCGTATGGATAAAATATGGTGGAACGAACAGTGGATGGGATATCCCGTAGGGCCACATTATGCCGCTTGCTCGAATACCGAAAATGCTGCTTCCATGAACGGAAAGCTCATGCTGATGGTAGGGGAGGTCGATGATAATGTAGACCCGGCAACGACCATGCAGTTTGCCGATGCCCTGATCAAAGCCGGGAAAGATTTTGAGCTGGTCGTATTACCCGGGCAATCCCATACCTCCGGGGGAGAATTCGGGGACCGGAAGCGAAAGGACTTTTTTGTAAAGAACCTTTTAAAAGTTACCCCTCCGTCATGGCAGCGTATATATGAGTAAGAAACCCGCCGGTAAAAACGAAAAGAGAATCAAAACTATAAACCATTTCAGAAAACAATTTAAAGTATGAAGGTGTACAATACTACATTCGCAGGGATTGTCCTTTTTTTTACGGTCCTGGCAGGCTGTACGATATCGGCCCGGGCACAGGGCGGTGATCAGATACTCGACGGGATAGGAGAGACCGGGATGATCGCGCGATATATATTCAACGGGGATAGTAAAGACTGGTCGCGTAATAATTTACATGGCAGAATTCACGGCCCCGGGGCAAAATTCCGTAAAGATGAGAAATTCGGAAAAGTGCTGTCACTTCCGGGAGATGACGAATCTTTTGTTTCCCTCCCCGGCGAAGCCCTGACCGGGATAGAATCATTGAGTATAACCGGATGGATCTACCTGCATTCAGATCAAAGCAGGGTATATTTTTTCGATTTCGGTAAAGATACCGGCAACCGTTTTGCCATGACTCCCTCCGGAACAGCAGACCGGGAAGGTTGCGGGGTAACGGTCATATCCGGAGAAAATCGTACCGATGGCCCCGCATTACCTGCGTTGCAAACCGGTCGATGGGAACATGTTGCCGTGGTTCTGGATATCCCTTCAAAATCGATACGTACATATATCAATGGCAAACAGGCAGGAGAACGTAATGAAGCAGCACTTGATCTGGCGAAGGTATTCGATAGTGAGTCGGGTAAAAACAACCAGCTTTATATCGGTAAATCACTGGTGCAGGGAGTTCCTTATCTCTCTGCTGACCTATACGATTTCCGTATCTATCGTATTCCCCTGAATGAAAAACAAGTAGGGCGGATTTACAATAATGCACTCCGTGGAGACCACGGAAGTTCGGCAGGGACAGAAAAAGCGGAGAACGACCTCCCGGTATTTTCCGAAAACGAGTCCTGGCTTTACAACCGGTATCTCCTAAGTGTCGCCGATGTGGAAGTAGAGACCGAAGAAGGTCACCTGCCCCGCTTACCCCGCTATGTGAAAGGGACGTACAGTAAGGGTATGGAAGGCCCGGAAGTACGTGTGTTATGGCCGGCACCGACCGATAACAGCGAGGTGCTGAAACCCGGCCGCTATACCGTAACCGGCCGTATTCCCGGGACCAGTTTGCAATCGAAAGCTACGGTAACCGTCAAAAAAACAAAAGAAACAGCTGCTCCTCAACGTATACTCGATGTTTTCCCCCTGGACCAGGTTTCCTTAATTCAGGGTGCACATGGACATGAAACCAAGTTTACAGAGAACCGCGACAAGTTTATAACCACGCTGGCCAAAACAGACCCGGATGCTTTCCTGTATATGTTTCGCAATGCTTTCGGGCAGGAACAACCCGACGGCGCAAAACCACTGGGCGTATGGGACAGCCAGGAAACCAAGTTGCGCGGGCACGCTACGGGGCATTACCTGACGGCGATAGCACAGGCTTACGCAGGTACGGGATATGATAAAAGCCTGCACGACAATTTTGCGGATAAGATGGAGTATATGGTAAATACCCTTTACGAATTATCGCAAATGGCCGGGAAACCTGCAGAAGCGGGAGGCACACATGTATCCGATCCTGTAGCGGTACCCCCGGGCCCCGGAAGGCCGGATTACGATTCCGACCTCAGCGAAGAAGGTATCCGTACCGATTACCAGAACTGGGGAGAAGGCTATATCAGCGCGTATCCCCCCGACCAGTTTATCATGCTGGAAAAAGGTGCGAAATACGGAGGGCAGAAAAACCAGGTCTGGGCTCCTTATTATACCCTCCATAAAATTCTGGCCGGGTTGATGGATGTTTACGAGGTGAGCGGTAGTCCCAAAGCCCTGGAGATCGTCACCGGGATGAGCGATTGGGTACACGCCAGGCTGAGTCAGTTACCTACGGAGACCCTTATCGGTATGTGGAATACCTACATAGCCGGAGAATTCGGCGGGATGAATGAAGCCATGGCACGTCTGTACCGTATCACCGGGGAGTCGCGTTACCTGGAAACAGCCCGCTTGTTCGACAATATCAAAATGTTTTTCGGTGATGCCCGGCATTCGCACGGACTGGCCCGAAATGTAGATTCCTTTCGCGGACTGCATGCCAATCAGCATATTCCGCAGGTCGTCGGTGCCATAGAAATGTACCGCGATTCCCATGCACCCGAATATTATCGCGTGGCCGATAATTTCTGGTATAAAACCGTTAATGACTACATGTACAGTATCGGGGGCGTGGCCGGTGCCCGTAATCCGGTCAATGCCGAATGTTTTATTGCCGAACCGGCCACACTCTATGAGAACGGGTTCTCCGCAGGAGGACAGAACGAGACCTGTGCCACCTATAATATGCTGAAATTAACCCGGAACCTGTTCCTGTTCGAACCACGCGCCGAGCTGATGGATTATTACGAAAGAGGATTGTACAATCACATTCTCGCTTCTGTGGCAGAAGACAGTCCTGCCAATACCTATCATGTTCCCCTGAGGCCCGGTTCCGTCAAGCAATTCGGTAACCCGGACATGACGGGCTTCACCTGCTGTAACGGTACCGCCATAGAGAGCAGTACCAAACTCCAGAACTCTATTTATTTCAAAAGCAGAGATAACCGGGCGTTGTATGTCAACCTCTATGTGCCTTCCGTACTGCAGTGGGAGGAGCGTAATATTACCGTAACGCAGACTACCGATTTCCCGAAAGAAGACCACACCCGTTTAACGATAAAAGGCAGTGGAAAATTCGATATCAATGTACGTGTACCGGGCTGGGCAACCAAAGGGTTTTTCGTAAAGATCAATGGTAAAGAACAGGAACTTAAGGCCACGTCCGGCAGTTACCTGAAGCTAAGTCGTAAATGGAAAGACGGAGATACCATAGAATTGCAGATGCCATTCGGGTTTCACCTGGAGCCGGTCATGGACCAGCAGAATATTGCCAGCCTGTTTTACGGACCTGTTTTGCTGGCTGCCCAGGAATCCGGACCGAGAAAGGAATGGCGAAAAGTAACCCTGGATGCGGGGGATATAGGCAAGTCCGTAAAAGGAGATCCCGCAAAATTGGAATTTACCATCGATGATACGGTTTTCAAACCTTTTTACGAAACCTACGGCCGCCATTCGGTTTATCTCGATGTTACGTTAAAGTAAGTCCGCAGAGCTCACGGATGTGAATTATAAATTGTCAAACCTCATTAAACCTTTGCTATGATAAAACGAATAAGCGCTCTTGTCATTTTTATTTCCATGTACAGTATGGTTCATGCCCATGAGATGATCGATGCCGTAGAAAGCTATCAGGCCGACAAACGGACGTTAGATGCCACCTACACGATCCGGGAATCCGAAGGGTATTACCAGCGGTTCGGTACCTTTTATAAAGACTGGAACAAAAGGCTGGAGGCTATCCGTTTTGAGGAGTTGTCCCGGGAAGGTAAAGCCGATTATATCATGCTTAAAAACCGTATAGCCAAGGAAGATTATCATTTGCAACTCGCATATGAGGCTTATAAGAAAGTAGCTGATGTAACCGCTTTTGCGGGCGATATCTATACATTTGTCAGGGAGCGAAGACATGGCAAACGCCCGGATGCCAAACAACTTGCTGCACAGTTTACGACCGTATCCCGGCAGATCGATAAGAAAACGGAAGCGCTGAAAACAAAACCTTTCGATGACTGGGTGCAGGCCGAAAAAGCGGCAGCCGTGGTCTCTTCACTACATAAGGCCCTGGAAGAAGCTTACGGTTTTTATTTCGGTTACGATCCCGAATTCACCTGGTGGATGGAAAAACCTTATGAAGAACTGCATGAAAAGCTGTCCGCTTACGAAACCTTTTTAAAAGAGCACTATGCCGATAACAGTGTAAAGGATGACGGAAGCGGTATTATAGGAAAACCCATAGGCAGGGATGCACTGTTGAAAGAGCTGGCTTTCGAGTTTATTCCCTATACCCCTGAAGAACTCATTGCTACCGCAGAGAAGCAATTCGACTGGTGCAAGCAGGAAATGATAAAGGCGTCCCGCGAAATGGGGTACGGGGACGACTGGAAAGCGGCCCTCGAACATGTGAAAGATACCTACGTTCCCGCCGGGGAGCAACCACAGGCCATCAAGGACCTTTTCGATTATTCCGTTAACTTTATCGAAGAAAGGGACCTGATCACACTTCCGGACCTGGCCAAAGAAACCTGGCGGATGATTATGATGACGCCCGAGCGGCAAAAGGTAAACCCGTTTTTTACCGGTGGATGGGAAATCAGTATCTCCTATCCCACACAGGAGATGTCGCAGGCCGATAAGATAATGAGCATGCGGGGTAACAACCCCAACTTTTCTTTCGGTACCGTACAGCATGAATTGCTGCCCGGGCATAACCTGCAGTTTTTTATGAATTCGCGGTACAAAAGTTACCGCCGGGCTTTCGATACCCCGTTCTGGATAGAGGGCTGGGCCCTGTATTGGGAGATCATTTTGTGGAATAAAGATTTTGCACGGACCCCCGAACAGAAAATGGGAATGCTCTTCTGGCGTATCCATCGCTGTGCCCGGATTATTTTTTCCCTGAAATTTCAGCTCGGCGAAATGACCCCGCAGCAATGTATAGATATGCTGGTGGATAAGGTAGGACATGAATACGCCAATGCCGAGGCCGAAGTGCGACGATCTTTCGCCACCACCTATACTCCGCCGTTATACCAGGTGGCCTATATGATAGGAGGGCTACAGTTCTATGCCCTGCGAAAAGAAATGCTCGAAAAAGGGTGGGCCGAAAAGCAGTTCCACGACCGGGTGATGAAAGAGAACAGGATGCCGGTGGAGGTCCTCAGGGCAGTATTACAGGATAAGCCATTGACAAAGAAGTTTTCGACACAGTGGAAGTTTTCTACGGATTTTAAATAAGGGAAATGCGAAAGGCTGGCAATGAGATTAAAACAATCGTCACCGCGAGCATAGCGCGGCGGTCTCTTGGCGTGTCTGAGCCTGCCATTGAAGCATGCCGCCTACCCCCTAAGATTGCCACGCTTTGCTCGCAATGATGCTTGCTTGTAGAGTTGCTATATATAAAGCTCCTCCCTTCAGACGAAGGGAGGTACCCGAGTGATAACAAAGGGGGAGGGTTTTGAGAGCCCGAACCATCAGGATAATCCCGGGCGCATGAGAACATCCGGGGATATCCGGAAAGGCCTGTTTAAGCATAGTTTACAGCTAAGAATAAAAATAAGAGAACATGAAAATAAAATACCTGTTTATCTCCCTTTTCCTTGTACTACAAGGTTGCGGAGAAAAAAAGGAAGCAAAGCAGCAACCCGAAAAAAGGAGCCAGGAAGAGCTCCGGGGGAGTATCACGCCGGAGCGAAGCTGGTGGGATGTACAACGCTATGACATTGCCATAACCCCCGATTTCGATACCAAAAGCCTGACGGGGAGTAATAAGATCACCTATAAAGTGGTAGAAAAGGACCATTCCGACTATATGCAGATCGACCTGCAGCCGCCTTTGAAAATAGATAGTGTCATCTGCAATGACAATAAAAATAAAAACCTGTCCTTTACCAATGACGGTAACGTATGGTATATAGAAACCGGCAAACAAGCCCAAGACCGGGAAAATTCCATTACCGTTTATTACAGCGGTAATCCCCGCGAAGCTGTCCGGGCTCCCTGGGACGGGGGATGGACCTTTACCCGGGATTCCCTCAATCGTCCGTGGATGACGGTAACCTGCCAGGGCCTGGGAGCCTCCGTATGGTACCCCAATAAAGATCACCAGAGCGACGAACCCGATAAAGGAGCATCGCTTGCCATGACCGTCCCCGATGACCTCACTGCCGTAGCTAACGGCAGGCTTGCGGGGAAGACTTCCGCTAAAGGAAAAACAACTTATACCTGGGAAGTGGAGAACCCGGTAAACAATTACAATATTATTCCCTATATCGGGCATTACGTCAGTTTCAGCGAAACCTATGCCGGGAAAAAAGGCGACCTGGATATCGGTTACTGGGTACTCGATTATAACCTCGACAAAGCCAGGGCATACCTGCCTGCGCAAGTACACAATATGTTGAAAAGCTTCGAATACTGGTTTGGCCCCTATCCCTTCTACGAAGACGGCTACAAACTCGTGGAAACCGAACATACCGGGATGGAACACCAGTCGGCCATAGCTTATGGTAACCACTATAAACCCGGCTACCGAGGGCGCGATGCCTCCGGAACGGGTCTGGGGATGAAGTGGGACTTTATCATCATACACGAAAGCGGTCACGAGTGGTTCGGAAATAATATCACCAGTAATGACCTGGCCGATATGTACGTCCATGAAAGTTTTACCAATTACAGCGAAACCCTCTTCGTGGAGTCCATGTTCGGAAAAGAAGCCGGTAACCAGTACAATTACGGAATCCGTAAAGGTATTCAAAACGATACGCCCATTATTCCCGAATACGGGATCAATGCCAAAGGAAGCGGCGATATGTATCCCAAGGGAGGAAATATGCTCCATACCATAAGGCACAGTATAAATAACGATACCCTGTTCCGGGAGATCCTTACCGGTTTGAACAGTACGTTTTATCACCGGACTGTCGATGGCACCGAAATACTGGACTACATATCACAAAAAGCAGGCTACGATTACAGCAGGGTTTTTGAGCAGTACCTGACCACCACACAGATCCCCCGGCTGGAACTCTACTACGATAGCGATAAAAAAGAGATGCACTACAGGTGGGCCGATATTGTAAAAGGTTTTGATTTACCCCTATCTTTACAGGACAAAAAAGCGGAGATCCGTATCATTCCGTCCGGAGAATGGCAAAGTGTAAAGGTCGATGAAGATCAACGTACCCTGTTCCTTCCGGAAGCTATAGAAAAAATGTATTACATCCGGGTAAAAGAGACGGACGTTTTACCCTAATCGATAAAAGCAGTTTATTTTTATGTTTTCAAAACAGACGTATCAATCCAGAAGACAACACCTGAAGAAAGAAGTAAAACAAGGTATTTTACTGTTCCCGGGCAACGGGGAAAGCGGGATGAACTACAAGGACAACTGGTATCCTTTCCGGCAGGACAGTACCTTTTTGTACTATACCGGTATTAATAAAATCCCCGATATCTACTTTGCGATCGATATCGATGAAGACCGGGAAATCCTTTTCGGGAACGACCCTACCCCTGAGGAAATGGTCTGGACGGGCGCCGTAGACCCGTTGGCAGATTTGGCAGGTAAATCCGGCATTGCCACAGTAAAACCTTTCGGAGAACTCGCCGGTTTTATCAGGGCACAAAAGCAAAAAGGACGGACGATTCACTTTTTACCGCCCTACCGTGCAGAGACTACCGTACAACTCAGCGACCTGCTCGGGATTCCCGTAGGGGAAGTGGAAAAACACAAGTCGGATGCTTTTATCAAAGCGGTGGTCAAACAGCGTTCGGTAAAATCCTCCGAGGAAATCGAAGAAATAAACAAGGCTGTAAATATTACGGCACAAATGCATACCTATGCGATCCGGAATGCGGTACCGGGTAAAACAGAAAAAGAGATTGCGGGAGATTTACAGGCCATAGCCATAGGTGGCGGGGGAAATATATCCTTCCCGATCATCCTGACCAAAAACGGGCAGTACCTTCACAACCACGCTACACAAGCCGTGATACGGGAAGGTGATCTCATACTGTGCGATTGCGGTGCGGAAACAGCAATGAACTATGCGGGAGATATGACCCGTACCTTCCCTGCCGGTAAAACCTTTTCGCCCTTACAGAAAGCGGTGTATAATATCGTACTCGACGCCCATAATTCCGCCGTAGAAGCACTAAAACCCGGAATCCGTTTTAAAGACGTACACCTTCTGGCCTGTACCCGGCTCACCGAAGGACTGAAAGGCATGGGACTGATGAAAGGCAATACCGAAGAAGCCGTGGCGACAGGGGCACATACCCTGTTCTTCCAGTGTGGGCTGGGGCATATGATGGGTATGGATGTGCACGATATGGAGAACCTTGGAGAAGCCTATGTAGGCTATACCGACAGCCTGAAGAAGAGCACGGAGTTCGGGCTTAAATCGCTTCGTTTAGGCAAGGAACTGAGAGCGGGTTACGTACTTACCGTAGAGCCTGGGATCTATTTTAACCCGTTTCTGATCGATGCCTGGAGGGCACAGAAAAAATACACGGACTTCGTTAATTACGATGAGGTCGAAAAATTCAAAGGTTTCGGTGGTATTCGTGTAGAAGAGGACTTCGTAATCACGGATTCCGGTAGTACGCTGCTCGGAGAGCCCCTGGCCAAAACCCCCGAAGCGATAGAAGAACTCAAAAACTCGTAAAGCAAAGTGAATACAATAAAAAAACTGCTGTTTACCTTTTTGATATCGGGAACGGCATGGCTCGGTGCGCAGGAGGCAGACCCTGTACTAACCCTGGACCGCATCTATAATTCTTCCGAATTTCAGGCAGACCGGCAACGGCCCGTTTTCTGGGTCGAAGGCGGTAAAGCTTTCGTAACCATAGAACGCAATGAGGAAGGAGAGGACCGGCTGGTAAAATATATCAGCAAGAACAACAAGAGTAGCGTATACCTTTCCGCATCGGCCATCACACCGGAAGGTACGGATAAAAGCCTGAATATCGAAGATTTCACCTTGTCTCCCGACGAATCCAAAGTGCTGATCTTTACCAATTCCAGCCGCGTTTGGCGTTCCAATACCAAGGGCGATTACTGGGTATATGATTTCGATAGCGGCAAACTGAGCCGTATAGGAAAAGATTTTCCTTCCTCTTCCCTGATGTTTGCCAAGTTTTCCAGAGATAATGCTTTTGTGGCCTATGTACAGGGATTTAATATCTATAAAGAAGACTTTAAGACAGGAGAAGTTACACAACTTACCAAGGACGGTGACGGAGACATCATCAACGGTACGTTCGATTGGGTATATGAAGAAGAATTCGGTATGCGCGACGGGTTCAGCTGGGGGCCCGATGCTTCGAAAATAGCATACTGGCAACTAGATGCCTCGGACATCGGCACTTTCTATATGATAAACAATACCGATTCGGTCTATGCCAAACCCGTTCCGTTACAATATCCCAAAGTGGGGTATGATCCGTCCGAAACCAGGGTGGGAGTAGTCGATGTAAATTCCGCTGAAATTACCTGGATACCTGTTCCCGGTGATCCCGTACAGCATTACCTGCCGGCCATGCAATGGGTGAATGAAGACCTGCTGCTGATCCAGCAGCTCAACCGCAAACAGAACGAACTCCGTATCTATACCTACAGCCCTTCGTCCGGCGATCTGCAAAAAATATACACGGAGACCGAAGATACCTGGGTTGACCTGCGGTATCCTGATATTTCTTCCAACCAGTGGGGAAACAATGATTTTCTGCTGACCGATAATAATACGGCCTTATTGAGGATGACCGAAAAGGACGGGTGGAGACATATTTACAAAATAAGCCTGGAAGATGGGGCTAAAACATTGCTTACGCCCGGGGAATATGATGTTGCGGCGTATTATGCCATTACCGATAAAGATATTCTGTTCAGTGCCTCCCCGGACGATCCCGCCCAGCGGTATCTTTACAGTGTGCCGCTGAACGGAAAAGGAAATTTAAAACGCATTACCCCGGACGATTTCAGCGGGGTGAATACTTACAATATATCACCGGATGGCAAATATGCCATTCACAACCATACCAATGCCGAAAACCCGGTAACCACCAGGCTCGTTCGTTTACCTACCCATAAGACCATCAGTGTCCTGGTGGATAATAAGGTATTAAAAAATAAACTGCAAACGCTGGACCGTCCGTCTGTTGAGTTTTTCCGGGTCACAACCTCAGAAGGTGTAGAGGTAGAAGGACGTATGACGAAACCTTCCGGTTTTGACTCATCAAAAAAATACCCGGTGATATTTCATGTATACGGAGAGCCCTGGGGACAAATGGCTACCGATAGCTGGATAGGGCTCTATGATATTTTCCTGGCCCAAAAGGGATTCATTATTATCAATATGGACAACCGCGGTACACCCTCGCTTAAAGGTAGCGCATGGCGCAAGAGTATTTACAGGAAAGTGGGCGTAATCAATGCGGACGACCAGGCACTGGCGGCAAAAGAAGTGCTGAAATGGGACTTTTTAGACGAAGAAAAAGTTTCTGTCTGGGGATGGAGCGGGGGAGGCTCCATGACGCTCAATCTCATGTTCCGCTACCCGGAAATTTACAAAACGGGAATAGCCGTAGCCGCCGTGGCCAACCAGCTTTTTTATGACAACGTCTATCAGGAACGTTATATGGGACTTCCGCAGGAAAATCCGGAAGATTTTATCGAAGGTTCCCCTGTTACCCATGCCGGAAACCTCGAAGGAAACCTGCTCATCATTCACGGCACGGGCGATGATAACGTGCATTACCAGAACATGGAATACCTGGTCAACGAACTGATCCGGCAGAACAAGCAGTTCCGGATGATGGCCTATCCCAATCGCTCGCATGGTATTTACGAAGGCGTAAATACCCAGCGGCATTTATATACGCTGATAACGAATTACCTACTGGAAAATAACGGGATGTAAAAGGGCAGAGTAAACGCATTAAAAAAACTATAATAGCAACGTTTTAAAATTCCATGTTGCAAGTTGCAGGTTTTCATAAACCTATAACCTGCCTTTCGGCCTTGGTTCCTGCCCGTCCGGCGGGTATCCTGAGTCTACCGAAGGGCTCGGGGATCGGGAAAATCCGGTGGCTTCGATACATCCCGGCGGAGCCGGGACACTCAGCCACCTCGCTTTGTTCTTTCTGGAACTGCAACTGCAACCTGAAACCTGGAACCTGGAACTGCAACTTGTAACAAAAATAACTCCTGAACTCCAAACTATAACACGGTTACCGCTTATCAATTATCTCTCCTGTATAATGCGTTAGCCCTGTGTAAAAGGAGTCCGGGCTGGGAAAACTGATAAAAAAAGTCTATATTCCTGACTTAAAAGAGTGAAATGCAATTTCCCTGGCATCTTTACATAATGGCTGCGTTGTACATCCTGGCGGGCATAAATCATTTTGCCAGCCCCGGAATGTACATAAAAATTATGCCGCCATACGTTCCTGTTCATCGCCCTTTGGTTTATTTAAGTGGCGTGGCGGAAATACTGCTTGGTGTGGGACTGTGTTTTCCTGGGACCAAAGATTATGCGGTTTATGGTATAATTGTTATGCTTGTTGTTTTCTTTCCGGTACATTTCCATATGCTATCTTCGCCGAAAGCAGGCGAGGGTTTACCGCGATGGCTTTTGATACTGAGGATTCCATTGCAATTCGTATTGATATGGTGGGCCTGGACCTATTTAAAAAACTGAGAAAAGAAAGAGAAGGGGAAACAGCAATAATCGTAGTTACATAAAAACCGGAAAATATGAAACCTGTATTTCTTTTATTGATATTGATATTGAGCCTGCTTATAAATCCTGCTTACACCCAGGAAGCAAAGTACAAAACCACGGGTAATGTGGAGCGGATAGACCCGGCATTGGATGCCATTATGGATACCACGGTGAAAGCCGAAATTATTGCCGAAGGTTTTGTCTGGAGTGAAGGGCCTTTGTGGGTAGAAAACGAGCAGATGCTGTTATTCTCGGATGTGCCTAAGAATACGGTTTACAAATGGACGGAAGAAGGTGGTACGGAAGTTTATTTACGGCCGAGCGGTTATACCGGGACACAACCAAGTAAAAGCAAAGAACCGGGCAGCAACGGGTTGCTGCTGGATACCGGGGGCAACCTTGTGCTTTGTCAGCATGGCAACCGGCAGATGGTCAGAATGGAAGCACCGCTGACTAAACCCGAACCGGTGTTTCACAGCCTGGCGGATAACTATAAAGGAAAACGTTTTAACAGTCCCAATGATGCCGTATACAGCAGTAATGGCGACCTGTTCTTTACGGACCCTCCGTACGGACTCCCGATGCAGAATGACAAAGACCCGGCAAAAGAGATCGGTTTTAACGGCGTCTATAAAGTGAGGCCAAACGGCGAAGTAGTATTATTGACCGGTAACATCACAAGGCCGAACGGCATCGCGTTATTCCCGGGGGAAACAAAACTGCTCGTTGCCTGTTCCGACCGGGATGCACCCGGCTGGTACCTGTTGGATATCAATGATGCTCAAAAGGAGCCTGTGGTTTTTTATGATGCAACAGATCAGCGCAAGGGCCTGAAAGGCTCGCCTGACGGATTAAAGATTGACAAAAAAGGAAATATCTATGCCTCCGGCCCGGGAGGGATATGGATATTTGATAAGGCCGGAAAAGTATTGGGAAAAATAAGATTGGACGAATCGGCATCCAATGTGGCCCTTTCGGATGATGAGAAGACGTTGTATGTGACTAATGATATGTATGTGTTGCGGGTGCGGTTGAGGTAAGGTTGACTAACTTCTTGACTTTATCTGTAGCCTTTAAGGACCAATACTGAACTTTCTTTTACTAATTCGTCTAATGAAACAACAAATAGAATAGATTTTTCTTTGTTAATTAGGTATACACAGGATCTAAAATTTAAGCCGCACCACTAGCTATTAATCTCCCGTATTCAAACCCTATTCGAAATAATACAAAAGCTAGAGTTAAAATTAATATGATGAAATATCCCGTCTTATTTCTAGCAAACCAGTCAATTTTCTGCTTAATTTTCATATTATTTGGTATTAAATTGTAAATGATATACGAATATAATGATTTTTGATAAAAAATTAATGGTTTCTAGCATGTTCTCTATCTATGTCCCAACTCCATGCAAAAGCAGTCCCTATAGCAGCTAAACTGGCTATGATAGCCACTGCCAGTTCACCATTAATTGATCTGGATTCTTCTAAGTTAATCTCTTCGATATAAAGTACCTTCCATTTATAAATGAAAGCAGGCGATTTATAAAAGAAGAGAAGTTTTTTTTAATATTAAAGCGCTGATTATTAGCAGTAAATGTGTGTTTATCCATATTCAGGAGAATAATATTTGTAAATTTTTTTGAAAAGACTGGATAAAAAAAGAGCATCAATTTTTTGATACTCTTGTTATGATCACATGAAACCCGGGCTGTACCGGATTTAATAGGGACTCTAAACCGAACTACTTATGTTTGACCTCGCTTGCCCGGTAGGTATCCGCTTCTGCTTTGTATATTTTAAACTGTACGTCATATTCTTCGGGAATATAGATTACAATAGGTAACTTCCCGTTGTACCTTGTCATTTCGGGTTGGGATGTAATGAACTGGTTAACTTTAGTGTTTCCCGGGCAAGCCATTTGGGTAGACATGACATTTCCGTCTGATTTGAATATGTAATATGAGTATCCCCAGCCTTCTAAATCTTTCTGTTCTATAATACCCTGAAGGCCGTGCTTATTACATTCGTCGAGTTGCATCCACTTGCCGACCGTAAATTCTATTTTTTTGGCTGCATCGTTATCGGAATGCGGAACCTCAATGACCATTTGTTTATAACCTTTTTCCGGCTCGGGATAAATGGACAGATCGATTTTGGATACGGATGATTGCGCCATAGCTACGGTGTTCAGGCATAAAAATACGATAAAGAATAAACCGGTTTGTTTGGATATTGTTCTCATGTTTGTTGTGTTTTTTTAGCTGCTGTTCAAAAGCTGTGCCAGAATAAGAAACAGGGTCCTTTTTAAATTGAGCTTATATTAATTTAAAAACTTAAGTGGGGTATGGTTTGAGGAATAAACGACTTGATATGAATAAACAGTGGTTATGATATAATTCTCATCCGTCAATATGAAAAAAGACAGCAGAAAATTATGCTCTTATTGAAACCGTCTTAAAAAAAGTGGGTCATACTGGACTCGAACCAGTGACTTCCACCCTGTCAAGGTGACACTCTAAACCAACTGAGTTAATGACCCAAAAAAGCCCCAGGGTTTCCTGAGGCTTCTCGTAGTAGCGGGAACTGGACTCGAACCAGTGACCTTCGGGTTATGAGCCCGACGAGCTACCTACTGCTCTATCCCGCGATGTTTGCGGTGGCAAAGATACGAGGTTTTTATGATCTACCAAACAATTATGCGATATTTTCGGGGTGCTATTCCATAAGAAGAGCGGAAGTGTTGGAAATTAGGTTGTTAAATGAACAGGGAAATTAAAATTAACCGGAAATTTTTTCCCGTAGGCTAGGGAATTGGTTTTTTAAATAAAAATCCCCTATTTTGTGCTGAGCTACTGCCTGTACGGACATTAGTGTTGCACCCGCCGGCCAGGACAGGTTTTACCGGTTTCGGTTTGGGGTCTGAAACCCTGCTCACGATAGTCCCGGTAGTTACGGGATGGGGGATCATTACAGCACTTTCGTGGTGCGAAAATTATGGTCCGGTTATTAAGTTAATGGGTTAGTAGGTTATTGCGTTTATATATGTCGCCTTACTAACTCAGTTACCAATAACTGAAGAGCAATTTCCCCCGCCGGACGGGCAGGATTATTTATTAAGATCTATACACCTTTCCGTGTAGGGTGGTTTAGTATCGGGTTTTTATATTTTATTTACCTCTATGGACAACTATGGCTTTCTCTCCGTCTTACCACCGGTATTGGCAATTATCCTTGCGCTGAGAACAAAACAGGTTTACCTGGCCCTGCTTTTCGGTATCTGGTTTTCATGGCTGATCATGAGTGACTGGAATGTGTTAAACGGAACACTGGCAACCATAGAAGGCCTTGTAGATGTATTCAAGTCCCCCGGAAATACCAGGACCATTATGTTCAGCGCCCTGGTGGGGGCATTACTGTTGTTTATCCAGTATTCCCGAGGAGTGGAAGGATTCATCCTTCAGCTGAACAGGCTCATCGCCTATTTTGAAAAAAAACAAAAAGGATACAGCAGGGTTATAGTACAATTACTTGCCATGCTCACCGGGCTTTTGCTTTTTGTGGAGACCAACATCAGTTCGCTGACCGTTGGTACGTTGTACCGCCCGGTTTTTGACGAACTTAAGATCCCGAGGGAAAAATTAGCTTATATAGCCGACTCCACCTCGGCACCGTCATCCATTCTCATTCCGTTCAACGCCTGGGGGGCATTTGTCATGGGACTTTTGGTTACCCAGGGGATCGAAGCCCCGTTCTCACTGATGCTCTCTTCCATTGCTTATAATTTTTACCCTTTGCTCGCTATAATTATCGTACTGGTGGTTGTTCTTGCCAAAAAAGATATAGGTCCTATGGCAAAGGCAGAGCAAAGGACGAGGGAAACGGGAAAACTAATGAACGACAATGCCAAACCCATGCTTTCGGATGAAGTAACGTCGTTCGAAACCAAAGAAGGTATCAAACCCCGTGCTTTTAATATGATCGTCCCCCTGGCGGTCATGGTTGTTATGATGCCTGTGAACCTGGCATACACCGGCTGGGGAAACGTAGAAGGTGCCACTTCGTTTTCAGAACATCTTTTCCGGTCTATCGGGCAGGGATCGGGTTCTTCCGCCGTGTTATATGCTGTTATGGCTTCGATCCTAACAGCAATGGTCATGTACAGGGCACAGGGTATTATGAAGACAAAAGAAATGATCGATATTACCTTAAAGGGTATCAGCGAACTGATGCCGCTGGCATTGCTGATGCTGTTTGCTTTTGCCATCGGAGAGGCCTGTAACCGGTTGGGGACCGGTGAATTTGTAGCCGATTTTTCCAGGGAGTGGCTCTCCCCGGAATTCCTGCCGGCTATTGTTTTCCTGATCAGTTCATTTATCGCGTTTTCAACAGGGACTTCATGGGGTACTTTTGCCATTATGATGGCCATCGCCGTGCCTATGGCCGAAGTCCACCAGTCCGAATTAACACTGGTAGTGGCGGCAACCCTGGGCGGCGGAGTTTTCGGGGACCATTGCTCGCCTATCTCCGATACCTCCATCATTTCGTCTATGGCATCCGGGAGCGATCATATAGACCACGTAAACACCCAGTTGCCATATGCCCTTATCGGCGGAATATTAACCGCACTGCTTTACCTGGTATTCGGTATACTCTCCGTTTAAATATTCCGTTCCGTATTATTTTATTACAAAAAATACAAGAAAAAAGCAACGTCAGGCATTCACATTCTGTTAAAATTTTGTTTGTCATATAAAATTGTTATCGAACACATTTGTTTTTAAGTAAAAAATTTATTTCTTCGTAAAGAAATTGAATTCGTTTAAATTTTTTTGATTGAAAGCATAAATGAGTTCATTGATCCGGAATTACATTAACAAACTATAATACTGACTGAAATGAGTTCAAGAAGGGATTTTATCAAAAAAACCGCTATAGCGGGAGCGGGGATTTCCGTAATGCCTAATATGTCTTTCGGGAATATATACGGTATGGCGGACAGCAAACTCAGGCTCGCGTTCATAGGGGTGGGGCTAAGGGGAACCAATCACCTGAACAACGCTCTGCAGCGAAAAGACCTCGAAATTACCGCTATTTGTGATGTGGACCCGGAAAGGATCAAGATCGCCCTGAAAAAGATAGAGGAGGCCGGGTTTAAGAAACCGAAAGTATTCGGGGACTCCGACTATGATTATCGCAATCTTCTGGAATTAAAAGAGGTAGATGCCGTAGTGATCGCCACACCGTGGTTATGGCATACCCGTATGGCCGTAGACGCTATGAAGGCAGGGAAATACACCGGGCTCGAAGTCTCCGCGGCCAATACGCTGGAGGAGTGCTGGGACCTGGTGAATACCCATGAAGAAACAGGATCGCACCTCATGATCCTGGAGAATGTAAACTACCGGAGAGATATCCTGGCCGTACTGAATATGGTAAAACAGAATGTTTTCGGCGAACTGGTACATTTCCGGTGTGGTTACCAGCACGATCTGCGTGAGGTGAAATTCAACAACGGAAAACAACCTTACGGAGGCGGCGTGGAATTTGGCGAGAATGCCATCTCCGAAGCCAAGTGGCGAACCTGGCATTCCGTATTGCGGAACGGGGATACCTATCCCACACACGGCGCAGGTCCCATAGCCGTAATGTGCGATATCAACCGGGGAAACCGTTTTGTGTCCCTTACTTCCAATGCTACAAAGGCAATCGGTCTTCACAATTATATTGTTAAGCACGGTGGAGAGGATCATCCGAATGCCAAAGTTAAATTCAAGCAGGGAGACGTCATCACTACCACTATAGAAACGGCCAAAGGAGAAACAATTATCGTTACGCACGATTGTAATCTGCCAAGACCATATTCACTCGGTTTCCGGGTGCAGGGCGCCAATGGGTTATGGGAAAATGACGGTGACCGCATCTATATAGAAGGAAAATCCCAACCGCACCGCTGGGATTCCGATAAGGAATGGCTTAAAAAGTACGACCACCCGCTCTGGCAGAAGTTCGGGGAACATGCCACAGGGGCTGGTCATGGCGGGATGGATTTCTTCGTGCTCAACGCCTTTGTCGAATCTGCCAAACAGAATATAGCGCCGCCTTTGGATGCTTACGATGCCGCAGCATGGAGCGCCATCACCCCGCTTTCGGAAGCATCCATAGAAAACAACGGGGAACCCCAGGATTTTCCGGACTTTACCAGGGGGCTCTGGGTAAGACGGCAGCCTTATAACTGGATAAAGGATACTTATTGACCTGTTAACAGCTTTTAACCGGCGAAATACCCGGATTAAAAGTTGTTTACTTTTAAACTACTAACTCAAACTCAAACTTTATGAAGAATGTATGGATCATTTTAGCTTTCTTCTTTTCCGCTTTTTTGTGTGTACGTGCACAGAATGGAATGACGGTAAAAGGAGTAGTAACTGACGATGCGGGTATCCCTATTATGGGGGCCAGTATTGTTGTTGAAGGAACTTCCGTCGGAACTTCCACGAACATGGACGGCGAATACACCATCGCCGTACCCGACGGGGGGACTGCCCTCAAAATCTCTTACCTTGGCATGGTTCCGCAGGTGATTGCCATAAACGGCCGCACAACTGTAAATGCACAGTTGAAGGAAGACGTCTCCCAACTGGAAGAGGTTGTTGTAGTGGCGTACGGTACGCAAAAGAAGTCGGATGTAACGGCATCGGTACAAAGTGTAAGCTCCGAGGAACTGACAGATATTACCTCGCCCGATGTCTCTACCATGCTACAGGGAAAAGCTTCCGGGGTCCAGGTCATGCAGGGGTCCGGGCAGCCGGGCTCACTTCCGGCCATCCGCATCCGGGGGATAGCTGCTATCAACGGGAACGTGAGCCCGCTCTGGGTGGTGGATGGTGTCATAGTACACGGCACTCCCAATCTCAATCCTAACGAAATAGAGTCCGTTTCGGTACTGAAAGACGCTTCGGCAACCTCACTTTACGGTTCCCGGGGGGCTAACGGGGTGGTGGTAGTAACCACCAAACAGGGTAAAGCGGGAAAAAGCCAGCTTACTCTTTCCTCCAAAACCGGTTTTTCCTTTTTTAACCAGGGGAATTTCGAGGTCATGAACGGCAACCAGTTATACGATTACTTCGGTAAATTCACCAACCCCGGGAATATACCCGACTGGTTTTCAGAAGATGTACTGCAGAATAATTACAACTGGATAGATAACAGTACCAAAACCGGTACGGTACAAGACCACACGCTGACCTTTACATCCGGAACAGAAAAGTCCAAAACATTTATTTCCTTGGGGTATTACGACGAGACCGGTACGGTAAAGGATTACGAATTCGACCGGCTGAGTTTTCGCCTGAACCACGATTATAAAGTCAATGACAGGCTTACACTGAAGCCTAAATTTGCCGTAAACTACAATACCCGCGAAAACAGGCAGCATTCCCTCTACCAGATGTACCTCAACCTGCCCTGGGATTCCCCTTATGACGGAGACGGGAGCCTCATTAACCCGAGAGATTTTTCCGGTTCCTGGTACGGGAGAGACCAGAGTAATTACCTCTACGACCTGCAATGGAATTATACGAAGGGCACCGAGTTTAACCTGTACTCCAACTTTGATGTCGAATTCGAGATACTACCTAACCTGAAATTTATTTCCACCAACAGTTATACCCTTTTCAGGAGTGACAGCAAGTCTTATACCGATCCGCAATCTACCTCCGGCCAGGCGGTAAACGGTGAGCTGTACCAGTTCGATTCCAAAAGGATCACCAGGTTTACCAACCAGATGCTGCGGTATTCCAATACATTCGGCGATCACAGTATTAATGCGCTCGTGGCCTACGAATACAATGATTATGTGTATGAAAGTATGTCGGCTACGGGCCGGGGGCTGATTTCCGGTAATGAAGTGCTGGACAATACGGTAACACCCGGAGCAGTAGGAGGAACAAAGAACGAATACGCCCTGCAATCGGTGCTTTTCAATGCCAACTACGGCTACGCAGACCGTTACCTCGCCCAGGTATCGCTCCGCAGGGACGGGGCCTCCAATTTCGGGCTCGACAATCAATACGGAACATTCTATTCTTTTAGTGCCGGCTGGAATATTCACAACGAGGATTTCTTCAACTCGAAAACAGTCGACCAGTTAAAATTAAGGGCCAGTTACGGTGCCCTGGGGAACAGGCCCGATAACCTGTACCCGCAGTTCGAGCTTTATTCCGTAGACAATCCTTATGACGGAAGGCCCGCCGCAGCCCTTAAGCAATTGCGAAATGACGATCTTGCCTGGGAAAAATCCTACCAGACCAACATCGGTATAGATACCAGGTTCTTCAATAAACTGAACCTTTCCCTGGAATATTACAACAAGAACACTTCCGACCTGCTCTACTTCGTAAAGCTGCCTGCATCTTCAGGGTATGACGGTTACTGGGAGAATATAGGAGGGGTGAAAAATATCGGGTATGAAGCTTCGGCCTCTTTCGATGCTTTTGCGACCGATACCTTTTCCTGGAGTGTAGGCTTCAATATCGGTACCAATAAGAACGAGATTACCGAATTGTTCGAAAACCAGGATATTATAAATAACGATACCAAGATCTTCCGTAAAGGAGAAGATGTCAATACCTGGTATATGCGCAAATGGCTCGGTGTAGATACACAAACCGGCGATCCCCTATGGGAAGTGGTAGATCCGCAAACCGGTGAAAAATCGCAGACCTCCGATTACAATGCCGCGACCAGGCAGAAAGTAGGAACAGCCTCCCCTGATTTTTACGGAGGGTTTAACACCAGGCTGGCCTATAAGGGAATTTCGCTGTCCGCCAATTTCGTGTTCAGCAAAGGAGGAAAAATATACAATTCCAGCCGGGAATTATACGATGCCGACGGGGCCTACCCTACCTACAACCAGCAGGTCCTGGCCGATGGCTGGAGCAGGTGGGAACAACCCGGGGACAATGCCACCCACCCGAGATTGATATACGGGGGGAACAACCTGTCCAATAAAATCTCGTCCAGGTACCTGGAAGACGGCAGCTACCTGCGGTTGCGGAATATAAGACTGGGATATGCCATCCCGGAAACCTGGCTGAGTTCCGTAGGTATTACCAATGCCGAGCTGTATTTGTCAGGCGACAACCTGCTTACGTTTACCGATTTCTCCGGTATGGACCCCGAAGTAGGAGTAGATCCCGATAACCCCATACAGGGTGTGGGCTACTACAGCATGTTATACCCGGTATCCCAGAGACTGACACTGGGGATAAACCTCTCATTTTAACCAAAGACAAAAGACCAATGAAACGAATCATATATACCATCTTTACAGCGGTCACTTTAGTCGCCTGTAATGTAGACCGGTTTCCCTACGAGGATATCCGGGAAGAGGAACTCTTTGAGAACGAAGGAGCCATAGAAGCGGTAACGCTGGGTAATTATTCCATATTGAAAGGAGATGCGGACGGGTACGGATTTGCTCCGCAGTTACACCGTTACAGCGAATACCCCGGGGACAACGTTTCCCTGAGCGGAACCACTACCGATCCGTTGTTTTATGCGTACAATTACCGCAATATCATAAACAGTTACCGGTCCAATGACTTATGGTCTTCGGGCTTCCGCGCAGTAGTGGGGTGCAATAAGGTAATCTCATTGATCGAAGAAGGCGAGTCCCCGGAGTCCGACCAGCTTATCGGGGAGAATTACTTCCTCCGGGCCTATGTTTTTTTCCAGATGGTAAACGTTTACGGAAGGCCCTATGCCCAGGGAACATCCAATCTCGGTGTACCTCTCAAATTAACTGCCGATGTCAACGACCTTCCGGACAGGAGTACGGTAGGAGAAGTATACGAACAGGTAATTTCCGATCTGTTAAAGGCAGAATCCCTGATGAACATTGAAAAGACCAATGCCTATGCTACCAAAGAGGCGGCACAGGCATTACTGTCCAGGGTATATCTCTATATGGAAGAGAACGAAAAGGCCATAGAATATGCCGATAAGGTTATTAATTCAGGACGCTTTCAACTCGTTCCCCAATCGGAAATGGGAAGATATTTTGCCAAAGTACCCGAAGAAAACACGGAAACTATTTTCTGTTTCCGGTACCATAAAGAATCCGATTACAGTAACGGATGGTACACGGTCGGGTCTTTATATGCCAGTATACAAAATGTAGGCTGGGGAGAAATGTATGCTTCCGCTTCATACCTTGACCTTATTAACCGGCACCCCGGAGATGTCAGGAAAGAATTCATAGAACCCCAGTACCTGGAGGATGAGGCCGATAATCTCGTGCCGGCGGTCTACTGGACGGATCCGGACTATAAATACCAGTTCCGGAAAACTTTTGAGCAGAACGGAAAGACCTATTTTAAAGAAGGGGAAACCAATGTGGAAGTGCAGGAAGAAACCGACGGGGCAAATACCAGGTACTACTTTATGAATGGCGGTAACAAAGTGTATGTTGTCAAGGATTATGATATGGAAAAACGAAACGGTTATCCCAAGTTTTACATCCTCAAAGCATCGATGCAGGAAAACATTCCCCAGTTATGGTCTCCCGTGGTCTCCCGCCTGGCGGAAATGTACCTGAACAAAGCGGAAGCCTATGCTAAGATGGGTAACGGAAGTGAAGCCATTGCCAATGTGGATGTCCTCAGGGAACGGGCAGGAATCCCTGCCTATGAAAATATTTCCGGCATACCCGAAGGTCAGGATGTCCTCGATGTAGTGCTGGACGAACGCCGTCTCGAATTTGCTTATGAAGGGCACCGTAAATTTGATGTTTTCCGCAACGACCGGGTGATGGACAGGCGTTATCCCGGGACCCACCTTAACGGGAACAACCCCTATTACGAAGTGCAACCCACGGATAACCGTGTAATAGAATATATTCCCGAAAACCAGATCAATGCACAACCGTCATTGATACAGAACGATTAACCTAAAAACCACTTAAGTTATGGCGTATTTTATCAAACAGTTTTTTGCAGTGCTGGCAACCGTACTGCTTGTCTCCTGTGTAAACGGAAATATTATACCGGGAGATCCCGATCAGGACCGTGAACCGGAATTTTCCATCCGTGTTCCCCCCGGGGGGAACAGTTGGGTGGTGAACAATCCGGAAGCCAACGGAGACATCATATTTGATTCCGGGATACACAACTGGACCGATACGGACCATATTATACGTACCTGGTTTAAAGTGAGCAGGGCGGGGGAAGTCCATGTAGGCCTGAATGCCAAGGCACCGACGGGGGCGTCGGTGCTCAAGGTTACTTTCGGAGAAGAAACCAGGGAAATAACCCTCGAAAACACCGATTATGAAGATGTCCCCGTAGGCATATTCGAAGTAGAAGCCCCCGGTTACTATTATGTGGAATTGCAGGGCAAGGAGAAATCGTCCGCTTATATAGCCGATGTCAATGAAATCCTCCTGGGAGGAAGTGCTACCACGGAAAAGGTATATTACGTAAAGGATGATTTTTACTGGGGCAGGAGAGGCCCTTCCGTGCATCTCAATTACGAAGTGCCTACTACGGAGGATATCCTTTGGTTTTATAACGAGATCACCGTGCCGGAAGGAGAAGACGTTCTCGGCTCTTATTTTATGGCCAACGGGTTCGGCCAGGGATATTTCGGTATCCAGGTAAACTCGGAGGCGGAACGCAGGGTGTTATTTTCGGTGTGGAGCCCTTACGAAACGGACGATCCTTCCAGTATCCCGGATGATTATAAAATTATACTGCTGGACAAAGGAGAAGGTGTACACGCCGGTGAATTCGGTAACGAAGGCTCGGGCGGGCAAAGCTATAAGAAATTCATGTGGAAGGCGGGGGCAACATACAAGTTTTTACTGAAGGGACAACCTTCGGAAAATAACTCTACCGATTTTACCGCCTGGTTCTATGCCCCGGAGATCGGGGAGTGGCAGCTTATTGCCAGCTTCAGAAGGCCGCATACCAGTACCTATCTCACCAGGCCGCATTCTTTCCTGGAGAATTTCCGGACCGAAACCGGGTTTAAAAGCCGTAAAGGTCTTTATACCAATCAATGGGTAAGAGACACCTCCGGGGAGTGGCACGAGCTTACAAAGGTTAAATTCACCGCAGATGCCACGGCCCGGAAAGAAGCCCGTATGGATTATGCCGGAGGCGTGGAAGGGACCGGGTTCTTTATGAAAAACTGCGGTTTTTTCAGTGAAAATACAGAGGTAGACAGCTATCACACCAGGGAAGCCACGGGAGTACCTCCTTCGGTGGACCTGTCCGTACTGGAATAAAACGGCTGACGAAAAGAACAGCACTTTAGTTTTTGTTTTTAGTTATTTTGATTTGGCAAAAGCCGTCCTGTGCATACAGGGCGGTTTTTTATTTTTACATGGAAAGAGAAGTTTTTTACTAGCCACGGATGCACGGATGTTTTTTTATTGCTCCCTTTCGGGGCAATGCCATTTGGTTAAGCGGATTTATTTATATCTGACAGCCTTTTAGGGCTCCCATCTTCAGATGAAGAGGGGTGGACCGCTTGCGGGACGGGGAGTTTGACCAGCCCGAACTTTGGCGTTTAAACGCAAAAATTTACGTTTATCCTACGGTCCGGGATTTCAAACCCTCCTCGTTGCTTACTTCGATAAACTCAGCAACCATCGCTCGGGTAGCTCTACCTCGAATGCTCAGTGCATTGCCTCAAGGGGGAAGTTCCCATCTTTTGAAAAAACGTTACAGCTCCCCTCTCGAGAGGGGTTGGGGGTGTGTATTGAGGGCCGGGGAGGTGGCCCTTTAAGACAATGCTATTCCTGTCACGCATTAAAAAAGGGATAACATTTCTGCTATCCCTGTAATTCTGGCTTTGGTATTCCGATTACTCCCAGTCCAGTACGGGAAAATGTTTTTCCAGGTATTTTTTAACATCCACGATATCATCTTTGGCGGTGAGATCCGGGACGTGTTCCGCAAAAGGGATGCCGATAGCCGTCCCCGGAAAATCGCTGATCATGTTCAGCAAGGCGGTAGGAAGTTCCTTTTCATTCCTTTCCGGGTGGACCGGGCAGTTTTTCAGGTAAGGATAAAAGACTTTTCCGTTAAATTTAAAAGCGTTCATGCTTACCCGTATCTTACCGTTTTCATCCGCGTATTTCGGAATGTCGTCTACGGCCGGTTTTTCTACGATATTGAGTAAAGCATTGTCGTTGTCCATGTGGGCAACGGCAAAGCGCGATACCCTTTCGTGCGGGAATTCCAGGGAATCCCGGTCATAGGCGATAAATGCATTTGGGGCTTCCGCTTTTCGAAGTTCCAGCAAAGCTTCGGCAGAGTAGAGGTTGTCGCTGTTGCATACGGAATAGGCCTGCCTGTTCAGTTCCGGGTATTGTTCCACCGCCTGGAAGAGCGCATCCGCCGTCCCATAGGGTTTTTCCCTTCCTTCGGGGATGTACTGTACCGCAAAAGAGATATTCAGTCCGTGAAAATCGTTGTCCCTGGTATTGTTGCCGTAGAATTCTTTGAACAGCCCGCCTTTTTCACTGATTACGATATAGATGTTCTTGTACCCGGCTTTCCGGGCATTGTAGAGAACGTAATCGAGCAAGGGCCTGCCGTTGGGGCCTACCCCGATGAGTCCCTTGCTGCGTTCGTTGGCCTGGTTGATCTCTTCTTCCGTAAGTGATGCGGATTGCGTCGGTTTTTTCATCCGGGAAGAAGCTCCTCCCGCTAAAATAATCAGGTTGTCGTGCATGTCTTTCATAGTGTTTTTATTGTCAGGTTTATGAGTTGTTGAGTCAAATGAGTCAATGAGTCAACACCAATCACTATATCAATTTCATTATCTCTTCCTAAACTTCGGTCAGGATTTGCCATGTGTTTTATACCACGAGGCCCCACTATTTTTGTTTCCCGGTCTACGGATACGGAGTTAATAAATGTGGACTAAATAACCTGGTAACCCATTAACTCAATGTGGTAGCGATGCGTTAATTTTTAATCAGTCCTGGTAAAATGCTAGTATAACTGGCCTTAAACATGTTTTTTGTTTTTTTGATTTGAATTTGCCTTTGTGAATTTTGTGTAAGCCTTCGCGTTCTCTGTGGTTAAATATCAACCACAAAGGACCCCGAGTATGCTCAAAGAACACTAAGTTAACTCGTCATCAAAATTTAATGCAGCAGTACTAAACTCAATAACCATATCAATTCTGTCATTTTCCCCTGGTCTTGGGGTCGTTACCTGTTCCTTTTCTGACTTGTTATCTCATTTTACCACATCATTCCCTATCTTCGTTTCCCGGTCTACAGATATGGAGTTAATAAATGTTAAGTTAGTAACCTAATAACTCATTAACGATCCTTCCCACTTCCAATACCTATTCCTGACTGCCGTGGCACGGTGTGTCCCGCTCAGGGTTTACCATTTGTTTTTACCACAGGATTCACTATTCTCGCTCCCTGGTCTACGGATACTTCATAGGCATCCCTGGCCCCGGCATTTTTGAGGGCGCAGATAACATCCTGTTGTTTTTCCGGGGCAATGATTACAATACTGCCCCCGCCCCCGGAGCCGACTATCTTGGCTCCGTAAGCGCCGGCCTGTAGTGCCGCTTCCACCATGGCATCTATCCGGGGTACGGTAATGTGCAGCAGGTCGCGCAAAATGTTGTGATGCTCGTTCATCAGGCTCCCCAGATATTTCATATCCGGATCTTCTCCTTTCAGTATTTCCAATGCCTGCCGGGTACAGGCATGGTTTCTCACGGCAGCCTCGAAGAACGGGTGCAGTTCTTCCGGAAGTATGTCCAGGTATTGCGGAATCTCTTCCGGAACGGTGTCTTCCAGTACAAAATTTCCGTACGTGTTTTTTATATGCGCAACAGCTTTCAGAGCATTGCTTTTCAGCCTGCTCAATGTCCCTATGGTTTCTTTGGGTATACCGGATTCCGCTACAATAAGCCCCTCCAGTTTGTTGCCGATGACCTGGCAGGAAAAATCGTCCCCGGTTTCTATATAAACAATGTTCCCCACGCCTATACTGTACTGGTCCATCTTTCCCCCCGGTTCGCCATGTTCCAGGACTTCCGCTTCATAAGCGATCTGGGAAAGCAGGGCAGGGGTTATCTCCCGGTCCGTGCCAAAGGTAGTGGCCAGGAAATTCACCCAGGCAACCACAACAGCGGTCGAGCTCGATATTCCCGCGTTCATCGGCACTTCGCCCCGGATCTCTATATCATATCCCCTGTCCGGCCTGCAACCGTAGCGGTGTAAAACTTTGAGCGAAGAAACCAGGTAATCCCGGTAAGTGAGTTTATCGGCCGAAACATCCAGGGCAATGCTCCTTTGGTCATTGAGGTCCGGTAACAGCAGGTTAAACCGTTTTGTATCGTTCTCCGTAGCTTTAAGTCTTACAAACCGGTTAATGGCACAGGCAATTACGGGAAGCCCCAGGTAATCCTGGTGATCTCCGAAGAGGCATACCCGGCCCGGGGCTATGGAAAGTATTTCTTCTGATTTTTTTAAGTTGGTCATGTAATTCATGTTATCTCATCAAAACTAAAAAGCACTGTCCGTGCCTGTTAATATGTTCCGATATGGCTAAAATATAAAATCCCTTTTTGGGACAGAACAAATATATGAAATGTGTGTTCGAGCACAAAATTAAAAAAAGAATTAATTATTTTTATATATTTGAATGTTAAATAAAAGCAATGCTTAAGAAAAAATACACCATCGCGGATATAGCCTTTATGGCCGGTGTTTCTAAAGGTACTGTGGACAGGGTAATCCACAAGAGGGGCAAGGTATCTAAAAAGGCCCATGAGAAAATCACCAAAATACTGAAAGAGATTGATTATCAGCCTAATCTGGTTGCCAGGAATCTCAAAAAAAACAAGATATACAGGCTTTTGGTACTGATACCCGACCCGGAAAAGGACGCCTACTGGGCTCCTTGCGTAGAAGGGATAGAAACGGCAGCCGGCGAATTCCAGGCGTTTGGAGTGATGATCGAAACCTTCCTGTTCGATCCTTCCGCTACCAAGAGTTTCATCTCCAAAAGCAAAGAAGTGCTGAAGAACAAACCCGACGGTGTGGTGTTTGTCCCTCTCTTTTATAAGGAGGCCCTTACTTTTGTGGAAAGTTGCAAAAAGAACAATGTTACCCTGGCCACCTTCAACAGTTACCTCAGTGCGGACAATACCAGGAGTTTTATAGGCCAGGACCTGCACCGGAGCGGAAGGGTGGCCGGTAAACTGATGCATATGCTGCTGGGGAATAAAAAACAGGCGGCTGTGGTGCACATGGATGAGGCCTATAAAAACGCCATCCACATGCAGGAAAAGGAAAAGGGCTTCCGGGATTATTTCGAAGGTCTTAAACAGGGATATGATATCGTAACACACAAAGTGCCGCATAAAGATATAAAGAACGTACGGAAATCCGTTAAAGACTTTCTGAAAGACAACCCGGGGATATCCGGGATATTCGTCACCACATCCAAGGCCTATCTTCTCGCCGAAGCACTTCCGCAAACAGGACCCGCCGTTTCCGTTGTGGGCTATGACCTTATAGATAAAAATATCGAATGTCTCCGTTCCGGCAGCATTGATTTTCTCATTCATCAGAACCCGAAACAACAGGCCTATCTCGGTGTAAGCTATCTTTCCGAATACTTTGCCTTCGATAAGAAAATACCGGATAACAAACTCTTACCTATAGATATTATAACTTCCGAAAATTATATGCATTACCTGGAATAAGTGTAGAGAACAGCCTTTCATCCCTTTTTTTGGCAGATCAGTAGTAAAAAGAAATGATCAGTACGGTTCATTTGTTTCCGGAATGTTCTGTTGCATGGGTATGATCGGGACTCTGCTTTTTTGGATATCCACGATTTAAGGCACTGCCACACAATTATTTAATAATGTTTCGATTCTTCCTCTGTTTTGTTTTATGCTGCTGATTTATAGTGAATTAATATCTTTCTGAAAACAATTTTTTACCGGGTAAATACTGAATTCGCTCTAAATAACGAAAAAAAAACGTTGTAGGTGTTTGATTATAACAAAAGTCTAGTAATTTTGTAGACTATTAAGTCGTACCGGTAAAAGTTAAAAAGATGTTGGAAAAGGAACTAGAGTTAAGCGTAGAAACCATGAGTAAATATTATCTGAATTACCTCGATGAACTCGAATCGGAGGCTATATACGTATTGCGTGAGGTATGGGCGCAGTTTCAGAATCCCGTTATTCTTTTTTCGGGAGGTAAAGATTCTATCGTAGTAACCCATTTGGCGCGTAAAGCGTTTTATCCTGCCAAAATACCTTTTGCGCTGATGCATGTAGATACCGGTCATAATTTTCCGGAAACTATAGAATTCCGGGACAGGCTCATAGAAAGTCTGGGAGCAAGGCTTATCGTAGGTTCGGTACAGGAATCCATAGATAAAGGACGTGTAGCTGAAGAAAGGGGGAAGAACGCCACCCGGAATGCCCTTCAGATCACTACTTTACTGGACGCCATAGAAGAAAACAAGATAGACTGTGCCATAGGAGGAGGGCGCCGGGACGAAGAAAAAGCCAGGGCCAAAGAACGCTTCTTTTCGCACCGGGACGATTTCGGGCAGTGGGACCCTAAAAACCAGCGTCCGGAGTTATGGAACATCTTCAACGGTAAACATTTCGAAGGAGAGCACTTCCGGGCATTCCCCATAAGCAACTGGACGGAAATGGATGTGTGGAACTATATAAAGAGAGAGAATATCAAAATTCCTTCCCTCTATTTCGCCCATGAAAGAGAAGTCGTATGGCGCAACAATTCCTGGATACCCAATTCGGAATTCCTGAAACTGGAGGAACACGAAGAAGTAATCACCAAAAAAATACGTTTCCGTACACTTGGCGATATTACTATTACCGGCGGAATAGAATCCGAAGCGGACACCGTAGAAAAAATTGCCGAGGAAGTTGCGGCCATGAGGCAGACGGAGCGTGGTAACCGTTCGGATGACAAACGTTCGGAAACGGCTATGGAGGACAGGAAACGCCAGGGATATTTCTAACATACTAAGGATTAAAGAAAGAAAACATGCAACTAGATAATAGTCAGTTATTGCGATTTACTACGGCCGGCAGTGTAGATGACGGAAAAAGTACGTTGATAGGCCGTTTATTATATGACTCCAAATCTATATTCGAGGACCAGCTGGAAGCTGTGGAAGCCACCAGTAAGAAAAAAGGGCATGTAGGTGTGGATCTGGCCTTGTTTACGGATGGACTTCGCGATGAACGGGAACAGGGGATTACCATTGATGTAGCGTATCGTTATTTCACGACGCCTAAACGAAAATTTATTATTGCCGATACTCCCGGGCATATTCAGTATACCCGGAATATGGTCACAGGTGCTTCTACGGCCAATGCCGCCATTATCCTGGTAGATGCCCGCCACGGGGTGATCGAACAGACCAAACGACATGCCTTTATCGCTTCTCTTCTGCAAATACCACATATCATAGTTTGTATTAATAAAATGGACCTCGTGGATTTTTCGGAAGAAGTATTTAACAATATCGTGAGCCAGTTCGAGGAATTCTCTTCCAAGCTGCTGGTAAAAGACATCCGTTTCCGGCCTATCAGTGCCTTGCTTGGTGATAATGTGGTGAACCGTTCGGAGAATATGCCGTGGTATGAAGGGGCTACTTTATTGCATACCCTGGAAAATATGCATATCAGCAGCGATACCAATAAAGTGGATGCCCGTTTCCCCGTCCAGACCGTATTGCGGCCGCAAAGCGAAGAGTTCAGGGATTATCGCGGTTATGCCGGGCGGATAGCAAGTGGTATTTTCTACAAGGGAGATGAGGTAACCGTACTTCCTTCGGGCTTTACTTCACGTATTAAATCAATAGATACATTAGATGGTGAACTGGAAGAAGCCTTTGCGCCTATGTCCGTATCCATCACCCTGGAAGATGATATCGATATCAGCCGTGGCGATATGATCGTGCGGACCAATAATCAGCCCGAAGCATCCCAGGATCTCGATGTTATGCTGTGCTGGTTACATGCCAATCCTGCCCGCCCCAGGGCCAAATACACCATAAGGCACACTTCCAATGAACAAAAGGCAATGATCAAGGAAGTGCTTTATAAAGTGGATATCAATACGTTTGACAGGAACCTGGAGGATAAGGAGATCGGAATGAACGATATTTTAAAAGTAAAAATACGTACCACCCAACCCCTTATGTTCGATTCGTATCAACAAAACCGTACTACAGGGAGCCTGATACTGGTCGATGAAGGCACCAACGAAACAGTCGCAGCAGGAATGATCGTTTAATATGGAATCAGACCAACTCCTGGACATAGCCATACGGGCAAGCCTGGATGCCGGGGAGAAAATAATGGAAATATACAATAGCGGGGATTTTGGTGTGGATTACAAACCCGACAATTCTCCGCTTACCACTGCAGATGTGGCCGCCCATCATATAATTATGGAATATCTCGGTAAAACAGGTATTCCCGTACTTTCTGAAGAAGGCAGGCATCTTCCGTATGAAGAAAGAAAAAAATGGGAGCAGCTATGGATAGTAGATCCCATAGACGGTACCAAGGAATTTATCAAAAAGAACGGGGAATTCACGGTTAATATTGCACTTATTCATCACCAAATCCCCGTGCTGGGCGTGATTTATGTGCCCGCATCCCGGACACTCTACTTTTCCGGTAAGGAAAAAGGCTCGTTTAAATGCGAAGACATAACCCTGGAAAACGGTACATTGAAAAAACGGATGTCGGACTCCGTGAAACTTCCCGCCAAAAAAAATAAAAAGGCATATACCATTGTCGCCAGCAGATCCCACCTTTCCCCGGAAACAAGACGGTTTATCAATGCGTTGAAAGAAGAGCACGGAAGTGTAAATATCCTCTCCAAAGGCAGTTCCCTTAAACTTTGTATGGTGGCCGAGGGAGAAGCGGATTGTTATCCCCGTTTTGCCCCTACCATGGAATGGGATACCGCGGCCGGGCAGGCGATCTGTGAACATGCCGGTTTTAAGGTCATCGATTATACCACTAAAGAAGAAATGAAATACAACAGGGAAAACTTGCTGAATAACTGGTTCCTTGTGCAGTAATGCAATTTGCTTCCGAAACACAGAAGCCGTTTCCTTATAGGAAATGGCTTTTTTTATGAGATAGCATACCCGGGTATTCCGGCTACGGATACACGGATATGGTATTGTGTCACATTAAAGCCACAGAAGAGGCTGTGTGCCCCGGCTCCGCCATGCAGTCCCTGTTGAGTTCCGGTTTCTTTTACTTTTG
>NZ_RJTM01000157.1 GCF_003725735.1 Sinomicrobium pectinilyticum | reverse complement strand
TCCAGTAACCTAACGTTCCATAATATAGCCAGAACGTAGGTGGCTGAGTGCCCCGGCTCCGCCGGGGTGTACCGAAGCCACCGTCTTCTCCCAAAAAATCCACAGAGTTCATTATATATTTATACATTTATAGGATTAATGATAACAAAAAGGAGTAGTATGAAAGGAATTGTCCTGGCCGGGGGGGCCGGTACCCGTTTATACCCGGTAACCAAAGGTGTCTCCAAGCAGTTGCTTGCTATTTATGATAAACCCATGATCTATTATCCCGTTTCCGTACTTATGCTGGCCGGGATACGGGAAATACTTCTGATATCCACCCCGGAAGATCTGGGCAATTTCAAAAAATTGTTGGGAGACGGTTCGGACCTGGGCATTCGCCTGCACTATGCGGAGCAGCCGAGCCCGGACGGGTTGGCCCAGTCTTTTATCATAGGAAAGGAATTTATAGGGAACGACAACGTATGCCTGGTTTTGGGAGACAATATATTTTACGGTCACGGGTTGACCGGGCTCTTGCAGAGATCGGTGCGGAATGTGGAGGAAGAGAACAAAGCTACCGTATTCGGCTACTATGTACAGGACCCGGAGCGGTACGGCGTCATAGATTTCGATGCCGAAGGCAATGCCCTCAGTATCGAAGAAAAACCAAAGATCCCGAAGAGTAATTACGCGGTTACCGGGCTTTACTTCTACCCGAATTCCGTAGTCAACATTGCCGCAGCGGTAAAGCCCAGTGACAGGGGAGAACTGGAAATAACATCCGTGAACCAGGAGTACCTGCGCCGTGGGGATTTAAAAGTAGAACTTATGGGAAGGGGATTTGCCTGGCTCGATACCGGTACCCACGAATCTATGATGGAAGCCTCCAATTTCATCCAGACCATCGAAAAACGACAGGGACTTAAAGTAGCCTGTCTCGAAGAAATAGCCTTTGACCGGAAATATATAAACAGGGAACAGTTACTCGCCCTGGCAGAACCCATGCATAAAAGTGCGTACGGACAGTATTTATTGCGAAAAGTGAATAGGAGTGGAGAACTGTAAAAATGCAGGGTTAAAAGTGTATTTGGTTTTAAGTTAACAGCAAATAAGTTCCTTCCGTAAACTGAGTACCGCTCTTTTAGTTGTGAGTTTTGGAGTGAGAATTATTTGATTATTTAGGCAGTATGTTAAGGGGTATAAAAAAGCTCCTCCCTTCATCCCGATGTATATCGGGAGAAGGGAGGTGGCTCATCTATGATGAGACGGAGGGTTTGAAATCCCGGACCATAGGGTAAGCGCAAATACTTGTGTCTATAAGCCAAGGTTCAGGCTTGTCAAAACTCCCCGTCCCGCAAAGCGGTTCACCCCTCTTCATCTGAAGAGGGGAGCTCTGTTGAGTTATAATGGGGTAAAAAAAGGAGAAAAAAACAAAAGGCTCCTCCCTTCAGATGAAGGGAGGTGGCTCATCTATGATGAGACGGAGGGTTTTGACCTCCCGGACCATAGGATAAGCGCAAATGTTTAGGTTTATACACTAAGGTTCAGGCTTGTCAAAACTCCCCGTCCCACAAAGCGGTCCAACCCTCTTCTCCCGATCCCGATAAGTATCGGGACCATCGGAAGAGGGGAGTTTAGTTGGGTTTATGATTGGAAAGCAGCTGTTGGGAGAAACGAAATAAATAAAAATACATAAATACTTATTCCGGATAAAGAAAGCCAGGGGCTTTCAGAACAAGGGCAGTGATTTCTTACTAAGTAGTATTAAAAGCAGATTTTGTCAAATACTAAAAAGAGGTGATCTTTGTGTATAGAAAATACACGGGTGTAAAGGATAAAACAATCCCCGCTTTAACCATAATCAATCACAATACAGGATAAATAAACAATTCGTGTATCCGTGGCCCCGTAAAATATAAAGAACCGAAAATCCTTAAAATAGAGAAGCCGGACACATAACCCGTTAAAGAATAAATAAGAATATATGAACTTTACCCGAACCGAAATACCGGAGGTCATTATCTGCGAACCCGAAATACACGGAGACCACCGGGGGTATTTTATGGAGAGTTTCCGGAAGGACCGGTTTGAAGCATTCACAGGTGAAAAACTGAATTTTTGCCAGGATAACGAATCCAGGTCCTCCCGGGGGGTTCTGCGAGGGTTGCATTATCAATTACCTCCGCATGCACAGGCAAAGCTGGTACGTGTTATCGAAGGCCGGGTGCTGGATGTATCCCTCGACATCCGGAAAGGGTCCCCCACTTTCGGGAAATGGGTAGCCGTAGAACTTTCCGGGGAAAATAAAAAACAATTATTTATTCCCAGGGGATTTGCACACGGTTTTGTAGTATTGAGCGAAACGGCGGTTTTCACATATAAAACAGATGCCTACTACCACCCGGAAAGTGAAAGGGGCATACGTTTTAACGATCCTGCCCTTGGCATCGATTGGCAGTTGCCCGAAAGCCGGTTAAAATTGTCTGCCAAAGACCAGGATCAGCCCCCGTTTGCCGAAGCCGAATATTTTGAATTTAAAACCGAACGGAATGCGTAAGATACTGGTTACGGGAGCATCCGGGCAGGTCGGTTCCGAACTAAAAAAACTGTCCGTTTCCCGAAAAGAGGATTTTCTTTTCGTCAGCCGGGACATGCTGGATATTACCCATGCGGGGAATGTGAGGAAGTTCCTGGAAAAGCACCCGGTAGAAGCCATTATTAACTGTGCTGCCTATACAGCCGTAGACGATGCCGAGGACAATCCGGAACGGGCTGCGCAGGTGAACAGCGAAGCGGTGGAAATATTTGCCGGGATATGTAAAGAAAAGCAGCTGAAGATGGTTCATATTTCCACGGATTACGTGTTTGACGGGCAAAAAAACAGTCCCTATTTCGAAGAAGACCCTGCCGCCCCGCTGGGGATCTACGGTAAGACCAAATGGGAAGGCGAAGAAGCGATGCGGAGGATAAACCCGCCCCGGTCCGTGATTATCCGTACCTCATGGGTATATGCGCCAGGGGGCAATAACTTTGTCAGGACCATGCTGAAATTGGGGAAGGAAAAGGATGTGGTAAAGGTAGTAGATGACCAGGTGGGAACTCCTACCCGTGCCGGTGACCTCGCTGCCGCTATCCTGGAAATACTTCCGGGGCTGGACAATAAGGAAGTAAGGACCTATCACTATACCAACGAGGGCGTATGCTCCTGGTTCGATTTTGCAAAGGCGGTCATGGAATACGGTAAATTACCCTGCAAGGTCATCCCCGTTCCGTCTTCCGAATATCCGACCAAAGCAAAAAGACCGAAATTTTCCGTGTTGAGCAAGCAGGCTTTTAAAAGAGATTTTAAAATGGATATCCCGTATTGGAGAGATAGTTTAAGGGAGTATTTGGAGGAGATGGGGGTAAATAATTGAGTTCAATTAATTATTATATAGTTTGTATAAAAAACAGATGTTACTATATTTAGTAAAGTTTAAAAGGGCTTCGGGATTCTTTTAGTTGTGAGTTTTTAGTTAACCTTAAAAACCCACCTGCTTTGCAGGTGGTCATGTTCTGATGGCTATGCC
>NZ_RJTM01000156.1 GCF_003725735.1 Sinomicrobium pectinilyticum | reverse complement strand
CCCCTGCGGGGGGTACCCCCCGCAGGGGAGAACAACCAGACAGAGTTTAATTTACAGACCCAATGAATTTGATCGGGTATATCGAGGAATCTCCTCATATCATGGTGCTGTGGTCTGCATTCGGCATATTTTTTTGCATTTTTTTATTGAGTATACCCATGTATATTATCAGGAAGCTGGGATTCGGGAAATATTTTGAAAAACCTTTTGCGATTTTAATAGGTGTTATTCTCGTTTCCTGGGTCATCGGTTTTGTAACCCAGATAATTCTATTTTTTTCGGGTGTTTCCGGATTAAGGCTGATGCTGATATGGGGTGGAATGTTTATGACCTATTTGATTTTTGGCTTGTTTAACAGGAAGATGATCTTTAAATGGGCTAATGAAAAAAATGTGTTAAAAAGAAGGGGTGCATAGCGTTCACATTTTATGGGGGATACTATATACCGGCCTTTAAGGGCTTCTTCATATACCAGTCTATTTCTTCAAAGTAAATTAACGTGAATAATGGATAAGAAAAAGGCCTCCCTTCTTCAGATGAAGAGGGGTGTCCCGCAGGCGGGACGGGGAGTTTGACCAAGCCCAAGCCCCGGATTTATCTCCAAATATTTGTGTTTTTCCCCTGGTTTGGGCTTTCAAACCCTCCGATCCCGGTTTCAATCGAAATCACGTCCCTTGATCTCAAGGCGCTGTGCTGAGCCGGTCGAAGTAGAGGAGTTTTTAAAAATACTTAAAATGAGTAGTTTGAGTGCTTTTAGTCTGTAAGTGGCTTAAACAGTATTCACGTTAAATTAACCCAATCCTAACAAACAGATAAATCCGCCTGCTTACCTTCGCTGCCTGCAAACCCGTAAGCAAAGAGGTGGAATGGAATTCATATCTTTGTTTTGTAAAAAGAATATATGTTCAGATCATCACTATCCGGATTTTTATTGTGCCTCCTGAGTCTCGGTTTTTCTTATGCCCAGCAACCGGTACAGATACATTCCCACAACGATTACGAACAGAACATTCCGTTCTGGACAGCCCTGTCGGGCGGATTGTCATCCATAGAAGTAGATATATTTCTTCGTAACGGCAGGTTATATGCTACCCATGAAGAGCATGAGATAAAGGAAGAACGGACCATAGAAAGTCTTTATCTGGAGCCTCTGAAACAGGCTTTGGAACTGGGGCTTCCCCTGCCGGAGAAGTTACAATTACTTGTAGATCTGAAATCCGAAGCCGATGCCACGCTGGGCCTGTTAACCGAAGTTTTAAAAGCATATCCGGAAATAACAGCAAACAATAATATATCCATTGTCATTTCCGGAAATCGGCCATCCCCGGAAAAATATACCGGTTACCCGGAATACATCCTTTTTGATTATCAAAGCCTGGAACGTCCCGCGGACGAAGAAATATGGGAGAAAGTAGCTATGATCAGTCTCAGTTTCAGGAACTATTCCGAATGGAACGGGTTAGGCAGGTTGACCGCAGGAGATTATGAAAAAGTAAAAGCTGTAATAGATCGTGCGCATGCCATGGGAAAGCCCTTTCGTTTCTGGGGTGCACCAGACTCCAAAACGGCCTGGAAGGCATTCACGGATATGGGGGTTGATTTTATCAATACCGATATGCCGTTCCGCGCAGCGGAATATCTGAATACCCTCGAACAGCGTGTGCATTACAATACGATTGCTTCGGAAATCTATGTCCCGACCTATGCCTCGGACGGAAAGGAAATTCCGGTGGAAAATGTTATTTTACTTATTGGTGACGGTAACGGGTTAACACAGATATCCTCTGCAGTACTGGCAAACGGAGGAGCGCTGACCCTTACGCAACTGAAGAATATAGGATTTCTTAAAACCCAGTCCGCAGATGATTTTACTACCGATTCGGCTGCCGGGGGAACGGCACTGGCAACGGGAGAAAAGACATATAACCGGGCTATAGGAATGGGAGTAACAGGGAAACCACTACAGAATATCACAGAACTTTTGTCCGGTCACGGGTTTATCTCCGGTATTATTACTACCGATAAAATGACCGGGGCAACACCTTCCGCATTTTATGCGCATAGAAAGGACCGCTCGGAAACCCGGGGTATAGCCGAAGACCTGTTGCATAGTCGCTTGTCCATGTTTATCGGAGCCGGAAAAGAAGATTTCGGTAAAGAGATCAACCGGAATTTCAAAGTATTAAATTCTTTGGGCGACCTGAAGCAAAGTAAGACAGATAGGGCAGGTGTATTTCTTTCCGAAGGCAGTTTGCCGGGAATCACGGAAGGGAGAGAAGATGTATTGGCAAAAGCTGTTACGAACGGATTGGAATTTTTATCCGCCAAAGAAAAACCTTTTTTCCTGATGGTAGAGGGAGCAAAGATAGACAGCTATGGTCATGTCAATAATACTGCGGGAATTATTTCCGAAGGGATAGATTTTGACCGTGCAATTACCGAAGCTCTGAAGTTTGCGGACAGGACGGGCAATACTCTGGTAATTGTTACAGCAGATCATGAAACCTCAGGTTTCAGCATTCCGCAAGGTAATATGAAGGAAAAAATGATAGAAGGTGATTTTACGACGAACGACCATACCGGGGTGATGGTACCTGTCTTAGCGTACGGACCGCATTCGGGAGCATTCAGGGGAGTTTATGAAAACAATGAGGTATTTCACAAAATAATCCGGGTACTAAAAATAGAAGATGGGGAAAAATAACAGAATGTTTTTCTGTTTCTTCCCCGTCATCTGGAATATCGGAGGGCTTTTTCCTTTTAAAGAGAGAAAGCCTCTTTTATTTTAGCTACATGATCCAGCTTTTCCCAGGTAAACAGTTCTACCTCTTTTTCTATTCTACCGTTATACGGAGATTCGAATATTTTGGTCACTGTCCGGGGTTCTTTGCCCATATGGCCATAGGCTGCAGTTTCCAGGTAAATAGGATTGCGGAGTTTTAACCGTTCTTCTATGGCTGCCGGACGCATATCGAAGAGTTTCTCCACTACCCGTGCAATTTCACCATCCGTGAGGTCTATATGTGCTTTACCGTACGTATTTATACTTATGGATGTAGGTTCAACCACACCGATGGCATAACTCACCTGTACCAGTACTTCGTCCGCAACCCCGGCAGCTACCAGGTTTTTTGCAATATGCCGGGCTGCATAAGCACCGCTACGGTCTACCTTGCTCGGATCTTTCCCGGAAAATGCACCTCCGCCGTGGGCGCCTTTACCGCCATAGGTATCAATGATGATTTTTCTCCCCGTGAGGCCGGTATCCCCGTGAGGCCCTCCGATAACGAATTTTCCCGTCGGGTTGATATGGTACTGTATGTTGTCCGTGAAAAGTTGCTGTAGCTTCTCCGGAAGCTGTGCCTTTACTTTGGGGATCAGGATCTCAATGATATCCTTTTTGATCTTTCGGAGCATGGCAGTATCGTCCTTATCAAAATCGTCATGCTGCGTAGATACCACAATGGTAACGATGCGCTGGGGAATATCATCATCACTATATTCTATGGTTACCTGTGCTTTGGCATCCGGCCGGAGGTAAGTGATCTCTTTTCCTTCCCTTCTTAGTTCTGCCAGGGTCTGCAGTATTTTATGGGAAATATCCAGGGCAAGCGGCATGTAGTTCTCGGTTTCCTTTGTGGCGTACCCGAACATCATCCCCTGGTCACCGGCTCCCTGTTCTTCCTTACTGGCACGGTCTACCCCCTGGTTGATATCCTGGGATTGTTCGTGAATGAGTGAAATAACCCCGCACGAATCTCCGCTGAACTGGTATTCTCCTTTCGTATATCCTATCTTGTTTATTATTTCCCTGGCGATGTTCTGGAGGTCCAGGTAGGTCTTTGATTTCACTTCCCCCGCCAGGACTACTTGTCCGGTGGTTACCAGCGTTTCACATGCTACTTTGGATTCCGAATCGAATGCCAGGAAATGGTCCAGGAGCGTATCGGATATTTGGTCTGCTACCTTGTCCGGATGTCCTTCACTGACAGACTCGGACGTAAATAAATAAGCCATTATCTTATTTTATTATTGTTATTGTATGAAGGAAAGATTGTCCGGCGAAAAGGCTAAAGCGGTTTGTCCTGCGGCATTTTAGGATGCCGGGTCCGGATGACTACAGGATAACTGTTTTAGCATTTTTTCATGAGGTTGCAATCAGTCAAATCCTTCCTCTTTTAAAAGTACGGGGACAAAGGTATGAAACGGATTTGAATTGCAAAATGAATTTATGAATTATGTTGATTTCATTGGAGGGGCAAAAACTGTGGTCTAAGGTTTTTATTTGGTATATTGCAACTTTAATCAATCATCTTTTACCAATGAAACTGAACTATATACTGTGCGGCCTTTTGCTGGCCGCGGGCACACCGATTTTTTCCCAGGAATTACATACTGCCGATCCCGGTGAAGCCGGTTTTTCCGAAGAACGCCTTTCAAGGATAGATAAAATGCTGGATGGCTATGTCTCAGACAGGAAAATAGCCGGGGCGGTCGCGCTAATCGCACATGACGGAAATATTGTTTATCACAAGGGGATCGGGTATGCGGACATCGCGGAAAAGCGAAAAATGGAACCGAATACAATCTTCCGTATAGCTTCACAGACCAAGGCTATTACCAGTGTTGCCGTAATGATGTTATACGAAGAGGGTAAACTACTGCTGGACGATCCCGTTTCGCGGTACATACCGGAATTTAAAAACCCGAAGGTTCTGGATACTTTCAATCCGGCCGATTCCACCTATTCGGCAGTTCCGGCGAAAAGGGAAGTGACCATACGTGATTTGCTGACCCATACTTCAGGGATCGGGTATGCTGTTATCGGGAGTAAAGAAACGAATGCCATTTATGCCAAGGCAGGTATTCCTGCAGGCTTTGTGGCAACGCCTGTAAAACTCGGGGACAAAATAAAGGCTCTCGGAAAACTTCCGCTGATGCATGAGCCGGGAGAAAAATTTACTTATGGTCTCAATATCGATGTTCTCGGTTATGTCGTCGAAGTGGTATCCGGAGTTTCATTGGACCGGTTTTTCCATAAAAGGATTTTCGAACCTTTGCAAATGGACGATACCTATTTTTATCTGCCGAAGGGCAAACAGGACCGGCTTGCGGAAGTATATTCGGAAAATGAAGGGGGGGAGACCGTACCGGCACCCCAGGTAAGCCATGGCGGGATCGATAAGGACTACCCCCTGTTGGGAAGCACATATTTTTCCGGAGGAGCAGGCCTTTCTTCTACAGCTTCGGACTATGCCGCTTTTCTGCAAATGCTGTTGAACGGAGGAGAATACAACGGTAAACACTTGTTGAGTCCGGATACCGTACGATTAATGACGGTAAACCAGATAGGCGAAATCAACCTGAATCACGGCAATAAGTTCGGTTTGGGTTTTGAGGTAGTCGGCAAGAGAGGGAGCGCTGTGCTTCCATGGCATGAAGGTTCCTTTTCATGGGGAGGTTATTTCGGGTCCCATTACTGGGTAGACCCCGCATCGGGGATCGTAGCCATAATCCTTACGCAGGAAGTTCCCAATAAGGAGTGGGGAGACATATCGGCAAAATTCAAGAATATGGTATATGCCGCACATACCGGAAAATAAAAAATCCTGCCGGAGCAGGATTTAAGGAAGCCTCGGGAGTTATTTGCTCCCATGACCTTTTCTTCTGTGATGAAAGGATTTTTCGGGTCTTTCATAACTTTTTTTCCATCGGGCATACTGATTTTCGTCCAGTATGTCCTTCATTTTATTCTGAACAGCAAGGCGGGCATCGAGCCTTTCATTCATAAAGGTAAAGCGCTCTTCTGCAGTCCATTCTTTTTTCTTTGCCCTGGCTTCTTTGAATTTCTCAAATCCGGCTTTTCTCTTCTCTGCAAGTTCTTTGTTGAGTTTCAGTACTTTTTGCTGCTGTGCCTGGCTGAGGTCCAGTTTAAGAGCCATCCGCTTGGTCCTCAGTTCGGCCATTTGTTCCGGCGTAAAATCCTTAAAACGCTCTACGTTGTGTTTTTTCTTTTCCAAAGTTCTTCTTTCCCTTTTTTCCTGTGCCATAACTCCCGTTACCAGTGTGAGCGCTATAGCTAAGCTCAATAACTTTTTCATCTCTTAATTTTTTATGATTTTATCATTTAGACCGGGATCGGGAGGAGAAGTTTAAATCAAAAAGTGCATTTTGTGATATTATTAATAACAAAAGCCCGGAAATACGAGGTTTTCCGGGCTGTAAATATTTGCTTTTTTCAGCGTTTAATCCTGCTCCTGTAATTCCACGGTTTTGGAATCGCCTTCTACAACAACTTTGACCAGGCCGAGTTTGGAAAGGCCTTTCATCCCCTTATCCCATGCTTTGTTGCTCAGTTCTGCAGCAGTTTTTAACTCATCCAGTGCAACGGACTTCTGTTTGCGCAGTATATCTATTATGATTTTTTCATTATCGCTGAGCTGCAACGGTTTTTTCTCCGGTCGCATTTGCGGGAAGAACAGTACTTCCTGTATAGAAGCGTTGTTAGTCATCAGCATTACCAGGCGGTCTATTCCTATCCCTATTCCTGATGTAGGAGGCATGCCGTATTCCAGGGCCCGGAGGAAATCCTGATCGATAAACATGGCCTCGTCGTCTCCTTTTTCGGACAATTTGAGCTGGTCCTCAAACCGCTGACGCTGATCAATGGGATCGTTCAGCTCGGAATAGGCATTTGCAAGCTCCTTTCCGTTTACCATAAGCTCAAAACGCTCGGTTAATTCGGGGTTGTCCCGGTGTTCCTTGGTAAGCGGGCTCATTTCTTTCGGATAATCCGTGATAAATGTAGGCTGAATGTAATGGTGCTCACATTTTTCCCCGAAAATCTCATCTATCAGCTTACCTTTCCCCATCGTATTATCCGCCGGGATATCCAGGTTTTTACAAACTTCACGGAGTTGCTCTTCATCCATGCCGGCAATGTCGTAACCGGTATGTTCTTTGATGGCCTGTAATATAGGAACCCGCGGATAGGGTGCTTTAAAGTTTATTTCATTTTTACCTACCTTTATCCTGGTAGTACCGTTGGAGTCCATGGCTACTTTTTCAAGTAATTGCTCCGTAGTGTCCATCATCCAGTGATAATCTTTATAGGCAACATACAGTTCCATTACTGTGAATTCGGGGTTATGGGTACGGTCCATTCCTTCGTTCCGGAAGTCCTTTGCAAATTCATACACACCATCAAATCCTCCTACAATAAGCCTTTTAAGGTATAATTCATTGGCAATACGAAGATATAGCGGAATGTTTAACGCATTGTGATGGGTAATAAAAGGTCTGGCTGCTGCCCCGCCCGGAATAGGTTGCAGTATGGGGGTTTCTACCTCCAGATACCCTCTGCTGTTAAAAAAGTCCCGGATACTGTTGGTGATCCTGGTCCGTTTTATAAAAGTTTCCTTTACATGCGGGTTGACCACCAGGTCTACATAGCGCTGGCGATAACGCAGTTCCGGATCATTAAATTCGTCATAAGTTCTCCCCTCGTTGTCCACTTTAGGTAGCGGGAGCGGTCGCAGAGATTTGTTAAGAACGGTAAAATCCCTGACCATTACGGTTATTTCTCCTACCTGCGTGGTAAACAGTTCTCCTTTAACTCCTATGATATCGCCTATGTCCAGCAGCTTTTTATATACTTCGTTGTATTTGGTCTTGTCCTCGCCGAGGCATATTTCATCACGATTGAAATATACCTGGATTCTCCCTTCGCTGTCCTGTAACTCGGCGAAAGAAGCTTTGCCCTGTATCCTTCTGCTCATCAGACGTCCGGCGATAATCACCTCTTTTCCCTCTTTATAATGGTCTTTTAGTTGCAGGGATGTATTGTCTACCGGATACAAAGCTGCAGGGTAAGGGTCTATTCCTAATTCCCTTAATTTGCCGAGTTTTTCCCTTCTTACGGTTTCCTGTTCTGAAAGCTGCATAATTAAGCTGTAAATTAATTTCAGTACTTCTTTTAAAAGTGCAAAGATAATTACAATTTATATTATAAGCATGTAGTAAATGACATCGTGTAAAAGTGATAAAACTATGCAAAAACTATTGGGAATTGTAGAGTAAGCCGTATTTTTACTATTCGAAAACGGCTTACTCAAGTGGAGAACATAAAAAATACTTTTTATGGAGAAAAATCTACACAACGCGAACCAGGCTCCCAGGTATAAATTAGACCGCGAAGTAAATCACCTACGGGAAATCCGGAAAAGAGTAAATAAAAGAGTCTGCCAGGTCAGCCCCCTGCGCGTGAGGATGATGAAACTGAAAGTAATCTTCTTTCCGCTCCTTTACATTGGTCTATATTTTTATACCCTGCATTCATGGCCCGATCGTCTCTTGTATTATTCCGGTTATTTTCTTATGGGGCTGTTTCTGGTAATTATTTTTCTTACGGTCATTCATGAGGTAGCTCATGACAATGTATTCCGGAAAAAGAACTGGAACAGGTTGTTTCTGTATTTTTTTGATATTTTGGGCGCAAACAGTTACATCTGGAAAAAACGGCACCAGATTATGCATCATAATTATCCGAATTTAAAAGGATGGGATACGGATATAGAACAGAGCGACCTCTTTAAGATATATCCGGATAAACATCATACCAAATTTCACCGGGTACAACATCACCTTATGTTTTTACTGTATCCGCTATATCTCTTTAACTGGTTACTGGTCCGTGATTTCAAGGATTTCTTTTCTGAAGAACGGATCATCAGGAAAACGGTAAAAATCCCCCGCATGGAATTTGCAAAACTCTTTTTCTTTAAGTTTTTATATACGTTTTATATGTTCTTTGTGCCCTGGTATTTTTACAGTATTCCTTTTATGGCGGTTTTTGCCGGCTTTCTGTTACTTACATTCACGGCCAGTGTGTTTGCCCTAGCCGTTCTCCTACCTCCGCATGCAAACCTGGAGAATGAATTCCCGGAAATAGGGGCAAACCTGGAAGTGCCTTCCACATGGATAGAGCACCAGTTGCGGACGACCAGTGATATAAGCACTCATAACTGGTTTATAGACTTTTTTATGGGGAATTTTAATTATCATGTAGCCCATCACCTGTTCCCGAATCTCAATTATATTTACATGAAAGAAGCAACCGAAGAGATTGCCGGTTATGCACAGGAGCATCATTTACAGTACAAGCAGTTTACTTTTGCCCATGCACTGAAAAACCATTATCGGCTGGTAAGGGCGAATGCACTGAACCAATCGGTCTTAGAAGAAACTTTTTAAGGCAGACTGTGGTGGAAAATAAAAAATAAACTGTAACAAAAAGTCCCGATTACAGTCTTATGAGTACCATCGATCAAAAAGCAGGAATATTGCCATCGGAACAATTCGCAGCCCTCCGGGGAGGGTGCCGGAGTGCGATACCTGCAATAAAAAATAATATTTATGAGTATCTGGAGAGTATTGTTGTCTATTCTGTTTCCGCCCCTGGCTGTTCTGGACAAGGGATGTGGTTCTGTTGTCATTGTTTTTTTACTGACCCTTTGCGGCTGGATTCCGGGGGTTATTGCGGCACTCGTCATTCTGAATAATCCGAACAGGTAGGCCGGGCTTCCTGTGGAAGGATGCCCGGAGGGTATACCGGTCGGAATTCACACTTTAATCTTTATCTTTGCATTATGAACAAGCAAGTGGAAATACAGGACCTGGGGTTCCGCGATTATAAGGAAGTGTGGGACTACCAGGAAGAACTTTTTCAGGGCATACTGGAGCTTAAAATGAAGAACAGGAGAGAAGGTACGGAGCTGAAGACGCCCAACTACCTTTTGTTCGTGGAACATCCGCATGTTTATACATTGGGAAAAAGCGGGGATATGCAGCATATGTTGCTCGATGAAAAACAACTCGCGGGAAAGGGAGCATCATTTTATAAGATCAACAGGGGAGGGGACATTACATATCACGGCCCCGGCCAGATTGTCGGCTATCCTATTCTGGACCTCGATAATTATTTTACCGACATCCATAAATATCTCCGTTACCTCGAGGAAGTGATCATCCGTACCCTTGCCGAATACGGCGTAAAAGCAGCCCGGAGTGAAGGCGAGACCGGGGTATGGCTGGATGTGGGAACACCGTTTGCAAGGAAAATATGCGCTATGGGTGTAAGGGCATCCCGGTGGGTGACCATGCATGGTTTTGCGCTGAACGTCAATGCCGACCTGGGATATTTTGACAATATAGTGCCCTGCGGTATACGGGGAAAAGCCGTGACCTCGCTGAATGTGGAACTGGGAAAACAGGAAGTATCTCAAAAGGAAGTAAAGGAAAAAATACAGAAGCATTTTTTCGGACTTTTCGAGGCAGAACCACTGGCAACAGCCGGAACTATTGTGGCTGAATAGTCTCTTCTATGGAATCTTCCTGTTTCCCCAGGGGCTCTTACTTCAACTTGTTCAGGTACATGTTTACGACGTTCTCTATGCCCAGGTAGAGAGATTCGGCGATAAGGGCATGGCCGATGGAAACTTCGAGTAATCCCGGAATATTTTCTTTGAAAAAACGGACATTGTCCAGGCTGAGGTCGTGTCCGGCATTAATGCCCAACCCCAGGGAATTTGCCACTTTTGCTGCTTCAGTATAAGGAGTTATTCCGCTTTTGTCCCCTTTTTCATAAGCCGAGGCATAGGCTTCGGTGTACAGTTCCACCCGGTCCGTTCCTGTGGCTACCGCCCCTTCGATCATTTTAGTGTCCGGGTCGGTGAAAATAGAGGTTCGTATGCCGTTCCGCTTGAATTCCGTGATTACTTCCCGAAGGAAATCCTTGTGTTTCACCGTATCCCATCCCGCATTGGAAGTAATAGCATTTTCCGCATCCGGTACCAAGGTTACCTGGGTGGGTTTTACCTCGAGAACGAGCTCCATAAATTTTTCAACCGGATTACCTTCTATGTTGTATTCCGTACGGACTATGCCCTTCAGGTCCCTGGCGTCCTGATACCGTATGTGACGTTCGTCCGGTCTCGGGTGTATGGTAATTCCCTGTGCGCCAAAATCCTCTATATCCTTCGCCATTTTCAGAAGATCCGGCACATTGCCACCTCTTGAATTTCGCAGGGTGGCTATTTTATTGATATTTACGCTTAACTTGGTCATACAAATAATAAATATGGACAAAAATACAAAGTTCATCCTGCTTTTTTCTCACATAATTTAATTAATTTGCTGTCCGAAATATAAGTTGAGAGCATGTAAGTGCTGCCTGAAAGCGCAGAAGAACAGAGAGGAGAGGTCCTGTAAGCCTTTTGAAATGTAAAAAACAGGTATGGAGATAAATTCTTTTATAAATTATGATGTCCCGCCGGTATCCCCGGACGATACCGTCAGGCAAGTACAGCAGTTGTTTTTTGAGCTTACCAATACCCACCTGCCTGTAGTAAGCGACGGGCACTTGGTAGGTAATATCTCTGAAGAAGACATGGCTGGTTTTGATCTTGACAAAAAGGTGTCGGATTACCATTATGCACTCGATGTTTTTTTTGTAAATGAAAATACCAACTGGCTCGAAGTTCTGGAAGCGTTTGCAAAGAACAATGCCAATATAATGCCCGTACTGAGTAAGGAGGGCAAATATCTCGGCTATTACGAACTTACCGATGTCATGGGGCTTTTCCGGGAGACGCCCTTTTTTAATGAACCCGGAGGAATACTGATTGTCGAAAAGGGAAGTGCCGATTTTACCTTTAGTGAAATATCGCAAATTGTGGAAAGTGATAACGGCAAACTGTTGGGAGCATTTATTTCACGGAATGAAGGAGATTTAACGCAGATAACGCTCAAGGTAGGGAATACGGGGCTCAATTCCATAATGCAATCATTCCGGAGGTACGGGTACAATATTATTTTAGGACATGAGGATGATATATATATGGAAAACTTAAAAGAAAGATCAAATTATTTAAGGAAGTTCCTTAATATATAAAAAATGATTCCCTCTGTATGAAGGTAGGTGTATTCGGGCAGTTTTATCACGATGGCAGTGAGGAATATGTACTCACGCTGCTGGAAGTTTTGGGCGAAAAAGGCATTGAAGTGATCGTCGAGGCGAAGTACCTGGAACTTATCCGGCATTTTCTGGATGGTAAGAGAACATACGCCACATTTTCTTCGTTTGATGACCTGGATTCCGGTTGTGATATGTTTTTCAGTATGGGAGGTGATGGTACCATTTTACGGACGGTCCTTTACATCCGTGATCTCGGTATTCCCGTATTGGGAATAAATACGGGGAGGCTCGGATTTCTGGCTACAGTACAGAAAGAGAACATACGCCAGGCGGTAGACAGTATAATCCGGGGAGAATACGACGTGGTAGACAGGACCCTTCTGGAAATAAACACAAATCCAGAGAACAAAGATCTGACCGAATTGAATTTTGCACTGAACGAAGTTGCGGTAAACCGAAAAGATACGACCTCCATGATTACCGTGGCAACATATCTGAATGATGAGTATCTTACTTCTTATTGGGCGGACGGGCTTATTATTGCCACACCTACCGGTTCTACCGGGTATTCCCTGAGTTGCGGCGGACCGGTGCTCACTCCGGATACTACGGGGTTTGTGCTCACCCCCATAGCACCTCATAATCTCAATGCCAGGCCTTTGGTTATCCCGGACGATACCGTAATCAAATTAAAGGTCTCGGGAAGAGAACCGAATTACCTTGTTTCCCTCGATTCCAGGTTGGCCACATTGACGGAAGAAACGGAAATAATCATTCAGAAAGCCCCCTTTACCATGAAAATGATAGAACTAAGGGCGGAAAGTTTTTTAAAGACACTCAGAAATAAACTCCTTTGGGGAGAGGACAGGCGCAATTAAAGTCTCCTTCCATTACATAATGAAAGACACGAAAAAAATAACTGCTTTTGCAGGCCCGGGAATTACATACGGCAGAAACAACGGGAATATGGGAAAAAGGAAGGCCAGCGCACGTGAAAGGCGTTTAAATGACCTTATGTTTCATTTCCGGAAAACAATAAAAAACCTTTAAATCTGTTGTTTAAGCATACTAATTTAAAGGAAATTACCCATGAGCAATCTTAATTATTATATTTGCGAACTTTTAGAGCATATGAGAAAAGTAGCGATCATCGTCTTTTTTCTGTTGGGTGTACAGGCCGGAATGGCCCAGATACATGAAATAGGGGTGTTTCTCGGAGGAAGTAATTTTATAGGAGATGTGGGAAAGACCAACTATATCAACCCCAATAAACTGGCAGTCGGGGGATTGTATAAGTGGAATAAGAGTACGCGGTATGCATACCGGGCAAGTTTGTCGTACTCCAAGTTGCATGCGGATGATGCGGATTCGGGTAATTCCGGAAGAGCGGAACGAGGATATTCGTTTTCCAACCGCATACTGGAAGCTTCGTTGGGAATGGAGTTCCATTTTTGGGAATATGACCTGCATACCCTTCACAAACCCTTTACTCCCTATATTTACGGGGCGGTTGCAGCGTTTAATTACCGTATGCTCTATTATAGTGAAGCCATGGGGAGACTGACAACGCAGGAGAGAAGAACGTCCATTGCCTTTCCTTTCGGGCTGGGCGTAAAAGGAGAAGTATTGCCCAATCTGGTATTGGGAGCAGAAGTCATAGCGAGATATACGCTTGCCAATGATCTGGACGGAAGTAACCCGGCAAGAGACCCGGGAGTGGAATATGAGCGCTTCGGAAATTATAACAGTAAAGACTGGTATGTCTTTAGCGGCATTACCATAACCTATACATTCGGTAAAAGGCCATGTACCTTTTGCTATGAATAAGAGATCCGTTTTTCGCGGTGCAGCGGACAGGTTTACTACCTGTGAAGGAGAAGAAAAATATAACGGGTAAAAGCACCCGCTGATGAATATGCTTTAATGGATAAGATAAAAGACGTCATAGATAAGGAAAGGTTGCCAAAGCATATTGCTATTATAATGGATGGCAATGGCCGATGGGCAAAACAAAGAGGTAAATTAAGAGTGTTCGGCCATGAAAAAGGTGCCGTTGCAGTACGCCAGATAGTGGAAGGGTGTGCCGAACTGGGGGTGGAAAATCTGACCCTTTATGCGTTTTCAACCGAAAACTGGAACAGGCCAAGACTGGAAGTGGAAACCCTGATGAAACTCCTTATCACGTCATTGCGCAAAGAACTCAAGACACTTACCGATAATAATATCCGGCTCCAGGCCATCGGAAGGATGGAATTACTGCCCGCCACCGTGTCCAAAAAACTGGAGACTGTTATTGAAAAGACCAAAAATAACAACCGGATGACACTTACTCTTGCACTCAGCTATGGCTCCAGAGAAGAACTTAAAAACGCGGTACAGGCGATAAGTTTTAAAGTTAAAAATAATATAATTTCTGCCGAAGATATTGACGAATCGGTTATAAATGAGCATCTTTACACGCAAAATTTACCGGATGTAGACCTGCTTATCCGTACTAGCGGCGAGGTTCGGGTGAGTAATTTTTTGCTGTGGCAGATAGCCTATGCCGAGCTTTATTTTACGGAAACCCTATGGCCGGATTTTAATAAGGAAAAACTGTATGAGGCAATTTTAAACTATCAAAACAGGGAACGTAGATTTGGAAAAACTAGCGAACAACTTAACTGAGAATAGCATGCGCAAGAGATTTTTTGGAGTAATTATCACATTCTTTGTGCTTCTTTGCAATAACGCCGTTTTAACGGCCCAGGAAATTAAGTTTGATAAAGGAAAGAAATATATACTGGGGGGGATTGAAGTTACCGGGGTAAAAAGTTATAATACACAAACCGTAATTACCTATAGTGGCCTTCGTGTAGGCCAGGAGATAACCGTTCCCGGAGAACAGATCACCAATGTTATTAAAAAGTTGTGGAAACTGGAGTTGTTCAGCGATGTAAACTTCTATATCGACCATATAGAGGGTGACAAGATCTTCCTGGAACTCAATATACAGGAAGTACCCACCCTTTCTTCCGTGAAAATAGAAGGAATAAAAAAGAAAAAAGGAGAAGCTGTACTTAAGGAGGCGGATATAAAGAAAGGCAAAAGGGTTACGGAGAGTTTCATTACCAACACTAAGAACTTTCTCGTAAACAAATATAAAAAACAAGGCTTTTTACACGCGAAAGCCAATATTATTACCGCTCCCGATACTTCTGCGGTGAATGCCGTGAAAATGCAGGTAAATATAAACAGGGGAGAAAAGGTAAAAGTGAAAGACATTACCTTCGACGGCAATGAGGCGCTGAAAGATAAAACGCTTCGAAAAGCTATGAAGAATACCAAGCGAAAAGCTTTCGGCCGTTTCTGGAAAAAGTCCAAATTCATTCCCGAAGATTACAAGACAGACCTCGTATCGCTTATTGACAAGTATAAGGAAAAAGGTTACAGGGATGCCAGGATAATTGCAGATACGGTGATCGATAACGGGACCAGTAAGATAAATATCAATATAGACCTCGAAGAAGGCGATAAGTATTATTTCGGAAAGATCGATTTTGTGGGGAACACGGTGTACAGTGACCGGCAACTCGCTTCCATCCTGGGAATAGAGCCGGGAGATACCTATAATGGAGTACTGCTGCGAAAAAGGATACAGGATGAGACCAAACCGGATGGTGAAGATATTACCAACCTTTATCAGAACAACGGTTATCTGTTCTCTTCTATTAACCCGGTGGAAATATCTGCGAAAAACGATACCATTGATTTTGAAATACGAATCATAGAAGGTAAGCTGGCTTATTTTAACGATGTACGGGTTAGCGGTAACGACAAGACCAACGACCATGTTATCTACAGGGAAATCCGTACCAGGCCGGGACAGAAATACAGTAAAGAAAATGTTATCCGTACGATAAGGGAACTCGGAGGACTCGGGTATTTTGACCAGGAAGCGGTTGTTCCTAACATCAAGAATGCCAATCCGGATGCCGGTACCGTCGATATCGAATACGGCCTTACCGAAAAAGGCTCCAGCCAGATAGAGCTGCAGGGAGGTTATGGTGGCGGTGGATTTATCGGTACACTGGGATTGTCATTCAGTAACTTTGCTATTAAGGATATATTTAATAAAAAAGCATACAAACCCGTACCTATGGGAGATGGTCAGACCCTGGCATTGCGATTGCAGGCCAGCCGTTTTTACCAGACCTATAGCTTCTCCTTTGCAGAACCGTGGTTAGGAGGTAAAAAACCTACACAGTTCTCCGCTTCATTATCGCACAGCCGCCAGTTCTACTACGACTGGAGAACAGGAAGGCCGGATAAAAGTCAGCGTTTTTACATAACCAGTTTAACATTCGGTCTGGCCAAACGGCTCGAAGTCCCGGATGATTACTTTACGTTGTCACATGCCCTGAGCTTCCAGTACTACGACCTGGAGAATTATAACATAGGACTTTTCGGTTTCGGCAGCAGTGGTTTTGCAAGAAACATAGCCTATACCATAGCGCTTTCGAGGGATAACAGGTTCCCTAAGCTTATATATCCCCGTACGGGATCGAGGTTTACGATCTCTGCCAGGGTAACCCCACCGTACTCCCTGTTTGATGGTGTGGACTATGCCAACCTGGGAGATAAAGAAGAGTTTCAGGCTAGGGATGAGAACGGAGATATAATACTGGACGAGAATAATCAACCGGAGCCCGATGTACAAAAAATAGAACAGGAAAAGATCAAGTGGCTGGAATTCTACAAGATTAAGTTTGACGGGGAATGGTATAACAGGCTTGTCGGTGATCTCGTATTGAAAACATCAGCTAATTTCGGTTACCTCGGAGCCTATAATCAGGACAGGGGGGTCGTGCCTTTCGAACGATTCTTCCTGGGAGGAGACGGAATGGCGAACTACACACTGGACAGTAGGGAAACCGTACAGCTGAGAGGTTATCCGAACCAGTCTCTATCGCCGAATATCGGTTCTACGATATACAATAAGTTTTCTATGGAACTGCGGTATCCTTTAACCCTTAAACCGTCGGCTTCCATATATGGGCTTGTTTTTGCCGAAGGAGGGGCTGCTTTCGACAGCTTTAAGAACTACAACCCGTTCCAGCTGAAAAGGTCTGCAGGCTTTGGTCTGCGTATCTTTATGCCGGCATTCGGATTGCTGGGTATAGATTTCGGACACGGGTTCGATTCTATAGACGGTACCGGGCAAAAGAACGGATGGGAAACACATTTCATTATCGGACAGCAATTTTAACTTTGGCACGATATTTTCTATAGTAACAGGGCTGGTATGTATTAATACATTAAAGTTCTTCCAGGTAGTGGTATTGTTGTGGCCGGATGATAATGTATGAATAATATGTTTCCGGGGAATGCCTGAAGCGATGAAGATGCCGGAGGTGGAAACGATCTGTAAGGTTCTTACACATTTTCTGAGGAATATGCTTCAGGGACTTAGCCGGTGATAAATATAATTTCGGTTCCGGAAGAAAATATATCTTTGCATTATGGCCGGAGTTTGCCAAAAAAATTGTTAATTTCAGGCGAAATTTCAAACAATAAACAAATGAAGGCTAAAGTTCTTGTTGTACTGTTATTGGCATCCGCATGGGCGGCACAGGCTCAGAGAGGGGTGAGGATAGCATATATAGATATGGAATATATCCTGGAAAACGTGCAGGAATACCAGGAAGCCAGTTCGCAACTGAATGCAAGGGTGGAAAAGTGGAAAATGGAAGTGGAAGAAAAGAAAAACGCCATTGCACAGATGAAAAAGGAACTGGATGCCGAAAAAGTATTGCTCACCAAAGAACTGATAGAAGAAAGAGAGGAAGAGATACAACTGGCAGAAGAAGAAATGTTGCAATACCAACAGGACAGGTTCGGGCCGGAAGGAGATATGATCCGCCAGAAGCATTTGTTGGTAAAGCCGGTGCAGGACAGAGTTTTTAATGCAGTACAGGAAATAGCTAACAGAAGGGCATATGATTTTGTTTTTGACAGGTCTGCCGATGTAGTTATGTTGTATTCCAATAAAAAACACGATATTAGCGACCAAATTTTGAAAAGCATAGACCGGACAAGGAAAACAGAGGAGAGGAACTCGGGAAGTGCGAAGAATAAATTCGAAGATGTAAACCGGGAAGTAGATCCGGACAGGCAGGCAGCGAAAGAAAGAGTGGAGGAAGAAAGGGACGAAAGGGCCCGTATACTGGAAGAGAAAAGACAGGAGAGGATCCGGGAAAGAGAAGAAAGAAAGCGGGAATACGAAGAGAGAAGACAACAGATACTGGAAGAAAGAGAGGCCTACAGAAAGGCCAAAGAAGAAGAGAGGAGAAAAAAACGGGAAGAAAGAGAGCAAGAGAAAGAAGAAGAAGAAAATAACGATAACAATTAACACTTAAACATTTATTATTTTTGAAATTATGAAACAATTAAAAACGTTAGCCATTGCTTTTGTATTAGCTGTAGGAGCTGTTAGTTTTGCGGGTGCACAGAGCAAAGTTGCTCACATAAACGTGCAGCAATTAGTGGAAGATATGCCGGAGATGAAAGCGGCTAGGGCAGAATTGGAAAAACTGGAAAAGCAGTATTCTGCTGACCTGCAAAGTTCCGGTCAGGAATTGCAAAATAAAATAAAGCTCTACGAGAGCGAAGCTGGTACGAAGAGCGAGGATGAGAACAGAAAAAGAGCAGAAGAGGTGCAGGGAATGCAGAACAATATCATGCAGGCACGTCAGACTGCTGAACAGGAGCTTCAGAAAAAACAGATGGAGTTGATCCAGCCAATCCTGGAAAAAGCTCAGAAAGCGATACAAAAAGTGGGAAGAGCACAAGGATTCCAGTACGTACTGGATTCTTCACCTAATTCAGGGATTCTCCTTGCAGACGGAAAGGATATCCTTGCCGATGTGAAAAAGGAACTTGGATTTTAATTAATAACAAGTTTAAAGTGTTTATAAAACCCGGAGATCTTTTCTCCGGGTTTTTAGTTTTTACGGATTTGGAAATAATGATTTCGCGATTATACAGATAAAGGAAGAAACAGAATGAATCCGAAAGTTGTGACCTGAGCAAAAATCGGTTGACCCGTATCCTGTGCTGGTCATTTTTTACTGGTTAACAGGTCCGGAGTTTAAAGGACGATATAGAAGCCTTAAAAGAAAGCACAGGGAAAATAATGCTTGTATGAATGTAAAGGAGGACAAGGATTTTCAGTACAGCATAACAGGCTAGAAATAACTCCCTCCGAACTATCCGACTAAAAAACTTCAAAACTTGAAGGACCCGAAAATTATGGCCCGAAGACATTTTTATTGTTCTTAACAAGTTCCCGGAGTTTTCCCGGTTCTTCTGTTTTGATCTTTTGCAGAAGCCTTTCCAGGTGACGGGTATTGTGGGCATCCGTACCTACAAAATCCAGCATGCCCTGCTTTAGCAGTTTGGCAGCAATTTTGTGTATTGCCTTGCCGTAATAGGAGGTGAGGGAAAGGAGGTTGAGTTGTAAAAGGCACCCGGCCTTTTTGAGCTTATGGTACATTTCGAAATTCTCATGATAAAACATATAGCGTTCCGGGTGGGCCAGTACCGGGATGTATCCTGCCACCTGCATGTCAAATAATATATCAAAAAGCGATATGGGGGGATTGATATAAGACATTTCCACCAAGACATAATTGTCTTTCAGGCCGAGGATATCACCCTTTTTCACCAGTTCCCGGAAAGATTCGTCCATGAGGTATTCTGCGGCTGCATGAAAAGAAATATCGCTGTTTTCCAGCAGGGGGAGTACCTCTTCTTTTTTACGCAGTATAATTTCGGAGGTATTGGGCCACACTCCCTGGATAATATGGGGCGTGGTGATTATACGGGTAATCCCGAGGTCTGTGAATCCCCGGATCAGCTTTTTGGTATCTTCAATGTCCTTTGCCCCATCATCGATTCCCGGGAGTAAGTGGGAGTGTATATCTACATGGTCTCCTCCGAACAAATCCCTTAGGTAAACCGTTTTCTTACGAGAAAATATCAACAAAACAGTGGTATTTATATTGCTGTTACAAAGATAAGGTAAAAGCCCGAGTTCCTGTCGCGGAACACCGGGAAAATCGGGGTTTAATAATTTCTGATATTGTTCATTGCTTTCGCATCCGGGAGTTGAAAGGTGATGCCGGAGATGCTTCGAAGGCTGATTTGTCTTTTCATGAGAGTGAAGTTTATTCTTTCTCTAAAGATAAGAAAAAAAGTAAAAATGAGTTACGGTTTTCCACAGGGATTACCAACTGCCGCTGGCGCCGCCGCCGCCGCCCATTCCACCTCCGAATCCGCCACCGAATCCGCCGCCACCGCCGAACCCTCCGGAAGATCCGCCGCCGAATCCGCCTCTTCCCAGACTGCTGAGTATGATCATGTCCAGAAGATCGGGGCCGCGAAAACGCTTGCCACCGCCTCCGCCACGGGAGTTTTTGGACAGGATGATAATAATAACAATGAATATGAAGAAAAGGAAAAATATACCATTAACAGGAAAACCATCTCCGGAGCCCTTGCGTTGAGGGTCTCCTTTGTATTCTCCTGTGAGTACCTGGAATATGGCATCCGTACCTCTGTCCAGTCCGCCGTAATAATCACCTTCAAGAAACCTGGGTTTCATTATGGTTTCGATAATACGCTTGGACAGGGCATCTGTGAGCAGGTGTTCAATGCCATAACCTGTCTGTATACTTATTTTCCGATCGTTTTCTGCGAGTAGTATCAGTATGCCGTTGTCTTTTCCCTTCTGCCCGATACCCCATTGGGTAAGCCATTTGGCTCCGAGATAGTTGATGTTTTCCCCGTTTGTAGAGGGGATGGTAATAATTACAATCTGTGTGGATGTACTATCGGAATACCGGATCAGCTTTTGTTCCAGGGCATTTTTTTGCGAATCGGAGAAGAGCCCGGTATTGTCATACAGACTCGTTTGTTTTGCCGGTTTGTCCGGGATGTCAAACTGGGCTATAGCCCCTTGAGAAATACACAGGAAAAGGAAAAATAAATATGTAGGAATCGCTGTTTTTATCTTCTGCATTACACTGGATGGGGTTACGACGTTTAGTTTCATGTTGTTTAATGCCCTTTGGATATTTCGTCCGGAAGCTCATTAATGTCATCGTCCTGCCACGGAAAATGTTGTTTTAATTGTTTTCCGGCCATAAGAATACCGTCTACCAGCCCTTGTTTATATCTTCCTTCCCTGAAATGTCCGGCAATAACATTTTTGGTAGTGTCCCAGAACTCGTCCGGGACTAGTTCGTTGATCCCTTTGCCCCCGTAAATGGCAAAGACCCTGTCTTCCACGGCAACGTAGATGATTACGCCATTATTCAGTTTGGTATTGTCCATTTTCAGCTGGTGAAATACCTGCATGGCCCTTTCGTAAGGGGAAAGTTTGGTCGTTTTTTCGATATGCACCCGGACTTCTCCCGAAGTATTGAGTTCCGCCTCCCGGATAGCCTCTACTATTTCCTGTTCTTCTTCGGCCGATAAAAAATCTTCTACTTTAGACATGACTGTATGTTCTGGGTTATACCGGTATTTCCCCGGCAACAGCAAAGACCTGTGCCGGGGTTCCCTTTTTGGTGCTAAAAGTTGAAATCGACATCGGGAGCTTTTTCTGCTCCGGGATCTGCTTTATAACGTGCCATTTCTTCAAAACCGAACCATCCGGCCAGAATTTTATTCGGAAAAGTCTTTATGTGCTGGTTGTATACATTTACGGCCTGGTTATAACGATCCCGTGCCACGTTGATACGGTTTTCCGTGCCTTCCAGTTGCGATTGGAGCTCCAGGAAGTTCTGGTTGGCCTTGAGTTCCGGGTAGCGTTCTACCGTAACCAGTAAGCGGGAAAGCGCAGAAGACAATCCTGTCTGTGCCTGTTGAAATTCCGCCAGTTTTTCCGGGGTCAGGTTGTTGGCATCTATAGTGGTAGATGTTGCTTTGGCCCTTGCCTCTATTACATCGGTCAGGGTATTTCTTTCAAAATCGGCAGCTCCCTGTACCGTTTTTACGAGATTGCCTATGAGGTCATTCCTGCGCTGATAGGCACTTTCCACATTAGACCAGGTGGTTTTGGCATCTTCCTGATGTCTTACCGCATTATTGTTGAAACCTACTGCCCAGCGGTACAGGCCAAAAGCTATAACTACCAGTACGATAACCGGAATTAACCATTTTTTCATAGTGAGTGACGTTTGAAGTTGAAGATTATAATTGATCTTTAATTTTTAAGAGGACCGTTTTTATGTTCTCTAATTTACGAATAATCTCAAAATTAGAAAGTGTTTTGTGTTTTTCTTCCTTTAAATGGATTTTCGCACCTTCGAGCGTAAATCCCCGTTCTTTGACAAGATGGTAAATAAGCTGGAGGTTTTTAATGTCTTCCGGGGTGAACTTGCGATTGCCTTTGGCGTTCTTTTTAGGTTGCAGTACGTCAAATTCCTTCTCCCAAAAGCGGATAAGGGAAGTGTTGACCTGGAAGGCACGGGCCACTTCTCCAATACTGTAATAGCGTTTTTCAGGAAGCTGTATATACATAGTACCGAAACGAGTTATAAAATAAACCGGTCTGTTTTCGGAGCTCTCAGATCCCCGGAAGTGCCGGCCGTTAATCGAGGGACTGGTTTTCCTGGGAAGCAACATGCAGCAATTCTTCGTATTCTGCAGGGGTTAAACTTCCGTAATAGAAATTAATAGGATTTATCCTTTGTCCGTCTTTAAACACTTCATAGTGCAGGTGTGGGGCTTCCGACCGCCCCGTACTGCCAACATAACCAATGAGATCTCCTCTTTTTACTTTTTGTCCTTTTCTTACATTGTATTTGCTCAGGTGGGCATAGAGGCTCTCATAGCCGAAACCATGTTCTATACGGATGTGGTTGCCATATCCGGCTGCCTTGTTGTCCGATCTTTTTACCACACCGTCTCCCGTAGCGTATACCGGTGTGCCCCTGGAGGCCGAAAAGTCCATCCCCCAGTGCATTTTCCTGGCTTTGGTAAAAGGGTCCGTACGCCATCCGAAACCGGAGGCCATACGCTTCAGGTCTTTATTATTTACCGGTTGTATTGCCGGTATGGTGGCCAGAAGTTTTTCTTTATTCTCGGCGAGTTTTGTTATCTCATCCAGAGACTTGGATTGTACCACCATTTGTTTCTGCAGTATTTCAAGTCTCCTTGTGGTGTTTTTAATGATCTGGGAATTGTCAAACCCTTCCAGGGCCTGGTACCTGTTTACTCCTCCGAATCCGGCCCTTCGCTGTTCTTCCGGGATGGGGCTGGCTTCGAAATACAGGCGGTAAATATTATTGTCCCTCTCCTCGATATCCGTAAGCACCTTCTCCATTTGTTCCATCTTTTTGTTCAGTATTTCAAACTGGAGCTCATATTGTTTCAGTTCTCTTGTAGTGGACAATTCTTTAGGAGTGTTTACCAATCCGGTATTCAACAGGGTAAAAAGACCTATCATGCCAAATAGGAATGCCGCCAGTAGGAAGACGAAAAAATTTCTGATTTTCTTCCCTTTTTTTACTTCGATTTTCCTGTACGAAAGTGTCTCCTGGTCGTAATAATATTTTACCTTCGACATAAATTAAAATATTCTATTTTTGCCCTGTCTGCGCGGACCGGTATACCGGGAAAAGCCTTTTTATTCAGGGTAATATACATACGTAACGGACAAATATAGAAATTGTTTTTGAGTTACCGCAATTTTTAGAAAAGGTTAAGATACCGGAAAGGGAGAAAACCTTCTGAAAACGGAAAAAGAGATATTTTCTGTTACCTTTACGGCCCGTAAACAAAACAGTATAATCCCGATAATTATCGGGACCAAAAGAAAAATGATGACATCACAGGAAATAAGGAAGCGTTTTTTAGCATTTTTTGAAGAAAGGCAACATACGATCGTGCCGTCCGCCCCAATGGTCATAAAGGACGACCCTACACTGATGTTTACCAATGCGGGGATGAACCAGTTCAAAGAGTATTTCCTGGGGAACAGAAAACCCGTGGCACTGCGGGTTACGGACTCCCAGAAATGCCTACGGGTGAGTGGTAAGCACAACGACTTGGAAGAAGTAGGAAAAGATACCTATCACCACACCATGTTTGAAATGCTGGGTAACTGGAGTTTTGGCGATTACTTTAAGAAAGAGGCCATCGCCTGGGCATGGGAACTGCTTACCGAAGAATTTAAAATAGATAAAGACAGGCTATATGTCACCTATTTCGAAGGGTCTTCCGATGATGGCCTGCGCGAAGACGCGGAGGCTTATAAATTATGGGCCGGTATTGTACCCGAAGAAAGGATTATACCCGGAAGTAAGAAAGATAATTTCTGGGAAATGGGAGACCAGGGCCCCTGCGGACCGTGCTCGGAGATCCATATAGATATACGTACCGAAGAAGAGAGAGACAGAATTCCCGGGAGGGAACTTGTAAATAAAGACCACCCGCAGGTTGTGGAAATATGGAACCTGGTATTCATGGAATTTAATCGTAAGGCAGACGGTTCCCTCGAAAAACTGCCTGCAAAACACGTAGATACGGGAATGGGGTTCGAACGTCTGTGCATGGTACTGCAAGGAGTACGGAGCAACTACGACACCGACGTGTTTACCCCGTTGATCCGTGAGATAGAAGCTATAACCAATTCCCGCTACGGCAAGGAAGAAAAGACCGACATAGCCGTCAGGGTTATTGCCGATCATGTTCGGGCGGTGGCTTTTGCCATTGCAGACGGGCAGTTGCCAAGCAATACCGGTGCAGGCTATGTAATACGAAGGATTTTGAGACGGGCCATCCGTTACGGGTTTACTTTTCTGAACCAGAAAGAACCTTTCATTTACAAGCTGGTAGATACATTGAGTAACCAGATGCACCAGGCATTTCCGGAGATAAAGTCTCAGAAGAATCTTGTGGTCAATGTTATAAAAGAAGAAGAACAATCTTTTTTAAAGACACTCGACCAGGGGCTCGTTTTACTGGAGACCATTATTTCCGCTGCAAAAGATAACCATGTTTCCGGGGCCAAGGCCTTTGAACTTTACGATACGTATGGTTTTCCCATAGATCTTACGGCACTTATACTCAGTGAAAAAGGCTACGGACTGGACCAGGAAGGATTTGAAAAAGAACTGCAAAAACAAAAGGAACGTTCCAGGGCAGCGACATCGGTGACTACGGGAGACTGGGTGGTGCTTGCCGAAGACGCCGAAGAAGAATTTGTCGGTTATGACATGCTGGATACCCGGGTAAAGATTACCCGCTACAGGGCAGTGAGCAGCAAAAAGGACGGGGAAATGTACCAGGTGGTCTTTAATCTCACCCCTTTCTATCCCGAAGGAGGCGGACAGGTAGGCGATAAGGGGTACATAGAATCGGCCGATGGTGATGTAGCCTATATTATAGATACGAAAAAGGAAAATAATCTTATCGTACACTTTGCCAAAAGTCTGCCGCGTAACATAGAAGGCTCCTTTAAAGCGGTAGTTGATAAGAACCAGCGGAGAAGGACCTCTGCGAACCACTCGGCAACGCACCTGCTTCATCAGGCGTTGCGAAAAGTGCTTGGAGATCATGTAGAGCAAAAAGGGTCCATGGTACATAATGACCATTTGCGGTTCGATTTCTCTCACTTCAGTAAAGTAAGTCCCGAAGAGCTGCAGGCCGTGGAAGATTTTGTAAATGCCAGGATAAGAGAACAGCTCCCCCTGGAAGAAAAGAGGAATATCCCCTATCATCAGGCCATAGAGGAAGGAGCAATGGCGCTTTTCGGTGAAAAATACGGAGATACCGTAAGGTCTATCCGTTTCGGGGAAAGCATGGAGTTATGCGGAGGTACACATGTACAGAATACGGCAGACATCTGGCATTTTATAATTACCGGGGAAAGTGCGGTAGCGGCAGGGATACGCCGTATAGAAGCCATAACACTCGATGCAGCCAAAGAGTACTTTACCTCGCAGAGCGATACGTTCAGGGAAGTGAAAACAGTGTTGAAAAATGCCAAAGACCCGGTAAAGGCCATTGTAGCCCTCCAGGAAGAGAATAATACCCTGAAAAAGCAGGTGGATTCACTTTTAAAAGCCAAAGCCAAAAACCTGAAAGGCGAACTCATGGCTAAACTGGAAGAGGTAAACGGTGCCCGTTTTCTGGCTGCCCGTGTAGACCTGGATCCTAGTGTGGTGAAAGATCTGGCTTTTGATATGGGAAAAGGGCTGAAAAACCTCTTTGTGCTGTTTGCTGCTGAGCACGAGGGTAAAGCTTTACTGACATGCTACATATCCAAAGAACTTGCAGAAGAAAAATCCCTTAATGCCGGGCAGGTGGTCCGGGAACTGGGGAAACTCATACAAGGCGGCGGTGGCGGACAGGCTTTCTTTGCAACAGCGGGCGGTAAGAACCCCGGGGGCATACCCCAGGTGCTCGAAAAAGCGCGTGAGTTTGTAAAATAATAGACCTGTTGCAGTTACGGAACATTGATAAATACATAACCTGCCTGGAAGTAAGAGGCAGAGAAAGGATGTACCTTAAAACCCCACAGGACAATGAAACTGCAAACACAAATAAAAATACCGGCCGGGAACAATCGTATAGATTACAACTCGCGGTTGTTGCTTCTCGGTTCGTGTTTTGTAGAAAATATAGGAAGCAAGCTGGATTATTATAAATTTCCCTGTCTGCAAAATCCGATGGGGATATTGTTCCATCCCGCAGCGATCGAAAATTTCACTGCAAAAGTCAGGAGCGGAGAGAAATACACGGAGGATGCTGTTTTTGAACATAACGGACGCTGGCATTGTTTTGATACTCATTCGGATATGAGCGACCGCTCTCCGGAGAAAGTGCTTTTTCGCATTAACCGGGCCATAGAAGATACGGCGGAATATCTGAAAAATACTTCTCATGTGGTAATTACCCTGGGTACTGCCTGGGGATACCGGCTTAACGATACGGGAAAGTTCGTGGCGAATTGTCATAAAGTACCACAGCACAGGTTTACCAAAGTATTGGCCTTGACAGAAGAAATAGAAGGTAATATTATGCGGATACGGGAAAATATTCATGCTGTCAATCCGGATATACATTTTGTTTTTACCATTTCCCCCGTACGGCACCTTAGAGATGGCTTTGTGGAAAACCAACGCAGTAAGGCACATCTCATCACCGCTCTGCACCGTGTTGCCGAAGAAGGGACCTATTTTCCTTCCTATGAAATTATGATGGATGAACTCCGGGATTACCGGTTTTATGCCGAAGATATGTTGCATCCCAGCCAGACTGCCATAGATTATATCTGGGAGAAGTTTACCGGGGTATGGATATCCCCGGAAGCCGTCCCGGTTATGGAAGACATAGACGGGATTCAAAAAAGTCTGAGCCATAAACCCTTTGCTCCGGATTCCGGTGAGCACCAGAAGTTTTTGAAAAACCTGCAGGAGAAAATATCCCGTTTACAGAAAAAGATCCCCTATATTCGGTTTTAAAATACGGGACCCCTGTCCTCAAACTGCAGGGGCCCGTATCATGCAGATTTAGTTGGTAAGCCGGTAATGAGCCTTCACAGCCTCATAGTTTCTGAAATCGATATCCGGTAGTCCTTTGCTGCTAAGGTCTTCCGTATTATTGGCAAATACCTGGATGATCTGAATGTTCGTGTACTCTTCTCCGGTGCCCGATGTCTTCTGAATATTGAAACGTACCGTATTCACCTCGCCTATCAGGATAGGTGACCAGTAAAGACGGTATTCCGAGGCCCCGTTCAATCCGGTACCCGGTATCGGATAAACATTTTTGCTGGGACGTACCAGGTATACAAACCAGGCACTCTGATTCATATCTTCTTCAGTTATATCCGGAATATCCAAAATAATACTGGCTGTTGCAGAAAAATCGTGGTTACCGAACGTATACTGGGTAACATTGGCATTGCCTTCTATACCCTGTGGCCCCTGCGGACCGGCAGGTCCCTGTTCGCCATCGATACCGTCCACACCATCGATGCCGTCTTCTCCGTCCGAACATGCTATCAGACCAATGCCTAAAAATAGCACGATACAATAAAAAAATCTGGTTTTCATGATTATAAGGTTTTTTCCGGTAGGTTTATTAGTACCGGATGGTTAATTATGGAGACAAATATATTTCCCGAAAAAATGAGGAGTAAGGGGAGAAATCCCGTTTCTAAGGGGGAATTTCCCCCTTTTCTTCTTTTAACTTACAATTTGTTTGAATATGTAGCTTTTATCCCGGGTTTTTATTTCAAAAATATGTTGAAAATCATTTCCATGTTTATTAATGTAGTTGATTTGATGCATTATGTTTGTAAAATGAAAGTTAAATCTGATATTTGCAATGTAATTAGAAACCAAAAACATAATAGTTATGTGTGGAATATTAGCAGTGATAAACGGAACATATACCGAGGAGGGGGCAACTTTAGAAAGGAAGCCTGCACTGGACACCGTGCTGATAAAAGAAATGTCGAAGAGAATGGGCCACAGGGGACCGGATGAAAGCGATCTGCACCTTACGGAAAACGGACATATACTCAGCCATGAAAGGCTTTCCATTATTGATCTCCATACGGGGAAACAACCCATACAAGGAACGGATAGTGCCTGGATGGTACACAACGGGGAAATATACAACCATAAAGAACTGAGAAAAAACGAACTTAAGGAACATACTTTCAGGACGACTTCCGATTCTGAGGTGATCGTACATCTTTATGAAGAGTTCGGTTATGATTTCTGTAACAAACTCGATGGCGTTTTTGCCTTTGTGGTTATCGATGGAGATGACTTTATCGCGGGGAGAGACCCTATAGGGGTAAAACCGTTATACTACGGTACCGATGCAGAGGGACGTATGTATTTCTCTTCCGAAATGAAAGTCATAGCCGATCAGTGTGTGGAATTCTCCACATTTCCTCCCGGTCATTTTTATACGCCAAAGACAGGGTTTGTACGCTATTTCACACCAAAATGGTTCGATTATGAAACTGCAACAGAAGACCTGGACCTGGATAAGCTTAGAGAAAGTCTTATTGCAGCTACAAAAAAGCGTCTCATGAGCGATGTGCCGCTGGGAGTATTGCTTTCCGGCGGACTGGATTCCTCCCTGACCTCTTCCATAGCCTGTAGGTTGCTGGAAGGGACAGGACAAAAACTACACTCCTTTTCCATAGGACTGGATGCCGATGCTCCCGACCTTATTGCCGCCAGAAAAGTGGCCGATTATCTCGGTATGGAACACCACGAAATATATTTCACCATAGAAGAAGGGATTGAGATACTGGAAAAGCTGGTATGGCATCTGGAAACTTATGATGTTACTTCCATCCGGGCATCCACCCCCATGTATTTTATGAGCAAGGCCATTACCGATATGGGCGTAAAAGTAGTGCTGAGCGGGGAAGGTGCCGATGAGATATTCGGAGGCTATCTCTATTTCAGGAATGCCCCTTCTGCCCAGGAATTCCAGAAAGAAACCGTAGACAGGGTACAGAAACTTTCTACGGCAGACTGCCTGCGTGCGGATAAAAGTACAATGGCTCACGGACTGGAAGCCAGAGTACCGTTCCTGGACAAGTCTTTCCTGCAGACAGCAATGGAAATAATGCCGGAATTCAAGCAGCCGAAAACTTATGACGGTGTGGAAAAATATATACTGCGAAAGGCTTTCGATACTCCGGAACGTCCTTTCCTGCCGGATGAAGTATTGTGGAGGCAAAAGGAACAATTTTCAGATGGTGTAGGTTACAACTGGATCGACACGCTCATAGCACACTGTGCTTCACGGGTGACCGATGCGGAACTGGCATCTGCTGCAGAAAAATATACGATCAACACGCCTACGACCAAAGAAGCGTATTTCTACCGGGAGATATTCCATAAACACTTCCCTCAGGAAAGTGCTGCCAGAACAGTGAAGAAATGGATACCGAAATGGCAGGAAAATACCGATCCGAGTGGCCGGGCGAACGCTGCGCATGTTAAGGCAGATACCACTATAGCCGTAGAGAAGGCCAAAGCTGCCCTGTAAAAAAATAAACCAGCCGAATTATATTGGAATTGCCCGGGGAGATCTCTTTCCGGGCAATTTATTTCAGGTGAAAAAAACCAGGAATCACCGCTTAAAAAAACGCGACGATTTTTAATCAGACTTCACTGACCCGTTACTTCAGGCATCTTCATAGAGCAGGTATTTTTCCCGTATTTTGCGGAATTCCTGCAGGCCTTTTTTCCAGCTTTCCCTGATTTCATCTTCTGAGGCCCCCGCTTCAATTTGTTGTTGGAGCGCTTTGGTCCCGGCAAGTTTCACAAAGAAATCGGTAAAGAACTCGCTTCGGTTTGCAGTATGAGCATAAGCACGGATAAGCCATTGAAGCTCAATACGGCTTAATCTTTTGCTTTCCGAAAGGTCTTCTCCGTGGCACATTTTCCCATTGTATTTAGGGCTCTTGGAACCGGAATTGGGTTTGGGCGTAAAACTGAACGGATAATCCTTTTGCGAAAGATAAGGAGAGCCGTATACCTGGAATTGCTTGTCCGTTCCGCGGCCTTCACTGACATTGGTACCTTCAAACAGACAGGTGCTCGGGTATAAATTAATGGCTTGTGCATTCGGTAAGTTCGGGGAGGGCTTTACCGGCAGTTCATACGGCATATCTTTGGTGTAATTGGCACAGGAAATAACCCGGACAGGACATTGTACACCATTGGCAAGCCATTTTTCTCCGTTGATCATAAACGCATATTCCCCTATGGTCATGCCGTGTGCGATAGGAATAGGATGCATGCCTACGAAACTCTTGTATTTCGGTTCCAGAATGGGACCATCCACAAAATGTCCGTTCGGGTTCGGGCGGTCCAGTACGATAAGCGATTTTCCGGTTTCGGCACATGCCTCCATCACATAGTGAAGGGTAGAGATATAAGTATAAAAGCGTACGCCCACGTCCTGGAGGTCAAAAATGAGCACATCAATATCCTTTAACTGTTCCTGCCGGGGTTTTTTGTTATCGCCGTAAAGGGAAATAACAGGCAGCCCCGTTTTCGGATCTTTCCCGTCCTTAACCGCCTCGCCCGCATCTGCGGTACCCCGGAAACCATGTTCCGGAGCAAATACTTTCTGTACGCTTATGCCCAGTTTCAACAGGCTGTCCACCATGTGGGTGTATTCCGTTTTTTTCGCGTCCCTGAAAATAATGCTGGTGGGATTGGCTACTATACCTACACGTTTGCCCTGCAGGAGTGGTAAATATGCGTCGGTCCGGTCGGCGCCCGTTTCTATCTTCATTTTTACAGGTTGTGTTTGTCCGGGTTCAGCTGTCCTTTCTGCCTGTTTGGATGAAGCCCGGTTACCACATGCCGTTATCAGTAAAAAGAAAAGCAATATTCTGAGGTCGGGCCATGCCGGAAAATGACCGGCAGGTGTGAACGGACCAGTACGGGGCCAAAGCAGGCCCTGCGGTGTTTTTCCACTGGTGTGTTCCGTACCTTTCCCGTTCCCTTTTTTTCTGACCTTGTAAAGGGGAATATATAAAGCCTTCCTCATAATTTCGCGGCCGAACCGTAATAAAAATGTATTTTTGAGGTTTGTAAACCAAAAGGGTCCGTTGAATTTAGAGTTTTTCATAGCGAAACGCATTATTAAGTCCAAAGATTATAAAAGTAGTGTATCGGCGCCAATTATAAAAATCGCCATCGCTGCCATAGCCATAGGAATAATCATGATGCTGGTGGCCATAGCTACCGGAGTGGGCTTACAGCACAAGATCCGCGAAAAGATAGCGGCGTTCAACGGTCATATACAGATCTACAATTACGATAATAACGAATCGGAAGTTTCCGTATATCCCATATCTGTCCACCAGGAGTTTTACCCGGAATTCCGAAGTATCGACGGTATAACTCATGTTCAGGCAGTGGCCGCAAAGGCCGGGATTATCCGGCTCGAAAATACTTTCGAAGGTATTATAGCCAAAGGAGCGGGCAAAGATTATAACTGGCAATACTTCAGGGAATATCTGGTTAAAGGAAAATTACCGGACTACAGCGGAAAACTGAACAACGAGGTACTCATATCCAGATATCTCGCGGACAGGCTGCAACTGGATGTGGATGACACATTTTATACCTTCTTCCTGAAGGATAAGGAAAGTACCATGCCCAATCAGCGGATATTCAAGATCACCGGTATTTACGACAGCGGTTTCCAGGAGTTCGATGCCAAGTATATTTTGGTGGATATACGTCATATACAACGGATGAACGGATGGTCTGAAGATGAAGTAGGGAATTTTGAAGTCTTTATAGACGATTTTGATGATCTGGAAGAAAAAGGAAATGAAGTATACGGAAAAACCCTGTCCACACTCGATTCGGAAACCATACTGGATCAATATCCCTCTATTTTCGAATGGCTGGGGTTGTTTGATTTTAATATTGCCATAATTATAGGAATACTTATCATCGTAGGCGGATTTAATATGATCACTGCCCTGCTCGTACTTATACTGGAACGTACACAGATGATCGGTATACTGAAAGCCCTGGGAAGTGATGACTGGACGATCCGGAAAATTTTCCTTTACAATGCAGGTTACCTGATCGCTATCGGGCTTTTCTGGGGGAACCTGATAGGCCTCGGCCTTTTACTGCTCCAGAAATATTTCGGTTTTATAGCCCTGGATCCGGAAACCTATTATGTAACCGAAGTTCCGGTATACGTCAGCCCCGTGTACATTATATTGCTCAACCTGGGAACTCTTCTTCTGTGTTTGACGATGTTGCTGATACCCTCTTATATAATAACAAAAATAATGCCTGCAAGGGCCATGCGGTTCGATTGATAGTTCCGGACATGCCGGGCAGAGCCCTGACCCCGGATTGAAATGCAGGCTCTTATATTGCTCTGCTTTCCGGATATTCCCGGTGTTCCTCCGTATCCGCGTTTTATCCCCAACATCATGTTATTTTTACTACTTTTAAACCATGCAAAACATCGGATCCTTACTCAGCCTGTATTCGCAAAACCACAAATTTCCCATCCGCCTTATTTCTCCTGCATTCGGACACCTTCCTCGCGAGATTGTCAGTACATACGGGCTTACTCATCGCAAATCTCATTACTTTTTCCTGTTTATGCTGCAAGGGAGCAACAGCCATGGGGTGGACCTGCAGCAATTCGAGATAAAGAATAATGAACTTCTCTTTATTCTCCCGCACCAAATACACCAACTCCCCGCTACAAAACAGGGTGCCGACTATTTTAAACTCGGTTTTGACGAAGAGTGTCTCTCCCTGTTACCAAAACAATATCCGTTTCTCATAAATCCTTTTAACAATCAGAAAATCCGGTTCACCTCCTCTGCTGCCGGGAGGTTGAAGTCCGTTTTTGAAATACTGCTCGAATTGTTGAGAACGATGGATACCGACCCTGAACTTATACTCGCTCATCTCAATAGTTTACTTACGGAAATCAACGCAGCTTATTTCTCCTCCGAGAGGAATCCTGCAGATGACAAACTGTCGAAATATATAGATTTTAAACTTTTTGTAGAAAATAACCTCACCGATCACCCGACGATTAAAGATATTGCCGGAAAACTTGCTCTTAGTACCGGAGGGTTATACGGTATTGTTAAATATTATTCCGGGCTTTCCCCGAAGGAATTCATTACCAATCGTCTCATACTGGAAGCGAAACGCCGGTTGTATTATTCCGAAAGCTCTTCGGTCAAGGAACTCGCTTATGATCTCGGTTTCAACGATCCCGAATATTTTTCCCGTTTATTTAAAAAGGTAACGGGCAGGACCATATCAATGTTTGTTCAGGATTTGTCAGGGAAGTAATACGTTTTGTCCGGTTCCTTTGCTGAGGATCTGGGGATCTTTGTTCCGAATCATAAAAAAAACGAATGATGAACAGAAAACTAGGAACAAACGGCCCTGTTGTATCTGCAATAGGCTTAGGGTGTATGGGAATGTCCGGCGCTTATGGATAAAGCAATGATACAACATCTGTAGCTACGATCGAAAGAGCCCTTGAACTCGGACAAAACTTTTTGGACACTGCCGATTTTTATGGTATGGGTCACAATGAAGAATTGATCTCCAGGGCCATTAAAGGTAAACGTGACAAAGCCTTTATTTCTCTAAAAACCGGTCAGTTCAGGGCCCCGGGTCCTGGTGGAACTATGGGTTTCGGCCCCGTTAATGCACATCCCGATCATCTCCGTAATGCGATTCTCTACAGCCTCCGGGCGCCTTAAAACAGATTACGTTGACCTCTATACCCCTGCCCGGGTAGATCCCAATGTCCCTATCGAAGATACAGTCGGTGCACTCTCCGACCTGGTCGATAAAGGTGTTATCCGTTATATAGGGTTGTCAGAAGCATCAGCATCAACCCTTCGTAGGGCAGCTGCCGTACATCCTGTTACTGCCTTGCAGATAGAATATTCTCTCTGGAGCAGGGATATCGAAGCTGAAGTCCTTCCGACCATACGGGAACTGGGAATTGGCCTTGTAGCTTATTCACCGCTCAGCCGGGGCTTTTTAAGTGGTGCATTCAAAAAACCGGAAGACATTAAAGATCACCGGGTCAATATGCCGCGATTTCAGGGTGAGAACTTTTACAAAAATGTGGAACTGGTTAAGAAGATCGAAACACTTGCAGCCGAAAAAGGCTGTACTCCGTCCCAGCTGGCTATTGCATGGGTGCTTGCACAGGGTGAGGATATTATTACTATTCCCGGTACCAAGCGCATAAAAAATCTCGAAGAGAACATTGCATCAGAAAAAGTGAAGCTCACCGGGCAAGACCTAAAAGCATAGACGCCGTAATGCCTGCCGGGGCTGTAGCGGGCACCCGTTACCCTGAAATGTTCATGAAAGACCTCAACCGGTAAACGATTATCCTGCACGGGCATATCTCTGGATAATCCCCTCCGGGCACGGAATTCCGAAGCAAATTACCATAAAAACCGTTCCGTGCCCGGAATGGTTTTTTCTTTATCGGAACTCATAGACCGTAGTGTCGGTGACATGTAATTTCCACTCCGAGGATATAAAACAATAAAAAGAAATGCATGTATACCGGAAATCGGAATATACAAGAGTGGGTATTCAATTGAGTATACGGAATAATCTGTTGGATGCAAAACGATATGTAACCTTCATTAAAATTATTAAATTTACTCCACGTTAACTTAAAAACGTTTGTAATACCAGTCCGGAAAAATAGTTTAAACACCGCCGTGTTGTTTGCCGTTTTTGCCGTTCAGGCACAGAACATATCCCCCGGGAGAAAAAAATCGTGGAAACCATAAAGAAAACCTGGAAGAACAGATACTGTTTACGGAAGAGGTGGTTAATATAAACAGTGGTACTGTGAACCATACAGGAGTTCGTAAAACAGGCGATATTTTCGGAAAAGCATTTCGGGAGATCGGATTTGAGACCCTGTGGATAGACATGCCTGAGGAAATGGAACGGGCCGGGCGTCTTTTCACGGAAATCTCCGGGAAAAAAGGTAAAAAGATGTTGCTCATAGGGCATATATATACCGTTTTTGAAGAGGACAGTCCTTTTCAGAAAATGAAGAGGGTCTACGATAGTATATCACATGGCTCGGAGAGGGTCCTCCGGCCGGAAAGTGGAAGTGACTGGATATTTAACATTTTTTTTACATTTAAGGCCGTAACAATTTCTTTCCTGCGGAGTCTAATCAGTGGATAATCTGAAAAAGATTAATACATTTTTATTGGATAATGTATACTTTTATAAGTACATTGTCATATACTAATCAGCGCGCCGAATATGATAGAGATCAAAGACTTGCATAAATCCTACCGGATGGGAAGCAATTCCCTCCACGTTTTAAAAGGGCTTAATTTATCCATAAAGGAAGGTGAACTCGTTGCCATAATGGGATCGTCCGGTTCCGGCAAGTCTACTTTCCTGAATATTCTGGGCATGCTCGATGAGGCAGACTCCGGCCAGTATGTACTGGACAGTGTGCCTATTAAGGACCTCAACGAAACCAAAGCAGCCAAGTACCGGAATAAATTTCTCGGCTTTATTTTTCAGTCCTTTAACCTTATAAATTATAAGACTGCCATTGAAAATGTATCGCTTCCGTTGTATTACCAGAAGGTCAACCGGAAAGAAAGGCAGGAAAAAGCGCTGCAATATCTCGAAAAGGTAGGACTGAAACAATGGGCGGACCACCTTCCCAGCGAACTTTCGGGAGGGCAAAAACAACGTGTTGCCATTGCCAGGGCATTGGCGGCGGAACCTAAAGTATTGCTTGCTGATGAACTTACCGGTGCCTTGGACAGTAAAACCTCCTATGAAATTATGGAACTGATCCAGGAGATCAACGATGAGGGAAAGACCATACTGGTAGTGACTCATGAGCCCGATATAGCCAATATGTGCAAACGGATCGTACATCTTAAAGATGGAGTTATCGTGGAAGACACCTTTGTAGAACAAGTAAGGGCTTCAGAATATGTTCAGTAGGGACCGCTGGCAGGAAATATTCCAGACGATACGAAAAAACAAACTCCGGACATTTCTTTCCGGGTTTACCGTTGCGCTCGGTATCCTGATATTTACGGTGCTTTTCGGTATGGGGAACGGCCTGAAAAATACATTCAACGAATTTTTTATGGACGATGCCACCAATACCTTCTATCTATACCCGGGACGAACAAGTGTGCCGTACAAAGGGTTCAAGAAAGGGAGACAGGTGGAATTCCGGAATGATGACCTGGAAGATATTAAAAAGGATTTTGCCCTTTACCTGGATAAAATAACCCCCCGGACCTCAAAGAGTGAGCTTGCCAGATATAAAGGGGAATCCAACACCTACAATGTCAGGGCTGTTGCTCCTGCCTACCAGGAAATGGAAAAGAACATTCTCATGAAAGGGCGTTATATCAATGAAAAAGATATAGCGGAGCGGGCCAAAAATATTGTCATAGGCCGCCTCGTGGAAATAGACCTTTTCGGAAAATCCGAGAGTGCCCTGGGCAAATACCTGAACGTCGGGGGGGTAATGTACCGGATCGTAGGGGTCTTTCAGGATGATGGCGGAGATAACGAAGAGAGGTATATCTATATGCCCTATACTACAAGACAGCTTCTGGATAAAGGGACCGACAAAATAGATCAGATAGTCCTTACTTACAAAACAAATATCGGGTATGCCGGGGCAATGGCTTTCGACACCAGCCTGTACAAATACCTGAAAGATAAACACAAAGTGGCGCCGGAAGACCAGAACGGTATTTATCTCAGCAATACGGCTGATATTGTCAGAAGAAATATGATGTTCGCCAATGTATTACAAATTGTGGTGGTCTTTGTTGGTATAGGTACACTCATAGCAGGGGTGATCGGTATCAGTAATATCATGGTCTTTGTGGTCAAGGAACGTACCAAGGAACTGGGAATACGCAAAGCACTGGGGGCTACACCGGCCTCTGTGATAGGGCTGGTACTTCAGGAATCCATTTTCATCACTACTATAGCGGGGTATATCGGTCTCGTACTCGGTATGGGGATTCTGAGCCTTATGGGGAACAATTTCAAGGAAGATTATTTTATAACCAACCCGGAAGTAGGGCTTGATGTAGTGATCACAGCCACCGTTATCCTGATATTTTTCGGTGTAGTGGCAGGGTATATTCCGGCTAAAAGAGCAGCAAGGGTAAAACCTATCGTTGCCCTGAGGGATGAATAAAAAACAGGTCAGGAATACCGGCATTATTAAAAGTAACTCATAAAAATCAACGCCGTATGCGGTTTATTTTTGATAGGGATACATGGCAGGAAATTTTCGGTTCTATCCGAAAGAACAAGGTGCGTACGATAATAACCATTATCGGCGTCCTTTGGGGGATATTTGTCTATATAGCGCTGTCCGGGGCAACCAAAGGACTGGACAACGGGTTCGAAAGGGAGTTTCAGGGAATAGCCAATAACAGTATGTTTGTCTGGACCCAGCGTACAAGTATGCCCTATGCCGGGTTTAAAATAGGACGGGCGGTACAGCTGAAGCTGAGTGACGCGGAAGAACTCCGGAACAAATTACCGGATATACAGTTCATCGCTCCCCGAAACGTAATGGGGATTTTCGGAGGGTCCCCTCCGCAGGTTTCCAGGGGCATGAAAACAGGAACATATGCCGTGTTCGGTGACTACCCCGTTATAGATAAAATATCCAAAAAGAAAATATATGAAGGCGGCCGTTTTCTGAATGAAAGGGATATGGAAAATGAAAGGAGAGTATGTGTCATAGGAGAAAGGGTGAGGAATGATCTTTTTGACCGGGATGAAGATCCCGTAGGGAGTTATGTAAAACTCAATAATGTATATTTTCAGGTTGTCGGGGTCTACAAGAAATCGGAAAACGTGGATTTCGAAGGAGATAATTCCCTGATGCTGCCCTATACCACCTATCGCAAAATATTCAATACCGGCGAAAACGTAGGCTGGTTTGCCATTGCGGCTTATGACGAAGCAGATGTCATAGCCCTGGAAAAAGATGTGAAACGACTGCTTAAAAGAAGACATAAAGTTCACCCGGAAGACGAAAGGGCATTCGGTTCCTTTAATCTTGGCGAAGCTTTTGCCAAACTTTTCGGTTTTGCAAAAGGACTCAATTTTTTATCCCTTTTCGTAGGGTTTGCCACCATCATTGCCGGAGTGATAGCCATAGGGAACATATTGCTTATATCGGTGAAGGAACGTACCCGTGAACTCGGTGTGCGAAGGGCACTTGGTGCAACCCCGGCCGAGGTGAGAGGGCAGATATTGCTGGAATCGGTATTCCTTACACTGGTAGCAGGTATACTGGGTATAATACTGGGAGCGTTTGTACTGGCTATTATCAATGTAATAACGCAGGGCAGCAGCGGTTTTCCCTATACCAATCCTACCGTGCCCATACCGTACATTTTCAGTGCCCTGTTCATTATGGTGGTTCTGGGGACACTCATAGGATTGATACCTGCACAAAGAGCGGTAAGTATAAAACCTATCGATGCCCTGAGAGAAGAATAGGCCAAGCCTATTTCTGTAAAGACGTACAGCCGTACGTCTCCGTATAAAGGACAAAGTGCTATAAAAAATTAGTAAGGACCATAACATCTCAAACAAGAAAACAATTAAATAACCAATAGTAAGCATAGATGAAAATTTTAAAGTACATAGGAATAGGTGTTCTGATCATAGGAGCATTGTTTGCGGCGGCATACTTTATAAAGTCTAACAGCAAATCGCCTATAACATTTGACACCGAGACCCCTTTCAGAACCAGTATTGAAGAGAAATCGGTGGCTACGGGTAAGGTGATACCACAGGATGAAGTGGCCATAAAACCACAGATATCCGGTATTATCGGGGAGATATTGGTAGAAGAAGGTGATGAACTGCAGGCAGGAGACCTTATTGCAAAGATCAAGGTGGTGCCCAATGAACAGACATTGAACACGGCAAGGGGAAGAGTGAGTAATGCCAGGATTACCCTCAATAATGCGAAGATAGAATACGAAAGGAACAAGGTACTTTTTGAAAAAGGGGTCATCTCATCCCAGGAGTTTAATAATATAGCACTGACTTACGATCAGGCAAAACAGGAACTGGCCAATGCCGAAAGCGATCTTCAGATTATAAAACTCGGTTCCGCCGGCGGTTCCACCAGTGCCAATACCAATGTAAAAGCTACCATAGCAGGTACCGTACTTGAAATTCCCGTGAAAATAGGAGACCAGGTAATAGAAAGTAACAACTTTAACGATGGTACGACAATCGCCAATATAGCAGACCTCTCCAAAATGATATTCGAAGGTATGGTAGATGAGGCAGAAGTAGGGAAATTAAAGATTGGTTCGCCACTGAAAATAAGTTTCGGGGCAATACCGGATAAGGAATTCGACGGCAAACTGAAATTCGTCGCCCCCAAATGGAACGAAGAGGAAGAGACAACTTCCGGTGTAGTACAATTCAAGATAGAGGCCGATGTATTTATGGAAGAAGGATATTTTATCAGGGCCGGATACAGCGCCAATGCATCTCTTGTGCTGGATAAAAAAGAGGATGTCCTGGCCATAAAAGAAGCTTTGCTGCAGTTTGACAGGGAAACCGAACAGCCGTATGTGGAAGTGGAAGTAGGCGAACAGAAGTTTGAAAGAAAGGATGTGGAAACGGGAATATCGGATGGGCTTAATATTGAAATTATTTCCGGCCTGTCGGAAAACGATAAAATAAAAGTGTGGAATAAGACCGAACCCGTAAAGAAGGAATCGACAAGTGAGAATCAATAGGAAAAAAGGTATGTCTTTCAGGAAGAGGTCGGTTTCACGGCATTAAAAGGCAAAACCAGGGAAAAGATTTCTAAAAATGATGTAAATTCGTGCCGTTTGTCATCCGGTAAAGAAAAATATACCCCGGTTTTACGTTCCGTACTGGATAAAATACGGGATGACAGCATTCCTGAAAAAACCGGTATAGTATAAGGACACCGTTTGACAGGTGCCCCGACAAAACCAAAAAAACAACAATTAACCCTTATGAAAACAAGAATTATACTGCTAACTCTTCTCCTGATTACCTCTTTTGCACATTCGCAGGCCAAAAAATGGACCCTGAAAGCTTGTATAGATTATGCCTTGAAACATAATATCAGTGTCAGGCAGACCGAACTTGATGCCAAAGATGCCGGTATTGATAAATCTGATGCGATAGGTAATTTCTTACCTACGGTAAACGTGGGAATGTCACATTCATGGAATATAGGGTTGAACCAGAATATTACTACCGGTCTGCTGGAGAACCAGACGACGCAGTTTACCTCGTTACAGGGGGCAGTACGGGTAGACCTGTTCAAGGGGCTGCAAAATATCAATACGCTCCGCAGGGCAAACCTTAGTATCCTTGCCAACCGTTACAAACTGGCCGATATGAAAGATGACATATCCCTTTCCGTGGCCAACGGTTATCTGCAGGTACTTTTCAGCAGGGAAAACCTGGAGGTAGCCAGGTCGCAGTATGCCGTGACCGAGCAGGACCTTAAAAAGACCAGAGAACTGGTGGAATCGGGGGTAGTTCCGAAGGGTGACCTTCTGGAAATAGAGGCTACCGCGGCCACCCAGGAACAGCAAATAGTAAATGCCGAAAACGAATTGCGACTCTCTAAAATTTCGCTGGCCCAGTTACTGCTGATCGATGATTATGAAAATTTTGATGTGGCCGATGAAGATTTTATGTTGCCCGAATCGGATATACTGGACAATTCTCCGAGAAGCATTTATAATAAAGCCCTCACATTCCGTAATGATATTAAATTTTCGGAGACCAATGTAGAACTTGCCAAGAAAGACCTGGATATAGCCAAAGGGGCTTTGCTCCCTACGATATCCGCGTTCTATGGTTACGATACCAGGATATCTTATCAGGACAGGGCAGTTGCCACTGGCGAATTTGAGACGGTAGGTACCCAATTCTTCGTTCCGTCTACAGAAGAACAGATATTCGGTCTGCAGCCTGTAAGTCAGATCCGCGGGCCGTTACCCTTTTTCGAACAATGGACACAAAACGACGGACATTCCTATGGTCTTCAGCTCAATATCCCCGTCCTGAATGGTTTTTCTGCGAAGAACAGTGTAAAGAGAAGCCAGGTGAATGTAGAGAGGACTAAAAACCAACTGGAACAGGATAAACTCGACCTGGATAATGCCGTGCATCAGGCATGGAACGACACCCGTGCTGCATACAAAAGTTATGAAGCTGCCGGAAAAGCACTCGAAGCGAGGCAGGAAGCCTACAACTATGCAAGGGAACGTTTTAACGTAGGACTGATGAACAGCTTCGATTTTGCCCAGGCACAGGCCAGGGTAGACAATGCGGAAGCAGAATTCGTAAGGACCAAATACGACTATATTTTTAAACTGAAAGTTTTGGAATTCTATTTCGGGATTCCTCTGGATGAACTGTAAGGTCCCGGATTTATCCATGGCAGGGATCGTGAATCTGAAATCGTAAATTACAATTTGCATTGGCTGCTATTTTAAATATCGAAACCTCTACGACAAACTGCTCCGTTTGCCTGGCTAAAGATGGTGAACCGCTTGTTATTAAAGAGCAGGACGATGTTAACTATTCCCATTCGGAAAACCTTCATGTTTTTATACGGGAGGTCATGGAACAGGCGGCGATACCTTTGCCGGATATAGACAGCATTGCCGTGAGTATGGGACCCGGATCGTATACGGGCCTGCGTATCGGGGTGTCTACGGCCAAAGGCCTTTGTTATTCTCTCGACAAACCTCTCATAGCCATACCCACCTTACAGGTGCTGGCTTCCGTATATACTATAGAAAGCGGTGTTATCCTGCCTCTGCTCGATGCAAGGCGGATGGAGGTATATTCCGCGGTATATGATAAAGACCACCAACCTGTCCGTGAAACAAGAGCAGAAATAATAACCGGGGAATCTTTCGGGGAATGGCTGGAAAGAGGTAAGGTCTATTTTACCGGGAACGGCGCGGAAAAGTGCAAAGGGATTATTACCCATGCCAATGCGGTATTCCCGGAAAGGATAGAGGCCCCGTCGGCTTCGGGAATGGCCTGGCTGGCAGAAAAAAAGTTCAAAACAGGCAGGTTTGAAAATGTTGCCTATTTTGAACCTTATTACTTAAAAGATTTTGTCGTTACGGGAAAGAAGAAGTAAGTCCTAGGCTTTTGCCTCCCCGTTGTGATTGTATATGTGAATATCCCTCTGTGGGTAAGGGATGCCGATACCTTCTTTATCAAAAGCCTTTTTGATATTCTCCTGCATATAAAAATGAACATTCCAGTAATCTTCTGTTTTACACCACGGGCGTACGGCAAAATTCACAGAGTTGTCCGCCAGTTCCGAAATAAGGATGTCTACAGGTTTTTGATGGTCAATGTAAGGACATTCGTCAGCCACTCTTTTAATAACTCCACGGGCTTTGTCTATGTCGTCCGGATAACCGATACCGAATGTCATGGGGACCTTTCGGACCGCATTGGCTGTAAGGTTCTCAAGGGGCCCGCTGGTAATGGCGCCATTCGGAATAATGATAACCCTGTTATCCAGGGTGGTAAGTACCGTAGTAAAAATCTGTATTTCTTTTACAGTTCCGGAATAGCCCTGGGTTACGATAAAATCCCCTACCCGGAAAGGTTTGAAGAAAAGGATAAGGATGCCTGCGGCCATATGGCTCAGGTTGCCTTGTAAAGCCATACCAACGGCAAAAGCCAGTGCTCCGAAAATGGCTACGAACGAAGTGACCTCAAGGCCAAACATACTTGCAGCACTCAATAACACCAGTACTTTAACAAGAATAAGAACCATAGAGGTGAGGAAAGGTGTCAAGGACGGATCGGCGTTTCTTTTTTCCAGTTGCTTACGAACGTAATTGGCAAGTATTCCGGCCAGCCAGAAACCGATAATCAATGTTACAATAGCTCCCAGTACTTTTGGTGCATAGGCGATAATCATAGCGAGTGCTGCGTCGAAGTATTCTTCCATAGTATAATATATTTAAGGGTTTTGTTTCAGTTTTTATTATGTTGGGGCTTTGTATTCTCTTAGAAAAACACTGTTTTATTTCCCGGGCTTTAAGGGTTATTTCGCAATTGGGGTAAGACATCACTAACCTTGCCTACTGGAAGTTTACAGGAAAAATTTACACAAACATAAATAAGAGTTTTGTCTTCTACAAATCTGTTTTGCAACAATGGTAGTTCGGAATCTCCTGTAGCTCCCGTAACCAGTTTGTTAGGGGAGTAGTTACGATTCAGTTCCCTCACCTTTTTTATGGCATTTTCTCCGGCTACGGCCACTTCATAGAAGTTTGAGCTATGGTACAGCATCAGTTTTAGCCAGTTGGCATGAAAAGAAGGATGCTCCTCTGCGTTTGTTGTCATATTACGGAGCATTTGTTCTGCTGTTTTGGCATAGTGCCGTTCGTCAAAATGGCGCGACAGCACGAAAAGGTTTGTGGCCATAATAGAATTGGAAGCGGGGATAACATTGTCCGATGTTTCGATGCTCCGCATGATAAGCGGAAGGTCCTTGTCTGATGTGAAGAAAAACATATTGCTTTGTTCGTCATAAAAGTGGCTGAACACATAGTCTGTCAACTTTTTGGCAGTCATAAGCCAGTGCTCATCGAGCGTGGCTTCGTGCAGTGACAGCAGGGCATCGGTCAGGATTGCATAATCTTCAAGATACGCATTGATGCTGCTTTTTCCGTTCTTATAATTCCGGTAGAGTCCGCCGTCCGGACGTAACTGGCTGCCGGTGAGAAAACGGGCATTGGCGAGTGCCGCTTCCAGAAACGAGGGTTCTCCGAAAATTTTATAGGCATCTGTATAGCCCTTCAGCATTATGGCATTCCAGGAAGTAAGAACCTTGTCATCCAGTTGTGGCCGGGACCTTCGGGTTCTTGTTTCCAAAAGCAGGGATTTCCAGAAAGCCACCTTTTCAGACAATTCCGTTTCCGTAAGTCCGTGTTTTTCGGCAATTTCACGGTTTCCCTTATTGCGGATGAGGACATAATTCCCCTTTTCCCACAAGCCATGATCGTTAATGTTGTAGTAGTCTCTGAACAATGGAAAATCCGTAAGCAGAAGCTTTTGAAGTTCCGGTTTTGTCCAGGTATAAAAAGCACCTTCTTCGACTTCCCCGTTTTCGTTGGCACTGTCCGCATCGAGAGAAGAATAGAATGTTCCCTCTTCACCGGTCAGCTCCCGGCGTACAAAATCAAGAGTTTCGTAGACAACATTTTTGTAGAGTTCTTTTCCGGTGACGGCATAGGCGTTGGCATAGACACTTACGAGCTGCCCGTTATCGTACAGCATTTTTTCGAAATGCGGAATGTGCCATTTGGCATCAACGGAATAGCGGGAAAAACCACCGCCTATATGGTCATAAACCCCGCCATAGGCCATTTTGGTCAGGGTGAGATCGAGGTGGTCTTCTATTTCTTTATCCGGATTTTCAAAAATATAGTGCTGCAGAAAGGACAAATTTACGGGCATCATAAACTTCGGGGCACGGTCAGGCCCGCCATTGACCTTGTCAAAATTGTTTTTCCAGCGGTTTACGGCATTCCGGACCTGCAGAAAAGAAAAAGGCGTCCGGTCTGTCTGCGGAATTATCGCTTCCAGACTCCGAAGACCTTTTTCCATCTTATCTGCATACTCCCGGAGTTTTTCAGGTTGTTGTTCAAAAAGTTCTCCGATTTGCCGCAATGCATTAGTCCAGCGGTCCTTCGGAAAATAAGTTCCGCCCCATACCGGCCTGCCGTCGGGAAGTGTTATCACATTAAGAGGCCACCCTCCCTGCCCGGTCATCAGTTGTACGGCATTCATATATACCTGGTCCACATCCGGCCTTTCTTCCCTGTCCACTTTTATATTGATGTAACCATCGTTCATCACTTCCGCTACTTGGAGGTTTTCAAAACTCTCCTTTTCCATGACATGGCACCAGTGGCACGCAGCATAACCTATACTGACAACCATTAACCTGTTTTCCCGGACTGCCTTTTCAAGGGTCTCCGGTTTCCACGGCTTCCAGTCTACGGGATTGTGTGCGTGTTGCAATAGGTAAGGGCTGCTCTCCCGGATAAGGTCATTCGTATGTTCGTATGGCATTTTCTCTTTATTTTGAACTGAGGTAAAAATAATCTGTAAATACAGGAATCGGAACTCTCCCCGTGTTATGACACTTTACTCACGGAATGAGATTTAAGTGCCCTGCCTACGCCGAAATACTTTTCGGTTTTTCCGTTTATGTCCTGTGCGCTTGCTCCGGGGTGGTTGACTATTCAAAAATATAACAAAAAAAGCGTCTCAAAGATATTGAAACGCCTGTTACGGCTCAAACACTTGTGATTAAGCTGACATTTGTACGTAGGGTAATGGGAAAGGCGGTGTACAGGGGATTATTCCACCTCGAAAGTGATTTTTACATTGACCCGATAGTCCGTGATCTTGTCGCCACTCACCATGGCACTCTGATCCTGTACATAAACAGACTTTATGTTTTTCAGGGTCTTGGATGCTTGTTTTACTGCTTTTTGTGTGGCATCTTCCCAGCTTTCCGGAGAGTTTGCCAGCAATTCGATTACCTTTAAAACTGCCATAATTTTGTTTTTTTATAAATACTTAATAATCATAAATATACGGAATTGTATTACATTATTAAAATAAATTTACTTAAATTGTAGATTAAGAAACCGTTATAAACATCCGCATAATGTTTTGGTAACATTAAATTAACCTTATTTTAATTAAGTTGGCAGACTTTTGCGGTTGTAAAGAATACGTATGGAACAGGTGTATATGGTAATGCTGATAGCCCTTGCGCTGTTGGCAATAACAGATTTGGTTGTCGGGGTCAGTAATGATGCAGTTAATTTTTTAAATTCGGCCATAGGCTCCAAAGCGGTTTCGCTTCGGACCATCATGATTGTTGCCAGTGCGGGGATCGCTTGCGGAGCGTTGTTCTCGAGCGGTATGATGGAAATTGCCCGTAGTGGTATCTTTATTCCCGGGATGTTTACGTTTAATGAAGTTATGATTATTTTCATGGCGGTGATGATAGCGGACATTCTTTTACTGGATGTATTCAATTCCATCGGCCTGCCTACCTCTACTACGGTATCGATCGTATTTGAACTTCTCGGTGCTGCCGTCTGCCTGGCTATCTACAAAATTGTCATGCAGAATGACGACATGTCTACATTGGGAGCGTATATCAATACGACCAAGGCTACACAGATTGTGGTGAGTATCCTGCTGTCTGTGGCTTTGTCTTTTACCGTCGGAGCGCTGATACAATATATCTCCCGATTGGTTTTTACGTTTCAGTTTGAAAAAAAGGTAAAATATATAGGTGCTATTTTCGGCGGATTGGCTATTACGGCCATTACATTTTTTATGCTGGTCAAAGGTCTGAAAGGAGTTTCCTTTATTCCGGCAGAAGTATCCGCCTGGATAAAGGAACACCAGTTGATTATAATAGGCGTCAGCCTGGTTTTCTGGACGACACTTTCGCAGATACTGATGAGTGTGCTGAAGGTAAATATACTCCGGATGATCATCATTATCGGTACCTTTGCCCTGGCAATGGCTTTTGCGGGGAACGACCTGGTAAACTTTATCGGGGTGCCGATCGCCGCATATCAGTCTTACGGTTTTTATGCCAATTCCGGTATGTCTGCCGATACTTACCTGATGGGTGAACTGGCAAGCGGGGAGATCGTGGCGCCGTTCTACTTTCTGCTGTTTGCGGGTATAGTTATGGTAATTACCCTATGGACTTCCAAAAAAGCCCGGGACGTTATCGCTACCGGAGTAGACCTTTCCAGGCAAGGGGACGGTGCGGAGAAATTTTCTCCCAATGCCCTTTCCCGTTTTATCGTCAGGACCTCCGTATATGCCGGTATCGGGATTAATTATTTTCTTCCAAAATCCGTTCAGATTAAGATAGATAAGCAGTTTGAGCAGCCGGAAGTAAAACGCAAGAAAAAGGATGCCCCGGCCTTTGATATGGTCAGAGCCTCCGTAAACCTGATGGTGGCAAGTATACTGATATCTATCGGTACGTCCCTCAAATTGCCGCTTTCCACGACCTATGTTACTTTTATGGTGGCTATGGGTACTTCTTTTGCCGATCGTGCCTGGGACAGGGAAAGTGCCGTGTATCGTGTGGCGGGGGTATTTAATGTTATCGGGGGATGGTTCCTGACGGCAATAGTGGCCTTTATTGCGGCAGCCGTAATTGCCTATTTATTGAGTATAGGAGGTATCGTAGCCTTTGTAGGATTGCTTATCGTGGCTGCCCTACTCCTATACCGCAGCTCCAGGATACATGCGAAAAGGGCCCGGGAAGAAGAAGAAAAACGCAAACTCCGTACTGAAGATATCATAACCATTCATGAGATCGTGAATGACAGTTCGCACCATATATCCAAAGTGATAGGAAAAACCAATAAGCTTTACAGCGAAGTGGTAGACAATCTTGGGTTACAGGAGTTGAAAAAGCTGAAAAAGAATAAAAAGACCCTGAAAAAACTGGAAGATGAGGTAGATGAGCTCAAAGGCGAATTGTTTTACTTTATCAAATCCCTGGATGAATCGTCCATCGAAGCCAGTAAGTTCTATATACTGATGCTGGACAACCTGCAGGATATGGTACAGTCGATCGGGTATATCGTAAAAAACAGTTATTCCCACGTTAACAATAATCATAAGAATCTCAAATTTAACCAGATCAGGGACCTGAAAAGCATAGATAACGATCTCCAGGTACTGTTCGATAAGATCAAATACACGTTTGATAAGGAGTCTTTTGAGGATATAGATAATATACTCGAAGAAAAGCAGGAGTTGTTCGACCGGGTGTCCAATCTTATTCAAAAGCAGATAGATCGTATACGTACTACGGAAACCAGTCCTAAGAATACGAAGCTTTATTTCGGTTTACTGCTGGAAACCAAAGATCTGATAACGGCCAGTATGAACCTGCTGGAACTTTTCAGGGATTTTTACCAGGAATACAAGGAAGTAAAAGAAAAGGCATTTCCCGTATTGTAAACAGGTCTTGCGGATATGAAAAACAAATCCCGGATTTCATTCTTCTGTTGAAGAAGACCTGAAATCCGGGATTTTTTGTATTGCAGAAGAGAAATCTCTGTTTAATCTAACCGTTGATAGCAACTACTTCGTTGACTTTACCATGCATCATTTCCTTCAGCATCGTTTCTATACCATTTTTCAGGGTGAATGTGGAAGAAGGACATCCGCTGCATGCTCCCTGTAATATAAGTTTGACGATTTTATTGTCTTCGTCGTAAGATTCGAAAAGGATATTGCCTCCGTCGCTGGCCACTGCCGGTTTGACGTATTCTTCGATAATATCGATTATCTGTTTGGACGTTTCGTTCAGGCTTTCCGCATATTGAGTATCGGTAAAGGTGTTTTTGTTTGTCTTTTGTTCCTTTATGCCTTCCGATACCGTTGGTTTGCCTTCCTCCAGATAAGTGCGGATGTACTCCCGGAGCTCCAAGGTAATATCGTTCCATTCCGCAATATCGTATTTGGTAATTGAAATATAATTTTCATCCATAAATACCTCTTTTACAAAAGGAAAATGGAACAGTGCCTGTGCCAGGGGGGCGTCTTTTGCCTCGTCTATATTTTTAAACTCAAAAGTGGAGATCACCAGTCTTTTATTGGCAACAAACTTCATAACGGACGGGTTCGGAGTGCTTTCTGCGTAAATGGTGAAAGGAAGTCTTTTACCTCCTTCGTCTGTTTTAATTACAGGTTGCCCGCTGTTCAGGTAACGTTCTATCTGTTCCGAGACCTCATTTTCAACTTCTGGCCATTCTACGATATCATATCTTTCTACAGCTACGAAATTGCCTGAGATAAAAACGGTTTTTACAAAAGGAAGATAGAACAATTGTTGTGCGAGAGGAGAGTTTTTGGCCTCATCAATATTTTTATATTCATAGCTTTTATGCTCTGTGAGGAACTTTCCGGCTTCGAATTTTATAATAGCCGGGTTATTGGTGGGCTTTATTGTTATAGTGATCTTTTCCATGAGGGTCAAATTTTTATGCAAAGTTACGCATAAGATATGAGAAATGTATGTTAAAGTGATCTGGTCGGCAGAACAGGCAAATCATATGTAAAGTGTTAATACTCAATACGGGTTAAGAGAGCTTCGAAGTTGATGAGTTCGGAGTTTCGGAATTGCAGGGGCGCTCTTTTGAGGATCGGATTGAAGCCTGCGGGCGGTTTTTTACTAAACTGTTTTAAAATTTAAGGTGCGCTTGCCCGCCTCACCGGATGAGGTATTTGTACCTCCCGGCCCGGCGTTCCGGTACTCCCGGATTCTCCCGACTTTATTTCGTATTTTTGGTTTTTTAAAAACGATGAAAAATGATCCTGAAAAAAGTTAACGGAAAAGAGCCCCGTATGGGCAAGGACTGTTTTATTGCAGACAATGCGGTGATCGCGGGAGATGTTCAGATGGGCGATCAATGCAGTGTGTGGTTTAACGCGGTTATACGTGGCGACGTGCACTACATAAAAATGGGGAACAAGGTGAATGTGCAGGACGGGGCGGTAATCCATGCCACCTACCAGAAATCGCCTACCAATATAGGTAACAATGTCTCCATAGGGCATAATGCCATTGTACATGGATGTACGGTACACGATAACGTACTCATAGGTATGGGAAGCATTGTTATGGACGACTGTGTTGTGGAAAGCAACAGTATTATAGCCGCCGGGGCGGTGGTTACACAAAATACGCGGGTAGAGGCTGGTAGTATCTATGCGGGGGTCCCTGCAAGGAAAGTAAAAGATATCAGCGAAGAACTCATTTCGGGGGAAATAGATCGTATTGCCAATAATTATGTAAAGTATTCCGGCTGGTTTAAGGAAGGAGAGCAGAAGCCCTGAATACGGGAGCGAACCGCGTTTGTTCATGCATGAGCTTCCGCATCGTTTTTACAATATCCGTTATGTGTGGGAGATGCCAATAAACATTTTACTATTTTTGCCTCAAACAAATATGATTTTTTTATGAATGCATACATATTCCCCGGTCAGGGGGCACAATTTTCAGGAATGGGAGCCGACCTTTATGAGAAATCGGAAACAGCCAGGGAACTTTTTGAACAGGCCAATCAAATTCTGGGGTTTTCCATTACCGATGTGATGTTTAAGGGATCGGATGAAGACCTGAAACAAACCAAAGTTACCCAACCCGCAGTTTTCCTGCATTCGGTTATCCTGAGTAAAACACTGGGAGAATCTTTTAAACCCGATATGGTAGCAGGGCATTCCCTGGGCGAATTATCCGCACTGGTAGCAAACGGCACCCTGAATTTTGAGGATGGTTTGAAACTCGTATCCCAAAGGGCTATGGCCATGCAAAAAGCCTGTGAATTACAGCCAAGTACTATGGCTGCCGTCCTCGGACTGGAAGATGCCGTTGTAGAAAAGATATGTGAAGAGACTGAGGGGATAGTTGTCGCCGCAAATTATAATTGTCCCGGGCAACTGGTAATCTCCGGAGAAGTGGAGGCGGTGAATAAAGCCTGTGAGGCCCTCAAAGAAGCAGGGGCCAGAAGGGCTCTGGTATTGCCGGTCGGAGGGGCTTTCCATTCCCCTTTGATGGAACCTGCCCGGGAAGAACTGGCCGCCGCCATAGCACAGACAAAATTCCATAAACCGGCCTGTCCCATTTACCAGAATGTAACGACCACGGCAGTAACGGATGCGGAGGAGATAAAAAAGAACCTTATGGTTCAGCTTACCGCTCCGGTAAAATGGACGCAGAGTATACAGAACATGATAGCCGGAGGCGCTACACTGTTTACAGAAGTCGGCCCCGGAAAAGTACTTCAGGGACTGGTGAAAAAAATAGACAGGAACGCGGAAGTGACATCGGCCTGACGGCTGCAGATCCGGCACTCCTGATGTGGTCATATCAGGAGATTTTTGCGTTCACGGGCTGGTGTATACCATTTATTTACAGGGAATTTCACAGAAGCATTTTTTGTTAATTGCCTATTGCATAATCAAGACGTCTTTAATATCTTGCATCTATATATTTATTTTTGATTCGGTGTTTTATTTGTTAAACCTTATCTTTTAAATTTTAGGTATTATGTCATTTAAAGCTATTTTAAGCGTTGGCGGCAAGAAGGTAAATATCTTAAGCGTCAATTATGACCTGGCCCAGGAAGTGGATGCGACAGGTCGCCCTTCATCGGTGACCCGGGGAGGAAGGATCAATCTTACTGTGGAGTCTACCGGAGAATCTTTTTTCTTTGAGTGGATGACCAATAATTTTGAGCGTAAGAACGGTACGATAACGTATATCAAACGCGATACGGAAGCCAAATTGAAAGAGGTCAACTTTGTTGAAGGATACCTGGTAAAATACAGGGAAAATTTTGATTCTGTAGGTTATAACCCGTTGACGGAAACTTTTACCATTTCGTGCAGAGAGCTCTCCTGCGGCGGAGGGGCACATATCAACGAGTGGGTATAATTCCGGAGAGAAAACATACCGTAAAGAGAAGGAGTGTTCAGGCACTCCTTTTTTTGGGCACTTTCAGAAGTAAATAAACATTTGTAATTCAGTTAATTAATTCGTAAATTAGAAAAA
>NZ_RJTM01000155.1 GCF_003725735.1 Sinomicrobium pectinilyticum | reverse complement strand
TGTCACCGTTTTGCTGGAGAAGATAGAGCGTGTAGGCGGGGTGAGTTTTCAGATAAAGGATAAGAAGATTCTTGTTGTAGGATAAAACTTAGACAGATTCTAAACAGGTAAATAAAAGCAATAAAAAATAAATGAAATACCCATGCTAAAGTTTCCTTTAACACAAACAGGCATAAATATGGGTGCTCCATAGGACCATTGAAAAAATAATAGAAAATATACACTATGAAAACAACCAGTCTTTTTTTAAGAAAGATACTGCATCTTTTGATGAGTACCGGAGTAGTATTAGCCACATTAGTAGCCTGTAATAATGATGATTTGATGAAGAACCCGGAAGTTAACCGGGAAAAGGATACTATCGTTAAGGAAAAAGAGAACGATACTATTGTTGAGGAGAGCAAACCCAGGTCACCTTTAAGTGTAGTATACATAGAAACTAAAAACAGCCTGCTGACCAATGTAGACTGCATTCGTATGGAAGACGGAAGCCCGGCCTTTGATATAGCGGTCATATTTGCCGGGAATATCAATTTGGATGCCGAAGGGAAGGCCGAAGTGAGATTAAATCCTGCTGTGACTAATCTCCTGGAAAATAATATTACTCATGTAAGACAACTCCAGGAAGCCGGGATCAAGGTGTTGCTGAGCATTCTGGGAAATTGGGACGAGGCAGGCTGGTCCTGTTTTGAAAGTTATGAAGATGCCAAAGCCTATGCCGCAAGGGTCAGGGACGTGGTGGAAAGGTACGGACTTGATGGTATTGAGATTGACGATGAGTATTCCAAATGTCCCGATCAGAGCAACAACAGGTCATTAATATGGGCCTGTCATGCCATTCGGAAAGCTATGCCTGATAAGATTATAGCCAAAGCCCTGGGCGTTTACGGGCATGGGGCCCGGGAAGACCTCTCATATAAGTATAATGGTAAAAAGCTTTCCGACCTGCTCGATTATGGGTGGACCATGTCTTACTGGGCAGTTTCGAAAGCCGAAATAAATAATTACCTGGATAACGGGTTCTCCAAATCGCAACTGGGAGAGGGTATTGCGGTAAACCCGGATGCCGGTGCGAACAGCACCCCAAAAGTCAGTGCTGTTAAGGCCGCCGAATATGTGATAGATAATGACCTGGGGGTTCTTATGTTCTTTGAATTGAAATACAATTCCAATGGCGGAAATTATCTTACAGATGTATTTGATACGCTTTACGGACAACAAATCAGGATTTGCCCGGATGGCCTGAAAAACAGTAGCTACGGAAATTAGGAAGTTGACCTGGCTGTTTTGCTGTTGAAACTTCTGGGTTGATTTTTATCACTTGTTTTTGCCCATTTGTAATATCTGTAATGGAAGATGCGGTCATGGACAAGATCACGGTCATAATTTATGGTTCGGGTCACGTATATCTCGGGGAGATCATGGAAAACCCGAACAGTTTCTTCAACATTATTCACGTTAAAACCACTAAATGACAAGAAAAATTATGCGCCGGAAAACTCATTTTATATCTGTAAGAGAGCTTAAATCTTTACGCTTATTTTCAGTGATTATGTTATTGTTGTGTATGTTCTATCACGTGGCAGCAAAAACATCGAACAGCAATACCCTGATTGTGCAGGATGAAGTTCAAGAGACAGTCACTGGTACGGTCACTGATAAAAGTGGCACTCCTTTGCCGGGTGCATCGGTTGTAGTTAAAGGCACAACCACGGGGACTGAGACTGATTTTGACGGAAATTATTCTATAGAAGTCCCCTCAGATGCAACACTGGTATTCAGTTACCTGGGGTTCACCACAGTAGAAGAACCTGTAAACGGAACGTCTTCTGTAGATGTAAGCCTGGAAGAATCGGCCAGCCAGTTGGAACAGGTAGTTGTCATCGGATACGGGAACCAGAAGAAAGGAGCGGTAACTGGGGCGGTTTCGTCCATTTCGTCTGAAGAAGTCACTGCACTTCCCGCTCCCAGTTTTACCGAAGCCATGCAGGGGCGTATGCCGGGCGTGCAGGTCACGAATAATGGTGCTCCGGGAACGGATCCCATCGTCCGTATCAGGGGGATCGGCTCAGTCAGTTTTCCAGCCGATCCACTGTATGTGGTAGACGGTTATCCTGCGGGGTCATTAAAAGATTTTGACAATAATGATATAGCATCTATTTCGGTCTTAAAAGATGCCAGTGCAGCCGCCATATACGGATCAAGGGCGGCTAACGGGGTGGTTTTGATAACGACCAAGAAAGGAAGCTATACCGAAAAACCGGATGTGGAACTTCGCTCATATGCCGGTTTTTCACGGGTCACTAAAAGATTGAATTTGCTGAACCGCGAACAGTACATGCAATATGGGAAAATGCTCCTTGGAAACGCCGGAGCACCTTTCCCCAGCAGGTGGGATAACATGGATAAACCCATCTACCAGGGAGCCGGTCAGACCTATGCACAGACGGATACTGATTACCAGGATGCATTATTCAGGGATGGTTTCACAACCAATCACTACCTGGGCCTTAGAGGGGGCGGGGAAAAATCCAGGTTCTTTTCGTCTTTCGGATATTTTAAGCAGGAGGGTAGTATCATCGGAACAGGATATAAACGCTATAACGTAAGGATCAATTCGGATCATGATATCTATGACAGGGTCCATATCGGCCAGACCCTTACCGTGTCCACAGGCAACAGGCGAAATGAAGCCGTTTCGGGAGGCAGGTCGTTAATACAACATACCATTAGGGGAGTTCCCTATATCCCCATCTACGACCCAACCGTAAACGGAGGGTACCGGGCGCCGGATGCCGCCGACGCAACAGACCCGGATAATCCGGTCCGTGCCGCATTGATGGACCGCAATACCGACAGGAATGTAAGGATCTTCGGTACGGCCTCGATAGGCGTTGATATTACCGATGACCTGAAATACAAATTTATTGCAGGGGTAGATTGGTCCTACAACAGGAACAGCATTATTTTACCTATTTATTTTGACGGTTTCAGGGGCCGGGAAAAAAAGGAGGTCACAGATACGAGGGATACGTCAACAGGAACTTATTTTTCTAACCAGTTGAGCTATAAAAGATCTTTTGGAGATCACAATGTTGATGTGATAGCCATAGCCGAAAGACAAGATAATAAATACAGTAGCCTGAGCGGCTCCGGCCGTCTCGACAACAATAAACTGGATATCCTTACCGGTGCCACAGACCCGATCCTGAACAGTTCCAAAGGTGCAAATACCATTTATTCCTATGCCAGCCGTCTCAATTATGACTTTGACGGGCGTTACTTGTTCAGTGCCTCGATCCGGAGAGACGGTTCTTCCAGATTTGCCGGGGGTAAAAAATGGCAGTCATTCCCGGGAATCTCTGCGGGCTGGAATATAGCTGAAGAATCGTTTATGGCAAACTCCGGGATCTCTGAGCTAAAACTCCGCGGAAGCTGGGGAAAAGTAGGTTTTGAAGGTATCGGAGATTACGAAAGCCAGGCGGGGATTCAGAAAAATACCACGGCACTGTTTGGCGATGAAGTATTCCAAGGGGCTTATTTCGACAAACTTGCCAATGGCGAACTGGAATGGGAAGTCACTACCATGGTCAATGCCGGTGTGGATATAGGTCTTTTCAATAACAGGATGCAATTTTCTGCCGAATGGTACAACAGGAAGACCGACAACTTAATACTTGCCGTCCCCCTTCCTTCTTCCGCCGGGTATGCCGGGAGCACACTGGCCAATATCGGGGGGATGAAAAACTGGGGCCTTGAATTTCAGGGAACTTACTATTCAAACTACGATAACGAATTCAAATGGGATGTTTCGGCCAACCTGAGCTTATACCGAAACAATATTGTCAGCATGGCTACGGAAACTTCAACACTCTTTGCCGGGCAGAACTCAGATACTGGCGGCTTTGATATTACCCGTACATCGGTCGGAGACCCGATACAGCAGTTTTACGGATGGCAGGTGGAAGGTATATTCCGGAGCCAGGCCCAGATTGACGACTATAACAGCAGGAATCCCAATACGCCCTACCAGGAAAATGCAGCCCCCGGAGACCTGATCTTTAAAGACAATAACGACGATGGCACTATCACTCCTGAAGACAGGGCTATCATCGGTAATTTTATACCTGACTTCACCTACGGGATCAACTTTAATGCCGACTATAAGAACTTCTTCTTTAATATGTTCTGGAATGGCGTTCAGGGCAATGATGTATATAATGCTGCTAAAGTATACCGGGAAGGCGGACTCCGGTTATTCAATGCCGATGTTGCCGTTCTGGATGCCTGGACACTACAAAATACGGATACTAACATCCCCCGTATGATCAATGCGGACCCCAACGGGAATACACGTACTTCGGATCGATTTATCGAAGACGGATCCTATCTGCGGTTACAAACCGTTAAGATCGGGTACAGAATACCCGAAGAATGGCTGTCGCGCAATGGCAACAGGTTTATTTCCGGGCTCGAATTTTATCTTTCGGGGAGCAACCTGTTAACCATTACCGATTATTCGGGTTACGATCCCGAGATCGGATCGAGAAACAGCAATTTACTGACTCAAGGTATTGATTACGGACAATACCCCAGACCCAGCACCTTCCTTATCGGATTGAATGCCAAGTTCTAAATCAAAGGTTAACAGTTCAAAAAAAAGTTTAGACAGATGAAAAAAATAATCGCCACATTTCTCACAATCACCTTGCTTTTTACAGTCGGTGCATGTAGCTATGACGATCTGGACAAGACCGATCCGAACCAGTTGGCCGTGGACACGTACTACCAGAATGAAAGTGAATTGAATTCGGGCTTATATGCTATGTATGGTGTTATGTCCGGAGGCAACCTGTTTTCTAGGTATTATTGGTTCTTTAACGATATAAGGGCCGATGAGGTAAGTTCGGGCGGAGGGCAATTGGCCGCTGAATTCAACCAGGTGCTCAACGGCGCTCACGATGCTTCCAATCCGGTCAATACGGGCATGTGGAGAGGGTTATACCAGGTCATTCACCGGGCAAACATTATTATTAATAAAGTTCCTGAAGCAACGGAAGTGGATGAAAGCATCCGGAAAAAGATCATTGCGGAAGCACGTTGTGCACGGGGGTGGGCTTATTACGAGTTGGGAACAATCTGGGGGAGGGCCCCCATATACCTCACTTATGTCACCGATTTTTCGGAAACCAATCCCTTGAGTTCCCGGGGAGAAGTCCTGGGCCAGGCTGTCGAAGACCTTACGATAGCTTCCGAAGGTCTCAGTTTCAGCAAAAATGAAGACGGACGGATGTCCAAAGGCACAGCCCTGGCCTTATTGGGGCGGGTATATATGTTCACAGGAGATTATACCAAAGCCAAAGATGCTTTAGATCAAATCGTAGCTTCGGGAAATTACGCGCTGGTGGATGAATACGATGATAATTTCCAGGAAGAGAACGAATACAACAGCGAATCGGTGTGGGAGATCGGCTTTGCAAAAATAGGGGCTTATGACTGGTCAGACACCGGGGACGGAACAGGTAATGAAGCCAGCATCCATTCCCAGGAATATTCGGCCTATGGCTGGAGAAATATTATCCCTTCCCAAAAAATGCTGGATGAATTTGAAAGACCGGAAAACGGGGCTGAGAAGAGAGATCCCCGCATGGATAAAAACCTCTATTTCGTGGGCGATACCTTCAATAACGGAACGGAGGTCATCGAAAGTAGTAATATCAAGGGAAGTGCGCTGATATATAACGGTAAGGAAATGAAAATAAGCTGGAGAAAGCATTCCGCTATGTATAAAGTGAATCCCGGCGGATATTACGAATCCGGCATCAACCACAGGGTGATCCGGTATGCGGAAGTGCTTTTAAACCTTGCTGAATGCGAACTGGAGGCCGGAGATCAGAATAAGAGTGTGGAATACCTGAACATGATAAGACAAAGGCCCTCGGTAAACATGCCTTTATACCCAACATCAAAATACCCAACGGGGACCAAAGATGAGATATTTGCTGCTATCATGCATGAAAAAATGGTAGAACTGGCCAATGAACAGGTCAGGAACAGGGACCTCCTGAGATGGAGGGCCCAGGGAAAATTAAAAGAAGAGCCTTTGGACTACTATACGGACAGACACCAGTTTGTGCCAATCCCCCAACAGGAAATTGACAATAATGCCAAGATTACGGAAAGTGACCAGAACGCTGGGTATTAGATAATGAGAAGAAACTAAAAAACCAGAGGATTTGATTTTGCAGCTAATAGAATAACTCAAGACGAGTTAAATAAGTGAGCTAAAAAAAAGGAACAGATGAAAAACCTAATCATTTTTACAGCAATCAACCTCATATTACATTCTTGTAATACAACACCAAAAGAGATCTCTGCTCCCAAACTCGTAGGCCCTGTAACCTCGGAAACCCAACTGGCCTGGCAGGAGATGGAACTCAATGCCTTTATTCACTTTACCACCAATACCTTTACCGGGAAGGAGTGGGGTTACGGCGACGAAGACCCTTCGATCTTCAACCCTTCGGAAACCGATGTGGACCAATGGATCACTACGCTGAAAGAGGCCGGGATCAAAGGTGTTATTCTAACGGCGAAACACCACGACGGCTTTTGCCTGTGGCCCAGCCAATATACAGAACACTCCATAAAAAACAGTCCCTACAAGGACGGCAAGGGCGATCTGGTCAAAGAAGTTTCCGAAGCCTGTAAACGTCACGGGCTCAAATTCGGGGTCTACCTTTCTCCCTGGGACCGGAACCGGGCCGATTACGGGGAAGCTTCCTATATCGAGTACTACCGCAACCAGCTTAAAGAAATTTTTACCGCTTACGGCCCTGTCTTTGAAATGTGGTTTGACGGCACCAATGGCGGAGACGGTTACTATGGTGGTACCCAGGAAATCCGCAACATCGACAAACAAACCTATTACAACTGGCCTGCCACTCTCGACTTGGTACGCGAGTTGCAACCTTGTCCCCAAGTGCTCTTTTTCAGCGATGGCGGGCCGGATATCCGCTGGGTTGGTAATGAAAAAGGCCTGGCCGGAGAGACCAACTGGAACACCATCTCCAACGATACCCTCTATGCCGGTAAGGAGGGGATCAATGAATTGCTGAACACAGGTTCCGAGAATGGGAACCAATGGATCCCTGGCGAAGTGGATGTCTCTATCCGTCCGGGATGGTTTTATCACGAGGAGGAAGATTCCCTGGTAAAATCTGCCGAAAGGTTGTTTGAGATTTACCTCACTTCCGTAGGACGTGGTTCCAACCTGCTGTTGAACGTTCCCCCGGACCGGAGAGGCCTCATCCACGAAAACGATGTGGCCGCCCTCAGGGCCTGGCGAAAACTGATCGACGATACTTTCCGAACCAATCTGGCTGCCAATGCCCCCGCAACAGCCACCGCTTACCGGGGAGGCTTGCCCGATTATGCAGCTGCCTGTGTCACTGATGGAAATAAAAGCACCTACTGGGCTACGGATGATGGGGTTACCACGGCATCCGTGGAGATCGGCCTGGAGAAAGAACAATCGGTTTCTTATATCCTTATACAGGAATATATCCCCCTGGGGCAAAGAGTAAGATCCTTTACTGTAGAAGCCCGACAGGGAAATAGCTGGACAAAGATTGCCGAAGGTACCACTATAGGTTATAAGCGCATACTTAAAACTAGACCGCTCAACACAAGTCAAATACGGGTAAACATCACCGATGCCAGGGCCTGTCCGCTGATCTCCAATATTGAGGTATACTAAGAAACTGTCTTCTAAATTTTGTTTTTGGTCCCGATAGTTCGGGACGATAATTGCCGGGCGTATAAAAAAGGTCCGGGAGACCTTTTTAGCGAAGGGGCTGGCTGACGTGCGGACACCAAAACAGGTGTCTGCTCCCGAACCCGTAGGATCTTCGGGAGCAATGGGGCCTTAACAAAGACAATTTTTCCGGGGCAACAGTCCGTGGTAGAAGATTGAAAAGCAGGTATAGGGGTAACTGCGGTAAATGTAACCAAACTTTAAAGAGAGGTGACTTTTAGAAGAAAACCTCAAAATCGGTATAGTGAATTATATATAACCTTAAATAATTGTATGATGAAAACAAAATGGATTTTGGGACTGGTAATCTTTACGGGTCTTTTCGGGAGTTGTGATTTTCCTCTGGCGGGAGGCGAGCCTGGAGAAGCCGAACCGGACAGCAATGCCGTTAAAGACGGGCCTTTAAGTGTGGTATATGTGGAGGTGAATAACCATAACCTGCTCAATGTGGGGTCATATACACTCGAAGAAAGCGGAGCACAGTATTTTGACATGGCCATGATCTTTGCATCCAACATCAATTATGATGCAGACCGGAAAAAAACAGTGCTTTACCATAACCCCAATGTAACAGAGGTATTGAACAATAAAGAAAAATACATCAAGCCTTTGCAGGACAAGGGGATAAAAGTCTTGCTGTCAATATTGGGGAACCACCAAGGTGTAGGGTTTGCCAATTTTACCAGCCGTGCCGCCGCAAAAGACTTTGCCCAGCAATTGAGAAAGGCCGTGGAAGATTACGATCTGGACGGAATCGACTTTGACGATGAATGGGCAAAATACGGTACAAACGGCCAACCGGTGGCAAATGACAGTTCTTTTGTGATGTTGGTACAGGAAACACGTAAGTTGATGCCAAATAAAATCATAAGCCTATATGATATTGGCGAAGCGGCCCAGTATACCGAATGGAATGGCACCCGTGTTGGTGAGTTGATCGATTACAGTTGGCAGGCGTATTATGGTAGTTATGGTGCTCCTAGGATATCGGGACTTGAGGATAAAAACCGATTGGGCCCTGCAGCGGTTTGGATCAACCGACAACCTTATGATCCACTTGAAGCGGCAAACCTTGCCCGACGGACAATGGATGATGGTTACGGGATTTTCCTGCAGTATGATCTGAAACAGGAAAACGCGTCTTCGTATCTGTCGGCCATAGGACAGGAACTCTATGGAGAGAACGTAATCCTTTCCGGCGAAACCTATACTAAGGAATAGTTATAGCTGATTATCATAACAAAATGTTTTTACAACCGAGGACGGAGAAAGGCCCGTCCCTTGGTATAGATGTGATAAGAGATGATTTGTAAATAAAATTATACTCGAAAACACTTTTTGTTGAAAAAAGAAAAACCCCGTTTTTTGGCACTTTGGCCAGTTTTCGGGGTTTGGTTTTTTCAATTCACAAATTAACCTATTGAGTTATTTTAGCGAATGAGCCAGCCGGCGTAAGGGTGTTTTTGGCTTCAATCAATCTTTTTTAAACATACTTTTAATCACCTGAGTCTGTTGTTTATTATCAAGTTGATGTAATTCCATTACAGTTACTTTAGTTTCTATAAACTTTCAACAATAGGTTATTAAGCTATTGAGTTATTAAGTATTGACTAAATAACCAAATAACCCAATAACTTTGGCAATTTCATTGCCATTTCTAACCTCTCGACTTTCAAATCCAAAGTGGTTTAGTGTGCATTCTTCCTGGCTTCTTCCTTCAGCTTTTCATCGGCTATAATAGCGATCTCTACTCTTCGGTTTTTGGCCCTGCCATTTGCTGTGCTGTTGTCGTAACGGGGTTGGTCTTCACCGTACCATTTGGTGGTAAACCGGCCCGGGGAGATTCCCTGGTTTACGAGGTAATCGGTTACAGATTCTGCCCTGTGCCGGGAAAGGCCTGAATTATATTCTGCCCTTCCGGTATTATCGGTATGTCCTTCCACGAGAATAAGCGTGTGAGGGTATTCCTTAAAAATACCGGCAAGTTTGTTCAGGGTTGCTGCAGATGCCGGATTAAGGTTGTATTTGTTCGTAGCAAAATACACCCCGCTTTTCTCGTCGAAGGTTACATTGATCCCTTCTCCTGCCCGGGTCACTGTCGCCCCGGGAATCTCTTCTTCGATACGTTCGGCCTGGCGGTCCATACGGTTACCGATATATCTTCCGGCAACACCCCCTACAACAGCCCCGATAAGGGCTCCGAGGACAGAGTTCTTTTTATCCCCTACATTATTTCCTATAATACCGCCAATGGCAGCCCCTCCGGAAGCCCCTATCGCGGTTCCTTTGTCCCTGTTACTGGCATTCCTGACGGCGTCACACCCTGTTGTAAGAAGGGTTATGGCCAGAAGGCCGGCTCCTAATTTTCGCAATGAAGTTTTCATCATAATTGTCTTATTATATTTTTACTCGATTTAATTTTGAAGAATTGATGACCATGGTCACGGATTCTCCTTCCGTTTTTAAAAATAATTTTTGATCTGATCCTGCCTCTCCGTAAACCTTGTGTAAACCTTTGCAGCCTCCATGGTTAAATGTCGGCCACAAAGGACACAAAGAATGATAAGTAGGTCAATCATTAGAGTTTAAGTAAATGTAATTCGGTTATTACAAGTTATCAGGGAGGGATCTCATTCATACCGGAAGTATTATCACCAGCCCGATTTTCTGCGTCCAATAAATTTTTATTGTAAATAAGAGTTCTCAACAAATCTATTTTGCTTTCAAGAATCATATCGTATTGCCCCGCTGTTTATTTTCTTTTGAATTATCTGTATTCCAATAATCCAATAACACCAAAATCTTTTTTTGGTCACATGGAGTGACTTTTTTTTTAAGAAGGTGTTTCATTAAGTGAAAAAGAGTAAAAACATAGACTATACGAACAGGAGCTTTTTTAAGTATAACCAGTATCCGTGGGGTACAAACTTGATTTTAACCGATGTTCCTGGCTTGCTGAAGAGATAAAATTCGGACAGCCTCTTAGTCACCCGTTTTTCGTTTTTGTAATATATATAATACAAGAGAGTAAATAAAGAATAAAACTCATATAGTTTCTTAAATTTTATTAAAAGTCAAAATTATTCGGCATGGTAAAAAAAATAATTATAAACAATATGATTATTATGATTGCTTTCGTAATCGTTTCGTGTACTGAAGATGATGACGGGGGAAATAGAATAACAGGAGTTATCATTGGTTTCTGGGATTTGGATTACTATGTGGAAAATAGTGATCTGATAGAAGATATTAAGTGTAATGGACAGTTAGAGTACAGGTTTTTCAATAATGGAACATATACTTTGACCAGCTTTGCCGGGGATGATTTAAATAATTGCCAAAAAGCGGCAGTCCTTAACGGTACCTGGGAGTTTGTAGGGCGCGCAACTTTTGAACTGCTTGTTAACCGAAGTGAAAGCACGGAAGAGATCCGGCTTGTATTTCACAACAATTTTACGAAGTTTTCGATTGTACAATCTGCCGGTTTAACAGAAGTGCATAGCAGAAAATAAGGTTTTGAAAGTATCGCGGACTATTATTCTCACGGATATGCAATGACTACACTTTGCAATTCTGTTATTTTTAAAATGCATAGATCAAAGTTGGCAAACACAAAGACAGATAAGGAATCGGATTTCGAAATAGTGAAACGTATTGTAAACTATAAGGAGAAAAACCTGTATGCTATAATATACGACAGGTATGCAGATTTAATATACCATCGCTGTTACAGTTTTTGCGATACGGATGCTGAGGCCAAAGATCTGACCCAGGACATTTTCATAAAAGCCTATTTAAAATTGCACACTTTTACTGAAAATGTAAGTTTCAAAAGTTGGCTGTATACTTTGGCTTATAGGTTTTGTGTTAATTATATCAACAGGAATAAGGCAAAAAGAATAGAAAAACTTTCCGAAAATATTGACAATATCAATGAGCTTAAAATAGAGATTAGTGATGAGAACCTTTATAGTATGAGGGTATCCGGATTGGAAAAAGCCCTTAATCTTATTACACCAGAAGATAGAATGATCTTATTGTTAAAATATAGAGACGATGTTGCGATAAAAGAATTAGCTGAGAATTTAAAAATCGGGGAAAGCGCGGTTAAAATGCGGTTGAAAAGGGCAAAGTACAGGCTTGTGGATATGTATAAAAGCAATTTGTAAAAATGAAACCGACATGATTAAAATAATCTTTAAAGTACAACGACGCATGATTGTTTTTATTGTCGAATCTTCCCGGCAATTAGTTGGAGGTTCCATGTGACCATTGGAAAAAAAATAAAAAAAACACATGAAAAAAGAAAATCCTTTTAAAAAAATAGGAGGCCCTCTAAGAAAAGTTCCGGAAGACACAAAGGAAAATGTGATGAACAGTGTGGAATTAATAGAGCTTTTAAGAGATTTCTCCTCACTTTTTACAAGTAATTATACAGATACAATTTCAAGTTTATTTAAAACTAAAAACACAGATGAAGATGAATCAGACGATCAATAATTGGACAGATATAACTTTAAGTTCGCTTAATGATATAACATCAAAAATAGCCCAGATTCTGCCGAACATTTTGGGAGCATTACTCATTTTAGTGTTTGGCTGGCTATTGACAAAGCTTATGCTATTCCTTATAAAACGGTTTTTGAAAGTTATTGACCTGGAAGGTAAATTTAGGAAGCTGAAACAAAAAACCTTTTTAAATGGTATACCTTCGGAAATAAATATGACCAGGGCTATTTTGTCTGTGATCAAGTATACATTTTATATCGTTATCTTATCTGTTGTATTTAATGTTTTAGGCTGGGATTCCATTTCTGTGGAAGTCACCAAATTGCTGGCTTATTTACCCAAACTTTTCAGTGGTATTGCCATTTTTATTGCAGGCCTTTATATTGCAGGCTTTGTCAAACAAGGTATGCTCTCTCTTTCCGGGACTGTTAATTTGGCAGGGGGCAGGTTTATAAGTCAGGTCTCTTATTTTATCATATTGATAATAATATCAGTCACAGCCCTGAATCAGGCAGGAGTAGATACTACGGTAATTACGAATAATATCACCATTATTTTAGGAGCCTGCCTGTTAATTGTTACTTTGGCATTGGGCCTCGGGTCTAAAAATATTGTCGGCCAGTTATTGCAAACCTTCTATACAAAGAAGTATTTTAAAGTAGGGCAGTATGTAACGTTGGAAAACGGAGTTGAAGGAGAGATAGTGGCCATGGATAATATTTATGTAAGTATCGATATTAAAAATGAAATTTTAGTCATACCGATAAATAAATTTTCACAGGAATCAAACAAAATAAAGAAAGGTTAATATTTATAGTATACAGCATAGGGCATAGCCTCTTTTCTTACCTATAGCCACACTTCAAGGAGATTCTAACTCCTTAGCCTCCTGAGGTCTATGCCCTTTTTAATAGTCGGTAATACCAGGTGTGTACCGGGCGGTGACCTGCCTGTTTACAGTCCTGCTTCCCGGTACTTTTTTATACCGCTCAACTTTCCCCTGAAATTTCAAGTTAATTTTTGTCACCCGTTTTTGCCTTTTGGGTATAATGTAGTTACAAGGAGGCTATAAACTTGTATTTGATACCCAAATCTGAACCTGAATCCGGACTTAATCTGGTTGGGGGATTTTGTGTAGTAAAGATAAGAGTCCCTCATCCCTGTTGTTTTGGTTGAGGCTTTTTTGTGTGCGTAATCTAAATATTAATTGTTCTAAAAACTAATTTGAATCTAAACTTATGAGAAAAATCTACGCCTTAGCTTTTTTTCTGGTAGCAAGCTTTTATGGTCATGCCCAGGTAGGGATTGGTACTTCCATACCGGATAACTCTGCTCAATTGGATGTTGTAGCGGAAGATAAAGGGGTGCTGATTCCCAGGGTTGCCCTTAACGGAATCGTAGACCAGACTACAATTGCCAATGGTAATGTGGAGAGTTTACTAGTGTTTAACACGGCTGATACTGCCGATGTTAAACCCGGCTATTACTATTGGTATGACGGGCGCTGGCGCCGGGTGGTGTCGGCAGAAGATGTGATCAACGGAGACGTGCCGGACAACATTGTTATTTTTAATTCGGAAAATAACAGCTTTACCTACTTGGACGAGAGCGGCACCACGCAGGAGATCAACTTGGAAGAGTTGATCCGCCTGAACGAGACCGTGACTACCTTGGTAGACGAAGGTAACGGCACCTATACCTATACCAGTGAAGACAACACGGTCACTCTGATCGATGTTCCTTCTGATATTATCAAACAGATCACTAATAAGGAAGGCGATGTTTACAAAAGTATCACCAACCTGATCGAAGAGTCC
>NZ_RJTM01000154.1 GCF_003725735.1 Sinomicrobium pectinilyticum | reverse complement strand
GTAATGTCAGCTACAACGGCACGACGCAGGAGTTTACCTATGTGGATGAGAACGGGGAGGTCCAGACCTTAAATATAGAAGAACTGATCCGCCTGAACGAGTCTGTGACGACCCTGGTGAACAACAATGACGGCACGTACACCTATACCAATGAAGAAGGCGAAGCGACCTTGGTGGATGTACCTTCGGATATCATCGAGCAGATCACGAACCGGTCGGGGGATGTGTATGAAAGCATCACGAACCTGATCGACCAGTCCGCCGGTAATGTCAGCTATGACGGTACGACACAGGAGTTCACCTATGTGGATGAGAACGGGGAAAGCCAGAGCATCAACCTGGAAGAACTGGTCCGTGCCAACGAAACGATCACCACTTTGGTCAACAACAATGACGGCACGTATACCTATACCAATGAAGAAGGCGAAGATGCTGTTATTGATATAGGTGCCACGGAACCCTGGCAAGTACAGGGCTCTGCTGACAAAGCCACCGATAACGATCAGGACATTTACCAGATGGGTAAAGTGGGTATCGGTACGGACAACATGCTGGGCACGGAGAACGCGAACGTAGTCCTGGCGGTTAACGGGTCCATACTCACCACGTCTTCCATCTATGCCGATTATGTGTTTGAAGATTATTTTGAAGGGGAGTCTGTCCTGAACAGTAACTATGCCTTCAAATCGCTGAAAGAAGTTGAAGATTATATCAATACCAACCGTCACCTTCCGGGCATTGCGAAGATCGATGCCCTGATGAAGAACCGGGAAGGGGAGTATGTAATCAACCCTACGGAACTTTCCGTGCAGTTGCTGGAAAAGGTAGAAGAGTTGTACCTGCATACCATTGAGCAGCAAAAAGTATTGGATCAAAAAGACCGGGAAATACAGGAATTGAAAAAAGCGACCTTGGAAATGAATGAACGCCTGGAGCGTTTGGAAAAACTTTTTAAACAGTAAAACAGTTGCCCGTGTACGAGCCTGTCGGCAGGCATTAAAACACCAATGCCGGCAGGCTTATTATAAAAAAGTCTAAAAGAAAAAATACATATATACATGAAAAGAATTGCACTAATCATATTGTTTGGGGTTGTTTTTACAACCGGATATGCCCAGCAACCGGGGATTGGCATCGGCACAACTACACCGGACGCAAGTTCACAATTGGATGTCACGAGTGCTGATAAGGGTGTGTTAATCCCCAGGATGACATCAGCACAGCGGAATGCTATTGAAAGCCCGGCAAATGGTTTGCTCGTGTTTGATACCGATCGTCAGTGTATCAGTCAGAACGTGGGAACATCCGCTGCGCCGGACTGGGTTTGTATAAGCGGAAACGTAGTTCGTTTTTTCTATATGCCTGCCATTAATTTTGATACCTCGAAAGATGCTGCCGGTCAAACGAAAAACCTCTACCAGTTATATAAAGACCAGTTCTCCATGTCAGACCCCAATACTACGGCAAGCAGTACGGGTGCCCCGGCAACCATCCCTTCTTTTCCGGAAGCCACGGACCTGTACTATTATATTACCTATTACGATCCGGATGTGTTTAGCAACATTTCTATCGATGCCAATGGAGTAATGACCTATGATGTTACTGCTGCGGCGACGGACTGTTCATTTATAAATATTGTTTTTGCCATTAAATAGGCAGCGGTATATGAACGGATTTGTGGATAAAACGGACTTTAAACAAAAAAAATGAGAGATCATCTGATTAAACATATTGTGCTATTGCTTTTAGGGTTGACGGTTTCGGCAAACATAGCCCGGGGGCAATGCAGGCAGGTTTTGCCGGGGGACCTGGGATGTGGTACGATAATGGATTTCGACGGATTTGATGAATATTATAAAGGACTTCAATTATGGCCACCCTCATCGGGATGTACAACCCGAATAGGGGCGAAAGTAGGCAACCCCAGTCATATGGCAGATTGCGAAAGTAATACCTACGGTTATATAAATCCGGGGCTTTTAGGGGCGTCAGTAGGTTTCGACGGCGGATGTAATATGAATTTAAAAGCCTTCAGGAATGACGGGCAAAAATTTCCCGCCGGGAAGACCGTCCATTTGGATGTGGGGTCCGAGTGGGCCAATGTCAATGCGTCTTTTTCCGGGTTTTATATACAATTGTTCGACGGTGACCGCCTGGTATTGGACCAGCCCATTACCAGGGCCCTTTTACTGGACCTGGGGCTTTTTGGCGACCGGCGTATTATGGCCGTACTCCCCACTGCGGAGTGGGACAGGATTGAAATAGGATATTATGAAACTATCGGGATCGGGTTTACGCTGGCCAATGAACTTAAAATATACAATATCCTTTCCGAATATTATCCTGCTGCAGGGTATATGGATGCGACGTTTACCTCCCAGCCCCGGAACCTGGAGGTCACAGAAGGGGAGTCCGGAAATTTTTCGGCAGCACTGGATTTTCCCGGTGAGGCGCCGGATGACCTTCAGTACCGGTGGCAGGTCAATACGGGCGACCAGTGGACAGACCTGGAAGACGGCGGCTATTACAGCGGTACAAAAACAACTTCTCTGGAGCTGTCCGGTGTTTCCCCGGAATTAAACGGTTACCGGTACCGGCTTATTGCCGAATCCGGTAATAAAGCCGGGTGCTTTTACAAAGAATCGGATGCGGCAGGCTTAAAGGTAAATGAAATAGCTGTTATTCCGGGGAAATGCGATGTCGTATTGCCCGGGGACCTCGGATGTGGTACCATAATGGATTTCGACGGGTTTGATGACTATTATAAGGGGATTGTACTTTGGCCACCTTGGGAAGCTTCAACGGGATGTACCACCCGCCTGGGTTCGAAAGTAGGTAACCCCAGCCATATGGCAGATTGCGAAAGCGATACGTACGGCTATATAAACCCGGGGCTTTTGGGAGCGTCCGTAGGTCTTAGCGGTGGTGGATGTAAAATGGACCTGAAAGCTTTCAGGCGCGGGGAACAAAAATTTCCTGCCGGAAAAACCGTCTATCTGGATGTAGGGTCTCAATGGGCCAATGTCAATGTGTCTTTTTCCGGGTTTTATATACAATTGTTCGACGGTGACCGCGTGGTATTAGACCAGCCCATTACCAGGGCTCTTTTACTGGACCTGGGGTTTTATGGCGACCGGCGTATCATGGCCGTAACCCCTGCTGCAGAGTGGAACAGGATTGAAATAGGCTATTATGAAACTATCGGGCTCGGGTTTACGCTGGCCAATGAAATTAAAATATACAATATTCTTTCTGATTATTATCCAGCCGTAGAAAATGTAGCATTTGATCCACAGCCCCAGGACCTTGAAGTAACAGAAGGGGATTCCGGAAATTTTTCGGCAGAACTGATTTTTCCCGCGGGAGTGATGTCGGACCTTCGGTATCGGTGGCAGGTCAATACGGGCGATGAATGGACAGACCTGGAAAATGGCAGCTATTACAGCGGGGTAAAAACAACTTCTTTGGAGTTGTCCGGAATTTCATCGGAACTAAATGGTTACCGGTACCGGCTTATTGCCCGGTCTAAAGGAGGGGAATGTCTGGATATAGCGTCAGACCCGGCGGTTTTACGCATTGGTGCCGGAATCAGGAATTGTATTATATCAAATGCGATGATCAGGCCTGAACTGGATTAAAGCCCGGGAAGGCCTTGTATAAATTGAGTTGGGTTTTTTAAAAATATATAACATGAAAAGAATACTTAAAAGAAATCTGTTTTTGATTGTATGCTTTATAAGCAGCAGCCTTTTCGCACAGGAAAAGGCCGCAAAGATAAGCGAAGCGGAGTTTAACAGTTTTGTTGCCGTGATCGGGGAATTGCAGCGGTCGGGTTCCAAAATGCGGGACGAGCTGGTACAGGTCATACGCGCAGAAGGTTTAACCCCGGAAAGGTTCAACGAAATCCAATACAACATGGATAGCCCCATAAATGAAGTTGACGCTACCGGCAAAGAGCTGGCCGCATACAAAAAGATAGCGGCAGAGGTAGACCGTTTAAAGGCAGAGCAACAGGACATGTTGCAGGGTTATTTAAAAGAGAACGGCCTTACTTCGGAGCGTTATGCAGAGATCGCAGAGCAGGTGCAGAGCAATGAAAAATACAGGGAAAGACTGTTAAGCATCATAAAGGTGCAGGCTGCCACAAATCAGTAGAAAAAATGAAACCGACATGTTTAAAATAATCTTTAAACATATAGGCGATGTGCTGAACACAACGTTGGTTGTAGTCCCTTCGGCAGGGTATCAGATTCGTTTTACTGCTTCATCTGGTGACCCGGCAACAGTAATGAAAGATGAAACGGGAGGCACGGGTACGGGACATGTAACCAACGTAACGGTCAATAAGATTTAAAAATATAATGATAACGCGATAGCTGTTTCCTATGGAAAAAATGACTACGATAAAAATAATAAGTGTCCTTACGGTGTTGCACGTGGCTTCCTATGTATGCGGGCAGACCGTCAATACGGGAGCGCTTACCATCGCCCCGGACACGCAGGTCTCCACGCTCGGGGATTTTGACAACAGGGCCGGTGGCGATATGATCAACGACGGGGAGTTCTTCGTCTACGGCCATTTCAAAAATGACGGCCTGCTGAGTTTCAGCCCCGGCCAGGCTACCGGCCTGGTCCGTTTCGAAGGCATGTACGGGGCGCAGGATATCTCCGGGGAAGGCCTTTCGGAGTTTTTTGGCGTACGTTTCGACAACCCCGCCACACAACCGGCTTTCCGACTTTCCGGCGACATCACCGTAAACGGCAATGCACAGTTTGTCGACGGTATAGTGTATAACCGCTCCGGCGGCGGCCTGGTGGACTTCGGCCCGGAAGCCTCGCACGAACAGGTTTCGGACCGCAGTTTTGTGGATGGGCAGGTCCGCAAAACCGGCGATGCCCCTTTTGATTATCCCGTAGGGAACGGGGGGTATTACCGCGGAGCCTCCGCCTCGGGCCTTTCAGATATCGAAGGGTATTTTACCTCGAACTATACCCTGGAAAATTCCGATGCACGCCATTCGCATTTCAATAAAGAAGAGCGGATCGTATTTATAGATAACGAAGAATACTGGGAGATCAACCGAACCGGCGGAACGTCCGATATGGTACTCAGCCTCACCTGGCATGAAGAGACCACCCCGGCGGAGCTCTTAAGCGAAGAAGACGGTAAGGCCATACACATTGTGCGCTGGGATGGCGCCAAAGGGCTGTGGGTCGATGAAGGCGGCGTGGAAAACCACGAAGAACAAATGGTCACCACGGCCGTATCGGGTTACGGTATTTTCACCCTGGCCAAAGTGCTGGACGAAGAAAAACCCGACAACAGCCTGGAAGTCTACAACGGCATCTCGCCCAACGGTGACGGTAAGAACGATTTCTTTTACCTCAAAGGCATAGAGCACTACCCGGACAATACCGTGGAGGTATATAACCGCTGGGGGGTACTGGTTTACGAGGCTAAAGGATATAACAATACCGATGTGCGTTTCAATGGGTATTCCCGGGGACGTGCCACGATAAACAAGGGAAAGTTATTGCCTACGGGAACTTATTTCTATATCCTGAAATACAAGGCAGAAGACGGTCGGGCCAAAGACCGGTCGGGTTACCTGTATATCAATTAATATGTGAAGGACTATAATAAACCGTGGAACAGATAAAAAAACAAGAGAGATGAAGAGAATCATAATCGTGTTGGGGTTGTTGGGGTCGTTTCTTACCTACGGGCAACAGGAATCGCAATACACCCAGTATATGTATAACACCATGACCGTAAACCCGGCCTATGCCGGGACCCGGGGAGCGCTGAATATTTTTGGACTGTACCGTTCGCAATGGGTAGGGCTCGAGGGGGCGCCCAAAACAGCCCAGTTGTCCGTTCATTCTCCCATTAGTCCCCAGGGGCACGGTTTGGGCCTGTCGGTTATCAATGACGAGATCGGCCCGTCCCGGGACACCTATGTCAATGCCAGCTTTTCCTATAAGCTGCAACTGGACCATTGGACCTGGTTGAACCTGGGTATCATGGCCGGGGGGAGTTTTCTTGAAGTCAACTATGATAAACTGAATGTTCACGACCCGGACCCGGAACTCAGCGGGAGGTTGAGCCGGTTTTCACCCAATATAGGGGCGGGGGCCTACCTGCATTCCGATCGCTGGTATGTAGGGCTGTCAGTACCGGCCCTGCTGGAAACCCGTTTTTATGACGATATCCAGCAATCGGTAGCCAGGGAAAAAATGCACTTCTACCTGATGGGGGGCTATGTTTTTGACCTGGATTATCAATGGAAGTTTAAACCAGCCGCTTTGGTCAAGGCAGTATCCGGGGCGCCTTTGGCTGTGGACCTTTCTGCCAATTTTCTCTATAACGAAATCCTTACCCTGGGTGCGGGCTATCGCTGGGATGCGGGAGTAAGCGCATTGGCAGGGTTCCAGGTCAGTAATAACCTTATGGTGGGTTATGCCTATGATTTCGATACTTCCCGGCTGGGCAATTACAATTCGGGGACCCATGAGATATTTCTCCGGTTTGAGTTTATCTCCTCGGGACGGAACAGGATGCGTTCCCCCAGGTTTTTTTAGTCTAATACGACAAATTGCAGCATATGTATAAAAATTTACTCATACTTGTATTACTCGTTACCGGCGGGGTATTGCATGCCCAGGAAGCCAGGAAAAAAAGGGCGGATGCGGATTACGACAAATTTGCCTATATCAAAGCCGGTGAGCTCTATGAGCAGCTCATCAACCAGGGGTATGAATCGGCGGATATTTACGGTAAGCTGGGGGATACCTATTATTTCAATGCCGTATACGGCAAAGCAGAAGCGTATTACAGGAAGATGCTTGCGCTGGAGAAGGAGGCCCGCCCGGAATATTACTTCAGGTATGCCCAATGTTTAAAGGCTGCCGGAAAATATGAGGAAGCGGAAAAAGCACTGGCCCGGTTCTACGAACTGGTTGGCCAGCCTGAAGGGCAAAGGCAGTCCTTACGGGAAGAACTGGCCGGTATCCGGAAGTTTTCGGGCCGCTACGATATTACCGATGCTGGGGTGAACAGTGATGAAGCCGATTTTGGGACCGCTTTCGGCACGGAAGGGGAAATCCTTTTTGCCTCGGCCCGGGATGAAGGAATTTTTATAAAGCGTACCCATGAGTGGAACGGGAAGCCGTTTTTAAAACTGTATAAGGCCACACCCGGTGAAGATGGTACCCTGCAATCCCCGGAACAGCTCAGTGGAGATGTCAACACCAAATATCACCAATCCACTCCCGCCGTCAGCAAAGACGGGGAGACCATGTACTTTACCCGGAATAATTTTACCCCCGGCAAGTATAAAAAGGGAGAAGACGGTACCAATAACCTGAAGATTTACCGGGCTTCTTTTATAGATGGCAAATGGAAGGCCATAGAGGAACTGAGTATCAACAGTGACGATTACTCATCCGCTCACCCGGCCCTGAGCCCGGACGGCAGGCATTTGTATTTTGTGTCCGACCGTCCGGGGACCAGGGGGCTGTCTGATCTGTTTGTAGTGGAAATCCGTGATAACGGGAGTTTCGGGCCTGTTCAGAACCTCGGGGACGCTATAAATACCCGAGGCAGGGAGACTTTTCCTTTTATGAGCGATTCCGGGGTGCTGTACTTTGCTTCCGACGGCCATCCCGGTTTTGGAGGACTCGATATTTTTGCAGCGGTCAGGGACCCTTTCGGAAATTACCAGGTGGTCAACGTAGGGGAACCGGTAAACTCCCCGGCAGACGATTTTGCATATATTATCAATGACAGTACAAAGAGAGGCTATTTTTCTTCCGGCAGGAACGGGGAATCAGGTGGCGATGATATATACACCCTTGTAGAAAACGACCCGATAACCATCACTGCGGAACTTTGCGGACATGTGCGGGACAGCCTGACCAAAGAAGCACTGGCCGGGACCGGTATTACCATTTATGACGAAAACAACAGGAAGCTAAAGGACCTGCGGGCCGATGACGCAGGTGATTTCTGCGTGGAGGTGCTGGCCGGGCAAAACTATAACCTCCGTTTTGAAAAGGATAAATATCAATCCTATGAAGAATTTGTCGCAAAGTTGGAGATTGGTGATAAAAAAGAATTGCTGGCAGAACTTAATAAAGAGGACATTCCGGTAACTGACGGGGATGACCTGACGAAAAAACTGGGGTTAAAGCCCATTTACTTTGATTTTGACAGGTACAGCATCCGGAAGGATTCGGAAATAGAACTGGGGAAAGTGATTGCTGCGATGCAACAGCATTCGGGTATGGTGATCGAGGTACGGTCGCATACCGACAGCCGGGGCAATGACCAGTATAACATGGAACTATCCGAACGCCGGGCTGTGGCTACCGTGGATTACATAGTCAACAAGGGAGGGATCTCCAGGAACAGGATCAGTGGAAAGGGTTATGGAGAAACCGAACCGGTCAACGAATGCGCTGACGGCACAGGTTGTACGGCAGAACAGCACGGGCTGAACCGGAGAAGTGAATTTATGATCGTTAAAATGTAATACAACGGGCGCTAAGAAAACAAGCCGGCGTGCTGAAACATGATTTATGTTAATTGGAAGGTTTAAACGATTTAGCTGTTTTTTCATTATTGAGTTAGTTTAGTTTGGAAGTCAGTTTGGGGGGCGGTTACGGTTGTTTTGGTATTAAAAATACGGCCTCCCGGATTGATTTCGCAGGAATGATTTAAACAGTTTTCGGAACACAATATATAGTTTTTCATTGAACTCGTCTTGAGTTGTTTCATTTAGGCGAAAAACCATTATTTTATGCCCAGATGAAGACTTTTTGGAACCACATAGCCAAAAAGCTATGGGGTGAGAAAAAGACGAAATATGGGTGCAAAAGAGGGTTTTGCAGCAAATTATAATAACTTAAGACGAGTTCATTATCTGATTTAGTAGGTGTTTAGGTTTTGATCCGGGAGGTGGTAAGATTTTAAAAATGAATACGGTTTAAAATGGCCGCTTTCCGGATTGATTTTGTCGTAATGATTTTGAAGCAGGTTGTTCCCGCAGGTACGCTTGGATAAAAAAGTATAAATGTGTTTATTGTTTGATTTAGTTTGAGTTAGTTTTCTGGTTCGGAGGGTGGTTAATTGATAGCAAGCAAAAATGCTGCCCTCTGAATTGATTTTACAGAAATGATTGTATTGAGATTCGGGATGTTCCTCTTGAGGTGGTCCCGGGAGGAGAAAGAACGAAAAATAAAGGATTGAAGATGAACGAGGAGAGAACTCGGAACGGGGGGTCACAAGCTTGTTTGGATGACCGGAAAAGATTGGAAAAGTTTATTAAAAGCCATTCAGATACTATCTATGGTTTTATTTATCACAAAGTTAATGACAAGGACCTTACCGAGGATATTTTTCAGGAGACCTTTGTTAAGGTCGTCAGGGCATTTAACGGGGGACAGTACAGGGAAGACGGAAAGCTGATGTCCTGGGTGCTGAAAATAGCCCATAACCTGGTTATGGATAATTTCAGGAGAAATAAACGTATGTACAGTCTTTACGCGCAGGGCGATGCCAATACATTTCACACTCTCGGAGATAATACAATGAATGCAGAAGGATGCCTGATCCGGGACCAGATCAACGAAGATATACACGAAATGATCGGGGAACTTCCACGTGCCCAGCAGGATGTTCTTGCTATGCGGTTGTATCAGGATATGACCTTTAAGGAAATATCTGTAAAATCCGGAGTGAGCATTAATACAGCCTTGGGGAGGATGCATTATGCCATTTCCAATCTCAGGAAACTGGCTAAGAAAAAAGAGTGGTTCGATTGACTCGCTAAAGGAGATTTAGGATGCTCCATCCCGATAACAACGGGAAGTGTCTGGTTTTTTAGTTTTTCCGTCTCATGCTTCGTGTGTTTATCTCAAAGTTGTTGACTTTGCAGAGGGCGATCCGGTCGGACTAAATTGGTGAAATACGATGAAGATTAAACAGGATTCAGGAGAAATTATCAGACGGCTTAAAAGTGGTTTGGGAGTGGATTCGGATGAAGAACTTGCGGATATTCTGGGGATTTATTCCGAAAGGATATTGTTCTGGAGAAAGTATAATATACTGGATTATGAATTGTTAGTAGTTACAGGCAGGAAATACGGGCTGGACTTGAATTTTCTGTTTTCACATACATCGGCATCGGGAATCGATACCGATGTCGTCCTTATTCCCCGGAAGTATCAGTTTGAGTATGCATCCGGCCAGTATAAGAAAGACCTTATCAATCAGATGCCCAGGCATAACTTTTCTTCTTCTGCAAAAGGAAGTATAAGGGCCTTTGAAACTACTGGTTTTTCGTTGTTCTCTCTCTGTAAGGAGGATTCTTATGTTATCGGGGAATTTGTTGGGCATATCAGGCATTTGATAGAGGGGGATGTTTATGTGTTTGTTAATAAAATACACGGTATATATATAGGAAGAGTAAAATTGAGTACCCACCCGAAGGTTATATACCTTATGAATGATGGCGGGTCGATTGACGGACAGGTGGAAATTGTCATGTTTACCAAAGAGATCGTTGAGATCTGGAAAGTTGACCGTATTGTTTTAGGGAGTACTTTCAGGGCAACCCGGAATTTATTCGGGAAGAAGTCAGATTATTAAAAAGATAATGTGGATTATTTATGGTATTTATAAGGCTGACATCCCGTTACTTGTCAGCTCTTTGTAACAGGTTTATCAAGCTGAAATGATATTCCTGTTTTGTGTACGATGTCCTTGTCGTTTGGATGTTGGAATACCATTAAAAAAACAATTTGTATGGATAATCATTGTAATGATAAAAGACTCGATGTAAAGGCCATTATCAAAAGATTTAAGCATATGCTTCAATTAAAATCCGATAAAGAACTTGCGGAAGTTTTATGTGTTCGTCCTAACACCGTATCAACATGGAAAATGAGAGGGAGTTTGGATTATAATTCATTGATCATTAAATGTATATCTCTCAATATTGATCTTAATGTAATATTTGATAATAAAGAGGTCGGCCGGGGAGATGAACTTAATAAGATTCTTGTAGTTCCGAGAGAACTCCAGTATCAATATGTTTTAATGGTTGGAGATAACAGTTTTATCGAAAATTTGCCTTCATATAGCTTCCCTTTTGTTTTTAACAAGAATCTCAGGGCTTTTGAAATCGTTTCTCCATTGGGGAATATTGAATTGGCCATAGGTGAGCAGATCAAAGTTGAAGCTAATTTGGGTACAGGAAAAAGTTATGTCGTTGTAAGTCGAAATCAAGGTGTTTTAGCCGGAGAGATCATTGCAAAAGAGCCTGAAAACATTCTTGTTCATGTCGGGACCAATTCTTTTTTGAAAAACAATGTGCGTATAGGTATCAATGAAATTATTGAATTGTGGAAAATAACCAGGTTTGTTTCCATTACTCTGGAGCATTAGACCAACTCATTTTCATTCCTGTTATAATTACCTTAGCCTAACATTATTAACAGAAAAAATAAGAACACCTTTCTTCCTGTTGCTGTTCTGCACCGTAATAGAACGGAGAGTTATGACCTCACCGTGGAAAACTTTTATGATTTCAAGTAATTAATCATCTATCGTGTTAATTTATCATTAAGAAAATGTTAATTAATTGTCACCCGTTTCCGGTCTTTTGGAATATATAGAATAGAAGAAGAGGAACCCCGCTTTTCTGAGCTGGTAAAATCCTCCTCTTCACATGAGCATATTCAATTTTTTATTAATCTGAACTTTATTTTTATGAAAAGGCCATTTTTATTAGCGCTGATTTTATCCCTGGTTTTTATATCCTGTAGTACAGAGGATGAGATAGGTGAAGGCGTAAACAACAGAGAAGGGACTCCTGTGCTCAGTGCCGAAGAACGGGCCGGGATAAGGATGTGTCATGAAGTCTACCCGGAGGGCGTAACCCCGAGAGCGGTAGCGATGACCGAAAAGGTCTGGCCCATAGGTAGTACAATTACGGTGAAATTAGATACGGCTGCTTCCCGGTATGTAAGGGAAAAGGTAGAACAATACGCCAGGGAATGGACGAAGTATGCCAATATCGGGTTTAAATTTGTTACCGAGGGGGAGGCAGATATCAGGGTAACCTTTAAAGCAGGAAAAGGGTCCTACTCCTATATAGGGACCGATGCTAAGTTTTTCAAAAACCAGGAAACCATGAACCTCGGATGGTTTGATGATAAGACAAGTGATAAGGAGTTCAGTCGTACAACCATTCACGAATTCGGGCATGCACTAGGATTGAATCATGAACACCAACATCCCGAAGTGGATATTCCCTGGGATAAGCCCAAGGTATATGAATATTACAGTGGGGCCCCTAACTACTGGTCCCGTGAAAAGGTAGATCTTAACCTTTTCTCGCCCATATCGAAATCGGAGTCACAATTCAGCGAATATGATCCCCTGTCCATTATGCATTATTCCGTAGATAACGCATTGACCACAGGCGATTTTGAAATAGGCTGGAATACCGAATTATCCGATACCGATAAAACCTTTATTGGCGAATTGTACCCTTTCGGAGAGTGGGAATGGTAAACAAATAGTATAACGATAATATTCCGTGTCCGGATAATTTGATAAAAAGGATATCCGGGCACATTGTGCTTCGATTTAAATCATTTCATTAACATTAAATGTAACACTTATGAACAAACCAAATCTACAACTTTGTTGTTTTTTATTTTTAGCGGCTGTTTTTCTCCAGGAAGCGGTTGCCCAGGGCAACCTGAAGCTCAACCTCGATGCCGGGGTCACGTACAACAGCCTGGACTACAATTTGTCGAACCGTGTGGATTCCAGGTACAACGGCCGTTGGGGGCTTGCCGCCAACCTGTCGCTGGAATACCGGTTTTACGATTCCTTTTTTGTTTCGGGGGGCGTTTCCTTTATGCAGCACAACTTTGAGTTTGAGCGCACCGGCAGCCGGGAAGGCTGGTATACCAAATCCAGGAACAACTATCTGAGTATCCCCGTCCTGGTAGGGGCCTATCTTATAAACAATCCTTTTAAGGAAGAAGGCCTTTGGCTCAGGGTTGCCGGGGGGGCATACACGGGCTATTGGCTCAGCATGAACCGGAAAGGGCAATACCCAGTATTTAGCGAACTCCAATGGGACGGAAGTTTTCCGCTGAGTGAAAAAGTCAGGGAAAGGTATGATTTTAAACGGAACGAAAACCAGCTCAACCGCATCCATTACGGGCTTCAGGGGCAGCTCCAGGCGGGTTATTCCTTCGGCAAGTACGGTATCTATGCGTCTTATTCGTACCTGTACGGTTTGTCCGGGCTGCAAAAGAATAATGTAAACGACAGGGATATGTTCCATAAAACCTCCATGATTAATATAGGGATATCCCGTAATTTTTAAAAACAGAATAAGATGATAAAAAAGATATATAAAGCCGTTTTTGTTAACTTCAGGATTTTTGGATTATGTGCAGCCATGTGCATGGTTGCAGCCTTTTCCTCGTGTAGCAGGGATGATGAGTCGCTCACGGAACCTGGGCGTTACTCATCAGAGGATATAACATCTTATGAGGACCTTTTTAGGGTCTTCTGGACCGTTATGGATGAGAACTATAATTATTTTTACGAGGAGAAGGAACGTAACAACCTGGACTGGGACAAAGTTTATGCAGAATACTTTCCCAAGTTTAAGGCGCTGAAAACCTGGGAGCAGGAAGGGTATAGCAATGACGAGATCGGGGAAGAATCCGATATAGCTGAATCCTATTTTGAAGAGATCATCAATGGGATTACCGATCAGCACTTTTATGTAGACATTACTTTACCCATATCATCAAATGTAAATTATACTAAAAGTTACTATAGTGGGATGAAGAAAAGCTCTCCTTTATATTATGATAAAATGGAAACCCAGAGTTATATGACCGATAAAGTGGAGAATGGTTCTCTTTCATATACCGGCATTAGTAACGTTTTTGCTTACGGAGGGAACTTAAAATCCAATCCGGATATTTACTATTTCACCTTTAACAAGTTTCGTTTGACTTCTTCATTCCCTTTAGATTTAAATAAGGATGATCTGCTGCTTGATACCCCGGTGAGTAAACTCTTCATTGACCGCTCCGAACTGGAGGAAAACGAATCCCTGGACGCCATTGAAAATGAAGAATTAAGAAGAAATATTCGAGACTGGACCTTAGAGGTTTATGATGCGTGGTACGAGGCGTTGACCGAAATGCTTCAATCCGAAATTCTGGCCCGTGAAATAGATCAGTTTAACCAAACGGAAGAATTGACTGATGCCCTCATTGAAGAAGCGGGCAAATTGGATGAAATAATAGAAGGATTACCGAGTAGTTCTAAATATAACGCCCCTGATGTGGGTGATGATGAAAATGCAAAAAGCTATGTTTCCAATTTTGGAGAAAAGATGAGGAATCTGGAATTTGCATACAATTTTCCGAGTTTTGATAGACTTCTCAATCAAATTAGGGATAAAGATGCACAACTACTTTACAGCAACTTTTATAATCCGCTGACTCGTGGCGATATTAAAAAACTCATTTTGGATCTCCGGGGGAATGGCGGAGGAGCTGTTATCGATTTCAGGAGTTTTACTGAGCGGCTGGTTACCAAAGAAGCCCTGGTTGGTTATCAAAGGACGAAGGAAGGGAATGGCCGGTTCAATTATACGCCCTGGGTACCCGTGCACACCAAGCCTCATCCCTTTGGGATCCCAAAGGATATTCCCATAGTCATACTTACAGACAAAGGAAGCGCAAGTATGGCTGAAATATCGACCTTGGGACTGAAATCCCAGGGAGATCATGTTAAATCTATCGGGGATTACACCGCTGGAGCAACTGCCGGATTAAGTTCGGACGAAGATGAATATAATGGAGGTACGCAAGCGGAAGAGGTAGGAGGAGTTATGTCATTTTATATGCCTTTAATGGCTTTCAAAGACGCTTCCGGGAAAGTGATCGAAGGCATAGGGATAGAGCCCGATGTCTATGTAGCCCCGCCTACGGAAGAGGAAATAAAAGATATGGAGCATAACCCGGAGCACAGGGACAGGACTTTGGAAAAAGCCATTGAAGTGATCTCCGGAATGTAAAGCATCACAAATAGTTTCTGAATTTTAAACTGGCTGCCCGGCTGGCCGGGCAGAAAACAAAACCACTCCAGACTTGAAGTCCAGGGTGGTTTTGTTTTGTTAAAGTGACGTGAGCACCTCGTTTAGAGCCTATTTAAACATGCTCTTAGGGCCTACCCGGGCAAAAGACGAGTTCAGAAATTAAAATATACCCCGAAAAGTTTAACGATAGGTACATGGAAAACATTAAACTGCAAGGTTTATGCAGGGAATAATCCTAAATTTGTTTGTGGTATACTGTTTTTTCACTTGTTCAAAATCGTATCGGGTTGTATTTAAAGCAACAGTTACCCCATGATGCTGTTTGGAATGTAGTATAGGTTTAGCAATAGTATTTACCGTTTAGGATTATACTTTATTTATTAACTTAAACTTTTGATCATGAAAACACCGGAAGTATTTGATGTTCGAGAAATGAACATTTCGGAATTAAAAGGTACTCATGGAGGGTTGATCCCATGCTCCCTGATACCCCCTCTCAACCTGGGAGCCGATATCAACCTGGGAACCATGTTTGGACTTGTGCCCGCGGACTATGTTATTGAGGTAAATCTTGGCGTAGATCTCTGTTCCGATTGAACTTGCTCCTAAAGACTTGTATAGTACAGGTTTCTTATGAAGGAGTAAATGTCTGTATTTCCCGATTAAGGCAAATTTTTCGCCCCCGATAGTTTCGGGACTATCGGGGTTATCTTCTGCCGGGTGCCCGGCTGTTTACAGGGGCCGTTTTCCTGGATGTTATTACCAGCCTGTATTTGGGGCAATTCCTGATGACCGGATGACGGTATTGGGGATGGCCCATACATTCATATAAGAAGGGTCAAAATTTCTTGCGGGCCATATTTCTTCTAAGGTATAACCGGAAAAAGGGTCGGAGCAGTCGGTGTGGATCCTGTCGTATAGCGGTTGACTGTACACTTCCCGGGCGTCTCCCCAGCGAACGGGTTCATTTCAAAATCTGGCACAGGGGTATTATCGCAAGGATAATAAATGTTTATGCTTCTGTTATTTTCAGCATATGCCTTAAGCTGCAATTTGTCTCTGTATACGGGTTAAATTGTAGAAATTAATGGTAGTTATTCCTGTTTTATCTCTGAAAGAAAATATAACTAACTGATTTTTAGTAAAAACAAAAAGACAGTCTTTGATCCTGATGATATAAAGGGTTTTAAATGTCTTATTTACATATGTTTACAGGTTAGAATAATAACCACCCCTTAACATAACGATGTCTGTAAAAGATTACTTTTCCGAAAAATTTTTCATCACTAAAAATAAGGCAAATGAGGAAATTAAATTACGAATTTTACGCATTGTTATTGTTGCTTTTGTTTACCGCTTCCTGCAGCCTGGATCAAATATGGCAGGGGGCGGGAAGTGAAGAAACAGCCTCTTTTATAGAAGAAGGAGGAGA
>NZ_RJTM01000153.1 GCF_003725735.1 Sinomicrobium pectinilyticum | reverse complement strand
ATCTGCTTACTGAAGCGATTGCACTGGCCAGTAGCCAAAGTTGGTCACAGGAAGAAAGGGCCTCCCGGTTAGGCAAGGCCGATTTCATTCAGAATTATGACGTATTATTATTACAGGAATGTTTTGACCGGCCTGCGACTAAGGTGTTATGCGAAAACCTGTCCGGGACCCATCCCTACCAGACCCCTGTTTTTGGCACTTCAAATAATGAATGGGACGCCACGTACAATTTGACAGATGATAAATGGTTTAATATTGAAAACGGCGGTGTAATGATTGCGAGTAAGCACCCCGTAGAACATATGGAGCAGTATGTTTTCTCTCCAGGGTACTGTGGCCCTGATGCCTTTTCCAATAAGGGCTTTGTGTATGCCCGTATACTTAAAGACGGCAAACGTATGCACTTTATCGTTACGCATATGCAAAATACGGACCCTCTCTGTATGGGCGGGGAAAAAACACACCGGAAAAACCAGCTAAAAGAGATAAAATCCTATATCGATTCCCGGAATATACCTGTAGATGAAATGGTTATCATAGGAGGGGACTTCAACATTTTAAAGGAGGATACGGAGGAATATAATATGATGCTGCAGATATTAAATGTTTCGCCACCCTCTTACAAAGGTTTGCCATACACCTTGGACAGCAAGACCAATAGCCTGAGGTCCTATTTGTATCCCTACCCTGAAAATGAGAGAGAATCTATAGATTACATCTTTGTATCTGATGATCACCTTGTACCGCCCTCATGGCAGAATGTCGTTTTTGATCCTGTCAGTACAACGCTAATGAGTCATAAGCATCTGTCTATTGATGTCAAAAAAGATTATTTTGTT
>NZ_RJTM01000152.1 GCF_003725735.1 Sinomicrobium pectinilyticum | reverse complement strand
AACCGTTTCTGCTTCGTCTGCGGGCGAAAATACCTGGTTTAATATGGTCAATCTCGGGGAGAACGACAGTTATTTTGAGTTAAAAGAAGGGTTTGTCCGGGTGGAAGTAAGTGAGCGCCTTAATAATTTTTGGAACAAAAAGGTATCGGATAACGGGGCTTATCATTATTTCCCGGAATTCCAGGCGTCACAACCGCCCGGTTTAGAGCTTATCCTGGTAAAAAAGAAAGAGGACAATCTTTCAGCAGCCATCGAAGACGGCGATATTGTAGCTTTCCGGGATAAAATGCCGGCAGGAGGCTATCATTATCTGCAGGTATCCGATAAAGACAATGCTGGCCTGATTAACCTGAATGGCAGCACCAGAGAGGAAGCGGAACAGTTTGAAGTGT
>NZ_RJTM01000151.1 GCF_003725735.1 Sinomicrobium pectinilyticum | reverse complement strand
GGGCCGGTCGAATCCTGGAAATAAACGAGTTCATTTTTTAAAGAATAACAGAAGGCGTCCGAAAGGGCGTTTTTTTGTTAGAAGCTGTTTGAATTTTGTTTTCGGAATACACATAAAAGGACCATAGGCGATGTCCTGAGTATACCTGTACTGGGCACTTCGGTACTCAGTGTATCACCTGTTGAAGTACCTAAGAGATAAAATTCGGACAGATTCTAAAACTTTCTTGCTGTATGTGTTAAGTTACTTATCTCTGAAAAATCCATGTTAATCTTTGTCACCCATTATTAAGAAATTGTAATATATATATAAAATAGTGGATGATATCAATGGACGGTTTGTTGAGGTTATTCCTCCCGGCATATAGCCCCTTGTACGCCCCATTCTTAAGAAAAAAGTTAAGAGTGCTATCCGTGTAGTTAAGAGAAGATACAATTTTCAGGAATATATCCGGAAAAATGATCTAATTCAGATGTATGTGATATGATACTAAAGTTTACTCAGAAGCTGACGTTCCTGTTGGCATTTATCGTACAGCTTTCCTTTGCGCAGGAGAAGACAATTACGGGTAATGTGACAGACGGGCAGGGGATGCCGTTACCCGGCGCGAACATCGTGGTAAAGGGAACATCAACAGGTACCCAGACCGATTTTGACGGGAATTACAGTATAACGGTCGGCGTAGGGCAGGTACTGCAATTCACGTATGTAGGGATGGCTACCGCAGAACGGACAGTGGGGGCCTCCGCGACCATTGACCTACGAATGGAAGAAGATGCGCAGGCCCTGGAAGAAGTCATTGTAGTTGCCTATGGAGAACAGTCCGAAAGGGCCATAGTAGGGTCTGTTGCCAAAATTGATTCACAGGTTATAGAGACACAACAACTTACCGATGTCACAACGGCCATCCAGGGAAGTGTTCCGGGGGTGAACATCATTGCTGCCGGCGGACAACCCGGTGATAACCCGACCATTCGCGTACGTGGTATTGGGTCCATTAATGCTGCCGCAGATCCGCTGATAGTGGTTGACGGGGCACCGTTTAACGGAAACCTGAACACGATCAGCCAGGACCAGATAGAGTCCATGAGTGTGTTGAAAGACGCCTCCTCTACCGCATTGTATGGATCAAGAGGGGCCAATGGCGTTATTCTGATCACAACAAAAAAAGGGAAACTGAATTCTCCGGCCAGGGTGAATTTTTCAACTTCTCTGGGATTTGCTGATCAAGCCGTGAAATTTCATGATTTTATCGATGCTGACCAATACATGGAACTTTCCTGGGAATCCCTGCGGAATAGGAATATGACCGATGGTATGACTCCTCAGGAGGCTGCGAACGCCGCTTCCAATGGCCTGGTAGAACATCTGGGCTATAACCCGTATAATAATGCCATTCCCGTGGGGCCGGACGGTAGGCTGGTATCGACAGCCAGGAAATGGAATACCAATTGGGAAGACCGGATCATGAACAGGAATGCCTTGCGGCAACAATACGGTTTAACTGTTTCCGGAGGAAGTGAAAAAACGACGTATTTTTTCTCGGCAAATTACCTGGCCCAGGAAGGGTCTGTTAAGACTTCAGACTTTAACCGTGCAACAACGCGTTTGAATATTGATACCCGGGTAAACGGCTGGTTGTCTCTCGGACTGGGTTCGTCTTATTCGACGCAGGTCCAGAATTACCCGGAACAGTCGGGGAGTGCTTATCAAAGTGCCATTCAGTGGATTTATTCGGTATCTCCCATCTATCCGCTGTATAGAAGGGATACAGAAGGGAAGCTGGTGCTGGATAATTCCGGAAAGCCGATCTATGATTATGGCAACACTCCCGGACAACGTATAAACGCTTCCAGAACACCTCTTTCCGGAGAAAATGCCGTTGGGGCATTGTACAACTATAAAGTGAAAAATAACAGGGATAACTTTACGGCAAACGGTTATGCGAAGATAGATTTTACGGAGAACCTGTCGTTTAAAACAAACCTGTCTTATGAAAAATACCTGTTTGATAAGTATAGTTACGCTCATAATGGATTTGGTTATGCAGCCAATGTCGACGGACGTGTTTCCCAGGACAGGGATTTGACGACCACTCTCAACCTTATTAATGCGTTAAATTACAACAACACTTTCGGAAAACATCGTTTGAATGTAGATGTTATCCAGGAAGCATATCAACTGGAAATTAGAACCTTAAAAGCCCAGGGAACCGGTTTTTTGCCGAATGTTTATGAATTAAACGGCAGTACCACTCCCGAGAAAGTGGGGGGGTATACCGCGAAAGAACGGCTGACCAGTATCCTGGCCAGGGTTGCTTATAATTACGATAACAGGTACTTCATTGAAGGATCTTATCGGGGGGACTCCTCCAGCAGGTTTGCCGAAAAATACAGGTGGGGTGACTTTTATTCTGTCGGGGCTTCCTGGATTGTTTCCGAAGAGGAATTTTTGAGAAATAACGAGGTGTTGAACTACCTGAAGATAAAAGCGTCGTATGGCGAACTGGGGAATAACAGGGGCATTGGTTACTTTCCCTATTTACAGCTTTTTAATACAGGGTGGAATCAGGGCCCCAATACCGGTGTACTGCTGGGAGGTGTGACCGATTCGTTATTGTCATGGGAAAAAACAGCTTCGTTTAACGTTGGGCTGGACATGGCGTTCTTTAATAACAGGCTGGAAGCTACTGTAGAGTATTATAACAAGGAATCTGTTGACCTGATCTATGACAAACCTCTTTCTCCCTCAACAGGGAATTCCGAAATTAAAACAAATGTCGGCGCCGTAAGGAATTATGGTGTGGAAGTATCACTGAATTCGGTGAATGTCAGTACGGCTAAGTTTAGATGGACTACGGGATTGAACTTTTCTTTTGACCGGAATAAAATTACCGAATTGACACAGGACGGATTTATTTCCGGCACCAAGCGCTGGGAAGAAGGCCGCTCGCTGTACGATTTCTATATTCAGGAATGGGCCGGGGTTGATCCCGAAACCGGACAGGGGTTGTGGTACAAGGATGTACTTGATGCCAATGGGGAACCCACCGGTGAAAAGGAAACAACATCGGTGTATGCAGAGGCAAGTAGGAACTATGTGGGTAAATCTTCTTTGCCGGATGTTATAGGCGGTCTTACCAATTATTTCAAGCTGGGGGACTGGGATATGAACATCCTGTTTAATTTTAGTATGGGGGGCTATATTTATGATTCCCAATACGCCCGTATTATGGGCAGTCTTTCATCGGCAGGCGGGGCGGCGTCCGTTGATATGCGCAATCGTTGGCAAAACCCGGGAGATATGACAGATGTGCCTAAAGTAACTACGGAAAATAACGATTATAATTCGACGTCGACAAGATTTCTGTTCAAGAATAATTACCTGAGGTTAAAAGCACTTAATTTCGGATATAACTTACCGACAGCTATTTTAGATAACTACGGGATAAATAATATCAGAGTGTATTTCCAGGGAGATAATTTGCTGACATTTAAGTCGCATAAGGGAATTGATCCCGAGCAAAGCCTGGGCGGTACGACAAATTACAGGTCTTACAACCAGAGAATATTTTCCCTGGGGTTAAATATCGGTTTCTAAAATAAAAACATATTATGAAATGCCATTAACAGTCTGTGCAAACCTCCCGATCATTATCGGGACGATGATGATCGGGAGGTATTGCTCATAACATTTTATTTTAAGGAATCCGTCACAAACAGGGATGAATATATTTGGCCGGAAGCTGGAAGTTCGAAGCATGAAGTCAGGAAAATCTATCTCCGGGCTTCCATCTTTGGACTTCGGGCAAAAACAGGTTTAAATCATATTAATATAACTTGTTTTATTATAGTGTTTTAACTCCAATTTATTCACATGAAAAACATACTTCAAAAATTCCCGGTAGCTTTACTTTCATTATTGATGATTACGATAATGTCCTGTAGTAAAGATTTTTTGAATGAACCCGAACCTACCGACCAGGTGGGCACGGATGTGGTATACGGAAGCAGGGAAGGTGCCGAAGCATTTATTTCGGGGATCATGAGGCGAATGCGCGGGCAGTTCACTGAAAAAGGTGATGATGCCGGAGGATTGAACTCCATGCTGTTCGCAAGAACGGCAAAGGGAAATGATGTTGTGATAGGAACAGGCTGGTTTGCTTATGACTATGAAAATAACAACAGGGAACCTACGTATAGAAGGCCAAGATTTTCCTGGGAATTCCCTTATTATATTATCGGCCAGGTAAATCAGTTTATTCACGGGGTGAACGAAAGTGAAGCATTGTCCGAAACCGACAAGCGGCAACTATTGGCGCAGGGGAGGGCCATCAGGGGATACTACTATCATCAACTGGTGCTGGAATTCGCCCCTGCGTATTCCGTAGCCCCTGATTTCCCGGCACCGCCAGTCTATACCGAATTGTCCCTGGAAGGGCACCCCATGTCCCGGACACAGGAGGTATACGATCTGATCCTTGAAGATTTACAGTTTGCCGTAGAGAATGTGGGTACATCCCGTCTGGATAAATCCTATATCAATAAAAATGTGGCCCATGCAATGCTGGCACAGGTGTATCAGGTGATGGGAAATTGGGAGGATGCTGAAACCGCAGCTAATGCTGCTTACGGAGGGGACTTGTCTTCGGCCCTGGTTTCCGGATCATATGCAAACGGGTTTAACGATCTGTCGGTCGGGGAATGGATATGGGGACTGCCCCAGTATGACGATCAGTCACAGTATTATTACAGCGCACCGCATGTACAAACAGATCATAGCGTCGAATCTTATCAAAATGCCTATTTTAACAATGAGTTTGTCAATCTGTTTTCCGGTACGGATATAAGGAAGCTGTTTAACAATTACTACGAGGTAGAAGAATCGAGTTTCAGGCATTGGGTGACCAGTAAGTTTGCATTTACTTTTGATGCGGATATACCTATCATCAGAACAGCCGAAATGATATTGATTGAAGCAGAAGCAAAATATAGAAACGGTGATGCCGGAGGGGCCCATGACCTGCTGTATGCTATTCAACAGAACAGAGACCCGAAAGCCATAAGATCTTCGAATACCGGGGAAGATCTACTGGAGGAGATCTTATTGGAAAGAAGAAAGGAATTGTATGCGGAGATCGGGGTGGAGTGGTTTGATGCCAAAAGGTTGCAGAGAGGCATAAGCAGGTCCGGAAATCACAGGGTTGGCAGTTCGGCAGATCTTGCCCCGAACGACAAAAAATTCTATTTGAAAATTCCGCAATCCGAAATCGATGCCAATGCAAATATTGACGGTTCGGTGAACGAAAATCGATAATATTCATATCCGTATGATTAGTCTCAGGTTGGTTGGGGGAGTTGTTCTTTAGTTATGGAGTTTATAAGTATTTCCTGAATAACTCATGAACTCCATAACTAATGCACTTTTCAATAGTTAAACGCTACTGTTGTATTTGTTAAATTGCTTGTTTCCGAATATTTCTCTTAATTTTTGTCATCCGTTTCCGGTTTTTTGTAATATATAGTATAGAGAAGAGATTGCTGATGGACAATACAAATTATATAGAGCTCTTTGAAACCCTTTTTCAAATGGATCAAACAGCACTTAAAAATTAGTTTACATTGTTTTTGTTTTCATGAATGTAGATTGATTTAGTTTGTTGGCAGCCCGGTAAAACGGGCTGCTTCTTTTATATGTGGCTGCCAACCGGTATGGATGTATCATCGGCCTCAACTCAACTGGTCCTCGTTTGAGGCCGGCGGAAACGAGGGCTCATCGTATAACGCGTACGAAAGGGCATTACTCCGGATAATTATCGGGATGCCGGATAAAATGGGATCCGTTACAAACAGGCACCAGCGGGGAGATCCCGGGAAATCGAACAATCAGTTATAGAAACATCAACTACATGTATAGTCAGTATTTTTCCCATAATTCTTGATGGTGTGGCATGAAAAAGAATTACTCCAATATTATGTTCTGCCTTTTTGTTTCCATAGGCATTTACAGCCAGGTATATCCTTGCGGACTGTATCCTTTTGACGAGGGAGAGTTGTATTTACCCGGTTCTATCGGGTATAGTTATAAATTAACCAGGAACGGAGAGACATATCAGGACTGGTCTGAGCCATCCCATAAGGTGAGTGCTCATTTCCCTCTTTTGCCCTCGGGAAACTACACCTTTATGGTTAAAGCAACGAACAGGCACGGAGAATGGCGGGACCGCTGTATTTCTTATACATTTACCATACCCCCGCCTTTTTGGAAAACAGGATGGTTTTTTATATTGCTTTTTGCATTGTCCGGAGGAGTTGCGCTGGTAATATACAGGACCCGGACCCGTCATGTGAAATATATCAATAGCTTACAAAACGATTTTTTCCGTCAGCTGACGGAAACACGGGAAGAAGAGAGGAAACGGATAGCCAGGGAACTTCACGATGGAATAGGCCAGAGCCTGGTATTGCTAAAGGCCCGGCAGGAGGAAGAAAGGTTTAGCTCACAGATACAATTGTTAATTGATGATATAAAACGGATTTCCGGCAACCTCCATCCGGTATATATAACCAGTATGGGGCTGTCCATGTCCCTGGAGTACCTGATAAGAAATATAGACGAAGTATCCTCTGTTTATTTCAAAAGTACAATCAGCAGGGAGGTCGATGAGTACTTCAAAAAAGAAAAGGCCTTACATATCTATCGCATTGTCCAGGAAAGTCTAAACAATATCATAAAACATTCAGATGCGGATGAAGCGCTGATATCCGTTGGGATAAAAAGTGGTTTTTTAAAAATAAAAGTGGCAGATAACGGTAAAGGAACAGCGTGTAATCCGGCGGCCGGGAAACCATCTATGGGATTGAAAACCATGAAAGAACGTATTGTGCTATTAGGAGGTGAATATAAGATCGTTGAAAAGGGAGAACTGGGAGGCTTTGAAATCAGCTTTAAAATACCAATATCGGGCCAGTGTAAAAAAAATAAGCAAAATGATAAAAATATTATTAGCGGATGATCATCCTTTGGTTCGAAGAGGGTTGAGAGATGTCCTTAGGGAAGACCCGGATAATATAGTGGTGGCAGAAGCCAGGGACGGAGAAGATGCGCTTGACAAAATCCTGCACTACAAACCGGATATGGTCTTTATCGATATCAATATGCCTCATAAAGATGGTATAGAAGTGATCAGAAATGTACGGAAAAAGTATCCCGGAATAAGTTTTATCGTATTGACAATACACGATAATCAACACTATTACAAAGAAGCCATAGAAACCGGAGTTAAAGGGTATTTATTAAAGGATTATGCTTTGACTGAGATTAAAGATTGTATGAATACCGTGAGACAGGGTAAAAATTATTTGAGTCGTTATATGGACTGCGATGAAAATACGGGGTGTACGGACGTGCTGAAAAAAATAACGAGAAGGGAAAAGGAAATATTAAGGGAGCTTATGGATGGAAGCAGTAATCGCAAACTGGCTGAAAAGTTCTTTTGCAGTGAGAAGAACATAGAAAGAATAAAGACCAAGCTACGTAAAAAACTGGATCTGCCCCCTACTTACAACGCCCTGCTTTCCTGGGCAATGCAGAACAGAAAACTTTTATGATTCCCAAAAGGGACAGGCCCGGCCAGGCCCCGTAACAAAAACGGCTTTGCGTTGTGGTATTGCCCGCTCTGCACTTTATCATGCAATAAAAAGGCATAGCGAAGCTGGAAAACCTGTCCCGGCACAAAAACCTTATTCTTAAAAATAGGAGTTTCCCTATACTTTTTGTAATCCATAAAATCTACATTCGTCATATTATTTAACAAAAAAATAATATTATCATAACTATAAAGCAAGAATTAATGATATATGGCTGTTTTGATCAAAGGAAAATACATTCATCATATTTTAAGCTGTTTTTTAGTCACAATACGCATGTACAGCTGTAAAAAAGTGTAATGACAGCCTTTTGACACCTTGCATGTATGGGATTATACGGGAGTTTCTTAAAAGGGCGAAAATTATGATGACGGCAGGAAAAGAGAATACCGTGATTGAAGCCGGTTCATCGAAAAATAATCTATAATCATTTAATTAAAATCAGGTATATAATGAGATTAACCTACGTATTTATAGCTGCTACCATGTTGCTTGTACATCTTTCTGCCTCCGGGCAAAGCCAGGAAATCCCTTCTGTCCCTTTAAAGGCCTTAACGGGAAAACATTTCGATACGGTACAATTCAATGAAAGAGAAAACCCCGTGATATTGAGTTTCTGGGCCACCTGGTGCGGGCCTTGTTTAAAAGAACTGGATGCCATCAACGATGTTTATGCCGACTGGCAGGAAGAGACCGGGGTTGAACTATACGCCATATCGACAGACGATTCCCGGGGAATAAAACGTGTAAAACCCCTGGTCAACGGAAAAGGGTGGGAATTTGAAGTATTGCTCGATGAAAACCAGGATTTTCAAAGAAAAATGAATGTTGTGGCAATGCCCACGGTATTAGTCGTGTACAAGGGGAAAATTATCTATCAGCATACCAGTTACGTTCCGGGCTCCGAGAATAAACTCTATGAAAAGATCCTGGAATATTCAAAATGAAAAAGACGTATGCTATGGTAAAAAAGACAGGTCTGCTTTTTTTGGGTCTGACATTGATCTCAAATCTCAGTAATGCACAAATAAGCGGAAGTCTGGAATCTACCGGTCAAAGGTATGTAGATGACAATAAAATACAACTGGACGGGGAAGACGCCGAACACCGCTATCGTTCCAATTCCTATTTAAAACTCGATTATATTACGGGCTCCTGGAGTTTTGGGGTCCAGGGGGAATCCTATCTTCCCCTATCCCTTCTTAACTACAATCCGGAACTGAAAGGGGTGGATATCGGGACAGTTTATGCCAGGTACAGTAATAAAAAATTAGGGCTCGATGTAACCGCGGGACACTTTTATGAACAATTTGGAAGCGGATTGATATTGCGTAGCTGGGAAGACAGGCAATTGGGAATTAACAATGCCATTCTCGGAGGGCGTGTTGAATATGCTCCTGCAGACGCCCTGACATTTACATTCCTTGGGGGCAGACAACGTGTAGGTCTGGGGTTTGACCTTTCCAAAGGGACCCTCTACGGCGCCAATATAGAAGCCGGACTTTCAGATATTTTAGCGATCAGTACTGTCGATATAAGCTTCGGGTTGTCTTATGTAGGCCGCTATGAAGATTATGAGCATCGTTATTTGAACGGTAACAATGCGCATCTTGTAAATTCCTATTCCGGGCGGTTAAGTGTATCTAAAGGCGGCTTTTATTCCGAAATAGAATATGTCCATAAAGGAAAGGACCTGTTGATGAATATGGGGGCACCGCTGATAGATGGAAATAAAAAAGCCGGAAATGCTTTTTTATTGGACCTCGGGTACGCCAGAAAGGGGCTGGGTGTCAATGCCTCCCTGAGAAGAATGGAAAATATGAGGTTTTATTCCCAGCACGATCTGGACGGTAACGTATTTAACCGGGGAGTTGTCAATTATGTACCGGCTTTGACCAAACAATACGACTATGCCCTTCAGAATATATACGTATACCAGGCACAGCCTCAATATCAGACAACCCCCAAAATCGCGGCCGGGGAAATAGGCGGGCAGCTGGACCTTTATTACAAGTTTAAGAAAAACAGTGCCCTGGGAGGAAAATACGGAACACAGGTAGCTTTAAATACGTCATACTGGGGTGGACTGGATATTGAAGGAGACCCGGAAACAGGGATGTATACAACAAAAGCCCTGGGCTTTGGTGATAAATACTATAACGATATGGCCGTGGAGGTCAGAAAAAAGTGGTCCAAAAACTGGTCGTCCGTATTCATGTACCTCAATCAACACTACAACAGGGGATATATCGAAGGCAAGGGAGGCATGGTCAATGCCACTACGGCAACTGCGGAAACCACTTATAAATTCGGAAAGTCACAATCCATCCGGATGGAAGGCCAGCACCAATGGGTGAAAGACAATTTTAAGAATTGGGCCGCAGCAACCGTGGAATATGGACTTGACCAACACTGGTCCTTTTATGTTCACGACAGCTATAATTACGGGCTTGATAAAATCCACTACTATAATCTGGGGGCAAGTTTTTCGAAAAATTCTTCCCGGGTAGCCCTGAGCTATGGAAGACAGCGCGGGGGATTGCTTTGCGTAGGGGGAGTATGCCGTATGGTCACGGAAGCTGCCGGTTTTACTTTATATGTGTCTACTTCTTTTTAGTACGGGAGTAGTGGGCTACCAGATTATAACCAGAAATTTTTTAAAAAGACAGTATTCAGAATTTAACATTTTATACGTTTTGCCCCTTTCCCTGTCAAACTATGAATACAGGGAATATGGACTTATCCCGGTCTTCAGCTAGTGTCCGGATAAGTTCAACAAAATAACAGTTCAACTAATAAATTTTAATTTTATGAAAAACAAGTATGTATTGCTAATGCTGCTACTGGTCTCTGCCTTTTCACTGACCTGTTTGAATTCGTGCAGTAAGGGAGATGATGACGCTCCGGATAATAATGAGAAGACCCCCGACGTGGCGGATGAGGAACTCAAATATGAATATAAAATGCTGGTTGACCAGTTTACAGCTGATTGGTGCCAATATTGCCCTTTAGCACACTATTATATGGACGTCGCAAAAGAGGAGATTGGAGATAAAATAGTCATGTTAACATGGCACGCCGACCCCCTGGCAGAAGCGGCTAAAGAAAAAATGGAGGAGTTGGCTTCTAACCTTGGAGTAGGAGGCTATCCTACTTTGTTTCAAGGGCGTTATAGGGAATTCTCATATCCTACTGTCTTAAGCGATAAAAACTTTGATCCAAAATCTGACAATGATAAATTATCGAAAAACATAGAGAAAGATTTTTTGGATATAATAGAAGAAAGTAGTCCTGTAGGGATCGCCATTTCTTCCTCATTAGAGAAAACAAAAGGCCGTATAGAGATAGAATTTGCCTTTCCCAAGGATATGTCGGGATTGAGTTATGCTGCCTATGTGGTGGAAGATAAAATAATTCGACCTCAGGTAGATGCTACGGAAGGAAGGCTTTTTCCTAACCTGAAATTCGGAGATATAGAGATTATGGCGGATGGGAAAAAGTATGATATGGAGGGATTAGCCGATTTTGAACACAATGATGTAGTTAGGGGAGCTACTGGTACGGTTTCAGTCCCCAAAGAAAACATGAAAGAAGGAAGCTATAAAACTACTTTAGATATAAACTATATTTCCGAGAATATTGAGAATTTAAAAGTAGTGATAGTGGCAACGGATAAAAGAGGCATATCTGTAAATACTCAAATTGCTCCGGGAAATACGAAAGTAGATTTTCAGATCATAAAGTAATATAAGGGGCAAAACGTATAAAATTTTAGTAAATAATCGTTAGCTTCAAAATAGCGATATAAGAGTTTTTTCCTGTTCCTGTCCAACTATGGAAAGACAATACTACAAAAACAGATGAGAAAAAATATTGTGATATACCTTCTGCTCCTGTTTAATGGATTTATGGGGCAGGCACAGCTGGTAATACCCGTAACCTGGCAGGCTAAGGCAGAAAAGCAGGTGAACCGGTAATGATCGATTTTACCGGACATACTTGTGTGAATTGCTGGAAAATGGAAGAGCGGGTATGGAGTGAAGAGAAGATATTGAATATCCTTAAGAACGATGTGGTACTGGTTTCCCTGTATGTCGATGATAAGTGGGAATTGCCTGAAAGTGAATAAAATATATCCGAAGCTACCGAAAAAAATAAGGACTATTGACAACAAATGGAGTGATCCGCAGATCACAAAATATAAGGCTAACGCACAGCCATACTACGCTTTGGTCGACGCCGGGGGCAATGACTTGGTAGGGTCGATAGGATATACCCCGGATGTTTCTCCATTGAAACCCCGAAAACGCCCATAAATACAATCCCTTAAATGGCCCTATCCGGGCTTGTTTGGAAGCAAATATCTACACGGTTCCAAGCTGGTCCTCGTTTGAGCTCCGCGGAAATGAGGACCCATTGTATAATGCGTTTATTACGACACTTCGACTTTGTTAGTACAGGTAAACTCAGTACAGGTGTAACGCACCTTAAAAGGCATTTCCCAACTGAAGTGGAATTTCAACTATAAACTTCATTCAAAAATAAATTGGCGCTCAGAGGTGCTAAAGTAATATTTGAGATTTACAACGAGTTGGGCAACATTAGAGAAATCCAATAAAATTTACAAAATCTCCATTTGAATCGGGAATTAACACTCTGTTCCAGGCTTTTTAAGATCTTGTCGCATAGTTTTTCATAACGCTAAAAAGTTAATGTTTCTGTAATATTTTCGTAATATCTTTCTTCTATAGTCAAAGTAATTTTCTTTCTCTTATTAAAAAAGAAGACAATGAGGAAATTAAATTACCAATTTTACGCATTATTATTATCTTTTATCTTTATGGGTTCCTGTAGCCTGGATCAAATATGGCACGGGGCGGGAAGTGAAGAAACAGGCCCTTTTACAGAAGAAGGAGG
>NZ_RJTM01000150.1 GCF_003725735.1 Sinomicrobium pectinilyticum | reverse complement strand
ATCTGCTTACTGAAGCGATTGCACTGGCCAGTAGCCAAAGTTGGTCACAGGAAGAAAGGGCATCCCGGTTAGGCAAGGCCGGTTTTATTAAAAACTACAATGTTCTGTTATTACAGGAATGCTTTGACAAGCCTGCAACCAAAGCATTACGCGAAGGCCTTTCGGAAACACATCCTTATCTGACACCTGTTTTAGGCATCTCGCAAAATGATTGGGATGACACACACAATTGGAGAGAAAATATTGCTGATGGTCATCTTAATGGCGGTGTGATGATTGCGAGTAAATACCCCATAGCACATATGGAACAGTATCTTTTCTCTGCGAACTGCTTTGTAGAGGGATTAGGGTCTAAAAAAGGTTTGGTATATGCCCGTATAATTAAAGGAGGGAAACCTATACATTTTATTGCAACACATATGCAATCTACGGGCAGTATAGCCTGCCCTGCGGATGTGGAAAGAAAAGTCAGGGAAGCCCAGCTAAAAGAGATCAGATCCTATATTGATGCCCTGGACATACCTGTGGACGAAATGGTGATCATTGGGGGGGATTTCAATATTGTAAAGGATACGGACGAGTATATGACCATGCTACAGACGTTAAATGTTTCGCCGCCCTCATACAAAGGTTTGCCATACACCTGGGATACAAAGACCAATAGCCTGGTTTCCTATACGTATCCTTATCCTGAAAATGAGCAGGAATCTCTGGATTACATCTTTGTGTCTGATGATCATCTTGTGCCGCCGTCATGGCAGAATGTTGTTTTTGATCCCGTCAGCACCACGCTAATGAGTCATAGGAACCTGTTTATGGATGTCAAAAAAGATTATTTCGTC
>NZ_RJTM01000149.1 GCF_003725735.1 Sinomicrobium pectinilyticum | reverse complement strand
AACCGTTTCTGCTTCGTCTGCGGGCGAAAATACCTGGTTTAATATGGTCAATCTCGGGGAGCGTGACAATTATTTTGAGTTAAAAGAAGGGCCCGTCCGGGTAGAAATAAGTGAGCACCTTAATAATTTCTGGAGCAGGAAGGAGTCAGATGACGGAGCATATCGTTATTTTCCGAAATTCCAGGAGTCGCAATTACCCGGTTTGGAACTTGTCCTTGTCAAAAAGAAAGAGGGTAACCATTCAGGTATTATTGAAGACGGCGATATCGTAGCTTTTCGCGACAGGACGCCGGCAGGTAGGTATGGTTATCTGCAGTTGTCTGAGAAAGATAATACAACCCTGATTAACCTGGATGACAGTACCAGAGAGGAAGCGGAACAGTTTGAAGTGC
>NZ_RJTM01000148.1 GCF_003725735.1 Sinomicrobium pectinilyticum | reverse complement strand
GGGCCGGTCGAATCCTGGAAATAAACGAGTTCATTTTTTAAAGAATAACAGAAGGCGTCCGCAAGGGCGCTTTTTTTGTTAGAAGCTGTTTGAATTTAGTTTTCGGAATACACATGAAAAGATCATAGGCGATGTCCTGAGTATACCTGTACTGGGCACTTCGGTACTCAGTGTATCACCTGTCGAAGTACCTGAGGGATAAAATTCATGTTAATCCTTGTCACCCATTTTTAGGAAATTGTAATATCTATAGTGAAGAGCCCGGCTTATAAGGCCAAATAAAGGTGTATAAAAACGCCCCTTCGATATTTAAACACTGTCATGTGACTCCTGGTATTACTTTATATGGATGAATTGGAACTTTTAAAAGAACATTGGAAAAAGGCGGAGGCCTTTCTGCCTGTATTGTCCGATGAGGAACTTATGGAAATAATCCGTAGGAAGGAGTCTTTTACCTCATTCGGGGAGAAATAGAAAAAGGAACAAAGCCGGCATCTTTTCCACGGAGCGGCTTTATTCCTTGTAAAACGATTAATTAAGGAATATTAACTAACCACACTACAAATATATGAAAATTAAACGGAAAAGGGGGAGGTGTTTAGACCGGGAAGGGTTGCTGTTGATGGGAATGAAAAGCATTATCTTTTTTTACTGCACCCTGGCCTTTGGCCTGGGGCCTTACGAGGGATTTTCCCAGAATGCCCGGGTGCGTATTGACACGGATGTTGTTTTATCCGTAAAAGAAGTTTTCCGCCTGATCGAAAGCCAGACGGATTACGAGTTTATTTATCGTCCCGATCTTCTGGAAGAGACCTTTCATACAGAGATAGCCGGGGGAGAGATCAGTGTAGGGGATTTGCTGGATAGGGTTCTGGCCCCGGGGAATTTCTCCTATGAATTTTATAATAATACGATTATTGTAAGAGAAAAGGAAGCGGTTTTTGGAGCAACTACAATACTGCAAACAGTTGAGGTTCGGGGAACAGTTACCGATGGCGAAGGAAACCCGCTCCCCGGGGTTACGGTTTTGGTCAGGGGGAGTGAGAACGGGGTTGTTACCGACTTTGACGGGAATTACCGTATAGAGGTTGCTGCCGGAGGGGTCTTGTCTTTTACTTTTATAGGCTTTGCTCCCCGGGAAATCATTGTTGAAGCAGGCTCATCTGTTATTGATGTACAACTGGAGGAACAGGCCGCCAGGCTGGAAGAGGTCGTGGTCACAGGCTACCAGGAACTCTCGGTAAACAAAAGTACCGGGGCAACTCAAACCATAACAGGCGAAGAACTCGAACAGAAAGGGCAGGCTAATCTGATGCAGGCTTTGCAGGGGATGTTCCCGGGCCTCAGTTTTGCCGCAGACCCTCAAAACGAGGGACAAACGAAATATACGGTAAGGGGTATTTCTACTTTGGCGGGGGATTCCTCTCCGCTTATTGTGGTGGATGGTTTTCCGCTGGAAGCCGACATCCGTTCGATAAACCCTTATGAGGTAGAGACGATAACCTTACTAAAAGATGCTGCCGCCGCTTCTATTTACGGCTCCCGTGCAGCTAACGGAGTGCTTGTAATTACCACGAAAAAGGGGAAAAAAGGGAAAGTTCGGGTAAATTACCGGAACGAGCTGACAATTACCGGCCGGCCGGACCTGGCTTACAGGCTTAATCGCATAGGTTCTGCCGATTTGGTGGATATCGAAAGAAGCTATGCCGAAGACAACAATGCCCGGACCTATCGGCAATACCTGGAAGATGGGGGAAGAAGGAGCCAGTCCATGGTGGCTCCCAGGAACCAGGTTTATAATACGGTAGCCATGGTTAACGAAGGACGGATGAGCCAGGCAGAAGCCGAAGAAGTCTTTAACAGGTTAAAGGGTATCGACAATACAGGACAATGGAAAAAACACTTTTACCGGAACGGTTTTCAGAATCAGAGTAACCTGAGCCTGAACGGGGGGGGCGAAAGGCACACGTTCAGGAGTACCCTCAACTATACGGCCAACAAGGGGAATAAAGTAGGGCAAAAGGACGATAATCTGATTTTTGATATTGTAAACAATATTGATCTGGGGAAGGGGATAGACCTGGATATAGCCGGGAATGTGGTGATTAATAGTTCCGAAAGCACCCCTTTTGATGAGTTTTATATAAAAAATATCTCTCCTTATGAGAGTCTGGTCGACGAAGAAGGTAATGCCCTCCCAGTGTTATTGCCGTACAGGAACCATCCTACGGACAATAACGGGTTATGGGATGGAAAAGAGCCTGAGGAGATCCGACGGCTTATAGATATGGGGTTATATGACGAGACTTTTTACCCCCTTAAGGAGTTGGGTATGCAAACCATAAATGCCGAAAATTTAGCAATACGGTTACAGCTCCGGCTCAATGCCAAACTCAGCAATGACCTGAAAGGCAATTTTAACTTCCAGTACGAAACAGGAAGTTCCGTGGAGAGAGATTTGCGAAAGAAGGATTCCTGGATCATGAAATCGCTTATCAATAATATGTCGCCCTATGAATATAACGGGGACCCCGGTACATTACCGATCCCTCCCGGAGGGCGCCGGATAGAAACCCGGAGAAACAGAAGGTCATATACCCTGAGGGGGCAACTGGATTTCAACAGGTCTTTCGGAGAGCACAGTATAGCGGCTATTGCGGGTTCGGAAATACGGCATGTATTCGGCCAGGGTACTATTACAGATCGATTCGGGTATGATGAGTCATCCGGGTTATTTCATCCCATCGATAAAAAAAGACTGTCACAATTTCCGACAAGTGATACCAACCACCCCGGTGGCAGAAGCGATAAATTGGATTTTTCAGATAATTTTGAAGAAACCCTTAACCGTTATTTCTCCCTGTACGGCAATTATACCTATAGTTTTAAAAACCGGTATATCCTTTCGGGGAGTGTGCGGCTGGACCAATCAAACCTCTTTGGTACCGATCCCAGGTACCGATACAAGCCGTTTTGGTCTGTGGGAGGCAAATGGCGCCTGTCGGAAGAAGGTTTCTTTAATAGCACTGTCTTTAATAATATAGCATTGAGAGGGTCTTATGGTATTAACGGAAACATTTCCAATAGGTATGGACCGTTTAATATGGCAGAATTCACAATTCCCTATACTTTAAACAGCCCGGCGCTGAAAATAATTACGCCGGCCATAAATGACCTGCGGTGGGAAAAAACAGCAACCATCAATGCAGGGTTGGACCTCGGTCTCTTCAATAACCGGATAGGCCTTAGCCTGGACTATTACATCAAACGGACCAGGGATCTTTTGGCTGTAGGCATAGCAGACCCCACGCAGGGATTTTCCACGCTGGAGTACAACGAAGCCAATATAGACAACAAGGGGATTGAAATTGGGGTGAACACTGTTAATGTCCGGGCAGAAAAATTCAATTGGTCAACCAGGATTACGTTCAATCACAACAAAAATATGGTAACCAGGATTTACAGGGATGAACTTTATGTGTCAACACCCTATTACGCCGCAGGGGTCAGAAATTTTGAAGGGATGCCGGCCAATAGCTTTTACATATATACATATGCCGGGCTTAACGAAGAAGGATATCCAATGATCACTACCGGGAACGGGGAAGAACTCGTGTTGACCCCGGGCCTTAACCCGGAGGTCGTTGACCGGATTAACGCAGGAGATTTGCATAATGGCGGAACCGCAGTGCCTGTGTATTCGGGGAGTGTGATCAATAACCTTACGTATGGCCCTTTCGGGTTGTCGTTTATGTTTGTGGGAAGTGGCGGGCATGTATTGCTGAAAGATTCTTATAATGGTACGGGCGGTATATACCAGACTCCTGCCTACGTACATGCCGATGCAGCCAAGGGTTGGAAACAGCCCGGTGATGAGGCCCATACCGGTATTCCTGATGTACAGGAATATTATTTTTACCAGCAGAGCATACTTCGATACAGCACTAAAAATGTTATTCCCGGGGACTTTATCAGACTTCGCGAGTTGATATTTACCTATACCATACCTCAACACGCCCTGAAAAAAACCTTTATAAAAGGGGCGCGTTTTAACCTGAGGGGGAATAACCTCTTCCTCGTTACCAGGAACAGGGAAGGCATAGACCCCGAGTCACACGGGTTGGGTGTGCGGTATTTTCCCCTTCAACCATCATACAGCCTCGGGTTTACGTTAAACTTCTAAAAAGTAATGATGTAACCACAATACTGTGTTACACTTTGATAAAAGTTTCTGATTTATAATGAAATAAGTGTATAAAAAG
>NZ_RJTM01000147.1 GCF_003725735.1 Sinomicrobium pectinilyticum | reverse complement strand
TCACTCGGTGCACCAAAAACCTGGGTTGCCCTGGATATATTATCATCAGGATAAACTTTAGTCCGGGAGCCGGCTTTCGTAAGATAAGCGGTGCTGATTTCTATCGTTTGTGCATTTACTCCTACACTAACTAATACTAAAACTGTAAAATAAAAAAATGTTTTCATAAAAGAGTATTGTTTATATTAGTGCATAACTCTTACTTTTTTAAATAGGATATACTTTTTTGGAATGAAAGAAACTCAGGCAATTCATTTCAGACTATCTGAGTTTTTAGCTTA
>NZ_RJTM01000146.1 GCF_003725735.1 Sinomicrobium pectinilyticum | reverse complement strand
CCAAAAATTTTAAATCTATCAAAGTAGTGGTTCTATCGGGGCCATGCGGTATCACCCTTTTAGTCTCCATTATTTTGTCTCCTATTTTAAAGGTTTTATTCCCATCAATCCCCAACAATACTTTGTTGGTTTTAATATCAAAACTTACGATTTTGTTATCAATAGTATACACTTTATTCCCATTGTAAGTATATATTTTTCCTTTTTTATTGTCCATTTCAAAAAAGTAATCTTTGGTGTCACTCGGTGCACCAAAAACCTGTGTTGCCCTGGATATATTATCATCAACATAAACTTTAGTCCGGGAGCCGGCTTTCGTAAGATAAACAGTGTTAATTTCTATCGTTTGTGCATTTATCGCTACACTAACTAATACTAAAACTGTAAAATAAAAAAATGTTTTCATAAAAGAGTATGTTTAAGAGTAGTGCATAACTCTTCTTTTTTAAAGAAGAGATACTTTTTCGGAATGAAAGAAACTCAGGCAATTCATTTCAAACTACCTGAGTTTTTAGCTTATCATCAATAAGATGTGCTTTTTTGCAGGGGCATCAATTCTTATTATACTCACTCTACCAATTCAGCATTAAT
>NZ_RJTM01000145.1 GCF_003725735.1 Sinomicrobium pectinilyticum | reverse complement strand
TCACTCGGTGCACCAAAAACCTGGGTTGCCCTGGATATATTATCATCAGGATAAACTTTAGCCTGAGAACCGGATTTCGTAAGATAAAGGGTGTTTATTTCTATTGTTTGTGCACTTAGCGGTACACTGACTAACATTAAAACCATTAAATAAAAAAATGTTTTCATAATAGAATGTATTTAATATTGAATGTCCATTGAATATTATAACTCGGATTAATAATTTAATAACAAGGAGAAGTTCCCTCCCCGGTTGTTTTATCAAAGGTTGTGGCTATATACGGGTCCGGGTCTATGGATTCGCCATCTTCATTTCTTGCCTGTATGTGTGTATGAGGAACCACTCCATTAGCTGCAGCATTTCCCGTAGTCCCCGTAGTTCCTATGACGGCTCCTTGTTCTACCTGGGTTCCGACTTTAATCTCTGAATTTACGGAGTTCAAATGGTTGTACTTTAGGTAGACAACCTTGTTATTAACAATACTTTTGATCATTACAAAATTTCCATAACTGTCAGCAGCATATTGCCCGGCAGAAAAACTTGTCCTGATAGATATGACAACTCCATCATACATCGAGTACAATTTGCTATTGGGTTCAGCCACAATATCCATACCATCGTGAAATTTGGTCCCTCCGTTTCTTGTATAACCATATGTGCCGCCCTTATAATTCCCGGCACTGGACGGAGCTATACTCGGATTTCTTATGGGATCGCCTTTACAGGGCGTATCTATCCCATTGCCATCATTGCTTACGCTATTTCCGCCACCAGGAGGCGTTGTGGGAAAATTGTCCGGGAAAAACACGCCATCTGAGACACTATTAGTTTTACGCGGGGTTAGTACAACTCCCTCCAGATTTATTAAACGCCGGGCATAATCCGGACATAGCCACGGACCAAATGCCTTCAATTCGAGCGCTGAAAAATTTTCGCATTGAGCATTGGTTTGGTTGGTATTTAACAAAAATATAAATACCGGGATAATATAGTAAAATTGCTTCTTCATATGTTTAAACATTATTTGTTAGCCAGTTTAGATACCGTTATGCCCTTTTCCCGTCTTTCTCCATAAATCAATTGCCGGTCCTTATTGTAAACCAGAAAATATCCGGTAAAATCAGAATCACTAATCGTATTTCTCATTTTACGGGAATCGGAATAATCGATATTTAACTTGTCGAAATAAGTGGAGTCCGGATGAATCTCTATAAAGTTGATTAAGTATTCCATACTGTCAATTTTGCGCAATAAAAGATCGCGAAATCCATGTGGGTTCATATTAGGCAGATAGGATACATTGACCTCAAACCCGGGAATCGGAACCCGTACAAGATCAGACAGGGAAGGCGTTAGACTAAACAATTTCGCCTCTTCCCAATCAGGAGTATCAGATTGGGTCGAACCCTTTGCCTGTAATCTTTCATTCTTGATCGTATAGCTAGCATACCAATTCTCAGCCTCTTTTAATTTGTCCTCTTTTTGGAACTCCATTAAAGTAATGGAAGAAGTAGAAACCTGTTCTTTCTTGACAAGATCATCATCCTGGCATGAAAAGAAAATAGTACAACAAATAATGCCTGACAGGCATTTTAAAAATAAAACGTTTCTCATAGAAATTAATTTTTAATTAGAATTTAACATTATTAAGATTAAATAAATGTAAATACCGCGTAAATAGAAGAATATTAGTACGCATAATTACTTTTTTCAATAGAATATATAAGAAAAAATATGTTATAATGACATTTACGGTTTATGGATTTTTTTTAGTGCAATAGCCATAAATGTCAGATAATTAAATTCTTCCCAGCTACATGGCTGCGTGATGTTTCTTGCTTCGCAACCCAAATACCCACGACCTATTTATCTCTAAAAAAGTTTAGATCACTTCATATACTTGTAATCTCTATAAAAGAACAGAGTTTATTCCCTATTTTATATATTAGAATTTTTCAAAAATGGGTGACAAAAATTGTCACAAATGTCTATCCAGG
>NZ_RJTM01000144.1 GCF_003725735.1 Sinomicrobium pectinilyticum | reverse complement strand
GTTTTGTTCAATTATATTACTTACTCAAAACAGGATATTTTGTAGTGATCGATTCTTCGTCAAATTTGGGAGAATTTTGAATAGTCGCTTTCAAGATATTGTACTCAATCAAAAAATTTTAAACGAGTTCAATATCAATATTATACAAAGAAACAATACTAATAGATATATTTCAATTAAAATAACCTGACCTAAAAAAAAGAAAAGGTTAAAAATAATATATTGAATATCAGCAATAAACATCTAAACAATGATTTCAATTTTCTATTTTTCAAATAGAGAAAAAGGTATAGTGGATTCGCCCAAATGATATTAAGGTTATCCCTATAATATTGATCATTGTTTCCTATAACAAACCTGAAGAGGCTTTGGAGTATTATCGGGAAAGGCGGCAGATAGAAACCCTGTTTAAAGCGCTCAAATCAAGTGGGTTTCATATAGAGGATACCCATGTCACTCAACTGGACAGGCTGGAAAAGCTTTTCATGTTGACCATGATCGCCTTTGTCTGGTGCTACAAAATTGGGGATTTTGTGGATAGGAAGATCAAGCCCATTACCTTCAAAAAACACGGACGAAGAGCCGTAAGTGTCTTTAAATATGGATTGGATTGGTTATCAAATTGGCTGTTGACAGGATTTAACAACCTCAACATCAACTTAATGGATTTTTTGTTATGTACTTAGAAAATAAGATTAAATTATGGTTGTACATCTCAAAGGGGCAGCACCTAAAACTAGGTCAACCTAAGTGCTGCCATATTGAGAAGTCGTTTATACTAACTTAGTAACCTATAGTAAATCGTTCATAATGATGTGCAGGATTTTCTAGCTCATCAATCATTGCCTTTGCATAGTCTTGAACAGATATTTTACTTTCTCCTTGGTCATTGATGATTAAATCATCTTTCCCTAAGCGGTAGTTTCCTGTACGCTCTCCAGGTTCTATGATACCTGCTGGTGAAAAGAATGTCCAGTCTATATCTTTTTCTGTTGTTAAGGTGTTTAGGTAAAACTCACCTAATGATTGTACACCTCCCATAATTTCTTGTGGTAATGCGTCTGTATCTACTACGCGAACTCCAGGTGCTACAAATAGAGTACCTGCCCCACCCACAATAAGAATACGCTTTACTCCGGCTTCTTTTACTCCTTTTAAAATAGCTGGGTACGTGCGCAATGTTTCTTCATAAATAGCAGGATTTGTCCAACCTGGATTAAACGCACTAATTACAGTTGAGACTCCCTTGGTTACTTCAGTAACTACGGCCGCATCAGAAACATCTGCTTTTACAATCTTTAAATTGGTATGGGTAATCTTAATATTTTCAGGATTACGCACAACTGCTGTGATGTGTATTCCTCTCTCTAAAGCCTCACTAAGAAGTGCAGATCCTATAAATCCGCTAGCTCCAATTAAAACAACTTTTTCCATTTTGTACTTTTAAATGTTTAATGAAACAAAAGTACTGTGCAGTGGTTACAACCCTATAATAATTTCCCGTCTAAAAATGGTAATTATCCGCAATTTCGAATTCAATAATGCCTTTTACGGAATTCAAAAGGTGTAGAATAGACATGTCGCTTAAAATATTTATTAAAATAGGAAGGTTCTTCAAAACCAAGGCTGTAGCCAATCTCTTGAATACTTAAATCACTATATATAAGCAATCTTTTCGCTTCCAGAATTATTCTAGAGTCTATGTATACTTTAGGTGTTTTTCCGCTAAAAACTTTAATTTCTTTGGCTAGCTTCTTTTCATTAACACTCAATAGGTTTTGGTAAAATTCGGTAGTTCTATTTTTTTTATAATGATTTTCAACTGCATTGTAGAAGCGTCTGGCAATAGAATTAACTAAAACTGTAGCATCTTTCGAAAATTGCCGTTCCGATTCAAAAAGAATAATACGAAGATAACTTTGTGCTATAGCTATTTGAAAACTGGTTTCTCCTTGCATCAGCTCTTTTTCTAATAAATATACCAAAGGTCTCATTTGATCAGGACGAATAGCTATCTTCTTATGCAGTCGTATGGGATTTAATAATTCTGAAGAATATAAAAAATTAGCATCGATTTCACTACCATTAAAGAATGAACCGGTAAAGAGAATCAGTTTGCCTTCATAGGCTGATTCTGTATCAAACGCACATATTTGTCCAGGAGTAATCATTAAAAGTTCATTGCTCTCTACCCCAATTTCATGAAAATCAATATTCATTTTAGCATAGCCTCTATCTAACCATAAAATTTGATAAAAAGCAACCCTGTGTGGTTGCCCCAACATTTCAGGTAACTCTTTTATAAATTTCAAATCTTTTACCTCAATATCAATAGGCAGTGCTTTAAAAGCAAATGTTTGAATATCTGTTTTCATGGCACAAAGGTATTTATTTCTATAATTTACTTTTGATAAACTTGAATAAACACAACTATAAAACTACCATTTCAATACAGCAATAGCTACTCTATCTTCAATTCCAAACTCCTATTCCCCATCAATTCACCTACCTCTAATTTCAACTCCTCATGAGCCCCCACAACTGTTTTAGGCAATACCAATACCCGGTGGCTTGCGCCTGTAAACCACTTCCTATGCCTATCATTCCTAATAGTATTTTTATATATTTCATCATCATTTTCATCTTTCTTTTAATTCAATTCATTTTTAACTATTATAATTCTGGTTTTAAAATGAGTTCATACCCATCATCAATGGTGACCTTTACTCTTCGGTTGTTGCGTTGCAATAGTTGCTGTAAAAAGCTGGTTTGAGTCGGAAACGCCGGAATACTAATCTCTCCAATAGTCTGAGTGACCGCTTCCTTGGTCGCCTCTGCCCGAAAGGAATTCACGGTATAGATACCTTCACTCCCATCCTACTTGTCATATGCTTTGAGACTCACTTCCATCGTTCCGATATGGGTAATATGTAACAAAGTTCGAGTCGGTTGAAAAGACACAAATCCATACAACCGCGTATACCGCTCAAACTTCTGCCCACGAATCCTTGCAGATTTCATAAGCTCCATTTCTAACCGATACTTACTTTGTACCGTTTGAGTTCCTCGAACCTTTACATATAGCAGCGCATCCGTATCTGCAATCAAATCCGCATCCTCCAACTGCACTCCTGCAAACAATACTTCTTGTTGTTTAGCCAATTCCTTTAGAAGCTTCTCATTATCTTTTTCTTGATGCACCTCCCCATTACCTTCCTCACGAGCTTCTTTGAGCCAAGTAATTTAAGGAATTTCTTCTTTTGCATACGATGTATACTCTACAGAACCATCACCTTCAGCAACACCTTCCTCCACAACCTGCAAAGAATCTATCGTAATTCCCATACTATCCAATTCCTTATCATCATATACACTGGGTGGCGTAAACTCCCGCTCCGGCTCTAAGGCATCTACCGCTTCTTTTTTATTATCAAACTCCGGTTCAGAAACTTCCAATTCCGGTATTGCTACGGTTTCTACTTCAGTAACTTCCCAATCCTCCATGCCAAACTTCCAATAGGCATAGCCGACGATAAATAATACCACCGAACCTATAAGTCCTATAAACACTAGTTTTTGTTTTGTCATGTACTAAAGAATAAATTATTATTTACTTGAAATAACTCCACTAATTTAGTAGTACAGTTATTATCGAAGTAATCATATAAATATTTTCTTTTTCTTAAATCTCGATTAACGGACAACGATAACCTCTAAGAACACGAGTGTAAAAACCTGAAAATCATGTTGTTTTAAGTAGTCGTTGATGCATAATATAAAAGAACCGGTTTTCAAACGTATACACAGTTCAATATTCATCTAATTCGTATTTTTGTAAAGTGCTGATTACAAGATTCAGATAAAAATGATTAAAGTATTATTAGTAGACGATCACCCCCTTATAAGAAGAGGAATTCGTTCTTTGGTTTTAAAAATGGCAGATGTCACTGCGATTGCGGAAGCAGAAAACGGGGAAGAGGCATTAAAAAAGATATTTCATCACAGGCCGGATTTTGTGTTCATTGATATATCCATACCTCGTGTAAATGGTATTGAGGTCATAAGGAAGGTGAAAAAAGAACTCCCGGAAATAGCATTCATTGTACTCACTATACACAATGACCCTACGCATTTCCAGGAGGCTATGGCTGCCGGGGCCATAGCATATTTGCCTAAAAAGGCTGGCTTTAATAAGGTACAGGAATGTTTGGACGCTGTATTAAGGGGGGAGACGTATGTAGATGATTTTTTGGAAAAAGAAGCTACCGCAGCAAATTCCGCTATTTCGGGTTTAACAAAAAGGGAAACCGACGTGTTAAAAGGGGTAATACACGGAAAAAGCAATAGGGAAATTGCAAGCAACCTTTTGTGCAGCGAAAAGAACATTGAAAAATTCAAGACCAAAATAAGGAAAAAACTGGATATACCTCCTTCTTACGGAGCTTTGCTTGACTGGGCTATCCACAATGAAGTTTACTTATAAAAGTATAAATTTTGCGCATCAAAGGGTGGTTTCCCTGAATATAATACCCCTTCTTACTTCAATTTGCAACGATCCTATCCTGTGTTAGAAATAGGGAGCCCCCTACTCTTTAGCTTTTTATATTCTTGTAGTTTTAAGGTATTTAATTATCCTTTTTTTTATTCAAAGCAATAAAAAAACTAGAATTACATAAAAAAACAGGAATATGAAAGCGTCGGATGCCATGGATATTACGGAAGAGCTTAATGCCATAAACTGTACGGAAGACTTTAATGCAGCAGAAATTATGGAAAGGCTTAAAAAGACCCTGGGGATCAGGACGGATGTAAAACTCTCTAAGCTTTTAGGGATTGAATCCAATACGTTATCCACATGGAAAGCAAGGAACAGCCTGAATTTCAGACGTATCATAACTGTTGGAAGAAAATATGGCCTGGACTTAAATATACTGTTTTCCAACGTAGACATATCGCGATCATATCATAAAAGCATGGTGGCAATTCCCAGGGAATACCAATACCAGTATGTAAATAACAGGAATAAGGATTCCTTTATTAACGAAATGCCCCGGTATAACTTCCCTTATATAGGAAATCACAATACAAGAGCCTTCCAGGTACTGGATTTTTCGCTATTCTCTACGGATAAGGGAACTTCTTATGCTATTGGTGAATGGGTTGGACACACTGAAGACATACTTAATGGTGAAATATACATATTAGTGAACAGGACGCATGGCGTGTTTATAGGTAGGGTGGACATCAATAATAACATTCCCGGCACCCTGTTCCTGATCAATGAAGATGCAGGAGAAATGCCCTATAAGACCAAAATATACATCAGCGATATTGTTGAGATATGGAAAGTGTACAGCGTGGTTTTTTCAAGACATTTTGTTAAAAAAGAGGGGGCTTCAGCATCATAACAACCGGAATTTTCTTATTTTTATAACACATTATGAGATTAATTCGGAATTTCCTTAATGATCATGAAAAATTTTATGACCCCACTTTGGAGTATTTCCCAGGCTAAATCTTCAAAAAAATCGACTGTTTGTAGAAGTGCTAAAAATGTGTTTTAAAAGACATAAACTGTCCAACCGTATACATCAGGTTCTTATAAAGAGCGTTATACTTATTGTTTTTCTTTTGTGTACGGAAAATATTCACGGCCAGGAATATTATTATGAGAAGTACGACACCAAAGAGATTGGTTCAGAGAGCATGAGCAAAGTAATACAGGATAAAGAAGGAACGCTTTGGTTTTGCAGTTATAACGGATTATTCTCATTTGAGGGCAAGGAATTTACGGGCTATAAAAATGGATTAAGCCATGCAGAACTAAGTGATGCCGTGATCACACGGGATGGCCGTTTTTTTGTTTTGGCAGCATCAGACGGCCTCCATGAATTTACGGGAAAAGCGTTTATCCCTGTTTCGGGTGTCGATCGCAATACAGAAGAGCTTTACATGCAGGTCAATGAAATTTCCGAAGGCGTATTGCACATATTGACCACCGAAAGATTTATCGAATATAACTATATCAAAAACGAGATCGTAAAAGAATTCGACGGATTCAGGTATGCCCGCCGCTTTGAATATTTTAACGGTAAAATATGGATCGCGGATATGAATGACGGCATTGTTGTCATTGACAGCGAAAAAAATACGGTTAAAAAGATCACCCCGTTTTCGGAATCAAATTTTTACTGCATAAACAAAGACAAGCTGGGAAATGTATGGATAGGAGGGAATCGTGTGGTGTTAAAAATGTCGGGGCAGGAAAAAATAGAAGCCTATTACAGGAGCCCTGACAATGCTTCATTACGAATAATCGACATTCTTCCCACTAAAGACAATACGCTACTTTTAAGTACTTTTGAAAAAGGCATTTATTCCCTGAACCCGGATAAAAGACCGGCCAAATTGAATCCCGGTGTCGATATATTTGATCTTGTTTACGCTGATATATTCAAGGATTCGGAAGAAAATTACTGGTTGCTTCCCGTTACAGGAAGCAGTCTCGTTAAATTACGGTTGAATATTTACAAACACCCTTTAAAACCACAAGCGTATACCTTTAAGTTAAATTTAAAAAATGACAGTACACTACTTTGTATAAATGCCAAAAAGGGATTGGAGGAGATCAACCTCGGCAATGGAGAGATAGATACCTTACCGGTATCCAAAACAGTAGAGCCGCGTATTACAACTTTTTATGATTATTGCTATTTGAAAAATAAAGAGACTCTCGTGGCGACAGATGCCGGGATTTTTGTAGCGAAAGATTCACTGTACGCGTATACGGATAATCGCAATACAGACGCCGATATATTTCATCTTTTACCGGTAAATAACGATAAGTCGGCTATTGCTTTTGGAACTACATCCAAACAAGGTTTTGTTCTGAATATAAACCCAAAAAAAGAAATGAAAAAATATAAGGACTACCGTCCGAGGATCTATATGTTTGCAGATTCCATAGACGTCGGAACTTATTTTTATATTGATCGTAAAGGATGGTATGTTCACAAATTCTTCACTCCGGATCCGGATCAGGAAGAACATTTAGTAAAGAAAAGTACGTCTGTAACGATACCGATTAAAATATCGGACAGGAAATACCTCTATGTGCAGTCAGATACCATAGGTATTGGAGAACTCTATAAGACTTCGGCCAAAACAGATTGGAAGGTTAAAGAAACAGCATTAAAGAACGAGCGGTTACCGCTAAAAAACCTAGGGTTTTCTGCGATAGATTCCAGCGATAATATATGGGCGGTTAATCGTTCCAGTATATATAAAATACGGATCGACTCTTTAAAGGGCCAGGTAAATGTAACCCATAGATACCGGCTTCACGAAAAGAACGCCAATATTAAAACAGAGAAAATAGTCGATGTATTAAAGGAGAAAAACAAATTGTTCATCACCACGGATAAAGAGCTCATTATCTGGGAACTTACGGAAAAAATGACTGCATTGCCCCCAGAGATAAAGCATGTTGATCTTCCGGAAGGAATTAAAAATGATACTATAAACGCAAGCGGAATTCCATATGATATAGAACTTCCTTATAATAAAAGCCATTTAACCCTTCACTTTTCGAGTAACGAATTTTTTCTTCCGGCTTCGATAGATTATAGTTATAAACTTGTTTCGGAATCTCTTTCTGCCCAAAGCTGGTCGGCACCTACTACTAAAACATCGCTTGACTTTTCCTTTCTGGCGCCGGGAAATTACACCTTGCTATTAAGGGCTACGGACAGGTTTGGGAGATGGTCTGAAGGCCATACCGAATATACCTTTAGCGTGTCCCCCCCGTTTTGGAAGACCCCCTGGTTTTTTACAGCGGTGGGAGGAGCAATTTTATTGGCATTATATACGCTGCATCAGATCAGGGTCAATTATTTAAAGAAGATCAACAGGGTACAACAAAAATATTCACACCGGCTCATTGAGGCGCAGGAAGATGAAAGAAAACGGGTGGCCAGGGAACTTCACGACGGGGTCGGTCAAAGCCTGGTCCTCTTAAAGAATGAGGGAAGCACTCCGGAATACGAATCTAAAATTGACCTGTTGATCGATGATGTGCAAAGAATATCCAACAACCTGCATCCGGAATATATCCGCCGGTTAGGGCTGACCAAAGCCATAAAGTACCTTCTAAAAAATATGGATGAAGTTTCATATACGTATTTCAGATGTGAGATAGATGACGATATAGATCACCATTACGAGGGAGAAAGAGCGTTACATATATACCGGATCGTACAGGAATGCGTGAACAATATCATAAAGCACGCCGATGCCCCCGATGCATGGATATGTCTCAAAATAAAAAATCAGCGGTTAAAGATATGGATCGCAGATAACGGAAAGGGCATGAAAACCAACCCCTTAACTTTGAATAAAGTCAACTCCTTGGGGCTTAAGAGCATTGAAGAACGCATCTTTTTACTCGGCGGAACATATAAAATGAAAAGGAAAGGGGAAAAAGGAGGCTTTGAGGTCCTTTGTAAAATACCCCTTTAATGCCTGTTATGGATAAACTGATCAAAATATTACTGGCAGACGACCATCTGTTACTCAGACAAGGGTTACGGGAGATACTTCAAAATAATTTCAGGGATATCATTGTCAGGGAAGCAGAAGACGGGGAAGATACCTATCATAAGGTCATGAATTATAAACCGGATATCGTTTTTCTGGATATTAACATGCCTCGTAAAGATGGCCTGGAGATCTTAAAAGAAATAAAAAGTAAAGTTCCGCAAACCGTGTTTGTGATCTTAACTATGCATAATAATATCCATTACTATCGGGAAGCCGTGGAAGCGGGGGCCAAAGGATTCCTTTTAAAGACAAACGCCTTGGCAGAGATCTGCGAATGCACAAAAATGCTGTTGGCCGGAGAAAACTATTTGAAGGGTTTTGACGAATTGAATGACATCCCGGAAGACTTTGACAAACTTACCGTTAGAGAGGTAAAAGTACTAAAAGGGATCATAGAAGGACAATCGAACAGGGAATTGGGACAAAACCTGTTCTGCAGTGAAAAAAATATCGAAAGAATAAAGACCAAAATGAGAAAAAAGCTGAACCTCACCTCTTCTTACAATTCCTTATTATTCTGGGCCTTGCGAAATAAAGAATATTTATAATGGGGTCAGGGCCTGTCAACACTACACACTCAAAGCGGCTTTTCCGGGAAATTACACATTCTACACTTTTAACCCTGTTCAGATCATTTCCACAAAATCAATTCAGGAGGCGGTATTTTAACAGATCATCTCAATCTTTGACCGCCCCTCTGAATTTACCAAACAACCTGATCTAAACAAATCGTAAGAAAACAATAAATAAGGTTTTTCTTTATATCTTAATGATTATAAATTCACTTCTCCGGTTCAACTGGTGTTCTCCCTCGCTGCATTTTACGCCATCGGAACAGCTGTTGGTCAATTGCGATTCTCCATACCCCCTTCCGGAAACCCTCTCCCGGGAAATACCGCCCTTATTAACAATATAATCTATCGTGGCTTTGGCCCTACGCTCTGACAATTGCGTGTTATAGGTATCACTGCCCCTGCTGTCGGTATGGGATCGTACCTCTATATCAATATCCGGGTGCTTGCGCATCACTTCGATGACTTTGGCCAGTTCTATTTCAGAACGTTTACGTATAGCGGAGCCGTCAAAATCGAAATAGATGGACTTCAGTCTCAGTTTTTCCGTTAGATCATCTCCCGTAGTTACGGCAATATTTTCCTTGTTCAGTGCTACGACCAACTTCCGTTTCTCGCCTTCGGCCAGTTTGTCGACAAACTCTTCTGCGGTCTGATAGTCCTGCTTTTCAGCGCGGAGATTATAATTTTTTGCCATTAGCACTTCCATACAGAAATCGCCCTTATGATCGGTACTGTCTTCTTTCAACACCCTGTTTTGTTCATCATAGAGAGTGATCCTGGTGCCGGCCAAAGGCGCCCTGGTCATACTATCCTGTACATGCCCGCATAAGGCTGCCCTAAGGGAAACAGGCTCTTTATCCAACAGGCTGTATATATTGTCAAAACCCATAGCATTTTCCCTGTTCGATGAAAAAAAGCCACGCCCGGTATCCTCATTGATAATATATCCGAAATCGTCTGAAGATGAGTTTACCGGACTGCCGACATTCACCACATGATACTGTCCGAAGGGATCTTTTATCGTGGCGAAAATATCCAGCCCCCCCAGGCCTGGATGCCCGTCAGAAGCAAAATACAACACCCCGGAATCACTTATAAAGGGAAAGGTTTCCCTTCCTTTGGTGTTTATGGTGTCTCCAAGGTGCTGTACCGGGCCAAAGCTACCGTTTTCACGGATCTCTGTGACAAACAGATCTGACAATCCCAGCGTACCCGGACGGTTGGACACAAAATACAACTGTTTGCCGTCCGGGCTCAGGGCCGGGTGAGCGGATGAATGATCATTACTGTTAATGGGCAGGTCTTCAACATCCTTCCACTGCCCATCCTTAAATGTGGCCCGGTATATTTTTAAATGATTGACACCGTCTTCCCCTCTTCCATACGTTCCGGGGATATAATTGTTCCTGGTAAAATACATGGTCCTGCCGTCACTGCTCATGGTTGGAGTGGATTGGTGATACTTCGAATTGAGGCTTCCCCGGAGCTCTTCCGGGTTTTCCAGCGTACCTTCACTGTTTATCGCGGCACTATAGAGTTTTAAAAAGGGCTTTTCATTCCATTGATGGGTCCGCTTTACAAATATCCCCGTATCCCTTGCCGTAGCGAAGATCACCTTGTCCTTACCGTAAAAAGCAGGGCCGAAGTCTGTATATTCCGTATTGATGCCTGCATCCTTGACTTCATATCTCGCGGATAAACGTCCGACTTCCTCAAGTTTTTCGGTCAGGGACATTTTAGCTACGTTTTCCCGGCCGGTCAATTCGTAAAACCGGTTCAATATGTTTTCTGCCTCCTCATGGTTCCCGGATGTTTTCAGGCACTGGGCATATCTGAAATAATACTCCGGGCCTGTTTCTCCGTCGAGGGCGAACATTTTTTTATAATACTCAAGTGCTTCCGGATATTGCGCATTGAAGTAGTAGGTATCGGCGAGTTTGCCGTAAAGGTCCCGGGATGCATTGTCCTGGTCCAGGAGTTTTTTATACAGCTCACGGGCCTTTATATAGGCGAATTTTTCGTAATTCGCATCGGCCCTGGCTTTCCTGGCTTCCTGGGCATACAGGCTTCCCGTGATAACAAATATTAGAGTAATGAGTAATTTTTTATACATATCCTGTGATTTGTCGGGTTAGATTAAAAAAACCTGGGAGAACGCATCCTGCTTCGCCCTGAGGACACAAACTCAAACCGGATAAATACTTCGTGCGTTCCCGAATTGTAATTTCCCAGCCTGGAAGTATCAAAGTCATAGGCATAACCGATCATCAGGTTGTCGTTGACCTGAAACCCTGCCAATCCGCTAAGCCCTGCATCCCAACGATAGGCCGCACCCAGGGTAAGGATTTCGTTATAGAGAAAATTGGCAGAAAGGTCCACAGCCAAAGGTGCCCCGGATACGGCCTTGATCAGTGCTGCAGGCTTGAACTTCCAGTTGTGATCCAGATCGAACACATAGCCTCCGATCAGGTAAAAATGCATTTTTTCCTTAGCCATGGATTGCTGGATGTCGTCATAAAAACGGGTTTCCAGCAGTGCAGGTACCGACAGCCCTACATACCAGTGATCGGAATGCAGGTAGGCGCCGACCCCTATATTGGGAGAGAACCTGCTCAGCCTCCCGCTAAGCGACGGGTCATCCGGATCATGAACGTTCAGCTTGTCATAGTTCACCTCCAGAAAACTTCCCCCGGCCATAATCCCCAGGTTCAGCCAGGTAAAAGGATCCAGTTGGAGCTTATAGGAAAAACTGGCATTGACATAGGTATCCCTGGAGGGGCCGATCTCATCATTGATCACGGACAATCCCAGGCCATGCCCCTGTCTACTAATAGGAGAATGGACCGATAGCTGTGCCGTTTTGGGCGCCCCGTCCAGACCTACCCATTGCGAACGGTATAGGCCGAAGATGCTCATCACCCCACGGGTCCCGGCATAGGCGGGATTTACGCTCATGGTATTGTACATGTACTGCGTATATTGCGATTCCTGCTGCCCGTAGCTGATCCAGGAACCCAACAACGCCAATACTATGATAGTTTTCTTCATCTGTCTTGTTTTTAGTACTGCCGGAGCCCTCTCGTGTCCCCGGCGGCTTGTTTGTTTTTTCACATTCCTGTTTTCTATTTCAGGGCACTAATTGATATACAGGTACCCCGACCTGTCTTTGACACGGTTGTCACTGGTGTATTCCAGGATATAGAAATAGGTTCCCGCAGGCAGTAATTTTCCTGTGTTTATAGTGGCACGGCCATCAGAATAACCTTCAAAACGAACGTCGGTATTGTTATACCCTTTGGCTTCATACACTTTTACGCCCCAGCGGTTGTAGATCGTCACGGTATTGTCCGGGTAGTGCTCTATGCCCTTAAGGTAAAAGAAATCATTCCGGCCATCCCCGTCGGGAGACACCCCGTTATACACCTCCAGGCTGCCGTCCGGCTCTTCTTCGGCCATGACCTTGGCCAGGGTAAATATGCCATACCCGGATACTGCCGTGGTCACGGTCTTTTCATCGCGGTTTTCCACACCGCCTTCGTCTTTCCATGTTTCGTTGATGTCATCCCAGCGTACAATGTGTATTTCCTTACCCTCTTCTTCGCTTAAGATATCCAAAGGGGTGGTCTCTTCGTTCCACGTCAGAGTCAGTACGATATTGGAGGCCCCGTTGGTCCTGTTGATTTCCCAATATTCCGCATTGTCTATCAGTTCTACGCTTTTCGCCCTGTCGGCGTGCGGATGGAGGGAATTGGAATTTTCCAGCAGGTATTGCGAGGTAAAATGGTCTGCGTTACCGGAAGGGGCGGACATGAGTACCGGCCGGTAATAGCCCTCATCCCCTATGGGATGATCAAAAGCCTCGTTCCCTGTTTTCCGGACCTGGCCGTCGACAAAACTGTGGTCGGACACCAGTGCGTGGAAAGCCCCCTGCTCAAAGGTGACCAGCCCGCCGTGCTGATCGCCGTCCACGATGCCGTCCTGAAATTCGGCCTTCCCGGAAATGGAAATATCCCCGGAAAGCGCAAAGGCCGGTTGTGAGGCCGGGTTGTTGAACAGCACATGAAAAAGACCGGAAGGCATGTCACCCGATATGGCCTGCTGGCCATGTATTCCTTCAAAAAGGGTCAGGCCGGTGGCCTGGCCGGGACTAAAGCTCACCATGCCATCATTGTGGAAGTTGTTGTAAACAAATAACTCCCCGTCGTTGATAACATCGCCGGTTTCCGTGTTCTCAAAATCGCCCAGAGTGGATACCTGGGTATCGGGAGCAATAACCAGCTCCCCTGTATTGACGGTCTGGCCACACACATAAGAAGCCAGGTTCAACACCGTAAAGACACTTATTATTCTTATCGTTGTAATTTTTTCCATTTTTAAATGTTTTGCTTATATGAGGGACTAAGGAGGTATAACTTACCTGTTTGAAAAAAGAGCCAAAGCGTCAGTAGTGATAACAATATCACTCTTAAAGAGGCTATTTAATTTATGATAACATTTAAATTCCTTTATCAATTTAACCTTTGAGCGGTCATATATAAATAAAAATTGTTGGCATCCTGAGTAGCAAACCAAGTACACTGGTACCATTCGCCGGTATCAAAGGTCAACATTACATTCACATATTCACCGTTACCATTTGGTGATGCCCCAAAAATATCATCTCCATCCACCAAATAATTATAATGATTCGAAGCAATGGTCGTACCGATACCATCAATATAAGCGTCATTGGTAGATAACGAGGATATATTGTATACGATGGCATTGGCGGTGGTATTGAACAGTTTTGGGGACACTCGGGTAGCGTCATATGCCAGAAAATCCATCCGCAATCCGTTGATAATAATAGGTTCCCCCTGAGAATCGCCCACCATTTCATAAGCCGATTTGTCCTGTCTAAAATTGCTGGTATCACCTAAGCTTTTTCCGGTCATCTCATTTATACAACATACATCCTCTATAAAATCGGCTGCAGGCACTATATACCTTATCGATCGTATTTCATTCGGGTTGAAAGGGTCTTCACCCCCACCACTGCCATTACCGGCCGTGCCGCCTATGGCCTTCCATTCGGTACCGTTCCAGAAATAGAACCCCTGTTCAAAAGTATTCCCGATATTAAAGATCAACAGCCCGGTGGCCTGCCCCGGTTGCCCATCCAGATCCAATGTCCCGGAAGTAAGGTCTATCCTTGGCACCAATATTCCCTTATCCGTAGCTGTGATATCGAGTACGGATGACGAGTCGGGGGTTGTTGTGCCTATTCCCGTTTGCTGGGCGTATCCAACCTTAAAAACAAGCCCGAGCAATAGTATTAATACAATTCGTTTCATTTCTTTCTGCTGTTTATTTTTCCTTTAGACTATTTTGATAAGCCTGCCGGCATTTGCGTTTTTAGTGCCTGCCGATAGGCCTGTACATAGGCATTATGATTATTCCTTAAAAAGTTTCTCCAACCTGCTCAACCGCTCTTCCATGGCTTCCTGCTGTTGTTGGAGCCTTTCTATTTCATGGTCTTTGTCTTCCTGCCGTTGCCTGAGCCTTTTTATTTCCCTGTCCTTGCCCTCCAGGGCTTTTTGCTGTTCGATGGTATGGAGATAGAGTTCTTCTACCTTTTCGAGCAACTGCACCGAAAGCTCCGAAGGATTGATCACATACTCCCCTTTTTGGTTTTTGCACAGGGCATCTATTTTGGTAATGCCCGGTAGGTGCCTGTTCCTGTTGATAAAGTCCTCGACCTCTTTCAGCGATTTGAACGTATAGTCTTTGTTCAGTTCTGAAAAACCTTCAAAATAATCTTCAAAAACATAGTCAGCATAGATGGCAGAAGTAGTCAGTATGGCCCCGTTAACAGCCAGTGCTACATCCGGGTTCTCCGTACCCAACATGTCGTCCGTGCCAATACCCACTTTGCCCATCTGGTAAATGTCCTGGTCATTTTCGGTGGCCTTGTCGGTAGTGCCCTGTACCAACCAGGGTTCTACAGTTAAAGCAGAAGTATCCGTAAACAGTGATCCATCCGTGCCGACTGTAATGGCATTGTCGGCATCTGTTGAAATCAGTGGTATATTGGGGTTGTCATTACCTTCATTAGTATATATCAACTCGCCGTCTGTCAGGGCCAATATGGTATTTGTTTCATTGGCCGCAATGATCGAGGCCATGTCCACCGTCTGGGCTATACCTTCCTCGTTGGTATAGGTGATCGTACCGTCGCCGTTGTCCACCAGGTTGGTCACGGTCTCATCATCCACGATGCTGTTGATGTCGATCGTGGTCGCTATGCCGTCTTCATCGGTATAAGTTATC
>NZ_RJTM01000143.1 GCF_003725735.1 Sinomicrobium pectinilyticum | reverse complement strand
CAGTTCGGAGAGGTCAATGACCTGGGTATCCCCGTTCTCGTCGATATAGGTAAGCTCGTTGTCTGCCGGATTATAGATAATCACATTATCCGGCAGGTCTCCGCCATTCGCATCTTCTGCAGATACTACCCGATGCCAGCTTTCTGCATACCAATAATAGTAGCCAGGTTTAACATCTGCCGTACTGGCCGTATTAAATACCAGCAAACTCTCCACATTGCCATTGGCAATCGTAGTCTGGTCCCGGGCTCCCGTAAGGGCAACCCGCGGGATCAATATCCCCTTATCTTCTGCCACAACATCCAGCTGGGCCGAACTGTCTGGTAAGGGCGTTCCGATACCCACCTGGGCATGCCCGTAATAAACAACTACCAGAAAAAAAGCTAAAGCGTATAGTCTCTTCATAAGTCAGAATTAAATAATTATAGTTCAACACGAAATTTGAGTTTCCTTTTTTTATGGAACTACCACCCCCCCTACCTCCATTCTGAGAAGGGAATCACATTTTCTACTTGACCAAGTGGTCTTTTCAAATGGAAGCGCAAACCTAACCTGATGTCTTTCCAAATCAATGGAATGGATATCCGGGAATACATTTGGGGTGGTGCATAAGTATTACATTTGGGTTACTGATATTATGTTTAATAAAAATCACCTGTTTTTATTATGACAAGATAGTTGTCCACGGTGTCGGGGACTTATAACAGGAGTTAATGGTCAATTTTGAAAAGTCAAGCTAACTGATTCCGGGGCTATGCGTAGAATTAGAATTGGTTAGTATTGTATATCCCGAAAATTTAAGAATGTTAATTTATTCTTACAGTTATATATTCCTTGTCATATCACATTTCTCGATCACTAAAAATTTAACAGAAATACGATAACATGACACATAAAGCAGATCAAATACGAAAAAACATAGTATTTTTTTCACAATATTTTAACAATAATAAATTTAAAACAGAATATCAATAAAAAAGGTAGGGGACATCCTATTCTTTTATCCTTATTTATATTCCAGCTTTATGAGTCTTAATCTAACGGAATTTGGAAGAAATATATGATGTTGTTTTGCATCGGTACTATACCGTAATAAAAACATAGGAGGAGGGTTTGAAGCATAATAACTGTTTAACCTCCTCTGTTTTTAGGGGCAGTGATATGGCTTACAGCATTTCCCGGACTACTTTGTCGCTATCATTACCCTTTTGCAGGAACAGGTACTTTATCTGCTCGCCAACGGGTGTATCCTGCGGGGGCTGGCAGGGGGGCTTTTATTATGAGCCAGTACAGAATAATATTATAGACAGGCTATCAAAACAGAAAAATTCCTATTCAAGAGAAGGTTATGTTTAATTTAATTAAAATAAAAAAAGAGCAGTCATATCAATTTTACGGCGCCACTTATCCTGTAGAGGCTTTCAATGGATCTTTATGTACCGTCTATGGTTTATATGGACAAGGCCTTACATAAGAGTGAAAAGTTAATAATCCAAAATACCAGCCATTGTATTGAAATATTTACAGGGACCCCAAAGCTTTTTATTTCCTATTACATAAAATCGTTTTTTTGCTCTTGTGAGCGCTACGTTTAACATATTAGGCTTTTGAGAAGCCCAGTTCCTGGCTCCCGGGGATTTAGGATTACTTCCCAATACCAGAAAAACAATATCCGCTTCTTTTCCCTGAAACTTATGTATTGTCCCGCATGAGATATTTTTCTGTGACTTAAATTCATTCAAACAGAAATCGGCGACGGATTTAAAAGGTGAAATAACATAAATTTTCCCCACGTACCCCGTTTGAAGCAAGTCACTTATCTTATTTTTCAGAACATCAACCTCTTCAGGAATCACATGTTTTTTATAGGGTGTGGACGAACATTCAACATGAAACCATTTTGACACGCCAATAAATTCTGTAGTTGAATTTTCAGGGACTGCATTCACCATCTGGTTACTGTACGCAATTTCATTGGTGATCGTAAACATAGGGTCATCACACCTTCTATGTGCACGGAGGGGAAAGCCTGCCCATATTCTTTCTTCTGAGTTTCCTATGTCCATATAGGTTCCTAGATAAGACGCTTTATCGGCCAACTGCTGAACAGAAACTTTGTGAGGAGACCATCCTACTTCAACACGGTGTTCATTTCTCAACTTCGTAACCAGTTTCTTGGGTATGGTTACAACCGGTTCTACTTGCAACGGGTCACCAACAATTACACATCGTTTTGAGCGATGAATTAGGCCCGCTACCGATTGGGGAGTGGCTTGCCCGGCCTCATCAATAAGCAGCCAGCCTATTTGTCCTTTATTTATCTTGGGAAACAATCTACTGGCAGATGCCAGTGTAGTAGATGCTACAGGCACACATAAAAAGAATGTATCCCACAGGTTTTGAGACATTTTAGAATCTACGGTTACCCAACCGGAAATCATCTCGAAAAATGCCGTTAAGTTATTTCGGATACTTTTTGCATTCGCCAGAATGGCATCGTGGTGTAGCCGGGTAGCTGTTATAAAAATATCGCTTCTTAATTTTGCTATTTTAGGAGAATGATAAGGGTTGAGAAGGTGTATTTCCTCCAATTTCTTTTGCAGGAATTCAATGTTGAACAGATTTCTTGTTTCTATCCCATATTCCTTACATAATATTTCCTGCAATTTTTTGTATTCCGAGACGAACATATCAAGTTCGGATAAATCACTTTTGTTCTTTTCCTGTTCGGAATGAAGTACTTTGGCGCTGTCATTATTCATGGCCAGTTCCTTTCGTATACGCTCTAATATGGAATTAATCGATTTTAGTTTATTGATCAGCTCTTCGGCTTCCGAATTCCATTTTTTAAAATTAGAGGTGGAAAATAATTTTTGAAAAAAGAAAAACGAGGGCTTACGCTGCATTTGCAAATTCAACAATGATTGCAATCTGTCAGCATCTTGTCTGGTTGTGTTCTCTTTTTCCAAAAGACTTTTCTCCTCAGTGGAAAGGTCGGACAATCTGGCTTCAACCCGGGTAATTTCTGCTATACGTTGTTCTTTTTTTTCTATGTTGCTGATATACTCCGGTAGTTGTTTATGAAAAGAAGAAGCCGTCTTTTTGAACGCATCAAATTCTTTCAGCAGGCTTTTGAGTTTTTTGGATTGAGTATTAAAGGATTTACGATGCAGGAATGTCTGGTCATTCTCAGGATCCCGGTAGATATTATATAATAAATCATTAAACCTAATTTCTTCAGTATCTTTTTTGGATTGCCAGAAAGCTTCTCTAAAAGCGTTTCTGTTTTTAGCGTTACCTAAAGCAACGGCTAACGCTCCCCAGCTTTCGTCATCAATTATTGATTGGGAACAATCAGAGAAATAATCGGCATCAGGAAATGTGCTTGTATCGATTTTACTTTTAAGAGGAAGTTCCTTGCTGATATTTTCTACAGCAGCATTATTGTTACTGGCTACAACTATACCAAAATCACCCTGGAGCGCTTCTTTAAGATTGTATGTATATCGGTCATATCCCGATTCTTTTTCGATTTTACGATACCCGCTTTCAAACAGCGCATTGCATCCCAAATCTGAAATAACTTTCGCCCTTTCAACTATAATCCCAGCTATGATATCCAGTAACAATGTGGTTTTTCCTGTGCCGGGAGGACCATTAACTCCCTGTAAACCTTCATTCCCTTTAAGATTGGAAAAGATTGTATTGACCGCTCCTGCCTGTGCTGAATAAAGCCCGTATTCTATTTTAGACGGCCACCTTCCGGCGGTCATCAAACCGGGGTCAATGGTCTGGAATAACAGTTCTTTGTTTTTAATTAAATCTTTCCTTTTTTCTATAGAAGGGTTAAGAGTTAAATAAGATTGAAGGGCAATGCCTAACTGGTTTTGTTTTATAGAGGAAAGATAATTTAGGTCATCCAGAAAGAAACTGTTTAAAAAACCGGTATTGGGCTCACTGTCTTTAGGAACTAGTTCTTCCAGGATATAAATTTTGATGTCTTGTTTCCACCACCCGGTGATATTTTCCAGGTAATCAATTTCCCTTTTGAGATGTTCCCGAACAACAACTTCCCCTTGTGGTAATTCCTCCGTATTGTCAGTGGCTATAAAACCGTACCTGTCGTAAAAATCTTCTTTTGACCTTTCCAGTGCTTCAGGAACAGTTGAAAGCTTTTTATTTTGCTCCAAAGCCCTAATCCCAAAAGTATAGCTGGCCGTTATATAACTATCATACTGCGGGCAACCCTTTTCGTCTAAAATCAGGGCAGACAGGCAACTAAACCCGGTAACAGGCTCTTCCCAGTCATTAACTGCCTCTATTTTCAGCAAATTGTTAAGATGTTCAACAATCACTTTTTTGTCAATTTTCCCAAAAATGAGCGTGTAACGCCATTTATAATTTTTCCTTCCCGGCCTGTTTTCTTTAAACCAGGGCAAATCAGCGTTAACTTCAAGTAATAGGGAATCTTTGTTGAAATCAGGAAGATTGAATATCTCGACATCTCTCCAGAATTGCAATATATCTTGTTGTTTCAAATCTCTAACGGGTGAATTATGTTTACCCGTAAATTTAATGTTTTTTACTAACCTTTGTATGCTGGGATCTCCGGCAATGTTATTGCTTCCTATTGCATCTGCATATTCTGTTCAACCTTAAGTCTTGTTTCTTTGATTTTATTCTTCGAAAGGATATCTAATAATATTTGCTCGTCAGTGACAATAAAGTGTTCTATATCATTTACTCCACATTTCCATAACTCTAGGTATTCACCACGATTTAAGGTTCCCCCTAAAACTTCTGCTAATTCTCTAACTGAAGGAGGAACTCCCAACTCTAATCTTAAAAGCACATGAATAATGTTCAAGCCTTATGGACTAAAAGCACTCAAACTGCTCATTTTAAGTATTTTTAAAAACTCCTCTACTTCGACCAGGCTCAGCACAGCGCCTTGAGATCAAGGGAGGTGATCCCGATTGAAATCGGGATCGGAGGGTTTGAAGTCAGGTAAAAACTTAGGATTTCCTCCTGGTCATTGATAATCAAATGCAGTTTGATCCCGAAAGCTTTCGGGACAAAAAACGAGCCCATAGTGGATTTACCTTTTGCGGCCAGCCCTTTCAGGACCTGGTGTTGCTTTTCCCGTTTGACATGACAGACCTTGACCGTTGTTGAATCAATAAAAGAGATCCCCCTGCAAGTCCCCAAAGCATTGGTTTTGAGAAAGACCATCAAAGGTACCATGATCCGTTTGGAACTTTGCACAAAGCGTTCGTAAGAGACCAAATCCGGGAAAAGATGGTTGTAATGTTTGGACAGATACATCATATAAAAGGATTTAAAGTCATTAATGCGACTTAAGTGAAAGCAAATCAGAATGGTCATCATCTCACTGTCGGAAAGCCTGCTTTTTCGGTTTCTTGACTTCCCGGTGGCACTTTCTAAGCGTAATTGTTTGATTTCCGCTTCAAAAAGTTGGGTGAAATCGTCAATTTGCACAAAAATTTTCGTAATTTTATCTTCGTTCACGGGAGTGAAATTCAAATCATAACTATATGATATTCAATTACTAATATAATTGTTTTACTCCTTTTTTATGTTAATATTACTTTATCTCTTATCCATTATTCACGTTATATTAAGTATAACGTACAAAGATTGCCAACCATCAGTGCCTTTTATCTCTCTTCAATAGGGATCAACATTTTTTCAACTAATTACCTTCAGGGACCATCCGGGAGGAAACCGGTTTGCCGGGCTATTTCAACAAGGGTTTTTTAATGACCGCCAATTTTCCCTTCAGGGTTTTTACCAACGCCAATCCGCCGGCAAAGTCAAAGGCCTCACTAAATTGCGGGGAGACCTGCAAATTCCCGTAAATATCGATATAGCCCCATCCCGATTCTTTGCCTGAAACGATCCTTACAGCCAATAACCCCTCATAAAAGCCATACCTGCTGTCATATATACAGCCGTAATCATTGCAGAGCGGAATGACAGAGACGACCTCGCCCGAAGTGTTTAATACGTGTATGCTGCCGTCCTTGTTATCCTGTTCTTCCCCGTTAACCTGAACGAGGGACAGGCCATTCTTAAAATCATAAGGTTGCTGGTGATAACGTGCCTTTAAAATCACCTTGCCCTTTTTGTTCATAAGCCCCCATTTCCCATCCTCCATATATACTGCTACACCATCGTTGAAATTGTTCAAGTTGGAAACGTCTGTTTTAAACAGCATATGACCAAGCGTGTCAATAACATTGTATTCATAAGCATCATATTCAAGCTTTTCAGCCAGCTTCCTAACCAAATCGCTTTTGTATTTGCGTTTTTTCTTTACTTTGGCCTTTACAATGGCCACCCCGTCAGAGAAATCGAAGGCCCGTTCGTATTGTGGAGGAATCTTCCGGTTCCCGGATCGATCCACATACCCGGCAAGACCGTTTTCCCAGACCAACAGGCGGCCACTGTTTAAGCTCCCGGGGTCATCCCCGGTATAAGGGGAATGAAAAAGAACCTGGCCGTTTTTGTCTATGTACATCCATTTATATCTTCCAGATTTATCTTTCCCCTCTGATACCGCAGCCATTCCGTTTGAAAAATCGCGGGCTTCCGAATACATCAGGGGGATCGTCGTATTCCCTTGTTTGTCAATATACCCGTACTTGTACCCGTTTGCGGAATCCCATACGGCTACTGCCGCCAGGCCCTCACGGAAAGCATTGGCTTTATCAAATTCAGGGGCGATCACCCGGTTTTGTTCGGCATCAATATACCCGTTAAGTATTATTCCACGGGCACTGAATGCAGCCCGTCCTTCATAAAAACCGGACAGTGACGTATATTCGTTTTCCGGAGGTATGGCATAATCAGGCTCCTGCGCGGATAGGGTATTGTATTGTATAAAACACAGCGGCAGCCAGAATAGCTGGCATATACGCAGTGTGTTGTATAGACGCTGATGACGACTCATAAGGGGTTATATATAATGGTTGACAATCCATATTTAATGTTTAGGAGTGACATCCTCATTAAGGGATATACTGATGGTGTTTGTGGTGTTTCTTTTTATTACCATCCTGTTACTAACAAGTTTCTTGCTGCTCGTTCACTGCATTTCTGATATTTGGAATAGGCTAATGCTGCTCTTCTCCTTATGCTTTCGTTGGTTTCGGCTTTTGTGTAACCCGTTATGGCATCGTGTATGGTATAAGCTTCCGGGGCCATTAGCCCCGTAGTCCATACAAGCGGATTTACATTTGCATTTTTTAAATGAGGAGAAAAATAGCTTTTGCTGTAACAGGCCAGAATTATGATATCCCTTTTTTTGTTATCCTTGTTATTGAACGGCCCTTTCAACCGGAAGTCCATAAGCCCATCATGACCGATATATGCAATCAGTCCGGAGTTCCCGGAAATTCCAATGACCCTGTCGTCAATGACCAAGGTGTCTTTAAGCTGTCCGCAACTGCTTTGTAGAAAGTCTTTCGTGCACTGCTTAATATGTTTTCCGTCATAGGCATCGGCCACCAGGTAAAAATTTTTGTTTTGGTGTTTAAAAACTAGCCTCTCAAGTATTATGGAATCTGATTTTTGCTTTTTGACAAGCGCCCACTCCTTACTGTTCTTGAAATAGGTCCGAACTCCAAAACCACAACCCCAGTATAAATTATTATGAGGGTCCTGTCCATTGCCGATTTTGGCCGGAACAGGAACAATACCTTGATATTTATTGTCGCACAGCGCCACAAAAATGTGAATGGTCTTGGATATAGTGTCAAAAGGCTTGGAACTTTGCTTTGTTTCTTTTTCAGCTTTTGTGGTTAAAGCGGTCAATTGGGGTGCATTATTGGTCTGACAGTTACAACCAAGAACAGATAAAAAAAGTACTACTGTCAGTATTTGATATTTCTTCATTCCCGTATTTTTTGCATTCTTTTCTCTTTAAATGTTGTCAGATGCTAACAGTTTTGCAACAAATCATCTATGGAATCTCTCCAGAAATCTGATTCGGTAAAGATATCCGGATTGATTTCCTGAAATGCCTTTTGCAGCTCTGCTATGTGTTTTGGGGAGTATTTAGCATCGGCAATTCCCCTTTGCCCGAATTCCGCCCGTATTTGTTCATTGATTTTTTTATACGCCACCAGGCATCGGGCCAGTTCTGCCACATTCTTATTTATGATGCTGTCAAGCTGAAACTTATCTTCGTGGTCCAGCAACACAATCCGGTCATTGGTCCCGGCATCCATACAAATGGGGTTTCCCGCCCCGTCGACACCAAAAACCCAGTACTTCCCGGCATCGGTACCGAGACTGTGATAACCGTTATAGTATTCGGAAACCGTACGGAATTTTCCACCAAAGTCCCCTAATCCGAAACTGAGGAACGGGGCGGCATTCTCAGGAAAGCCTCCCTTTAAGAAATCTTTTGTCGATACGGATAAAGTCGTCCGTTTTAGTTGTTCAGGACTGAACTCAGTCCACCCGAAAAAATCATCCGGTTTCCATTCTTTTTTAAATTCTGCTGCTGTCATTTTTTTATTCTTTTTCCATACGGACTAAACACTTAAAGCCTTGATAAATCCAAGGTGGGTGTATCCGGATTACTTTTAGCCTTTGTTGCAACGGTTACCATTGTTGTACATAGTTATATATGTCCATCGTTCAGTTGACTTCCCAATTTGTTTTCTTTTACAAGTTCCATATATTTTACCTTCAAGTCATTCATTTGATGAAATCCGTCCATTTTTAAATCAAACTTTTCCATCATCCACTGTTTAATGGTTTCAATATCTCCTTCTAAAAAATCGTTCTCGTCTTTATCCAATTCATTACATGTTTCAAATTCCGTTACATCATTAAAAATTTCGTCTCCTTCATCTAAACTCCGGATTAAAGTAGCTTTATAATTTAAATCACTTTTTTCGAGCTTAATCCAATCAAATGTTCTACTTTCAAAATACCAGTAAACTTTTACAAAACAGGCTAATTTTCGTCCTAACTTAAGATAAAGTTCAATTTTGTTCTCAGGTATAGTTTTCATTGCTATATTCTATTTAGTCATTGTTTTTTCTATACGGGCTAACCAAACTTTTAACTCTCGATCAGTCCGGCTATAAAATGATCCAAATTATCATCCAACGGAAAACAACCAAAATCAAAATCGAAGTAATACAATCTACCGCTGTTCTGCCGGCCATATCCTATACCAATTACGGCTTCTCCCAACGTGCCCAAAAACGGGAATACCTTATATGTATGAAGGTAAGGTTTAAACCTGTTCCAGATAGCATTCAGTTCGTTTTCCGGGAAAACCTCTTCGATCGGTATATACCGGTCGGGGATATCACCGAGTCCCTTATAACCGGCCAAATCAATCTTTTCGGATAAGAGCCGGGTGTGCAAAGGCTCTTCCCATATCCTTTCAATTAAGTGTTTAATGCCCGACGGTATTTCTTCCATTGTTTAAGTTTTAATTTTACTGACTGAAGGAGAAATTACCAGATCGGGCCGGAACAATGAAAGCCCCTTGATAAAATGCCTTTGGAGGGATTTCCTGTTTATGGTTACAGATGCAAAGGCCACATCCGTATTTGCAAAAGGAACCCTGGTTTTACTACCTTTCCTAAACACTTTCAAATAGGTAGTAGTCCCCATCATTCCGTGCTCTCCCATATAAGAATAGGAATCCTCTGTAAAAATATCGTGTTCGTAAGGCGAAGGAGCTTTCTCCAATTGTGCGTACAAAATGGAATCTGTAGCGTCATTCAGCTTTTCGTAATGAATCCCCGAACGGTCTACTCTTATTTGTGTTATGGCATTGTGTTTTGCCTTTTTAAAATGCCAGATTAACAATACGGTGATCAATACGTAGTACAGGCCCGAAAGCAGCAAACCTCCGTTACTGTCGGAGCGTGCTTCCCGGTAAAGTAAAACCGGCGCCCCGTATAAGAGGGCGGCAATGGGTAAGAGCACAAACAGTGCAAAAATTACCCGTACCATCCAGGTCCAGGTACGATGAGGACGGGATACCATTTCGGGAAAGTTGTCTTTGTCAACGGTAGGTTTCATTTAATGATGCCTTTTTTCGATGTTTGTTTTAAGGTCAGTTAACCGCTGCTTAACGTTTGCCTGTAAATTACGTGTTATGGTTCCGGTAAACAGGTTGAACGGAAACCTAAGCAAAAATGAATATAGAAAAGCAACTTCTGTTTTATTGTTTTCAATTTCCTTGAATGTCCAAGAACCTAAAAAGGATTTAAACATAAACGGGCCTTCTGTCATTTTGATTGCGGTTACCTTTGGTCGATTGAAAGTAACATATTCCGTCACCATGCCAATTCCATTTTTAGCCACGCAATAGGCTTTAACTCCTTTACCAGCCGTTGTTGCACCTTCAATTAAGTCTGCCTTCTTTAAAAAAGTGTCCCATTTTAGTCGTTCATTATAATCCTGCGTAAAATCAAAAACTTTCTCTGCTTTTTCGCCAATTAGAATAGTTTCAGTAAATTTTATTGCTGCCATTTATTCTGAGTTTTGTTTAATTGACGTCAACAAATAACGTTGGAAAGATTTTAAAATTAGTCTTGCGGGAATATTAAATAAAAAATGTAATCGCCTGTCAATACTATAAGTTGTAGTTAGTTTTAAGGTTGTGGTTTGCTCTTTAGTTATCAGATAATAAGCACCTGCCGGAACTTGAAAAACGCCTTCCGAAAGTTCGAAAAAGTAACAGACCCTGAATTCTTTTTCAGGATTAAATGTAAATGAATATTCAATCAAGGGTCTCCAAACCAAAATTTCCTGTACAAACTTTTTCCCGCTGTCGAAATAAGCAATTCGCCTTCCGCCCTGGCCTTCTGACAGCATTTCTGCCTTTAGTGGTTTGGGTATATCGAGAAGTCTAAAAATAACCGGATCGGAAAACTGTTCTATTTTGACATTGGTAATATTATCCCAAATGGTTTCAGGTTGTGCATTAATTTCTATCACAGAAGAAATCGTACTTTCCATATGCCTTTTACCGGTTTTCAAGTTTGTTATCTTTTTAACTGTTTTCAACTCTCACATCAATTTAAGGTAATCCGTAGTTCCATACCAATATACCGGAATACTTATTAAAAGAGCTATAGCTATGGCCAGGAGCAAGGCATAACGGCTTCCCGCTACTTTAAGGAAAATAAACAACCGTATCAACGAATGCACGATAAACAGTGCTAACGGAACCAGCTCTCCCCCGGGCTCATATTTAAGCAACATCATAAACAGCCAAAAAACGGACAACAGAAAAAGGTATTCTGCGGCTATAACTATACCTATCAACACCCGGTTTTTAACAAAAAGTAAAGGGATATAAAGCAGGAAGCCGAAAAATATCCAGGCAAGACTCCGGTCCGCGGCATTAGTAGCGACCATAAGGATGATAGTTAGTGCGGAAACCGCTATAACGGTATAGAAATATGGGGTGAGTTCGTCTTTATTTTTCATATCACTGTGTTTATTCCACCATAAATATTTTGGGATAACCGTCTATTGTTTCCGGGGAAATGTACTCGTCAAACTTTCCGTTGGGAACAGATTGATAATAGTTGTTTAACTGTGAAAGAAAAACTGTCAGTGACGGGGCAATAACATTCCGGTTGTTATCGGCGTGCCAAAACTCAATGAGTTGTCCTTTTCGCCCTGTAAAGACCCCTCCTGTGTCATAACAAATATAATCTCCACCGCCGTTATGGAAAACGGGGATCCATTGTTCATTCCACCAGTTCTCCACATCAAAATCAAACCCGATCATCGAAGTCAGTTCCGCAGCTATATCCAATACCTCTCCTAAAGGAATAAACATCGAATTATTGACAAAAGCCTTGTAGCAGTCATTCTTTTGCCCGTTTTTCCATTGGTACAATGCTTTTAAGTCACCCGGAAGCTTTACCTGGTATTTTTCTTCTAAATGGCAGATTTCGTTAATTGTCAATGGTGGTTGCAGGCACCGGAAATAGTCTGCCCGGTTTTCTTTCAACCTGTGTTCCAGGTTTGCCAATGTGGTTTCCATATCCTTTCTGTTGGTTTGTTATGATTAATACACCTTAAGTTTACCATCGGGCCATCGTCCTTCCCAGCCACAAGGCAAGTGGCCCGATTGATAGACCTGAATAAGGTTTTCATAAAAAAATGGTGGCCGTAGCCCTCTCCGGTATATACGCTCCATAATGAAATGTACGGTGTCCCAGCTGACGCATTGGATGATCAGTTTACTATCAAAACCATGTACATCCGGAAGCTCCGGCAGGATATGGGTTTCCACAAATTCCCGGGCTTCCTGTGCATAAGTATTCCAATGATGAAAATCACGATGGTTGTTTACAGACAGGCGCGCGGTGATTTCATTGGCAGCTTGTAAGGTTACATCTTCCCATTCCGGGCTTTCCAGGTGTCTTGATGCCACGCTCACCGTGGAAAGGGTCACCACGTCCCGGTCTGACGAGCCGGCGCCGGTCTGGCTCAGCCAGTTGATATCCAGCAGGGTGTTTTTAATCGTATCCGGAATGGTTATTTTTTGCATAATTCTATCTTTATAGGTATACTTACATATCCCCGGTTCTTGCCATAACATCGAAATCTATCGTACCCCATCCTTCTTCCAGCTTTCACAGGCTTTGACAAATTCATTGGTCAGCCGCGCAGGGTTTGCCCGTTTTACCCAACCGATGGTTTTATCCAAATATTCCAGCCTGTGCAGCAGTACCGGGATGCTTTTCCCGAATTTCCTTTCAATTACTTTTTCACGGAACAGGCGTTGGATTAAGAGAATTATTACATCGATAAACTCCCGGTTAAAACCATTTCCATACTCCAATAGCTTATCGAACAGTGCTTCATCTTCTTCGGCTTCATCTTCTTCGGCTTCCTCATCTTCCAGATCCGAGTAAAAATAAGGTGTTTCCCTAAACCACGATTTCAACAGCTCATCATTTTCACCACCTATTTCTGCTATATCGTTTTGTAACCAAAAAGCATAATTCCATTTGGCTTCCATTTCGCTTGAGGCATCCGCAACTCTGTTCCGGTAATTTGACATTGTGTTATAGCTCAGGATTATTTTCGGGTGCCTGGGGTTGTCATCCTCGTTAGCATACCAAAATGATATTGCATAGATATCCGCCACCTCCATATTTGCAATCGCATCCAATGCCTCCTTTACGCTGTTTATGCCCGTTTCTATAAACTTTTTTTTTGCTTCCATCATCAGATTTATATGATGTGTTTGCCTATGGATTTATGCGTTAAAAGCCCTTCCCACAAGTGAGACCACAAAGGGCAGAACTATCAGCACAACCATGAGAATTAATCCTATAAAATGCCAGACCGGGGTTTTGGCATTTTCCTTTAGCCTTTTGTACTCGGTTTTCAATTGTGGAGAAAATTCCCGTTTTCTCCACGCATATTGACAATGCCTGCTCTCCGCAACCCCTGTTTTTCCAACAGGAAATAAAGGGATCCAAAAGAAGTGAAAATACCTGCCGAAAACATTTACAAAAGTACTCCCTTCTGTTTTACAATGTCGGCATTGCAGTCCGCGATGTGATGAAGAAAGCGTTTGTAAGTGTGTGCTCCTGATTCCGTAAAAAAATATCATTTTTCTGTTTTAATAGTATTAAACTTTTATATCGATGTATACTATACCGTTTCCAATAAATTTATCCATTTTAAAGGTGTGATAAATGTGACCGGGGCATCAGAACGCTTCATCTCTTTCAATCGCTATCAACATGCAGCCGGTGCTGTCCGCAGTTTACACATTGAAATAAATAACCAACCAAACTACCGTCTTTTGATAAGTGTTTCTTAATCAATTCAGCTCCATAACCGCTTTTTTCTATATCCTCATTCAGTTCATCCATGAGCGGTGCTATTGTTTTCGTATCGGCATAGCCGATAAACGCACAAGGCTCATTGCAATGGGTCGGCCAGACTTCCTGTTGCCAGGAGGTATAGCTTGGTGTTTTGCCGGTGATTTCGAGCAATAGCTCCTCGGGTATTGCCGGTGCTGCATCGTTCGGGTTGGGCGATACGCCCTCTATACCACAATAATCATTAAATTCCCCGCTGTACTTTTCGGCGGCTTTCCCGTTTGCGATGCACCAGGGACAGATATATTCCGGTTCTTCTCTGCTGTAAAAGGAGCTGTTGTATTTAAGGTTTCTTTTTTCATTGCATACATCACAAACTCCCTCCTCTTTGTCAAAAAGGTCAAGGTCAAAAGCGTTCGGGCTGTACTTGAATTTCGGTAATTCCATATTTCCTGTTTATTTCATGTGTATATTTTTATTGTTTCTCAACAGTCACTACCTGTCCCGAAACATTGAGGGATGGAACACCCATATTCATGCTTGTTTGTGGTAAAAGAAACTTTATCATGGGTGTTTCATTATATATCTTTTAGGGTACCCCTTTATTACCCTACTCGGAGCTTAATATATCCCGGCGGGATGTTTATCCTATTCTTTACCCCCCGGTTCAAGGCTTCCCCCAAACTTTTTTGTAGGTGATCTTCTTTACCTTCCACTGCCCATCGGCAAACACCAGTTCGGCAAGGTGAAAAAGCATCAGGGGAGCGCGTGGCATCTGTTGGCGTTCCAACCACAAGGATTGCCGCTCCGTCTTAAGCCGCCATTGTCCTATAAAGGCGGTGCTGTCCGTTATGATGGGGTGGGAGTACCTTTGAAGTTCCTCAATGAGATACCCATATGCTTCCGGAGATTGCTGTTGTTTCAAGGCTTCGATTAAGCGGAGTTTGAGCTGCTTCAGGCTGCCAATGGTCATTTGGTATGTACTGTCCTTATAGGCAATCAAAAGGGTATCCTT
>NZ_RJTM01000142.1 GCF_003725735.1 Sinomicrobium pectinilyticum | reverse complement strand
ATGGTAAAATAGCTCCCGCGCATGAAATATCCTCCTTCCTTTTTCTCAAAATCAATCTTTTTCATCTGTCATTTTTTGTAGATAAATACACATCGTTTCTTTTAAAAACCCGGCTTTCCAACCACTCAAAACAACGGATGGCCTCGCGGTAATCTTTAATGTTGTCCGGGGGCACGCTATGGATATTGCTGTCATACCCGTTATCTTTTTGGGTGTACAGGACCACGCCCACTTGCCCGTTTGCCATTTTTTTCACATCAAAATGATAGAACTCAAATTCCCCTTCTCCGGTTTCTTCGTCGTAACTCAACTGCCTGACCGTACTGATACGCGGGCACTTGTTTTCCTTATTACCGGGTTGCCGGAACTGATAGCCCTGGTTTCCCAGCCAAAAGTCGTCGGCCTCGTCATTGTAATAATCGCTGTATTGGTCCCTGACTAACGGAAGGGCGAGAATGGTCTCCATCTTTTCTACCGACACCG
>NZ_RJTM01000141.1 GCF_003725735.1 Sinomicrobium pectinilyticum | reverse complement strand
ATGACCAGCGCTTTGTCTTCTTTCTGGAAATAAACCACTTCCGAGCAAGGTTCTTCCTTGACAACCAGCACCCGTTTAAAAATCCCGTCACGCCAGTATTCCAGCCGTTGATTGCGGTTTTCCGCTCCTTGGGGATGAATATGATCGAGAAACAAGGGCGACTCCCGGAGGCGTTGCAGGTTGGTGTTGTTGAATTGGTGGCTTTCAAATACAAAGGGGATTTCTTTCCCAGGCGGCGGGTATCCCTTCGGGCTTTCCAGCAGAACAGGTAAACCGGATGCCAGTCGACTGATGATCTTT
>NZ_RJTM01000140.1 GCF_003725735.1 Sinomicrobium pectinilyticum | reverse complement strand
TTCTTCCAGGCATTCGGGCCTGAAGAGCGCCTCCAGTTGCTCCCGGTCAAATTCATCTTCCCTTTCGTCCCACAACCAATGTGCTACCCGGACCCGATCCCCGGTCTCAAACCGCTTGTGGTCAAAATTATAATCGGTACTGATAAAGACCGGTACGGCGATCTCACCGGCCACGACCAGGTCACCGTGGTTATAATCGCCCCAGAACAGGCCTTTTACATTTAAATCGCCTGTTACATAAATTTCTTGTCCGCCCGCTACGATATTATCCGCTTGCAGGTTA
>NZ_RJTM01000139.1 GCF_003725735.1 Sinomicrobium pectinilyticum | reverse complement strand
ATGAGATAGACAAAGGGCGGCTCTCCTTCCGGCAGATCACCGGGCTTATTAAAAGAAAGGGCTTCCCATATATTGTCAAGGTCAAGGTCTTCCATCTCCCAATCCCCCTTTTCCGGCCGGTCAAACCCAAGGGTCAGCACCCATTCGTCATAAGTCCGCTCCGGCGGATGCTGTTCCAGCGCGTTCCGGATGGCATCCTTGTCGGCTTCATCCATTCCGGGCGTCTGGATGATTTCCTCGACGTTTTCGGCAAAGCGCCTTCGATAGTCTTTAAAGTCGGAACTTTGCCGGTAATCATGGTTTTGGGCAGCAGCTGTATCATCAGGCAAAAGGTGCCTGATCTCCGATAAGCGTTTGAGTTGGAAGGGAGGTGTTTTATTCATCTGTTTTGCTGTATTTTTTTAACCGGATTTTTAACGTATCTCTACCTATCTTCGGTTTCCATTTCAGATCTACCGGGCCGTAACCTTCTTTCTCAAAACGTACTTTCATTCGCGGCCAAAGCGGGTTGTCTATCTTATAGCTTGAAAACCTACCCAAACTATCGGTTTGCGGCGGCCGGATAACCCCGTAAGGGCCTATGGTATCCCGCAACGCTTTTTTTCTGTCATATCGCCTGTACGCTACCCCGGGAACAGGTTGCCCTGTTTCGGCATCTACCACATAGCCTTGCAGGCGTTGCATACTGTCACAGGAAAAGAACCCGAACGCCAAAGCAAGTAATAACCACAACAGGCCAGCCCGGCCTGTCCTCGATAGCATCGTTTTTATTGTATCTGTAATTGTTACCAATCTACCGCGGGTTTCTCTTTTTCCTGCAGATCCTTCACTTGCTCGTCGGACAACTTCACAGAAGATACGGTCTTGAAAACCCCATCTACCAGCTTTAAAGTAGTGGCATTTATTTGGGGTTCCTTTGCATATGAATAATCTGGATACACGTACTCGTTGAAGGTAATCTCGTTGGTTTCGGAGTTAAATTTCAAATCAATATAATCTCCTCTACGAACTTCGATGACCAGGTAATCGTAGGAATATTTTTCTGTGCCAAATGATCTTGATCCTTCTTCAAAACAACTGCCGCAGCGAGTCAGGCTATCGCCTTCGATCTTAAAAATCTGTACCACCTGATGTTTAAACCCGGAACCGTGTGTACCCGACCCGAGGGCCAGGTAGTGGGGTTTACCGTCAATGGTCAGGGTATGGATTTCATAGGTATAGGAGTCTGAATAGCCTCCTCCCTCCATTTCATCGACGGAGAACGGAGAAAGTTCTTGAACGGCCACCCGGCCCGTTTCGGTTTTAAACTGCCCGAATACGGCAATATGGTGCCAATTTCCAGTATCCTGCTCGTCCCAGGAAAATATCCTGAATTTCCCGTCATCAGTGGTAACGTTAAACAGCTTCTCTGACAGACTGTCGAACGGGTATTTTAATGTGCCGGGCTTTGTCAATTCGGTCTTGAGCCGGTTTTTGAAAAGGGGAGCCAGGCTGTCAAACCTTATCTCAGGGCTAGCCTCCATCATCGTTACATAATTACGGGTCAGGGATTGGTCCAGCTTTGTCAGTTTTGCTTTTGGAGCGCACGAAGTCAGGCAGGTTGCCAATACAATGAGGGTCAGTATAGGTGTTTTTAAGTTCATTATTATGGTAATCATAGATTTATAAAATTCACGACTCTAAAAATAAATATTGACTCCAACAGCGCGAAGTGTTATCAGGATTAAAACTAACAAAATGAGTAATACGGGCATTGCTCCCAGCACACAAATGGGGATGGCAACGATTTTTTGAATCGGGGCCCGGTGAGCTTTTTGACGAAAAAGAAAAAAGAGCCATATCGTTGTCGGAATAACCAGGAAAAGAAGTGCAAGCACATCCCTGTGGCGGCCGTATGGATAAAACAGGCCAAAATAGATCATAACCGCCAGTGTAACAAATGGTATGGGAACCAGACTGTAAAAACACAGGCGTTTGTTTATTAAACGAAAGATAACAATTCCTCCCAAATAGAAACACACGCGGGATAAGAATTTCAATACACCCGCATCCGTATCCCCGTTCTTCATTAAGTTGAAAGGGGTGGTTTCAAAGACATTCCCGATCTTTTCCTTTAAAAGAACAAGAAGTATGATTACTGACAAGATCAGCATTGCACAACTTGTAATGATACTTATTCGCTCACTTACATATTTCTTCTGAAATGTATTCATTGATTTCCATTGTCAGTTGGACCCTGCGGGCAGGGATGCACGAATTGGTCCGGCTTTTTCAGTTTTGTTTTTTGTCCGCACGAAGTCAGGCAGGTTGCCAATACAATGAGGGTCAGTATGGGTGTTTTTAAGTTCATTTATGTCTTGATAACTGATTCGTTATTTTCTTTTATACATAAAGCTCGTCTTCAATATTAGTTGTCTTACCCAGGACTTCCGTTAATGTTTTTCCGATAAAAACAGCACTTTCGTAATCCAGGTTACCAGCACTTGCCGCCACAAGATGAATATGCCTTGTATCCCGGAAATCGTAAGCGTAAAACACTCCTCCACCGTTAAAGGCAATCGGGAGGAAACAGGGAGCCCATTTCGGGAAGCCGTAAGCAAAATAGAAATACCTGATGCCCCGGAGGGAGAAATAATCAAACTCCCGGTCTCCATTGATAATCGTCCCGCCATTGGAATACCATAGTAACTTATGGAACTCTTTGGGTAAATAAAGTGAAGCCGGGATATTCACTTTCTCATCCGCCTGAAATCCGGAATACAGTTCTTCCATCTGCCAGACTTTGATTTCTTCTGCAATTAAAGGTTTTGTGAAATAGTCTGCTCCGGGCGTTTCGGTAAGTCCCGGTTGTTTATCGTAAAATCTAAGTCTGTCGTACCACATTATTTTTTCAAATTTTACAGGCATTGGTATACGCTCCCGTCAAATGAGCGGGGTTTGCCCGTCTTTTCCGATCGTCTGAACTATTTTCGGTTTGTATCATTCCTCTTTTGAGCGAAACCCTTTTATAACCGTTCCTTCCCGGTATTTCTTCTCTTGTGCTATTTGCCCGGCGAATCCGTTGCGGACATCATCAGGGAGGGCCCCTACGGATGTTTTTTTCCAGGCTACCGATTTGATGGGCCACCGACAATTGGCTTCATAGTTGTCCCATCGCTCCTTTCGCAGCCTGGTTTGGGCATACTGCCCGCTCCAGTAGGCATGGCCGAGGCGGTAATTATCGAAAAAGTCTTCAAGGCTATCAAAAATAGCGTGTGCCAGGGTCGATGCTTTCAGCATGTTGTCCCAAGCCTTGTCCTCACTGATAAGCCCGGCCATAAAGGCCTGTCGTGACATCGGGAATACCCGCCACAGGTCGAAGCCCCAGATAAGTTTCGGGGGCATTCCATTAACACTTGTACCGCAGGCAGACACGTAATTTTCCGGAAGCTCCGTCAACTCCGCCAGCCTTTTTACCAGGAGGTTGCCTTCTCCCTCTTCACTTTCCGCCGGAAAAGCCAAATGAAAGGCAAACTGCCCGCTGTGCACGCCATCCATGAGGCTTGCCACCCATTTGTCATAAGCCCTTTCGGACAGGAGGATGCCCCAATCTTCGTCCAATTGCTGTAAAAAGGGCGTTGCGGCTTCCAGGGGAAGGCTTTTGAACACGGGAGGTTTTGAAAAACGTACCTCCACCGGCCAGTGTTCCAGGCTCTCGGGCCAAAAACCATATTCAAACATCATCGGGGCGTCCAGCTGCAGAGCAGCACGTTTCTCTTCGGGCAACCAGCTAATCCCGGCCTGCCGATAATATTTGCCTTGTTCCCTTGCCTGCCTGAGCAACAGGAAGCGGGATACGCGCATAAAGGTAAACCCGAACACAACCAGGACAGTGCCGGCAGCGAGGAATGCCCGAAAATCGCCCCAAATGGTATGGGCCGTAAAATACACCAGCGCGGCGGGCACCCCAACAAAAAATACCACCAATGCAATGGCCGTGTCCCGAGGGGAATAGTTATTGCCGGGAAGGGCGTTCTCCCAGCGCGGTTTAGGCGGAAAATCCCACTCGCCTGGGTTGTTTTGGATAAAACGTTTATTTTTCATGTTCGGTTCATTTTACTAACCTTTTGGAGACTGTCCGAGCTTTATCCCTTCGATAAACTCAGGACATCGCCTTTGGGTCTTTTATGCTGCACGCACAGCCAGGTCTCTTCACCAAAATATGATCACACAAACAAAACAGTAAAATCCCGCCAATACCGGTCATAAGCCCATATTCAGGTGATTCCCAAATATAAGTATTGCATTGGCCGGATAAAATCATTATTTTCAGGGATATTACCGGCCCGGGATATCTATGGGATATCCCGAAAATCCCCCTTAATTCCGCTCTCCTACTAAAGTTATAACACTTTTTGCAGGGATCAGAACGGTCCATTTCCCGGATTCTTCTTTAGTTACAACAACTTCTTCCTTCCAGTGTACTGTACTGTTATCTGTAGTCTGGTATCCTTTGAGCTCATCCGTATCAAACCCCGGGTTTAAAGTAGTACGGTAGGCATCACTTCCCCGGTTGACTATAACTACGGTCATTTTTCCCGTATCGGGGTCCCTGTAAGCCGAAGGCAACAGGTCCTCGGGATGCTTATTCACCTTAGCCCCGAACCTTATATAACCGGGTTCGATATCTCTGGAAAAATGCCCCATGACATCGTATGTTTTAGGGAATTTCAGGGAACCGTTGATATCCCATATCAATGCCTCATTATTATCATTATCTAACATCCCAAGCCAATACACATAGGCATTTATACTATTCCCTTCCAGCGTAAGGAATTTATGCATCTGGGTTGCCAGTTTCAGTCCTGCAGACATCGATGCATCGCCCCCTTTACCAGTTGCCTGCTGCGAATCGTCACTGGCTTCGGTGAGCCATACCTTTTTATCACCCGTTGAGAAACTCCACGGTATGGGATCTGTATTTAAATCCCCATGAGTTTCCCTGCTCAGTGCTTCATTTAATGCATTATACCAACTCTCGAAATCTTCGGTATTCTCGGTTGCTTCTTCTACACGTACTAAACGCTCTCCTATATGCATCATTATCTCCTTATAACCATGCCCTGCATAAATATCTATATTGCTTCGGTCCATATTATTCAAAAATAAATCATTGGTTGCCCAACCGGCATTCTCAGGCCCTATGATCTTTACGTCCTGCAAACCTTCTTTATCTAAAGCAGGCCTGAGGTCATCAGAAATAAACCTGCCTAAATCGCCGGGCATCCAGAATGCATTTACCCATTCGCTAACCACATTATCCGGTTCGTTACTGGGTGAAATGGCGTCAAATTCTATACCCATTTCCTTGTATGCATTTACAAAACCTGCTAAATAACGGGCAAAATCAGGTCTTTTCTCAGGGTTTACTCCGTTGGCAATAAGCTTCTCTCCTTTTATATAGGGTTCAAGTATCTTTATTGATCTTTGAGCATCTTCCAAATTTGAAAATCCCGGAATTTCCGGTAATTTTACTTTCGAATGCCCCTGTGTGGAATCCAGTCTCATATACAATGGAGGGGACCATGCACTGGCAAGTTTAATGGGAACCTGGTATTTCTCCTCGACATTTTTTAATATCCAGCCCTGGGCAATTTGTTGTTTCCGGATCTCACCGAGGGAATGGTAGATACCACCAGGGCCCGCGTTTATTTCAGCATTGCCGGGTACGGTCACCTCTCCGCTATTTTCATCAAACGGATATTCATAAAGTATTTCAGCCCTGATCATATTTAACTGTAATCCACTTGGGCCCCATAAATATTCAATAATACTATCGCGGTTTTCAGATTCATAAAGCGGTTTTGCCCTTCCGGCAAAAGTTCCGAACCCGTCAATCTCCTGGTAGGTTTTGTCCCAATCGAGGGTAATTTCGGTCGAAGGATCGTCTATTTCCGTTATTATTTCATCTTCCCCGGTCCGGGGTGCACAGCCAATAACCATGAAGGAGATAGACAGGATCCCGACGGCATGGCCGAAAATTCTTTTTGACTTCATTGTATAAAATATTTGGTTCATAAAAATTGATTGATTTTCACGATTATTTCAGAGACTGTCTAAGTTTTATCCCTTCGGCAAGCTCAGGACATCGCCTTTGGTTCCTTTATTCTGCCGGCACACCAGCTGGCCCCTTCACTAAAAACAGCTACTAGCTGTTTTAGCTCACGAAACTTCTCATTTATATCAAGGTGTTCGTGAATCTTCGATTTCTTAACGTTCGGTCCTGCCATGCTTCAGCTATTTTTCGGTCCGTAGCTATGGCTATACACCTCTTGCCCTCGCGGCATCCTGGCTCCTTCGCTAAAAAAGTCTACCAGATTTTTTTTATACGCTCAGCCCTGCCTGACAAAAAAATACGCTATAATCCCGATAATTATCGGGACCAAAAACAAAATTTAGACAGTCTCTCAATATTGTCAGACACTGACCAGGCCGTTTATAAAGAATTGCATCGGGTTTAAAGCACAGGGCTTTTTTGCCCTGTGTTTATTTCAAAAGAAACCTGTACCATGAGAACTATAATTCAAAAGCGTTCCTTTTGAACAAACCAGCTCCGGGTAAACCCCTGCATACCGGTATTTCCCCTGTATTTATTTCTTTTACGATACTTTCCTGTGTATTTTCCCTGTTCGTATTGAAATTCATAATATATCCCCGCAACGGATCATGAGCAGGGACAACCTCATACACCCCTAATATCTCATTATTGTACCCGGTTTGCTTTTAAGAAAGTATCCTTTACACTAAAAATCCCTCCTCTATACTTTATATATTATAAAAGTTCAAAAAAAGGTGACAAGAATTAATACTATTTGTCGAAGCGGTTCAAATTTTTATCAATGAACTCGTTTTTAAATAACAAAATAGGGGTAAATTCACCTATTGCCATGAAAGTCTTAAAGAAGTAATATTTGGCTGACTATCCAACTGCCGCTTTATATCAGTATATTATCTTTTGCTAATTTTTCAAATACTTTCAGAACACCAATGACCTGAACCGGTTCTGAAGTATACATTTCGAGATTAAAGAATTTAACTGCTCCGATTTCGTTGCCTGGTTTGACTTCACCGGTTAACTCGTAAAAAAAGCAGTCCTGCTCCATGATGACACTGGTATTTTCACCATATGCAGGTGCAGATATATGGCAGTAGTAGCTTAATTTTTCGGGAATTATTTCGATATTCAGTTCTTCACGTATCTCCCTTATCAGCGATTGTAATGAAGTTTCACCTTTGTCTACTTTTCCACCCGGCAGATACCATGCGTTTTTATTATTGCTGTACGCTAATAATAATTTATGATCCCTAACTACAATTAAACCTGTTGTTGGCAGTGCTATATCATTACCCATTATCTTCTTTTTTTTTGATCCATTTTCCGGTGAGCACTTCAGAAAGTTCTTCCGATTCTATATTTCTTCATGTAATATTACCTTTCCATCATGCGTTTTATTGACGATAATGACCAGGCTGGGGCGTACGGAGAACGACATGTTTTCGCCGGTTCGGACGCTGTAGGTAAAGACCACCTCGCCCGATGCTGTTCGCTGCAGGCTCACCGGCTTGATTGATGTGTCTTTATCCGTTTCCGGGAGGGCCACGGCAATGACGAATTGCCTGGTGAAGTCAATGGCAGTGGGCATACCGTTTTTACCCATCGTTGCCGCTGCACCGAATACCGCTTCAAATTGTCCGGCCGTTTCGATTTTCGGATCGGGTAATTCTTCCACGTCGTTTTTTACAAAATAATTTTCCGCTACCTCGAAGGGAATGTCGGTCGATTTCGCCGTGCGCTGGCAGGCTGCCACAGCCAGGCCTGCTATGCCCAGTACACAAATCATGTACATAAAGGATTTCATCATTTTTTGTTTTTTTTAATTGTTTATAAAGCGGCAAATACCCGGCCCGGGCTTACCTCCGGAGAGGTTGTACTAAAAGGTTCGAACTCGTTGTTTACAGGGTTATAGCTGTAATCCTTTTGCCATGTTTCCTTATGCCGGATAATCTCACGAAGGGCACCCGTGATATATACTACTTCCTCCGGGGACATTGTCGGGTGCAGGGAAACACGTACCCAACCCGGTTTGTTCACCAGGTTTGTCCGGTCTATTTCACGCATCATCCCCGCTGAGGTTACTTTATCAATACCACACAGGTAATGGGCATAGGTACTGGCACAGGACCAGCCTCCCCGGACCTGGATCCCGAAACGGTCATTGAGTAATCGCACTACCAGGTTGTAATGAATATCTTCAATATTCAGGGACACACATCCGATACGTTTGGCATTACTATCTCCTATGTATTTGATTTGAGGTACATTTTTCAGTTCCCCGTAAAACCGTTGAAGCAGCTTTTCCTCCTGTAATGCCATCAGGTCCGGATTCATCTTTTCTTTGAGTTTTATGGCCAGTGCCGCCCTTATAACCTGTAAAATTCCAGGGGTTCCCCCGTCCTCCCGTGTTTCTATATCTTCGAAATACGAATATCCTCCCCAGGGATCGGTCCATTTTACATTACCTCCCCCGGGACAATCGGGAACTTCATTTCCGTAGAGCTTTTTATTGAAAATCAATATGCCGCAAGCTCCGGGTCCGCCCAAAAACTTATGGGGAGAGAAGAAAACAGCATCCGGTCGTCCGGCTTCGTCTTCCGGTTGCATATCGATCGGCACATAAGGGGCCGAGGCGGCAAAATCCAGAAAACACAGCCCGCCATGGGCATGCATGGTTTTAACCAATTTCGTGTAATCCACGATCTCCCCGGTTACATTGGAGCAAGCCGTAAATGAACCGATTTTCAGTTTACGGTCCTTATATTTCTCCAATAATTCTTCCAGATAGCCAAAATCCGGCTTCAGATGCCTGTCCGGGTGGATCATCTCCACATCCGCATGGGTCTCCAGCCAGGGTACGTGATTGGAATGGTGTTCCATATGCGTGATAAACACCACAGGTTTTCCCCCCGGGTCCCGGTACTGGTACTTCCGAAGTCTCATGATCCGTTGCAGACAGGCCAGTGCGCCGGTCATCCCCGATCCTGTGGTGACCAGGACATCGTCTTCGCCTGCATTGACATGCTTTTTTATGATGCTGCGGGCTTCAAGGTACAGGTTTGTAGTAATTTTACCGGTCTCACTGGAAAAGGAATGCGTATTGGCAAAGAAAGGGGCTACTTCCTCTACGATCCTTTTTTCTATGGGCATGTATAACCTCCCGCTGGCCACCCAGTCGGCATATAACATTTTTTGCACGCCGTAGGGTGAGCGGAATGCCTGGTGCTCACCGATAATATGTGTTTTAAAACTACTGAAATGTTCGTCCAGGGCAGCTAATCTCTTATTCATTTTTTCCTTTGTTAAGCTTGTTAGCAATGAACTCGTTTAAGATTCTGTCTAAGTTATATATGGTTTATTACTCAAGATTTGGGAACCAGTACACCTTCCACAACATCGGCATTTCCCGATATGGTACGGGCCATTTCCCTGATGTCATCCATGCTTATCCTGTTTACGGTTTCTATATATTCTTCAAGGGTATGGATTTTTCTTCCGTAAAAAACATGGGAGGTCAGCACATTTATCCAATAGCCGTTATTGTCAACGGCTTCTTTCATTCCTTTTATCATCGATTCCTTCACTTCCCGTAATTTTTTGGCATCTACGGTCTCCCCCAGTTTATTCACTTCGGCATAGACTACCTCCACCAGTCGGTCTACCATATCGGGGTTGCAATCGAAACTTACAGACAGGGTGTATTGCGGCCGGGGGATATCCCCCAAGGATGCCCATGCCCCTACGCCATAGCTACCGCCTTCTTCTTCGCGGATGATATCGTGATAATTCTTTTGCAACAACTGGCCTACCATACTTACTTTCATGCTGTTTTCAAAAGTATAAGGCATGCTGCCCTTATATATAATATTTACCGTGGCCTGGGGGGTCTCCATATCTTCGGTTACCCGGACCACCGTTTTTCCTTTGGCGGGCCGGTATTTGTGGTCGATATAGGTTTCTGTCCTCTTTTCCGCCTTTATGTTGCCTATATATTTTTGGGCCAGTCCCAGTAGTTGCTGTTCGTCAATATCTCCAACGAATACAAAGGTAAAATCGTCAATACCACGGAAACGGTCGGCATATACTTTCTTTATTTTTTCCAGATCTACCCGGTCCAGGTATTCACGGTTAAACAACTGTGTCCTTTTATGATGCGTTGTCAAGGCCATGGACATGGAATCCTCTAAAATGCTTTTTTTGTTTTTTTGCTTCTGCTCCAGGTTTTTGGCTATGCGTTCCAGGGTGAGGTCATAGGCTTCCTCTTCAAACCTCGGAGCTTCAAAGCTGAGGTATATTTTCTGGAACAGCACTTCTATATCTGATTTCGTACTGTTCCCTGACAAAGATTCCGACAGCTCATCTATGGAGAGTCCCAGGGATGTACTTGTACCGGCCAACTTTTTATTTAATGCTATCGCATCAAAACTTCCCAATCCGGATTGGGCGGCTACACCGGTAGCCTCCCCTGCAGAAGGCAGAAGGTCTTTGTCCAACAGGGAATTCCCTCCGGGACTGTATGCTACCATATATATCTCATCCTTGTCATAAGGGGTAGGGAAAATAACCACTTTGGCCCCGTTGGCCAGTTCGTACTGACGCGCATCCAGCCCGGTAATCCCGGTAGTCTTTACTACAGGCTGTTCCTTCAGGCCGGCAGCGATCAGGGGGGTGTCGTCCGTACTGTCGGTATAGGGTTCCGGGTCCAGGGCGGTTACCTTTTTAAAACGTTGTACAAATTCGTCTTTGCCCGGGTGGGGCTTTTCGGAGGAGCCTTTTACGGCCATCAGGATATCCTCTTCTTTGTATACGGTGCCCATATAGTCCAGGATATCCGCATTGGTAATGGTTTCCAGGCGGTCCGCCACATAGTTTACATGCCAGGTTATGTCCGGAAGAGGATTGCCGGTAAAGTAATGCTGGTATAGCCGCTGGGCGTAGGTGTCACTGCTGATCTTATCCTTGTTTTTCAGATAGGAAAGGTTGCTGTTTTTGATGGACAGTTTTGCCCGTTGCAATTCACTTTCCGTGACCCCGTGCCTTACAAACCGGAGGAGTTCGGTAAGGGCAAATTCGAAACTCTCCAATTCCATATCGGTCTTGGGCTGTATGTAAAGCCCCATAATATCCAATGGCCGTACAAAGTTCGAATATGAATAGCCGACAGACAAGGCGGGGCATTCCTTTTTAACGGTCTGTTCCTTGTACCGGTTATTCAAGATATACGAAACCACATTTTTTATCAACTGATCATCCAGGTATTCATATCCCCTCAGATCTTTGACCTTGTTCCTGATTATAAACTCAATACTGGTAGTCCCCACTTCCTTGTCCAGCGACTTGATAAAATGAATATCCCCGTCCAGTGCGATATCAAAGTCCTTTCGTTCGGGCAGGTCTTTTTTCAGGGGAATGGGTGAAAACACCTCTTTTATTTTCGCCTCCATAACATCCACATCGATATCCCCTACCACGATAACCGCCTGCTGGTCGGGACGGTACCACCATTTGTAGTAATCCCGGAGTTCGTCGTATTTAAAATTGTTGACCACGGACATGAGTCCTATGGGCATACGATCGGCATAAACGGAGCCTTTCATTACGCCTTCGGTGTACACCTTTTCCGCAACCCGGAAACCGGGGGTGTTCCCTGTTCTCCACTCTTCATTGATTACCCCCCTTTCGACATCGATCTCTTCCTCGGTAAGGGAGAGGTAACCCGACCAGTCGTGCAGGACCAGCAGGGTGGAATCGAGCAGTTTTTCATTGGTTACGGGGACTTTGCTGATGTTGTATACCGTTTCGTCAAAGGAGGTAAAGGCATTGATTTCAGACCCGAATGTAATCCCGTTTTTTTCCAGGTATTCCATCATGCTTTTTTCCGGGAAATGGTCCAGCCCGTTAAAGGCCATGTGTTCGAGAAAGTGTGCCAGCCCCCTTTGTGATTCCTTTTCGAGAACAGACCCCACATTCTGGGCAAAATAAAAGGATGCCCTTTCCTTCGGCTCCTCATTGTGCTTGATGTAATATTTCATGCCATTGGGCAATACCCCCTGCCGGACAGCCGGGTCAAAAGGGACTTTATCCCTGGACTGGGCATTTAAACCGGCTACTACCAACAGTAGCAACCCTGTTATTTTACGTATTCTCATAGACTTATTTTATCTCTGTTATTCCGGCTTTAAGCCAGTTGTAATAGGTTTCCGTATCGGTGTATTTCTGTGAAGGGCCCATCAGTTCCATATCCGGGGTCATGATCACATAATAAGGCTGTGAAGCCGTATGAAAATTGATCGCCTGGAAGGTCGCCCACTTCTCCCCTATGGTCCGGATTTGCTTTACACGGCCCGACTTCAATTGATAATTGAACTGTTTGTCTTCGGGAAGTTCTTTCCTATCGTCAATATACAGGGAGATCAGAACATATTCTTCATTGATCAGGTCGTACACCTTGGGTACACTCCATACATTCTCTTCCATCTTCCGGCAGTTGACACACGCCCATCCCGTAAAATCCAACAATATCGGTTTGTTATTCGCTTTGGCATAGGCCAGGCCTTCGTCAAAGTCCTTAAAACAGTTAATTTCCAAAGGACAATCGCTCACCTGGGGTTTGATACTGTAGAACATCGGTGGCGGAAAACCGCTGAGCAGCCTGAGGTTCGCTCCCCAAACCCCAGGAACCAGGTAAATCACAAAGGCCGTGACCAGCACTCCGGTAGCGATACGTACAAATCCCGGTTTCTTCAAAGGGCCATCATGCGGAAACCTGATCTTGCCGAACAGGTAAACGGCCATCAAAGCAAAGATCACGATCCAGATGCCGATAAATATCTCCCGTTTCAGGAGGCCCCAGTGTTCGACCAAATCGGCATTGGACAAAAACTTAAAGGCCAGGGCCAGTTCCAGGAAGCCCAGCACCACTTTGACCGTGGTCATCCAGCCGCCTGATTTCGGCAAAGAGTTCAGCCAGTTCGGGAACAGGGCAAACAGGGCAAAGGGCAGCGCCAGGGCAAACCCAAAGCCGGTGATACCCGCTGTGAGCTGGGTGGCCCCTCCTTCTGCCGTCAGTGAACCGACCAGTAAAGAGCCCAGTATAGGACCGGTACATGAAAAAGATACGATAGCCAGGGTCAGGGCCATAAAGAAAATGCCGATGATCCCCCCCGCACCAGAGGCCGAATCCATCTTATTCCCCCAGGAGCTGGGCAGGGTCAGTTCGTAATACCCGAAAAAGGAAAAGGAAAAGAACACAAAAATCACAAAGAAGGCGATATTGAGCCACACATTAGTCGAGATCGTGTTCAGTATCTCCGGGTCTATGCTGTCCAGGAAATGGAACGGCAGGCTCAACAGCATATAGATCAATACGATAAACACGCCGTAGAGGATGGCATTGGAAATCCCTTTCTTGCGGTTGCCCGACTGTTTGGTAAAGAAGGAAACCGTTAACGGGATCATAGGGAACACGCAAGGGGTCAGCAAAGCTAACAGCCCTCCCAGAAAGCCCAGCACAAAAATGCCCATAAGGCCGCTTCCGCCGCTTTGGCCCTGTGTACCCGTGTTTAACGCTTCCGGGTTTTTAAGGTCCAGTTTTAAGCTTTTGGACAAAAGGGCACTCTTTTCATCCACTTCCAGTTGTTTCACTTCTGCCTTACCCCCATCCAGCGAAAAGGCCAGGTCGGCATTGTCAAAAATACAACTTTGGTCGTCACAGGCCTGGTATTCTACCAGTCCCCGTATCGCCTTGAGACCGGGCTTCAGCAGTTTGATCTTTTGTTTGAAAACGGCTTCCCCGTCAAAATAGGAAAGCTCCATGTCGAAGATATTGTCGTATTCCGTATACGATTCACTTTCTTCCAGGTCCCCGACCAGTTCGTAATCCTCCCCTGCCCCTTCAAAGGTAAAGGAGGTCGGGATGGGGCCGTCTCCGGGGATATCTGTAGTATACAGGTGCCAGTGTTCTATGATGGAGGCTGTCATGACCAGCTGGTATTCGGTGTCAGACAGCTTTTCTACCGAGGTATTCCACGTCACCTGCCCGGCCTGTGGGAAAACCGCGTTCAATAACAATCCGGCCACTAAAGAAAAAAGATACTTCATCAGTTCATGTTTTTTATAAGCGCTTTTTTAGAGCATCTTTAAAAAGGATTTCATTGACTAAAAAATGTCCTTCCTGCCTGCCGGCGAGGCAGGTTTGCGCCGGCGCACTACCCGGCCCCTTCACTAAAAACAACCCCGGCTGTTTTGGCTCACAAAGCTTCTTATTTATATAAAGGTGTTCGTTATCATAGGTTTCTTAAGGTCCGTCCTATAAAATCCTGTCAAACAATTTTTTCAGATCGGGGGAAGAAGGACGGGGGGCATTGGACGATACTATAGTTCCCTCAGGATCGATCAGTATAAAATGAGGTATTCCTGCTATCAGATATGCTGTGACAAATTCCGACTCAAAGGCATTATCGGCCAGTAATTGTATACCTTTGAGCTCTTTTTCTTCTATCATGGCCCTCCATTTGTCATGGTCTTTTTCCTGGTCTATGGAAATGCTTACAAATTCGATGTTCTTATCCCGGTACTCTTCCTCCGCTTTCTTTAAAAACGGTATTTCCGCCCTACACGGCCCGCACCAGGTAGCCCATACATCGATATAGACATATTTTCCCTTAAGGTCGTCCAGCGAGGTGGTCCCCCCCGCATAATTTTCGTAGTCCGTAAACCCGGGCGACGGATTCCCTTTGGCCAGGGCCCTTAAGCCGTTGTACATTTTTTCGATCTCAGCATTGTTGTCCTTATCCGTAGAGGCCGCTTTAAAAGCCGTATAATATTCTTCGCGTTCGTTCTCATCCACGTAAGTAATAGAACTACGTACCGCACCAAACAACATCTTGTTCCTGATGGCTTCATTGGAAATAGTTTCCAGAGCCTTTAAATAGGCAAATGCCACAGGCAATGAATCCTGTTTCACCAGTTTATGAGCTTCTTCAGCGTAATGGCGGTTCAACACTTCCTTGTAAGCCTGGGAAAAATTATAATCCTCTTCACGGTTATAATCTATGTCATCCAGTTCGTCCAAAAATCCGTCCGACACTTTAAAATCCTCGTTTTGGGTAACATAACCATGCCAATTCTCATATTCCTGCAACGTTTGTAAATACTCATAATCCAGGTTCCTCTTTTCCTTTTTCATAAAATCCTCGCTTATGCCCCCTTTCATCGAGTCGAGCGCCCCGGTCAACGTTTTTCTTATCCGGTCATTAGCTTCTTTAAACTCCATCTCCTGCTGCTGAAAAAACAGCTTGGGGTCTTTCCCCATTAAATCGGCCTGGGTTTTTCTTTTTAATATCAGATACTCGCTTGGGGCTGAACCTTTACCCGAAATGGCCAGTGTGTTCTGAAAATCGGCGGCATCCCCGTTTATGGCAATATCGCTTCCTTTGCCCAGGTACAACTGCAGGCCTCCCAGTGTAAAATGCCCTCCGAGTTTTTCCCGGATGGTATCGGAAAAACTGCCGTCTTCACGGAGTTCCAACCTTTTTGAAAATTTCATGTCCGCAGAGTAAAGCGTCAATTCTTTTTCCACATTTTTTATTTTACCCGATACCACGGCGTAATCCACAGGGGTTTTCGTACAGGAAACCGCAAAAAGCACCAGGCCCGACAGGGTGTAAATCGTTTTTTTCATCTGTTTTGTTTTTTTATAATCTGTTAATTTTTAATGATGAACCCTAATTACAGTGATATATTGACTTCCCAGTTGCCTTCGCTGTAAATGTCAAAAACCGCCTGGTGGGTAAAGGTGCCCAGCTGAATTTCCACCTCTACAAATTCCAGGGGGAACCGGGGCGAAGTAAACACTATTCCATTCCGGTTCTCCGTTACGGAATTATTCCGGTCCTTTACTGCAATTCCACTGGAAACCATATTACCATTGGCATATACATTGATCCTCACCTGGTTGATATCGCCCGCATTCTTCCGGAAAGAAATGTTACGGACGTCCCGTTGGGTGATAACCTTATAGGCTTCCTTATGGGTACCTATATACTCTCCCTTTTTAAAAAAGCCCCTTTTAACCGTATTTTCTCCTGATCCCGACTTTTGAACCAGTTCTCCCTCACCATGCATATCGCCCTTTGTAAACTCTCCCGTATATACAGAACCATCCCCCCAGGTATAAATGCCGTAACCATGCAACTGCCCTTTCCTGAACCCGCCTTCATACCTATCGGTTTCTCCCCAGGCCTGTCCTTTACCATGGGCCAGGCCCTTTTTACAATCACCTTCGTATTTCTGGTTTAAGCGGGAATCCTTTACCACGCACTCTTGCGCTGATAACCAGTTAGCTGTAAAAAACAGTACGAATATTCCTAATACTTTTTTTTTCATATTGATATTTGTTTATTCACTTATTGTTCACTATTGTGCCTTGCCGTTGTTTTTAACAGGGCAACGGAATGCTCAGGGGTAATCTCTCGGATTTTGTTGTATATCCGGGTTAAAGATCAATACGGCATCCGGGATCGGAAATACCCAATTGTTGTCTTCGGGCCTCAATATGTAGGTTTCCCCTTTCATGGTATGGGTAACGGTAGTGGCGAATTCCGGTTCCAGGTTAAGGCGCTTAAGGTCGAACAGGCGTATACCGGTAAAGAGCATTTCCCTCCTTCGTTCATCGAGTACAAAGGCCAGTGTTTCCCGGTCTGAAGCAAAGTCGGAACCGGTTAAGTCTTCATATACCTCCCCGGGCAATCTCTTGGAACGGAGCAGGTTTATATCGTTGAGCGCTTTGGCCCCGGCCCCCAACCTCGCGTGGCATTCGGCCCGAACCAGGTACATTTCCGGAACAGAGGTATTAATACTTGCCGTAAAAGAGCCTCCATTCGAATAACGTCCTTCTACGCATTCCCCCGTGATATAACAAGGTGTTCTTAGTAATCTGGCAAGCCGGTAATCCCCGGGGTCGTAAAGTTCCTGCAACTCATCTGACAGCCATACGGTAAAAGGAAATCCGGCCCCCATATAACTGCCCATGTATTGTTCGGTCCTGATGGGTGCATTGTTCTCTTCACCTTCCACTTCCGCTTCCAAAGCAGCATAATCTGTCAATTGCCCATTCCGGGCAATAGCCCTGTCCGCGTTTAAAAGCGCTTTCTCATAATCACCTGCAAACAGGTAGTACCTGGCCAGCAAGGCATAGGCTGCCGTTTTATCCGGGCGGGCAAAATTAACCGCTTTGTCAGGCAGGTCGGCAACGGACTCTTCCACCTCTTTTATTATAAAATCGTAGACCTCCTGTACGGAAGAGCGCAAAGGTGTGTCTCCCGAGGCATCGGGTACGGTAACCAGGGGGACCCCCGGGTCTGAAGCCGCCGATACCGGGTTGTACTGCCTGGCAAACAGATTGACCAGCAGCCAGTATTCAAACGACCTGCCCACACGGGCTTCGGCCTTTATGCGTTGCCTGTCTGCCGCTACGCCGTTCCCCGTTACCGGGGCATCATCTATCCCGTCGATGATCACATTATAAGTATATATAAAATTATAAGGTGTCTGCCAGGCTCCGGGAACGCTTCCTTCCCGGTATAAATCGCCTGCCCATCTATAGAACTTAAATTGCGGATTATCGGGGGTTACATTTTCATCATCTTCAAGTTCGTACGGAAAGAAATCATCGGAACTGAAATACAGTTCATCTCCAAACGACCTGTGATCGTTCAGATCATTCAGCAATAAATCATATTCACCTACCTCCCGGGGAATAATCTGCCCCTTAGGTTCTACATCCATGTAATCATCACATGCCCCCGTTGCCAGTAACCCGGCGAATATGAATAGTCTATATCGTGTTTTCATATTTGTTTGAATTTTGAGGTCCGAAGCCGGAAGTCTGAAGTTAATTTTACTCCTGACTTCGGACTTCCGACTTTTTCATTATTCCTCAATGTGTAAACTAACAATGTCTTTGTTTCAATAGTTCGTTAAAAAATTAAGCGGCGATGGTGCCGTATAGTAAAAGTTCGTTGATATATTTCTGATTTTTGTTCAAGTGTGGGTTGATCCCAAAGGTTGAAAAAAATCGGT
>NZ_RJTM01000013.1 GCF_003725735.1 Sinomicrobium pectinilyticum | reverse complement strand
GGCATAGCCATCAGAACATGACCACCTGCAAAGCAGGTGGGTTTTTAAGGTTAACTAAAGTTGTCTTAGCAAGCAATTTGTCAATGATGAGGAAAAATCCGAAGATACGGTTTCTGCAAATGAAGTAATTCGTTCGGCTATAAGGCCAAAAAGAGAGGACTGCTTAAATATTTCACGGAAAAACCACGCATACGGCCCAATTTGTCCCCTTTTTGCTAACTTAGTACCGAAACTCCTGCCCGGTTTTTCATTAATCCCAATCAATAAAAGCAAGATTCGAATTCCTAATTCGTTATATTTGCAGGGAAGCCGGATAAATATGTCATAAGCCATGAGCAAATCTTTTGAAAGGTATCAGAAACGAAGGCTGATCTCTTCGTATTTCTCCGTTATTTTAAGCATCTCTTTGGTCCTCTTTTTACTGGGAATGCTAGGCCTTATGGTCATTAATACCAAAAAGCTTGCAGACCATTTCAAGGAACAGGTAGCCGTTTCCATTTTCCTGAAAGACGATGCCAAGAAGGTAGAGATCGATCAGTTACAGAAAAGTCTCGCCCTGGCAGAATATACCAGGTCGGTAGAATTTGTGTCCAAAGAAGCGGCAGCGGAGGCCCAAAGCGCGGAAATCGGGGAAGATTTCATGAAGTTTCTCGGTTATAATCCCCTGCAGAATTCCATAGACGTGAGACTAAAGGCCGATTATGTGGATGCCGTAAAACTGGAACAGATAGCCGGAGAAATCACGGCAAAAGACTTTGTGGACGAGGTCTCGTATGACCGCCCCTTGATCACCATGCTCAACGACAATATAAAACGGCTGAGCTTTTGGATATTGCTGGCCAGTGCCGCATTTACCCTCATAGCGGTCCTGCTTATCAACAGTTCTATCCGCCTATCCATTTATTCCAAACGCTTTATCATTAAAACCATGCAGATGGTAGGGGCCACCAAACGCTTTATCCGCCGCCCCTTTATCTGGACCAGTGTGAAACTGGGTATTACGGGGGCCATTATCGCAGTTATTGCAATGGGGATGTGCCTGTACTATATCAACGAAAGGTTTCCCGAACTTCATCTCACGGACGATCCCCTGTGGCTGATCGTGCTTTTTGCAGGCATTTTCCTAATGGGTGTAGTGATCAGCTGGATAAGCACTTATTTTGCCGCACAACGGTTCCTGAACCTGAGAACGGACGACCTGTATTATTAAATTACCGGACAGAAGAATACATTTGACAATATAAGACAACATAGCGAAAAAGCTTTAACCATGAGTAAAAGAGATAAAAACACCACACCACGGGAGTTCATTTTCCAGAAAAAAAACTATACCATTATGTTTACAGGCCTGGGTTTTATTGCCCTTGGATTTATACTTATGAGTGGCGGTGGCAGTGACAATCCGGATGTATTCAACCCGGAAATATTCAGTTTCCGGAGAATCCGTCTTGCCCCTACTCTTGTACTCATCGGATTCGCCCTGGAAGTATATGCCATTTTGGTGCCTGCGAAAAAAAAAGAAGGCCGGAACAAATAAAACCGGAAAACCTTCGTTTTGGCCAATAGTCAGCTATTATCTGTACCAAAAACGAGTATAATTCATGGACATCATTGATGCGATCATCCTCGGGATTATCCAGGGGCTTACCGAATTCCTTCCCGTTTCCTCCAGCGGTCATCTCGAACTGGGAAAGGCGATTATAGGAGATAATTCCATTCCCGAAGAAAGTCTTATTTTCACCATTGTACTGCACTTCGCTACCGCACTCAGTACCCTCGTAATATTCCGTAAGGAAGTCATGGAGATCCTCAGAGGTCTGTTCCAATTCCGCTGGAATGAAGAGACCATGTTTTCCCTGAAGATCATCATATCCATGGTCCCTGCCGTATTTATCGGCCTGTTCTTCGAAGAGCAACTGGAGCAGCTTTTCGGGGAGAATATTCAGCTTGTCGGCTTTATGCTGCTCATAACGGCCTTATTGCTCTTCCTTGCCGACCGGGCAAAGGATACCTCCAAACAGGTTACATACGGCAATGCTTTTATCATAGGAGTATCACAGGCCATAGCCATGCTTCCCGGCATTTCCAGGAGCGGATCGACGATTTCGACCTCCGTACTGCTGGGCATTGACAAAACCAAGGCGGCCAGGTTTTCGTTTCTCATGGTGGTTCCGCTTATATTCGGGAGTATCGCCAAAGAGATCCTTTACGGAAAAATAAGTTATGATTCCCAGCAATTTATCCCCCTCGCCGCAGGGTTTGCAGCCGCTTTTATTTCCGGATTAATTGCCTGTACCTGGATGATAAAATTGGTCAGGAACAGTAAACTTACTTACTTTGCCATATATTGCCTCATTGTCGGTGCAATAGCTATTGTTTATTCCTTTTGGACCAGTTCGTAATGTATTCGGAAGAAGATTTTAAAAACGGTAAAATACTGCTTATTGACAAACCCCTTCACTGGTCGTCTTTCCAGGCTGTGAATAAGGTAAAATGGGCCATCCGTAAAAAATACGGCCTGAAAAAGATCAAGGTTGGCCATGCCGGCACCCTGGACCCCCTGGCTACGGGATTACTGATCATCTGTACCGGGAAATTCACCAAAAGGATACCGGAACTCCAGGGCCAGGTAAAGGAATATACCGGCTCCTTTACCCTCGGCGCAACAACCCCTTCGTATGACCTGGAAACCACAACAGACCGCACCTTCCCTACCGAACACATCACGGAAGAACTTATATCCGCCACCACATCGCAGTTCATAGGTGACATTGACCAGGTACCGCCTGTTTTTTCCGCAATAAAAAAAGACGGAAAACGGCTGTACGAACACGCCAGAAGAGGAGAAACCGTAGAGATCGCCTCCAGAAAAATACATATCAGCGAATTTGAGATCACGGCGATCAATCTCCCGGAGGTCTCCTTTCGTGTAGTGTGCAGCAAAGGCACCTATATACGTTCCCTGGCCCATGATTTCGGAAAGGCCCTGGAATCCGGCGCCCATCTTTCTTCACTCCGGAGAACAGGAATAGGGGAATATCGTGCAGACAACGCCGTTTCCCCCGAAGAGTTCGTAGCCGGACTGGATATCGAAAAATAATTTTTTAGTATCTTAGCATCCCTTCCCCCAAAGAGACCATATTTAAAAATTTATCCAATTATTTTCCGGTTTGAACGTTTATATACTATGAACCTGAACAGAAAACAACTGTCATTGCTGATATCGTTTTTTATAATGATACTGGTAACCCTTACCCTGTTCAACATACACCTTGCCGGAAAAGAGGACAAGGAAATCCTTTACGAACTGCATTTCGAAGATCCCCTGGAAAAAGAGGAAGTCACCACTCCCGACGAGAGCAAACTGCAGACCCACATGGCCTATAACGAAACCGTTAAGAGCCGGTTTGACAGAGAAGTGAGGGAGTTCAAAACCCTCGAAGACCTGCAGGAAGGCAAAAGATCGGAGGATACCGGGGAAGATCCCCCGGAAGAAACTTCATCTGCCACGGAGAACGACTATCTCAGTTCCGAGACGGGAGAAGCGGTATCTTCTTCACGTACTACCGCAACAAAAGAACGGCAGGCCAAACCCTCGGACGGAGATAATACCTCAGATACCACTGTAAAAAATAACAGTGTCAACATCCACAGTTCCATCTCTTATTCCCTCGTCGGAAGAATCCACAAAAGCCTCCCGAATCCGGTATATACCTGTTCGGCCCGCGGGAAAATAGTGATTAACATACAAGTAGATGCACTCGGCAACGTTACCGAAGCCACATTCAACAAACAAAGCTCTACCTCCAGTAATGGCTGTCTGGTAGACCATGCCATTTCATATGCCCTCCGTGCGAAATTCGATAAAAAGAAAAATAAAGACAGCCAGATAGGCAGTATTACCTACCTGTTCCAGGGGTAACCTTTTCGGCGGCTCATCGTCAAATCCTTAAACGCCTGCTTTCTTATTGTAAATCCCTTCCCGGTACCCGCGAGGGGTCTTACCGGTCTGTTTGCGGAAGAAATTATTAAAATATGCCGGGTTTTCAAATCCCAGGCAGTATGCTACCTCTGCGATATTCCAGTCTGAGTATTTTAACAGTGCCCGGGCTTCCTTAACGATCCTGGCGGCAATATGTTCTGTAGTCGTCTTTCCGGTAATTTTCTTCACCGCCCTGTTCAGGTGATTGGTGTGGACAGATAAGCGCAGGGCATAATCATTGGCCGATTTGAGCTGGAGGATATGTTCGTAAGAAACCGGGAACTGGCGTTCCAGCAACTCCTGGAACAAGGCGGTTATCCTTGATGCCGCATTCGCATGTTTGAAATAGGAATCCGCCGGTTGCATCTTCAATGCTTCGTGCATAATAAGGTTCATATAGTTCCGGATAAGATCGTACTTGTACCGGTAGTCGGTATCGATCTCCCTGAACATTTCCTCAAATAAACCGCCCACTTTTTTTTCCTGTTTTTCATCGATAAAATAGACAGGATTTCCCCCGATCCGGAACAGGGGGGAATTCTGTAAACTTTCACTTTGGTGACCGGTATTCACAAAACCATCGGTGAACAGGCAAAAGTACCCGGCCTGCCGGTCATTCCCTGCTTCCCAGGCATATGGGATATTGGGATTGGAAAAGAGCAGTGCCCTTTCCTTTATGGTGATTCCCTTATCGGCATAATACAAGGTGCCGGAACCCACGATCAGGGAGATTTTATAAAAATCCCTACGGTTGTACGGAGAATAATCCTTGCAACCTATATCATCTCTCCGGTAAACATTAAAATGCCCCCATTCCCTGGCCTGTACCGGGCGGGAAACCGGGGAAGTTTCTCGAGAGGAGATTTTCTGATAAAAATCGTTTAAAGACTCACTGTTTTTCATAGCCGGTAAAGAATGTATTTTTATTTACAAGAGGCTTTAAAATTATAAAATTCAAACCATATTTAATCATAAATCAACTGTTTTCCCATTATTAACATGTGAAAAAGAAAAAAAAGAGGATGCCCGAAAGCTTTTCGGACACCCTCCTCCTGTATCCCGGTGAATACGTTTATGACACTACCTGCTACCTCGCCTTCGGTTTTCGCATACGGTAAATAAAATACAGGTTAACGATAAAAATAGTAAAGTTGGTAACTATAACAGGCACCGACGGATCGGCCAGCAGAAAACCATAAATGGTAAAAAGCAGGCATCCCACAGCATTAATCAGCCTCAGTTTCAGGATATCCTGCATGAGAAAAGACACCAGGATACCTGCCGAGGCGGCATAACCCACCCATTCGGCCATCGCAACATTCCCTAATTCCATAACCGGTTCTGTATTTTCAAAATATTAATTAACTGTTGAACCCTCCGTCTATGGTTATTGAGGTGCCTGTTATAAAACGGCTGTCCGCACCGGTAAGAAATGAAACCAAACCGGCAATTTCCTCAGCTTTTCCGTAGCGGGAAACAGGAATATACTTTTTAATTTCCCATGCCATCTCACTATCGGCCGGGTTCATATCGGTGTCTATGGGACCGGGCTGCACCAGGTTAACCGTAATATCCCTGGGACCGAGTTCACGCGCCATCCCTTTGTTCAACCCTATTAAAGCAGATTTGCTCATACCGTACAATCCCATATTGGGATCACTGACCCGATCGGCCACATTACTGCCTATGGTTATGATACGTCCCCCTTCGGGCATCCCGGCCGCCGCTTCTTTCATTGCCAGGAAAACTGCCTTAACATTTACAGACATCATCCTGTCAAATTCTTCTTCCGTACTTTCCTGTGTGGGCTTGTACATGAATATCCCTGCATTATTGACCAGAATATCGATCCTTCCGTAATCGGATATTACTTTACGCACTGCAGCAGTTACGCTTTCGGCACTTCCATTATCTGCCACCAGATGGCTTGCCTCTCCCCCGGCAGCTTCCACGTCGCGGACCACGAGATCGGCTTTCTCCGTGTTACTACCGGAATGTGTAAAAATAACCCGCGCACCTTCGGAAGCCAGTCTTTTTACTATTGCAGCTCCCATACCGCGGCTACCCCCCGTAATGAAGGCTATTTTTCCACGGAGGGATTCGTTTGTGAGGACGGATGTGTTGCTTGTCATAAGAATTTATTTTTAAGATTAATTCTTTGCTAAAATAAACAAGCAACTTTACATTTGTAAGTACTGTAAAAATTATCAGGTACTGATAAAAAAGTAAGTTATGCGAAAAGAAACCTCATCAAACGCATTGAATGAAAAAAAGATCAATGCGACATGTGGCATGGGTTATGCCCTGTCCCTGATCGGCGGAAGATGGAAATCCAATATCCTGTGGCGGTTACTCAACAGTGACAAATTAAGGTACAGCGAATTGCGGCGGCTTATACCGGGTATCTCGGAGCGCATGCTCGTATCCCAGCTGAGAGAACTGGAAGCCGACCAGCTTGTTCTTCGGGTCGTTTATCCCGAAGTTCCTCCCAGGGTTGAATATGCCCTTACCGATTTGGGGAAATCCATGCGTCCCATGCTTCAGAGTATTTCGGACTGGGGTGAAATGCACCGTAAGGTCACTGCGGAAGACTGATTTTCCCCATCCCCACCCACGGATATGCTACCGTGCCCCCGGTTTCGGTCGAGCCGCTTACCATTTCATTGGCCAGTAATGCAAACAGTACGGCTTCCTTGGCATCCGGATGAAGTCCCAATGCGGAAGTATCGGAGAACTGCAGATCGGGACAGGCTTTTTTCAGAAGCTGTAAAATCAACGGATTGGAGGCCCCTCCACCGCTTACATATCCCTTTATAGGCATATCGCCGGGTAAGTGTGCCATACATTGCGCTATACCTTCTACGGTAAAATGTGCCAGGGTATGCAATATATCTTCGTGTGGTATGTCGTTCCCTTCGCCGGACGATTTTATGGCCTTGTACAGGTAATCCATGTTGAAGAGTTCCGGGCCCGTAGTCTTCGGAAACGGCATCCGGAAAAAAGGATCGTCCATGAGGCTTCGCAACAGCCCTTCCCGCAGCCGTCCCCGGGAAGCGATGCGGGCGTCCTTGTCATAAGGCAGGCCCAGGTACTTTTGTACATATGCATCCATCAGCGTATTACCCGGTCCTATGTCCGTACAGAATACCTTGTCAAAACTTCCCCCGGCAGGAAGAAAAGTAAGGTTGGAAATCCCGCCCATGTTCAAGAGCAACCTGGATTCCGTAGTATCCATAAAAAGCAGATAGTCCCCGTAAACGGCCAGGGGGGCCCCTTCCCCTCCTGCGGCTATGTGTTTCTGCCTGAAATCGGAAATGGTAATGATCCCTGTAATTTCGGCCATGTGATCTCCGTCGCCCAGCTGAAGCGTGGCATTCGGGAATTCCCGGTAACCGTGAAAAGAACGCGGTGCGTGATAGACGGTTTGGCCGTGGCTCGCCACAATATCTATTTCTGCCGGCAATCTCCCCCAGTCTTCCAGGGCCTTCAGCACCATCCCTGCATGCTCCCGGGCGATCCAAGGGTGCAGCAGGCATACCTTTTCCAGCGCACCATCCTTTTTGGCAAACACCTCCCGGATACGTTCACGGAAAACAGATCCGTAGGGCAGGGTAACAAATTCCATGAGCTCTGCTCTTGTTTCCCTGCCGCTCCCGCTAATCCCACACAGGGCAATATCCAGTCCGTCCAGGGAAGTCCCGCTCATCAGGCCGATAATTATACGGGATTCTTTATTCGCTATTTTACAGAGTTTCTCAATGGAATTTTTCATGTGTTTATTTTTATTGCTTTTTAATGGTCACATGTAACCTTTGATGATTAAAATAATCATTGCTTATGTGTCTAAAGATTATTTTAGTCATGTCAGTTTCATTATATCTTTGACTTTTAAGAGACAAGGGGTATTGGCAATATATCACAAATATATGTTATGCCCGCTTCTCTGCCGGGAAAAAAATTAAATCCTTACTTTTACACAAATAAACTTCAGAAATTCTTATGTCAGAACAGAAACGCCTTTTTCTACTGGACGCTTATGCCTTGATATTCAGAGGGTATTATGCCTTTATCAAAAACCCGAGGATCAACTCCAAAGGTATGGACACTTCGGCAATCATGGGGTTCACCAATTCCCTTCTGGATGTGATAAAGCGTGAAAAACCCAATCATCTCGCCGTTGCTTTTGACAAGGGAGGTTCCATGGCAAGAACGGAAATGTTCGAGGCATATAAAGCAAACCGGGACGAAACCCCGGAGGCGATCCGTATAGCTATCCCATACATTCAGGCCATCCTGAAAGCGATGCACATCCCGGTCATTGAAAAAGAAGGTTTTGAAGCAGATGACATCATAGGGACCCTGGCCAAACAGGCGGAAAAACAGGGATATATTACCTACATGGTAACTCCGGATAAGGATTTTGCCCAATTGGTATCTGAAAACATCTTTATGTACCGGCCGGCACGAATGGGGAACGGTATTGAAATATGGGGCATCAGGGAAGTACAGCAGAAATTTGAAGTAGAAACCCCCGAACAGGTCATCGACTATCTCGGGATGATGGGAGATTCTGTCGACAATATTCCCGGTTTTCCCGGTGTGGGGGAAAAAACGGCAAAAAAATTCATCAAGGAATTCGGCAGTGTGGAGAACCTCATTGCCAATGCCGACAGCCTGAAGGGCAAAATGAAAGAAAAGATAAAGGATAATGCCCAGCTGGGGCTCCTTTCCAAAGAACTGGCCCGGATTATGCTCGATGTCCCCGTAAAATTCCACGAAGAGGATTTTGAACTGAATACTCCCGATTTCGATAAGGTCAGGGAGATTTTCCAGGACCTGGAATTCCGCCGTCTTACCGAAAACCTGATGAAAGCTTTCGGACAGGAAGGAGCCATAGATGCAACTCCTGTAAAGAACGGCACTTCGGCGGCAAAAACAACAAAAGCACAGGACAATAATATCCAGTTTGATTTATTCGGCACACCTGCGGAAGAAACCGCAACACCTCTCTCCGCCTCATCGCCTTATAGCACTATCGAAACCACACCACATCACTACCAGTATATAAATACTCCCTTGGGCCGGAAACTGCTTCAGGAAAAACTCATGTTACAGAAAAGCGTGTGTTTCGATACGGAAACCACCAATCTCAAATCACTGGAAGCCCAGCTGGTGGGAATAGCATTTTCCTGGGAGACGGGGAAAGGATATTATGTAACTTTTCCCGAAGATCAGAAAGAAACGGCAACCATACTGGAAGAATTCCGTCCCTTCTTTGAGGCGGAACAAATAGAAAAGATAGGGCAAAACCTCAAATATGATATCAAGGTGCTCTCCAACTACAATATCCGGGTCAAAGGCAAACTTTTTGACACGATGATAGCGCATTACCTTATCAATCCGGATATGCGCCACAATATGGATATCCTGGCAGAGACCTATCTGAAATACCAACCCGTTTCCATAGAGACCCTTATCGGTAAAAAAGGAAAGAACCAAAGGTCCATGCGCATGGTAGAACTCGAAAAACAGACAGAATATGCGGTGGAAGATTCGGACATTACCCTGCAACTCAAACTGCTTTTCCAGGGGGAGCTTTCCAACCGAAATGCCCTGAAACTGTTTGAAGAGATCGAGGCGCCCCTGGTACAGGTACTCGCCGATATGGAAATTGAAGGTATCCGCGTGAATACGGACTTCCTGAAATCACTCTCCTATGCCCTGGACAAGGACATAAAAGAACTGGAGAAGAATATCTACGAACAGGCAGGAGAAGAATTTAACCTGGCTTCTCCCAAACAGCTCGGCCCCATTCTCTTTGAAAAATTAAAACTGGTCGACAAGCCCAAAAAGACAAAGACCGGGCAGTACTCCACTGCGGAAGATGTACTTTCCTACCTCGCCAAGGATCACAAGATCGTGGAAGATATCCTCATGTGGAGGCAATTGCAAAAACTGCAAAATACGTATGTAGATGCCCTCCCGAACGAGATCAACCCAAGGACAAACCGGGTACATACGGTATACAGCCAGGCAGTAGCGGCAACAGGGCGACTGAGCAGCAACAACCCCAACCTGCAGAACATCCCCATACGTACCGAAAGAGGGCGACAGGTGCGAAAAGCATTTATTCCGAGAAACGAAGACTACATCCTGCTCGCTGCCGACTATTCCCAGATAGAACTGCGGATTATCGCGGCACTGAGCGAAGAGGAAAATATGATCAAAGCATTCAGGGAAGGCGAAGATATCCACGCATCTACTGCGGCAAGGGTCTTCGGAGTCCCCCTGGAAGAAGTGACGAGGGAGCAGCGGAGCAATGCCAAAACCGTAAACTTCGGTATTATTTACGGTGTTTCGGCTTTCGGGCTCAGCAACCAGACCACCCTTTCGAGAAGCGAAGCCAAAGAACTTATAGATACGTATTACAAGACATATCCGAAGTTAAGAGCATATATCAGCGACCAGATCCACTTTGCCCAGGATCACGGTTATGTGGAGACTATTCTCGGCAGAAGGCGTTATCTGCCGGATATAAATTCGCGAAACCAGGTAGTCCGCGGTGCGGCCGAGCGAAATGCCGTGAATGCCCCCATACAGGGAAGTGCGGCGGATATCATTAAGATAGCCATGATAAACATCCACCAAAAACTGCGGGAAGGCAATTTCAAGACCAAAATGCTGCTACAGGTACATGACGAATTGGTCTTTGATGCCTATAAACCCGAACTGGACACCATTAAACCGCTGATTAAATCCGAAATGGAAAGTGCATACCAACTGGTTGTTCCCCTGGATGTTGAGATAGGGCTCGGAGAAGACTGGCTGGCTGCACATTAAACCGCCAGCGGTCTTACAAGACAAACCGGTACGTCGCTTTCACCAGAAAGATATTCCTTGGCTGGGTTCCCAGAATATTCCGGTCCAGGGCAGTGAACAGGTTATCACGGGGATTCCCGGATCGGGTGATCCCCTGTGACCACCCCAGGAACAGTTCGGAACCCGGAATATATTCCCATCGTAATACCAAATTGGAACGGAACTGACAAATGAAAAATCGGGATCGCTGAAGGAGTAATCCACAGTACCGTTAGCGCCTTCATCCACAACATAAGTCTTGTTGCCCTCTTCATACCGGATCTCATTGAGGCCGTAAGCGTGAAACCTGTCCTCAAAACGACCGGCCCGTGGGTCAACAATATGTTTGAAAGCCGAATATCTCCCCCTGGAAATAAAGGGCTGCCCCCAATATTGTATGGTAAGGTTAGGATTGATCGTATAGTTAAACCGCAAGGAGGCACTTAATGTCCTCTGTTCTATTTCCGCATTGAGGTACCTTATCCCACTGTCCGTACGAATATTTTCCACAAACTGCAATTTGTCCCTGTTTACCTGATAAGAAGGTTCGAGGGAAATCTTAAGGGCATTTATCGGCTGATAAATAAAATAGGTGTAATATTCCTCTATGTCATAGGCCTTATCCTCACCATCGGAGAAGAAGACTTCAAATCCGTACCGGAATTTTTTCCTGTTGTCCGAGTCCACATAGAACCAGCAACTGACGTTATCCGGCAGCCTGAGTTTGGGGCCGCCCCGTAGTGCCGTATTGGAATACAGTTTCGGACGTATGTTGAGCCCCGAACCTATATACCAGTAGTTCTTAAACTGGGCATAGCTGTTTACATTCCATTTCATTTCGTTATGTGCTCCGCCAAAGTCCCAGGAATTCCAATGATTGTAATTAAAGCGTGCACTGCGGAATACGGAGAAGGGTTTGGTAATGCGGTATCCTGCCCAGGCGTAATGCGTTACGTAATCAACCCGGCGCAAAAAGCCCACATCATTGAGTTCCAGGCCGGGTGAACGCCAGGTAACGCCACTTTCAAAATTCAGGTTCCCCCGTGCCTTCCCGATCTGTATATTCCCACCGTGGCCCATCAGACTTGTCCTCGTAGCGTCAACTTCCGTATAGGTGGCATCTATACGCTGATATAACCGGGTGATATCCTTCTGTGTGTTTGTTATGGCCCTCTCCGAACCGGAAACATTGCTCATAAGCAGATTACCCGCGGTATACCAGGCCCTGTCTTTCCACTGGTGTTTGAAGTCCAGCCCTCCGGAATAAGCAGATTTATGCAGAAAATCCATGTTCTCCGGGAGGTCTCCCCTGTTGGTAGCCGTAAAAATCCCTCCCACAAAAGAATTTCTTTCATTAAAGTCCTTTTGCAACCTGCCTACAAAATAGTTGGTAAGAGGTTCTATCAGTTCTTCCCTCCGGTCCCCGTTATTGCTTATTCCGGCATATTCCTTCGCGGTGATACTTTCCAATACACCAATGGACCACCCGTTCCTGGTTTTTCCGCTGAACTTAGCCGCACCGAGTATCGTAGTCTTTTCCGGTTGCTCCGCATATTCCCTTTCATATACCGTCGGGGATGCCTGGGGCTTCTCCCGATACGCCGGGAATAGAAGAGGTTATCCGAACCGTCCGTATCTCCTGCCATGGTATTGGAAATACGGTAATCGAAGATATTTTTGTTTTCCACAAAAAAGGGGCGTTGTTCTTCAAAAAATATCTGGAAGCCATCCAGGGCTATGGCCGAAGGGTCTGCTTCCACCTGCCCGAAATCCGGATTTACCGTAAAATCGAGGGTAAGGTCGTTGGTAATCCCTACTTTGCCATCTATCCCTCCGTTCAGTTTTGCATCGCTGCCATCAATAAACGGATTGCCTTTTTCCTCCTCGTATGTTTCCAGGGAAGTTACCACATAAGGTTGTATTTCCAGTTGTTTCTGTTTCTTCAGGTCGAGCAAGCCGTACAACCTGCCTGCTTCACTGATCCATCCCGGGGCATTGCGGGGAAGGAACTGCCATTCGGAACGTTCGTTGTTGCGGAAATACATACGGGATAATTGCAGCCCCCATACCTGTTCTCTTGTTTTCCCGAACCGCAGCTGACTTAAAGGTATCCGCATCTCGGCAGTCCACCCTTCGGCATCCATCCCGGTTTTCACATACCAGATCGGATTCCAGCTGGGGTCCCAGTTATTACCGTTTTGAGTTACCACTTCATCTCCTTTGACCCCGGCCGCAGTGATGGTAAAGGCAAAGGCGGTCTGAAGGTCGAGATTACTGTCGAACAGTATGGTGATCCTGTCGCCTTCAAAGCCATCTCGCCGGGAAAGTCGTTTTACAATATTGTCGGGCTCGGTATCCAGGCAGTGGATAGCCACATACAGGTTTTTATCATCATACAGTATTTTGAAGCGGGTCTGCTGCGTTGGCGGTGCTTTTTCTATGGGATCTCTCTGTATGAAATCACCTCCCCATTCCACCATTCCCCAACTACTGTCAGTAAGTATACCGTCTATTTCAGGGGGTGTATTTCCTCCGACAGACTTCGTGGTATAGTTCTTTTTAGGCATGACGGAAGTGGAATCCTGTGCAGAAAGAATCAAACAGCAGGCCAGTCCCACTGAAGAGAGAAATACTTTTCCGGAAAACATGGTATATATGTTGGTTATTTCCCTAAAGATATCATCCGGGGCAAATTGTTACACTTCCGGATGATCTTTTCCCTGTAAAAAATGCCATGAAAAAGCATGCTATATGGAAAAAATAAGCCTCAAAAGCGGGGGAAAACCTCATTCCGGGCTTCTCCCGCCCTCTCATGGGGCGGATTTACGCAAAACAATACTCTTACCCGCTCCATGTAACAATTGGGATTGACATATATACTATTTCCGAGACCTGCTTCGCACTTATTTTATATGCACCCTTATTCCTTCGGAATGCGCACTCATTTCCGGGGCATACATACATTGCAGGGAGGTTATTCCATTGGAAAAATCACCACTGTTACCGGCCCTCAGGTCGTATTCGAAGACATACACCCCTTTAGGCATCCTGTCTGCAAAGAAATTGGTGGCGGCATCGCGCGTGCTCTCGTAATAACCCAGTCCGCCCTGCCACTTGTAACGAGACAACACGTTAACGGGCTCAAAACCACTGGCCCGCATATCCTTGATATGGACAAATTCCATATCCCTGTCGTTTTTGATTTCGAGCCGTACGGTTACCAGATCGCCGATCCCTATTGGTGTATCTTCGGTTATCCGTTGTAATTCGGGTCCGTTATCCGTTAGTTTTTTCAGGAAGAGTTCCTTTTTGAAACGCACCCCGGTCTCTGCCGAAGTAATCCGGTCCAGATCTTCGAAATACTGCCAGTACAACGCCCCCCAGGCAACGCCCGGTGAAGTTTTCTTTACTTCCACGGTCCCCATTTCCGGTTTTATCTCTTCTTTACTCCAGGCGGTTTTTACATATCCGCTCCCTTGCTGACGTCCCTGGCCGGCGGACCTGCCGAGCCGTTCGAGGTCCAGTTTCTCCCCCCCGAGACTTACCTCCAATCCACCTTCCGCATTCACCCAGTCTTTCCCGGTGCTCATCAGGGCAAAAACAGCTTCGGTCGTTGCCTTGGTAGAGGCCCACCGATTGGTCTGCCTGTTTTTAAGCAACCATACTTTCATCAGTTCTACACTTTCCGTATCCTGCAATACTTCATCAAAGGCTTCGATAAGCAATGCCTGCGTTTCTATCGGTGCGTTATACCAGTACCACCCCGGACGGTTGTCTTTCCAGTACATTCCCATTTCATCGCTTTCTACCGACTGGTCCTTTACGGCAAGTAACAGTTTCCTTGCCGGATCGTTTTTCCCGAAACGATGGAATACAAGAGACAGCATAGCCTGATGGTACCTGGAACCGCTGAATTTTTCCTTTTCCATTTTTTCAAGGAAATAACCGGTCATTGCTTTTCCTTTTTCGCTCAGCGGGTAATCTTCCAGGAAATAGCTCCGGGCATACATCCAGGACACTCCGTTGGACAGAGAAGGCGGGTATTTGTCATTTTTTTTATAGCGGTCCCACTCTTCTTCCATTTTCTCATCAATAAATTTAATGGCTTTCTGGACCATATTATCCGGGCGGATATCAAAATTCTTCTCATAATCAATTCCCATAGCTCCGAGATGGCCAAAACCGGAAACGATATGCGTGGTAATATATACATTGGCCTCGCCGCCGTCAAACCAGGGAAATCCCCCGGAAGACAGTTGTTTGTTCTCCAGTTTCCGGAACGCGGTCCCCAGTTCGTTACGCATTTTGTTCAGGTCAAACAAAACCGCAATACGTTTCATCTGTTCCTCTTCATCGGCGGCCTGGCGTACCCAGGGAGTTTCTTCCAACAAGAGGGACTTCAGTTCTTCATTAAGTTCCAGCCGGGACTGCAACTGCCCTTTACGGTTCCAGCCATCAAAAACCGCTTTTATCTTAGGATTGGAATTAACCAGGTGTTGTGAAATCAAATTTCCATACACTCTGGAAAACACCTGTTCGGAACATTCGTAAGGAAACTCCCGGAGATAAGGCAGGGAAAAGATAGCATACCATACCGGGTTGGTCGTCATCTCAAATGTGAGCTTGAAGTTTTCCCGGGTAGCAGACCGGGCTTCGGTGAGTTTTTCCAGTTTAAACGTCTTTTCCTGTCCTTCGCGAATGTGTAGCGGTAATGTTTCGGTAACCAGCATACGGTTGGTAAGCACCGGCAATGCCGATTCTTCGCCGTCAGAGTAACTGCCTGCTTTGGCCACTACACGGTATACCACGGCCTGCTGTCCGGCGGGGACATGTAATTTCCAGGAGAGGTTACTGCTTTTTCCTTCGGAAGCCGTAAACTTCCTGCTATTGTTCTCATTACCGAAATCACTGTCAACAGGTTGCATCGTAAAAGCATCGAAAAGCAGTAACTGTGCAGTTCCGGAAAGTTCTTTACCGGAAAGATTGGTAACCTTAGCCTGAAATCCGATAGTATCTCCTTCCCTCAAAAACCGCGGGGGATTGGGTACAACCATCAGTTCTTTCTGTGTACGGACACTGGCTTTGTAATTGGCCGTGTGCAGTTCCGGGGTATGTGCCAGTGCCATGAATTTCCATTCCGTAAGGCTTTCGGGAGTGGTGAAACTTATTTTCACATTTCCGTCCTTGTCCGTTTTAAGATGCGGAAAGAAAAAAGCGGTTTCCTGGAGGGCACGCCGGGGTTGTATTTCGGCTAAGCCGGACAAATCTTCCGCTTCAGCACTGCCAGTAAGGCCCTCATTGGTTTCTGCTACTGTCACGACCTCTTCCAACACCATATTGTCATCCATGGCATATTCCTGCACTTCGGATTCTTCAGCCGGTGCCGCCACTTTTCTCGCGGTTGCCATTGCAGACATACCTCTTATACGTATATCCTGCCGGTTTCTTCCGTTAATATCAAATCCAAACCAGTTAATCCGGTCGAAGAGGGGAATTATTCCATTTTGCGGGACAGAAAAGGGTTTATTAAAAATACGGGCAAATGATGTCACACCATAACCCGCATGAAGGTTCCAGTCACTATATCGGGAATATCTTGTAACACTGCTGTAAGGAGACCATTGAATACTATGCGACCTGAACTGATCCAGAGATGCATCGTACATCGCAGCGAGCACTTCGGCCCCTCCGGTAGCCAGTCCGGCCAGGAAAGCGTCCTTCCCTTTCCCGCTCACGGTAAGTTCCCACGTTTCTTCATCGCCGGGCCGTAGTTTATCGCGCATGGTCCCCGCGGTGATCTCCAGTTTGTTTTCTTCGAAAGGAACGGTTATGGTCTGCGTACCCTGCTGTGCCGTATTGTATTTCCCGAAATAATAGTGGACGAATACATTACCGCGGTAACTTTCTTTTACCGGGAATAAAAACACCTTTACGTCATTGCTTATTTTCAGCTCTTCTCTTTTTATAATATTGCCGTCGTATTCGAGTTCCGCCACTACAACGGCACCGGGTGCGGAAGAAGCAAAAGTAATGCGGACCACATCTCCCGGTATATAACTTTCTTTATCGACAGTCACTGAAAAAAGTTCTTTATCCACCGGACCTTTTTTTTCTTTTTTATACAGGTAAACCAACTTTTCGGCAGGAATACTGTCCTGCCCGTCCCGGATATATCCCCGCAGCAGGTAATACCCTTCTTTCCACCCTTTCCGGGGCTGCGCACTGATCTCCTTTTCCTTTCCGGTATCAAAATTCACCGAGATCACCGGACTTTCCTCTTTCCAGTTTTCCTTTTTGTCTTCTTTGGCATACGGATCGTTCGGAAACAACCTTGTGAATTCCTCCTTATCATACAATTCATAATCCCCGGCTTGTAACGGACTTTTCCGCAATACGCGTTCCGGGGGTATTATTTTGGTAAGGGTAAGTGTTCCCTTTGCAGGCATGAACTGCCCGTTGAGATTTTCGGTACGGATACCTATGGTTTTCAGGTCTTCCCACGCCACCTGCGATGGCATATCCAGGTTAAGCGTATACCGCAGGTCCCCTACCGTAATATTCTGACTGCCCGACCGGGTTTCCCCGTTGATATCGGTAACATCCGCTTCTACGGTATAGGTATATGTCCGGGGTTCCTTTTTCTTTCCGGAAAAACCGGACAAAGCGAGTGCTTTTGCTTCGAACGGAATTTTAAAATTACCTCCCGCATCTGTTATTGTCTCTCCGTGGGTGATTTCCTCTCTCGGCTCCGGGTTTACATACGACCGTCTCCACCATGGAAGATACGGATACACAGCCTGGCGATATACGCGGTATACCACCTTAGCATTGTCAATATTAGCTCCCGAATAAGCCGTTGCTTTTGCCCCTGCCGCTATTTCTTCCCCGAGACGAAAGGTTTCCTTCACCGTATCGAATACCACCTCAAAACGCGGACGCTTATACTCCTCCACACTAATAGTATAGGAGTCACCCGAATCGCTTTCCAGGACAAATATCCCCGTTATGCCACTGGCAGGCAATACAAACTCGCCGGATACGGAACCGAAGGCATTTGTGGTCAGTTCCAGTTCTCCGACCGTCTCATCATTGGGGTTCAGTAATTCTATACCGAGCTTTTTGTTATTTATAACTTCTTTGCTTCCGTCGGGAGATTCCTTGTAATGTATCGCTTTAAAATAAACTGTCTGCCCGGGACGATAGATGGAACGGTCCGTAAAAAAACGGGTTTGATAGGCCGTTTCCGCCTGACCATTCCTGTCCGTATAATAACTGTACTGGTTGTAAAAGACATCTTCTCCTTTAATACGATAGTAATACTGGTAGTACCGTTCCCTGTTATAGTAGATATCTCCCTTTCCGGAAGCATCCGTTTTAACGGTTTTGATCAGTTTCAGCCGTTTATTGTCTCTTTCATAGATTTCTACGGTTTTACCGCTTTGCGGATGGCCGCTCTCTCTTTCCGTTACCAACAATTCCCTTCCGTTTCCTACTACAGCATAATCGGTTATATTGACCAGCTGCGATTGCAGAACAACTCCTTCTTTATCCGTTTTAAAATCCGGGGCATTCGTTGCAAGGACAATATATACTCCTTCGGACAGGGCCTCCAGGGCAGCTGTTGTGGTGTGGTCCTGGTAGTCGTCAAAAGTTTTCAGTGAAAGTGCGAACTCTTTTTCCGAAGGGTATTTCCGGAACAGTTCTTCCAGTAGCTTTTGCCTGTCTTCTTCTTTGGCATAACGTATGTCACGCACCGGGTCCCGGAAATAATCATTGAGATCGGGATGGAATTTCAGCACTTTGAAGTAAATCCGGTCCAGGTTTTTATGGGTTACGGATAACGGATTAGATTGCCCGGAAGGGATGCAGGACTCTATACGGATGGAAAAATCCTTAGCATGGACCTGCTGCCTTATCCTGGAAGCTTCATTGGCTGCATAGGTTTTTGCATAATCTTTTTCAATATTCCGGATAAGCGCAAGCGTTTTATCATACCATATTTTCCTTGCCTTAAAATCATCCTTATCTTCCCTGTCGGCCTGTTCCCGGTAAAAACGGGCCAGCTCCAGCAGGACCTCTCCGGTATACCAATCGGCAGGAGAAACACGGGCGAGTTTTTCAAGTTCTTCAATATAGGAATCCCTTCCGTATTCCTGTTTACACAGTTTGAGCGCTTCAAGTTCATTGTATAGCCTGCCGTTTGTATTTTTCTTTTCTTTATGAAAATCAGCCAGTTCACGAAGCAAGGCAGCAGCTCTTTCCTTTTTGCTCCCGGAATCTGCATCCTTCTCGAAAGAATTAAAGAAAACGCCGGACTGATCGCGGAAAAAATCTATAGCCCGGTGCGCAACAAGGTCATACAGGGTGGGGCGGAGTTCTCTTCCTTTTGCAATACGCTTGTCCCTGACCTTATCTTTATCCGGGACAGTGGTATCGTAAGTCCTTTCCCATTCGTAAACTTCGAGTATTTCTTTCCAGTTTTCCACCGGCTGCTGCTTTAATGCTTCTGCATTATCCAGGGAGCGGAGATAAAAAGCCGTGACCTTGCTGTTAAAGATATTTTCACTCCAGAAGCGAAAATCTTCGGCGGAAGCTTCTTCCATACGCGTCCGCTGGTTAATGGTCCACCGGTTGTTCTGGTAATACTTATAAAATATCTCCGCCAGCATGGATTCCAGGATACTTTTTTCAGCCCCGTCGGCTTCAGCGATCTCATTTTCGAAATCCCGGATTACCCGAAGCTGCACTTCATCGTCATCATCCGTAATTATGGCTATCTTGCCCCGGTAGAGCAAAGCGCGGATCCGTTGCCGGACATTTCCCTCTTTTTTTGCCGCTTCGTAAATTTCGTTTACCGCGGGCAATATATTTTTAAGAAGGCCTTCCGCCTCTTTCTTTTCGATCTCTTTCCATTTCTTTTCATAGGGAAATTCCTGGGCACCCAGGGGAATACAAAAAAGGACCACAATGCAAAACAGATATGTTCTCATATACACTAATTGTTTGTCCCGCACACCTGCCGGAAGCTGCCACATTCTCCGGGGCGGGATACTGATGTTTATTTCCTCCTTTTAAAAATACATCTTTATTCAGTACTACAGTGACAAATAACAAATAATATACCATAAAAAACCTACAATACCACTTCAGACTTCCTCCGTACTATCTGCTTCGCCCGTGCGGTTAATACCCTAATGAAAACCAAACGGTTATCTGCTTCAAAATAATACCAAGCCTGTATTTGTAATTACAATTTATAGTTGTACATTTGCACCCCGTTTATTGGGAATGGAATGTTTAATTTAAAAAAATTAGTGTGAACACGTTAAGCTACAAAACCATCTCGGCCAACAAAGCGACTGCTGACAAGAAGTGGGTGCTGGTTGATGCCGAAGGACAGACGTTAGGACGTCTTGCCTCTAAGGTAGCAAAAATCCTCAGAGGTAAGTACAAGCCTAGTTACACCCCGCATGTGGACTGTGGAGATAATGTGGTTATTATCAACGCAGAAAAAATCAATCTTACAGGTAACAAGTGGGAAGCAAAGGAGTATATCCGTCACACGGGCTATCCGGGTGGTCAGCGGTCTCTGAACGCAAAAGAACTTTTTGCTAAAGATCCGGCAAGGATTATCGAGAAATCCGTTAAAGGGATGCTGCCTAAGAACAGGCTGGGAGCAGCTTTATTCCGCAACCTGAAAGTATATGTAGGTGCCGAACACAAACAGGAAGCACAAAAACCTACTGCAATTAATTTAAACGAGCTGAAGTAATGGAAGTTATTCACAAAATCGGCAGAAGAAAAACTGCAGTTGCACGTGTATATGTTTCTCAGGGAAGCGGAAACATTACAGTCAACAAGAAAGAACTGAACACTTATTTCCCTACTGCTACTTTACAGTACAAAGTAAAACAGCCTCTGAACCTTACCGAAAATGCAGAAAACTTTGACATCAAGGTAAATGTTTACGGAGGTGGCAGCACCGGACAGGCAGAAGCCATACGCCTCGCCATATCCAGAGCACTTTGTGAAGTAGATGTGGAAAACAGGAGCACCCTGAAACCGGAAGGTCTGCTTACCAGGGATCCGCGAATGGTAGAACGTAAGAAATACGGACAGAAGAAAGCCCGTAAGAAATTCCAGTTCTCCAAACGTTAATTTTTTCAGGATATTTTTATCCGAAATGCTACCGACTCCGGTTCTTTTACCGGTACAGGTATAAAAATAACCATGTTGTCGTTGTCCCGGACGAACAAAACGGGAAATTAGTTTAGCATCCAAATGACGGAGGCCTCACACCGAGCCACTTCAGCATTGCTAACTCAACGGAACGTAAACTATTACAAAAATGGCAAGCAAAATAGACGTAAAAGATTTATTAGAAGCAGGTGTACACTTCGGACACCTCACCAGGAAATGGAATCCCAACATGGCTCCTTACATCTATATGGAGCGTAACGGAATCCATGTTATTAATCTGTACAAGACCGCTGCAAAAATCGATGAGGCCGGAGAAGCCCTTAAGAAAATCGCAGCTTCAGGCCGAAAGATACTTTTCGTAGCCACTAAAAAACAGGCAAAAGACATCGTTGCTGAAAAAGCAGGTGCCGTTAATATGCCCTATATTACAGAAAGATGGCCCGGCGGAATGCTCACAAACTTCGTGACCATCCGTAAAGCCGTTAAGAAAATGACGTCCATCGACAAGATGAAAAAAGATGGTACGTTCAACACCCTCTCCAAAAAAGAACGTTTACAGGTAGATCGTTTAAGGGCTAAGTTAGAGAAACAACTTGGTTCTATTGCAGACATGACACGTCTTCCCGGAGCACTGTTTATCGTGGACACCATGCGTGAGCACATTGCTGTGAAAGAAGCGCAGAAATTAAACATTCCAATATTCGCAATGGTAGACACCAACTCCGATCCCCGTGATGTGGACTACGTGATCCCGTCCAATGACGATGCTTCCAAATCCATAGAAAAAGTTCTTGCGCATGTAACAGCTGCTGTTGCCGAAGGCCTTTCCGAAAGAAAAGCGGAAAGAGCTGAGAAAGAAGCCGCCAAAACCGACAAGGACTCTTCAAAAAATGAAGAGACCCAGGCATCGGAAGAAGCAGAAGCAAAAGCAGAAGCGACAGAAAGCAACAACGAAAATTAAACCTAAAATTAATATTGAGGTGCCGGCCGCATAATGTCAAAACAATACTTTTGTAAAGGCCTTATCTGGCCGGCCCTTTAATATTACTCAAATAAAAAGAGAAAAAATGGCAAACATCACAGCCGCAGAAGTTAATAAATTGAGACAAGCTACCGGCGCCGGTATGATGGACTGTAAAAAGGCATTGGTAGAAGCCGAAGGCGATTTTGACAAAGCGATAGAAATACTTCGCAAAAAAGGACAAAAAGTAGCCGCTAACCGCGCAGACAGGGAGTCTACCGAAGGCGCTGTTATCGCTAAAGTAAATGATGACGCCACTCAGGGTGTAATCGTTTCCCTGAATTGCGAAACTGACTTTGTTGCCAAAAACGAATCTTTTATAAAACTGGCTACAGACCTGGCCGAAATGGCACTGAACCACGCTACTAAAGAAGAGCTGCTTAAAGCGGATTACAATGGTATCACCGTAGAAGAGAAACTTACGGAACAGACCGGTGTGATCGGAGAGAAAATAGAGATCGGCGGTTTCGAGTCTATCCAGGCTCCTTTTGTAGGTTCTTACATCCATGCCGGGAACAAAATAGCTACCCTGGTAGGTTTATCTGCTAACGTGGACGGCGCTGAAGAAGCTGCTAAAAACGTAGCAATGCAGGCCGCGGCAATGAACCCTATTGCTCTTGACGAAACAGGTGTTGATCAATCCGTAATTGACAAGGAGATCGAAATTGCAAAAGATCAACTTCGTGCAGAAGGGAAACCGGAAGCCATGCTTGAAAATATTGCCAAAGGAAAACTCAAACGTTTCTTTAAAGATAATACCCTGATAAATCAGGATTATATAAAAGACAGCAAGGTTAGTGTTGCCGCCTACGTAAAATCCGTAAACGGCGACCTTACCGTAAAAGGATTCAAAAGGGTTGCTTTGGGATAAACAATCAACTCCTATAACACATTTAAAAACCGTATGCTGATAACAGTATACGGTTTTTTTATGCCCCTGCTACAAGCCCTTCTTTTACCCTTTTAATTTTCCACTTTCTTAATTTGAGATTATCCTTATATTTGCCACACAACTCATCCAAAAAACTATGCAATACAAGAGAATCCTCCTCAAACTAAGTGGCGAGGCCTTAATGGGAGAACGACAATACGGAATAGATCCCAAACGCCTTGCGGAATACGCAACAGACATTAAAGAAATAGTAGATAAAGGCGTAGAAGTGGCCATTGTAATAGGAGGAGGTAATATTTTCCGGGGAGTGGCAGGAGCCAGCAACGGTATGGACCGCGTACAGGGCGACCACATGGGCATGCTGGCTACAGTTATCAACGGGCTTGCATTACAGAGCGCACTGGAAAATACGGGAGTACAGACCAGGCTTCAATCTGCCATTAAAATCAACGAGGTTGCAGAACCTTTTATCCGCAGAAGAGCCATCCGCCATCTCGAAAAAGGAAGGGTCGTGATTTTCGGGGGCGGTACCGGGAACCCTTATTTTACCACAGACTCCGCAGCGGTACTGCGTGCTATTGAAATAGAAGCCAATGTAATACTCAAAGGCACCAGGGTAGACGGCATCTACACCTCGGATCCGGAAAAAGACAAAAGTGCAACCAAGTTCGATTTCATCACTTTTGACGATGTACTGAAAAAAGGACTGAAAGTAATGGACACCACAGCCTTTACCCTCAGCCAGGAAAACGAATTGCCTATTATTGTCTTTGACATGAATAAAAAAGGAAACCTTTACAAGGTAGTTTCCGGTGAAAATGTGGGGACAAAGGTGAATCTCTAACTTATCCGAAAGCATCACAACCAAGTAAAATCAACAATCATGAATGAAGAGATCGATTTTATACTAGACAGCGCCAAAGAAGCCATGGACAGTGCCATAACGCACCTCGAAAAAGAGTTTGTTAATATCCGTGCAGGAAAGGCAAGCCCTGCTATGGTAGGAAGTGTATTTGTAGATTATTACGGATCACAAACCCCGCTGAACCAGGTAGCCAATGTCAGCACTCCCGATGCCAGGACAATTTCTATCCAACCCTGGGAAAAGAGTATGCTCCAGGCTATCGAAAAAGCTATCATTGTAGCTAATTTAGGGTTTAACCCGATGAATAACGGCGAAACCGTTATCATCAATGTTCCTCCACTGACCGAAGAGAGAAGACGCGACCTTGTAAAACAGGCCAAAGGCGAAGCCGAAGATGCCAAAGTGAGTATCAGGGCTGCAAGGCAGGATGCCAATAAAGATGTCAAAAAACTGGAAGATGCTTCCGAAGACCTCAAGAAGAATGCCGAAGTGGATATACAGGAACTAACCGACAGTTACATCAAGAAGGTAGATGATCTCCTTACCGTAAAGGAAAAAGAAATCATGACGGTATAAGTTAAACTTCATATAATTTTTTTTGAGTGCCCGCATATCACGGGCATTTTTTTGTAACATTACTGTTTTTAATCCGTTATGAGATAATATAAAGACCCATGTTTAATGAAAAAGCAGCTACTCCTCTTTTTTATTTTTGCTATTCCGGCTTTCTGTCTGTCCCAGGAGATCATTTCCGGTGTGGCCCGTGACCAGCATACCGGGGCTCCCCTGCCCTTTGCCAATATCCTTACCAATACCGGCGAAGGCACCATAACCAATGCAGACGGGAAATTCGAAATAGACAACCGGAAAGAAGGAATACGCAGCCTGGTCTTTTCTTATATAGGGTATCTCGAAAAGACGGTAACTATAGAGCAAAATAAATCCTTCTATACCGTAACCCTTACCGAAAAATCGGAAAAACTCAGTGAAGTAGTGGTCACCGGAGGAGAAAATCCCGCTATACAGATCATCAGGGAAACCATGCGAAAAAGAACGGTAAACGATCCGGAAAGGGCATTGCATACCTTTAAGTACAAAGCTTATAACAAACTTCTCATTACCGCAAACCCCGATTCCATAAACGGCACCATAGATTCCGTTTTCAAGAAAAGCAACGGGAGAAAGAAATTCGAAAAACTGGATTCTACCGGCTATGAACTGAAGAAACAACTATCGCATTCCCATCTTTATATTTCCGAAAAGGTATCCGAATATACTTTTAACCGTAAAAAGGGCAAAAGAGAAACCGTACTGGCTGCTAAAATGGCCGGTTTTGAAGAGCCTGTCTATGAATTCCTGGCTTTGCAAATGCAGTCTTTCTCTTTTTACCGGAACAAATACACCATTTTCGGCACGGACTATCCCGCTCCTGTCGGGAACGGCGCCCTTAGTACATATCACTACAGGATACTCGATACCGTACCTAACGAGAACAACGGGAGACCTGCGTATATGATCTATTACTATCCCAAGGGAAAAACCAAAACTGCCAGCATGGAAGGGGTATTGTATATCGATACCGAGTCTTATGCCCTTCAAAAAGCCGTCGCCCAGTTAAAAGCAGTCATAGATATCAGTGCTTCCCAGACCTTTGCATATTTTCCGGAAGAAAAACTGTGGTTCCCTTCTTCCAAACAAATAAAAATTGTCCGGGGCGATAACAAAGATGCCATATCGCTCATGGGAGCCTCCATTACAGGGCCGGAAGACAAATCCGAAGACCCTACCTCCGTTTCAACAAGCCAGGATGTGTCCAAACTCATGCATTTTATAAGCAGGGAGGAAAACTTTGACATTTCCCTAAACACACCTGTAGAGATCAAAGGAAGGGGTATCGCCATGGAAATCGTAGATGATGCCCACCATAAAAGTGAAGAGTTCTGGAATTCTTACCGGACATCTCCTCTTTCGGAAAGAGGTGCAGAGACCTATAGTGTGGCAGACAGCATAGCAGATGCCAATAACATTGAACGAAAAGTCAACCTGGCAAGAAAGTTACTGATCGGGTACTATCCGTTGAAATATGTGGACCTGGACCTGAGGTACCTGTTGAAATACAACAATTATGAAGGTTTCCGATTAGGAATAGGCGCCATAACCAATACTGATTTTTCATCCAGGTACCGCCTGCAGGCATATAGTGTCTATGGTACCAAAGACCAAAGGATAAAATTCGGTGTCGGTGCAGCTGCCAGACTTGCCAAAATAACCAACACCTGGATAGGAGCTTCTTATATGGACGATCTTGTAGAAACCGGAAGTGCGGAGTTTATCAATGAAGCGCGGAGTTTTTCGCTGTTCGAACCCCGTCTTTTCAATATTACCATGTTTCACAAAACCCGTAAGACCAGCGCTTATCTGGAACACGACATTACGGCCAAGATCGGTGCCAAACTTCAGTTCAGCCAGAGCAACATTGTTCCCACATACAATTACCTTTATATCCACGATGGCGCATCTTATTACGACTTCAAGCTTACGGAAGCAACACTGGCTTTACAATGGGCTCCTTTCAGCCGTTACATGCAAACACGGCATGGCAAGGCGACCATGCGCAACAGTTATCCCAATTTCACTTTCCAGGCCACCCGGAGTTTTCGCAATGTCATGGAAGGAGATTTTGAATTTACGAAACTCGATTTCCGGGGAATGCACCAAATTGTACACCCCAACCGTACCGTCACCAGCTTCCTGGTCAAAGGAGGACTCGCATACGGAGACATTCCGGTTACCCACCTCTATAACGCCTCGCCGAACCAACCCCAGGGCGATGCCATACTACAGCGGTTCGCCGTTGCCGGAAGGAATAGTTTCGAGACAATGTTTTTTAATGAATTCTTTTCGGACCGTTATGTTATGGCCCAGTTAAAACACCAAACCACCAGGTTCAAACTGATCGGAAAAATAAGGCCCGACTTCACCCTTATATCCCGCTTTGCCGTAGGAAGCATCACCCATTCCGAAAAACACATAGGCCTGGATTTCAAATCTCTTAACAAGGGATATCTCGAAAGCGGGTTCGAGTTAAATAAAATATTCAAAGGGTTCGGCTTAAGTGCCATGTACCGTTACGGGGCCTATCACCTGCCCCGTTTTGATGACAACATATCTTTCAAATTCACATATTACATGAGTTTAGGTTTTTAAAGGATAAACACCGCCGGTCCCACCAGGTTTCTAACAAAAACTTAAGAGACTATTCTGCACTAATTTCTTACCTTTGCCGAGTTAAAAAAACGAGATGGTCGCTTGGATACGCAAAGGCTTTTGGGAAAGGGTCGCACGAATAATTCTACGGAATAGGATTTTTATACTTCTTATAATTGCCGGCATTACTGTTTTTCTTGCTATGCAATGGAAAAACATGCGTTTTACCTATACCGAGGCCAACCTGTTGCCCGACCATCACCCGGTAAATGTAGAATACAATAAATTCCTGGATACATTTGGCGAAGAAGGCAATCTCATTGTTCTGGCCGTAAAAGACCCGGCGTTGTTTACTCCGCATAACTTTAATCTGTGGAACAAACTGAGCAAACAGCTGAATGCTTTCCCGGAGGTAGACCTGGTTGTCTCTACCGATAACCTGAAAGAACTGGTCAAGAGTACTGAGGAACAGAAATTCGAATTAAAACCTTTCCTGGACCATCAACCTGAGTCCGAAGAGGCCATAGACACCCTTAAAAACCATTTGTTTCACGAATTGCCCTTCTACGAGAGCCTTTTGTTCAACAAAGACACCGAAACACTCCGTACTGCCGTCTATATAGATAAGGAAATTGTAAATACGCCGGTACGAAAAGATTTTATTTTCAACGACTTCATTCCTCTTGTCGAGAAGTTCGAGAGTAATACCGGATTAAAAGTACACGTTTCCGGAATGCCTTATATAAGAACTTTAAATTCCCAGAATATCATAGATGAAATAGGCGGATTTATCCTTGCTGCACTTGGGGTTACCTCACTTATTTTCTTTTTCTTTTTCCGTTCGTTCCGGGCCACCCTGATCTCGATGATCGTGGTTATCATCGGTGTTATGTGGGCCTTTGGTATTCTGGGGCTGCTCCATTACGAAATAACCGTACTTACCGCACTCATCCCCCCTTTGATCATTGTTATTGGTATTCCCAACTGTATTTTTCTCATTAACAAATATCAACAGGAAGTAAAAAAACACGGTAACCAGGCAAAATCCCTCCAAAGAGTAATCTCTAAAATAGGTAATGCCACTTTAATGACCAACGCCACTACCGCCGTGGGGTTTGCTTCCTTTATCGTAACGGAGAGTAAACTGCTCAAGGAATTCGGTATTGTGGCTTCCATAAACATACTGGCCATTTTTATCCTGTCCCTGCTTATTATCCCCATCATTTACAGCTTCATGCCCTTACCTAAAAAAAGGCACCTGAAACACTTGAACAAACGCTGGATAGGCGGCTTTGTAAACTGGATGGAAAAGACGGTAAGGCACAGGCGCATTGAGATAAGCATATGTTCGCTGGTCCTTCTTGTGGCCAGCATTATCGGTATTTACCAGATACGCATATCCGGGAGCATTATCGAAGACATGCCCAAAAGCACGGATTTTTTCAATGATATACGTTTCTTTGAAAAGGAATTCGACGGTATCATGCCACTGGAGATCATGGTGAATACCAAGCGAAAGAACGGGGTTATGAAACTATCCACACTCCGCAGGATGGATGAACTCGAAGAACTGATAAGGGATATTCCGGGGCTTTCCAAACCCATTTCGGTAGTCAACCTGGTCAAATATTCCAAACAGGCATATTATAATGGCAATCCGGCATATTATCAACTCCCTTCAAACCAGGAAAACCACTTCATCCTTTCCTACGCCAAAAAGTCTTCGGAAAGCGCGAACCTGTTGCGCAGTTTTGTGGATTCAACAGGACAGGTAGCCCGCATTACCACTTTTATGCAGGATATGGGAACAGACGAAATGGAAGGTATCCAGAACCAGTTATGGACAACCATACACAAAGTGTTCCCGGAAGACAGGTACGAAGTCAGCATGACCGGAAAGGCCCTGGTATTTATGAAAGGGACCAAATACCTGGTGAAAAACCTTGTTATTTCGCTGGCCCTGGCCGTAATTTTGATCGCCATATTCATGGCCTACATGTTCCGCTCTTTCAAAATGATCATTATATCACTGATACCTAACCTTTTCCCCCTGGTCATTACTGCCGGGGTCATGGGATTCTTAGGTATTCCCATCAAACCTTCTACGATACTGGTGTTCAGTATTGCGTTTGGGATATCGGTAGATGACACCATCCACTTCCTTGCCAAATACCGGCAGGAGCTCGTAAGCAATGGATGGAAAATACGAAAATCGGTCTTTGCGGCATTGCGTGAGACCGGGGTAAGTATGTTCTACACTTCCATTGTCCTCTTTTTCGGCTTTTCCGTATTCACCACTTCCAGTTTCGGCGGTACGGTAGCACTTGGGGGGCTGGTTTCCACTACCCTGCTGTTCGCCATGCTGTCCAACCTTATATTACTGCCTTCCTTACTGCTGTCGCTGGAAAAAAGTATTGCCAATAAGCAGGTTTTAAAAGAACCTAATATTGATGTCCTTACGGAAGACGATGAAGAAAAATAAAAAACCTGCCGGACATAACCCCGATTTTTCATAATCGGAGCGGGCCGGCAGGCACGTATGGTTTCCCCAAACCTACTTTTCCTAATTCAAATAATACAAGGTATTAATTGCGACTCAAAAGTACGGCTGTAAACAATACCGGATAAGGGGAAAAATCCCCTTTTTGTTTTTTATAATCCCCGGACATTCTTTAAAAAAACACCTATATTTGCCAACTGATATCAAACACGTCACGTGTTTCTGTTCCGGCTGACTTCCGGTGCCCGGCAGTCACTGAATCCGGTCAAAAAACATCATTTATCAAGAAGATTAAAAAAATGAAGGTGTACAGTGTAAAAGACCTGCTTGTCGAGGATCTGCTATTACAGGAAGTAAGTGTTAAGGGATGGGTAAGAACATTCAGGAGCAATCGTTTCATTGCTTTGAATGACGGTTCTACCATTCATAATATTCAATGTGTGGTGGATTTCGAAAATACTTCAGAAGATGTCCTGAAACGTATTACCACCGGGGCTGCCATCCGGATAAAAGGTACGCTTGTGGAAAGCTCCGGAAAAGGACAAAAAGTAGAGATACAGGCAAACCAACTGGAAATCCTCGGGGATTCACATCCGGAAGAATACCCTATTCAGCCCAAAAAGCATTCCCTGGAATTTCTCAGGGAAAAAGCCCATTTGCGCACACGCACCAGTACTTTCGGTGCAGTGATGCGGGTGAGGTCCACATTGTCATTTGCCGTACACCAGTATTTTCAGAATAACGGGTTTAATTACGTAAATACCCCCATCATTACGGGAAGCGATGCGGAAGGGGCCGGAGAAATGTTCCGCGTCACTACCCTGGATCCCAGAAATCCTCCGTTGCAGGAAGACGGCAGTGTAAACTATAAGGAAGATTTTTTCGGAAAGGAGACCAATCTCACTGTCTCCGGACAGCTTGAAGCCGAGGCTTATGCCATGTCTCTCGGCAAAGTATACACCTTTGGTCCTACTTTCCGTGCCGAAAACTCCAACACGTCCAGGCACCTTGCCGAATTCTGGATGATAGAGCCCGAAGTGGCCTTTATGGATCTCGACGGAGATATGGACCTTGCGGAAGATTTCATAAAATATGTGATCCGCTATGCTCTCGAAAACTGCAAAGACGATCTGGAATTCCTGGAAAAACGTCTTTCGGACGAAGAAAAGACCAAACCACAGAACGAAAGAAGCGATATGACCCTTACGGAAAAGCTTCGCTTCGTCCTCGACAATAATTTTAAAAGGGTAAGTTATACCGAAGCAATTGATATCCTCAGGAACTCAAAACCCAACAAGAAGAAAAAATTCCAGTATATCATTGAAGAATGGGGCGCCGACCTGCAAAGCGAACACGAACGTTACCTGGTAGAAAAGCACTTTAAGTGCCCGGTAATCCTGTTTGATTATCCGGCCAAGATCAAGGCTTTCTACATGCGCCTGAACGATGACGGCAAAACGGTAAGGGCAATGGATATCCTGTTCCCCGGTATCGGGGAGATCGTGGGAGGATCGCAAAGGGAAGAGCGCTATGACGTCCTCCTGGAAAAAGTAAAAGCCATGGGCATAGACGAAAAAGAACTTTGGTGGTACCTGGACCTCAGGAAATACGGTACTGCAGTTCACAGCGGTTTCGGGCTGGGCTTCGAACGGCTTGTATTATTCACCACAGGCATGACCAATATACGGGACGTTATCCCCTTCCCGAGGACACCACAAAATGCGGAGTTTTAAGATTCTTATTATACGTCCCGGTCCGGATTATTTCGGACCGGGATTCATTTTTACAACTTCTCCACACATACACCGTATTTTCTTCTTCACCCTCTTTTGCCGAAAATACCCTATCATACACCGACAGAAAATACTTATTTATCATCTATTTTTCCTACGTAATCTTATTCTCCCTGTCGTTTTTTAGTTATATTTACCCCACCAAATCTTTAAAATTAAAAACCTGACTTATGACCTTTCGCACTACCCCGTCATGGCCATTTGCCGTCCTGTTAATTACCATGCTCTGTGCCGCCTGTAGCAGTGATGACGATACGGTTCCGGAACCGGAATTGACTTTCGAAGAACTATATTATCTTTCCATTTCAGATGCCATGGTGACCGAAGAAAATGAGATCATCGATTCATTATGGGCTATATCCCCTGCAAACGAAAGGCTGCAATGGAAGACCATCAATGGACATGAATATGTATTGATGGCCAGTTTTCACAAATATCCTTCCAGTTATCCCGAAGGAGACTCCATTACCAACACCTGGGGAGAATCCTGGTTATTTATTCCCGGTCAAATGAAATCGCGTATAAAAGACGATTTCATTCAAAGTTCGGATACCATAATGCGTATTTGTCAGGTTCTGGGGCTCCCTCCTGCCGATGAAAACAGCAATACACACATCAGTGCCCTGTGGGTACGCCCGGAAAACCTTTACCGTCCTGCCGGTAACCCGGATATCGGTACTACCACAACCGGGTCTGCCCTTTCCGACAATGTAACAGAAACCTACTCCTCCTGGTTTAATGATTATATTATTTTTGCCTACTACCGGACACTTGCCCAAGAAACCGATCGTCATTATCCCTGGACACGCCTCGGATATACATACGATTGGGCCCCGGAAACCGAAGAGGTGGGATTAAGTGAATTTGTACTGAGTGCAGGCTCCGGAATCTGGGTTGAGGAAACCTCCCCGGCGAGCGATTTATTTACGGATTGATCTCCCGTCGGCACAGCAGCATCATAAATTCATTATCATGGTTTGACCTTGCCGGTCCGGGGTGCCGGAAATAAAATTATGGTACTGTTTCCGGGGGTGTTCCCCCCGTATTTATACCTTTATTATTCCCTGGTTCAAAGTTTTCGATTATTTTTGTATTATAAGCCAGGAGTAATTGAAAGACAGATGCTGAAACAACAGTTACAGTTTAAATTATCGCAGAAACTATCGCCTCAGCAAATACAGTTGATGAAGCTGATCCAATTGCCTACATTGGCCTTTGAGCAGCGGTTGAAACAGGAGATAGAGGAAAACCCAGCTTTGGAAAGCGGTAAAGAGGAAGAGGCAAATTATGAGGACGATATGAACGATTCTTATGATGAGCTCTATGACGACGGTAATGAAAAAATAGAGGCCGAGGATATTAATGTGGATGAGTATCTCAGCGACGACGAAATTCCGGACTACCGGCTGCATGCCAATAACTACAGCTCCGATGACGAAGAGAAGACCGTTCCTTATGCTGCCGGTACTTCCTTTCACCAGCACCTGGTCAATCAGCTGAACACTTACTCCCTGAATGACGACCAGCGGGATATTGCCGAATTCCTGGTGGGAAGTGTAGACGAAAGCGGTTATATAAGACGGTCCGTTGAAGATATTATGGACGATCTTGCTTTTACCCAGAACATATATACGGATGAGGCCTCCATTGAAAAGATCCTGCAGATAGTGCATCACCTGGACCCTGCGGGGGTAGGCGCCAGGGACCTTAAAGAGTGCCTGCTCATCCAGTTACGAAGGAAAGAGGCTGCACCTTCGGTAGACCTGGCCATCGACATCCTGGAAAAGTCTTTTGAGCAGTTTACGAAAAAACACTATAAAAAATTACTGCAACGGCACCATATCGATGAAGAAGAACTCAAAGATGCCGTACACGAAATTGAAAAATTAAACCCGAAACCGGGAAGCTCCTATTCCGGAAGCAACCGTATGGTAGAACACATTGTTCCCGATTTTACCATACGCATCGTAGACGGGGAGCTGGAACTCTCCCTCAACGGAAGGAATGCTCCCCAGCTGCACGTTTCCAAAGAATACAGCAATATGCTACAGGGATATAAGGATTCCAAAGAGAAATCCAGGTCCCAGAAAGATGCCGTACAGTTTATCAAACAAAAGCTCGATGCGGCCAAATGGTTTATAGATGCTATAAAACAACGTCAGGAAACCCTTTTTGTTACGATGAATGCCATTATGCATTATCAGTCCGAATATTTTCTGACAGGGGATGAGCGGAAACTGAAGCCAATGATCCTGAAAGACATTGCCGACAGCATAGGCATGGATGTCTCTACGGTTTCCAGAGTGGCCAACAGCAAGTACGTGGACACCCCTTACGGGACCAAGTTCATCAAAGACTTTTTCTCTGAAGCCATGAAAAATGAACAGGGAGAAGATGTTTCCACCCGGGAAATCAAAAAAATCCTCGAAAACATTATCGAAGAAGAAGATAAAAAAACACCGCTTACGGACGACAGACTGGCCGTACTCCTCAAGGAAAAAGGCTATCCTATTGCACGAAGAACAATAGCCAAATACCGGGAACAGCTGGATATCCCCGTAGCACGACTGAGAAAACAGATATAAGAACGGAAACAGACACAAGCGAGGCCTCTTTCAAGCCCGGAAATTACAGATGTATTTTTCAAGATTATTCAGCTACCTGCTTCACCCTATTTTTATGCCCTTTGCGGGAACAATAGCTTATTATATAATCTCTCCTGCCTATTTCTCTGAAGAAGCCCGTAAAAGCGTTATAATCCCCGTACTCATACTCACCCTGATCGTTCCGGTCGTACTGTATTTCCTGTTAAAAAACCTCGGATGGGTGCGCTCCCCGGAACTATCGGGGGTGGAAGAACGCAAAGTACCGCTTTATGCCGCCATGCCGATCATATTCATCATCACAAGGCATATTACACCTGCGACCTCTTCAGCCGAACTGCACTATTTCTTTATGGGGATATTAGTAACCTTATTCCTCTGCCTGGTCCTGGTGTTATTAAAGGTCAAGGCAAGTATTCACATGATGGGCATAACCGGGCTGACAACTTTTATACTGGGGCTCAGCATGCATTACCGTCTCAATATGACCTTCCTGCTGGCCGCACTCATCCTTTTTACGGGGATCGTAGCATCGTCAAGGTTATACCTGAAAGCACATAATATCAGGGAAATCTCGCTGGGGATACTCCTGGGAGCGGTACCCCAGGCTGTCATTTTTCCTTACTGGTTATAGGGCATAAAAAATAATGCCCACTTTTAAAGATCTCATATCTATCTGCTCTCCGCTTTCTGTTACCACACCGTCTTCAAATAAATTTCTCAATCCGTAATAGGCATAAAAATTCCAGGTATTATACCCTGCACTCAAGTGAAGGCCGGCCTGAAACCTTGAGATATCTTTATTTGAAAACTTTGTCTTCTCATCGCCCACAAACTTATACCCTTCGGCAAAAACATATCCTAATTTCACCCCGGCATATATACGCCAGAATTTATATGTGGCAGCAGTAGAAGACCGCCACCGGAACTCTATGGGCATTTCCAGCAAATGCGCTTCCATTCTATTACGGCTGTAATCCACGGAGTCCGGTATGACCCTGTACTGCATTCCTTCATCGCCTTTCAGGAACTGCAGATTGTGAAAGTGCGCATTATAGGCATATCCGACCCCAATTCCCATGGCAATATTTCTCCGTTTGTTCAGGGGCATGTCTTTAACTACCCCGAACTGTATACCCCTGGACAGATTGTTCTGTTTTACATCCTCAGGGCGATTTAAAAGTATATTATAACTAACTCCCAGATATATCTGGTCCTCTTTATATTTATGGTCTATAACAGTGCTGTCCGGGGCCAGTGTGTGAATTGCAGGACTTTCCTGGGCAAAAACCCCGATCGTACAACGAAACAGGACCAGGTAAACTACGTAAAACGAGCTTCTCATATATCCCTTTTTAAACAAATATACTCTATTTAGTTTTTTATATATCTTTTTCAAAACCATTCCCATAAAAAAAACCGGCACGTAAAATACGGCCGGTTCTCTCAAAATATAAGTTCAAGAAACGAGGACTATTCGATATTCCTCATTGCATCTCCTTCCTTGGTTGTGTAATTTACTTTTAAAGCATTTACTTTTCTCAACTCCTGCTTAATGTCAGATATAAGTCCCATGTTGGTCTCTTTATCCACTTTAAGAGCTGTAGTCATCAAGGGTTGAAGTTCCTGCCTCATTTTTGCCCTTTCCGCCAGAATATAAGGCGCTACCTCGTCTACATCCGCAAATTTATCGTTCAGCTGGATTCTCGCCTGAGAACCGTACTTGGACTGATATCTCGGATGTGGTTTCCCGGCATATACATATACTACCCTGTCCCTTTTATCCAGTTTCTGAACCTGGTCCGCAATAGGCAGTGTATTATCTACCATTAACGAATCATCCTTCATCACTGTAACGGTCATAAAGAAAAACAGTAGCATAAATACGATATCCGGCAGAGACGCGGTGGAAACGGCTGGCAATTCGCCATCTTTTTTCTTTGTGAATTTAGCCATAATAGTATTTTTAGTTTTTCTTCGGTTCCGCTTCGGATAAATATTGCGGGTACATCTTCTGTATACGTTCTACTCTCGGTTTCAGCTTATCTTTCTGATCATCGGAAGTTTTAGGATCGTTATACATGTCCTGCATTGCCGTGAAATCCGTTTTGTACAGACGTTGTGATTCGCGGTTTCGCAATACATTGTATGCGGCCACCAATTCATTCTGTACAGCGATATAGGTACTGTACTTGGTCTCCCTGTCATTCTGAAGAGAAATTATCGCTTTTTCCGGGTGTACGGAAGATTTGGGATCTTTGGCCCCCTGACAATAGTCACAAGGTTCTCCTTTATCATTCAATCCACCACCGTTATCAATAAAATCCACAGCAACCTGACGAAGATCTTCCAGCTTGGTGAGTTCGTCGTTAACCATTAACTGGTTACTCTTGTTGATAAGCACCTGCAGCAAGTTTCTCTCCTTTATCACAACATCTTCCTCTGGCGGTTCCAGCGGCGGAAGCTTACGATCCAGCCCGGAATCCGTCTCAATGGTGGTTGTCACCAGGAAGAAGATAAGGAGCAGAAACGCAATGTCTGCCATGGAACCAGCATTTACTTCCGGTATACTTCTTCTTGCCATAATTACTTCATTAATATTTTTTTCACGCTTGACAATATCATTGCAAGTATTGCAATAACAGCAAGTATGTAAAAGGCTATGAGTCCGCCTCCAACAAGTCTGGAAGTTTCGGCCGTAGCCAACATACTACCATCCGATGATGTAACTTCGCTTCCGGAAGCCAGCGCATAGCTAACTACCAGTATAGCAACGAAAGCCACCAGGGAAATGAGCATTTCTTTCAGTTTGTGATGCGAGAACAAACTTTTTATACTGAATATCACTGTAATAAGAACAGCTATACCAAACAGTACGTAAGAGACGATAAACATCAGGTTTACGTTAGAGTCTGTTGCCGCTTCTTCTACCGGCATATCGCTACTGGGCAACATAAACCACAGTACGGCGCCGATGATACCAGCAATAATTAAGAATATTTTATATATTTTCATAACTACTTTTTAATCCGTTTTACTTTTTGTGGGCTACCAACAAATCGATCAGTGTAATGGAAGCTTCTTCCATGTCGTTCACTATACTATCGATTTTAGCAATGATGTAGTTGTAAAATATTTGCAGGATAATTGCCACAATAAGACCAAATACCGTAGTCAATAATGCCACCTGGATATCTGCAGCAATCAAAGATGCGTCCAGTCCGCCGGCTGCACTAATTTTATCAAACGCCTGGATCATACCGATTACCGTACCCATGAACCCGAGCATCGGGGCCACCGCGATAAATAAAGAAACCCAAGATACGTTCTTTTCCAACTGTCCCATCTGTACACCACCGTAAGCCACAACAGCTTTTTCAGCAGCTTCCGCTCCTTCATCAGCTCTTTCCAGCCCCTGGTAAAATATAGAGGCAACAGGACCTTTTGTGTTTCTGCATACTTCTTTTGCAGCTTCTACCCCACCTGAAGCCAGCGCATCTTCTACTCTGGAAGTAAGCTTTCTGGTATTGGTAGTAGAAAGGTTAAGGAAAATAATCCTTTCAATTGCAACTGCAAGTCCGAGAATCAAACACAGCAACACGATTCCCATAAATCCGGCACCACCTTTTATAAAATATTCTTTCAATACCTGATGAAAAGGTTTGCTATCTTCACTTGTAGCAACAGCATCGTCTTGGACGAAAGCAGCAGCGTCGTCTACGGGAGCAACTATTTCTGAAATATTTTCAGACACAACAGGAGCAAGATCCTTCGCTTCTGCCGTTGTTGCGTTAAGAGCCATCAATCCGGCAACAGCCAGAACAGAGAATAATCTTTTCATTTCTTCTAAACTTAAATTTTGTTAGTTAATAGGGTTAAAGATATAAAATTTTTACAATTAATGAATTTGTAACAAAGAAGGAGAAACTCTTCCGATTCCATCCTTCCGAGTTCCGTTACCGGAAAACTAATAGTTTTTTTAAGAACTTTGTAACGGTTTCGGCAATTATATTTTTTTCAAAGACATATTTGCCGTTTTTTTTGTAATACAAGCGGGCTAATTTCGCTTGTCAAACTTGCAGAGAGGAAGGGATTCGAACCCTCGATACGCTTGTGACGTATACACACTTTCCAGGCGTGCGCCTTCGACCACTCGGCCACCTCTCTATATTTTGAAGAACTGCTTCTATGATTTTCTTCGGGGTGCCAAATAACGAATTTTTTTTTAGTTGATAAAATTTATCTTGTTATTTTTAATGTAATTCGCCCCTCAAGGGTGTTTCGAACACAGTTTTAAATGCTTTTTTGTTGATTTTACATCCCAAAAGGTACATGAGCTTAGCAATCGCGGCCTCTGTGGTGATATTTTTTCCGTTGATAACACCCATTTTCCGAAGGTGCGTACTGGTCTCGTACTTCCCCATCAGCACACTTCCTCCCGAACATTGTGTCACATTGACTACAAATATCCCTTTTTTTACTGCTTTTTCCACTAAAACCCGGAACCATTCTTCCGTCGGGGCATTACCGGCTCCATACGTTTCGACTATAACCGCTTTCAGCCCCGGAGTCTCAAATATCCCCGAAAGTACGGCTTCGTTTATTCCCGGAAAAAGCCTTATTACCGCTATATTGTTGTCCAGTTCTTTATGTACCTGGAATTTTTTTCTTCTGTTTGGCACCAAAAGGTGCTCATCATTAATCTTCAGATGCACCCCGCTTTCCGCAAGAGGCGGATAATTCAGTGATGCAAATGCCTCAAAATGCTCCGCATTTATTTTCGTTGTGCGGTTGGCCCTATACAGTTTGTACTCGAAATACAGGCATACCTCGGCCACTTTCGGTTTTCCCTTTTCCCTCAGCGCAGCTATTTGTATGGACGTTATAAGATTCTCCTTGGCATCGGTACGCAAATCCCCGATAGGTAATTGCGAGCCGGTGAGAATAACCGGTTTGGTCAGATTTTCCAGCATAAAGCTCAATGCCGCCCCGGTATAGCTCATCGTATCGCTGCCATGCAATACCACAAAGCCGTCAAAAGCATCGTAATTGTCCTCTATTATCCCGGCTATCAATATCCAGTATTCCGGATTCATATTGGATGAATCTATAGGATCATCAAACGATACCGTTTTTATATTACAGTCCAGATGCGAAAGTTCGGGAATTCTTTTTAACAGTTTATCGAAGTTAAAGGCCCGTAACGCTCCGGTTTCATAATCTTTTATCATTCCGATGGTACCACCCGTATATATCAGGAGTATATCAGATCTTTTCCCCATAACCGAAAAACTGTTTTGTAAACTCTGTTTCTATAATATCTTGTGTAAAATCAAACGGCCCTGCTTCATACATATAAGAGGTAACGCTCTTTTCTGCCAAATATTTCATTGTCTGTGATACCTGTGCTTTACCGGTCGTGTTCCATCCGGTTTACCACGGGATTGGCATACATGGAAAGGAAATTCTTTCTGGCGACTTCATTTTCCTTGCCCACTCTCCTCTCCAGTCTTCTTTCAAACTGCCGTTTCTCTTTTTCGTTATATTTATCCGCAAACGTTCCGGTACCATGCAGCAGGTCATAGGCGAGGTAATTGGTAGGCCACAGCCGGTAGTTTTTGTGGATCTGCTTGTCAATACGGTCTGCAAGCATCTGAAATTGCCTGTTTACGGGCTCACCGCTGTTGCGTATCTCATCCAGTTCTGCATCCAGTACATCCCCTACATTTATACAAATGCGTTTCTTTTGCCCCAGCGCACCTTTGAGTATGGAATTAAAATCCTCGTTACTGGTCTTTACGTATTCCATGTCGTAATGCCTTGCCAGAAGCTCCGGCATTTTCAAAAGGTCGGTAGGATCGTATTCATAGGAGATGGAAACGGGGGCAATACGCAATTTTTTAAAATAGTCCATGATCTCCTTTTCATCACTGGCCAGCGCCAGCATCTTCAACACTCCCTGTTGTGTACGGTCGTTGCCGTCTTTTGTGCGGCCTTCCCTCTGGGCAATCCAAACAGACCTGCCTTCTTCCTGCAGCAGGTGTTTTATATAACCGGAAACTTTCCTGGAACTTTCGAGCATTTCCCGTGGTGAAAGCCCTCTTTGAATGAGGAAATTCCTGACCAGTTTGGACAATGCCAATAAAAACGGCTTGTGTACCAGGTTATCCCCTATTGCCGATGCAGTCATTACCAGATTGTTCTCCATCAGGGCTACATTGAGCAGGGAAGTATCCATTACAATATCGCGGTGATTGGATATAAAGAGGTAAGAGGTCCCGGATTTCAATTTTTCAAAACCCGTAGTAAAAAATCCTTCCGAACTTTTTTCCAGAACATTACGAACGCTTTGATATATGACTTTTGCCTGGAAGTCGTTGACGGAATGACAGGAATCCAGCACTCCTTCTATTTCTTCCTGCGTCTTGTCCGGAAAAGTAAAATGGAGCAAAGCCCGGATCATAGGATGATCCTTGTACTCTTTAAGAGCTCCATTTACTTCACTGTCCAGATAAGGACGAATTTCTTTATAACTATCCAATGATTAATTCTTTAAATACAGAACAGGATTCCCTTCACAACGACAAGACAATGAAACACAGCAACATCAGCTTTATGACAAACAACTGTTCGGGACCTCGTAACAAATTTAAGCACATCGGGCAAATGAACAAAAATTAATTGACTTTACCGTCGGTGAGATATTTAAAATTTTATGTATCAGGCTTTCCGACACTCTTCTTTTTCAGACCCCGAAAACCTCATTTGCGTTTTTTGTCGTTATTTCCGCGACCTCTTCTTCGGAAAGCCCGTAGATATTGCTCAGTTTCCGCAGAACGTTAATAATATATGCACTTTCGTTACGTTTGCCGCGATAAGGTACGGGGGCCAGGTAAGGGGCATCTGTTTCCAGGACGATATTACTGATATCCATCTCATTCAGAAAACGGTCTATTTTTCCGTTTTTAAAGGTTACTACCCCACCGATGCCCAGTTTCATATTATAAGATACGGCACGTTCGGCCTGTTCTCTGTTACCGGTAAAGCAATGAAAAATCCCGAACAGGTCCTCTCCCTTTTCTTCTTCCAGAATGGCGAAGACCTCATCAAAGGCTTCCCGGCAATGAATAACAATGGGTATTCCGTATTTTTTGGCGAGCCTTATCTGATACCGAAAAGCTTCCTGTTGCCAATGAAGGTGATTTTTATCCCAATAAAGGTCTATTCCTATTTCCCCTACCGCATAAAACTTATGCGTATCCAGCATTTGCTCTACATGCGCCAGTTCTTCCTTATAGTTCTCCTTTACATGCGTAGGATGCAGTCCTGCCATCAGGAAAACATGATCGGGGTAATCCTTTTCCAGTTGCAGCATTCGCTCCGTATATGAAGAGTCTATGGCAGGCACAAAAAAATGTTTAATATCCGCATCGAGGGCCCGTTGTATCATCTCATGCCGATCCTCGTCATAAGCTTCACTATATAAATGTGTATGTGTATCCGTTACCATCATGGGGCAAAAATAAAAACATTAAAGCTATCTTTGCACATATTTTTAAAAAGACCGGTCCCGGTAACAGAAAGGGAAACGGAAAAAGTTTGATAAATCGCCCCGTACTTTAAATTGAAAAACAGCATATGAAAAGTTTAAAGACTTTCCTCGGCGAAAAAGGGTTCGTTAAGATTCCACTGGTATTAACCAATACGAACCATTTTGAGATACAGGCCAAAATAAATGGTATCGAAGGGCGCTTTATACTGGATACCGGAGCGTCCAGCACCTGTGTAGGAGTGGATTGTGCCGAACATTTTAACTTAAACACGGAAGATTCGCAGGTAAAAGCTGCCGGGGCGGGGGCTAACAACATGGATACACGGATGTCCAAACGGAACACTCTTTCTATAGGCCCGTGGAACAGGGACAAGGTAAAACTTGTTCTGTTCAACCTCTCTCATGTCAACGAAGCGCTGATACAACACGACTCTCTGCCCGTACACGGCATTATCGGAGCAGACATCCTGAAAAAGGCCAGAGCGATCATAGATTACGGTAAAAAATGTGTCTATCTCAAGAGTAACCGAAGTGGTATATAACAACCGGACAGACAAATAGCAAAAAATAGTTATCTTTGAATTGCCCCTTACTTACTGTACGTTTCCAAGTACCAAACAACTGACATACGTCATTTCACGGATTATTTATACATTCCTGTGAATGGCAGTTAACCAAACTTCTACCCCATGAATACTGTTTTAATGCCAGAAAATAGCGCAAAGATCCTCACGGAGACTACGGCTTTGTTACAAAGGCTCAAGGAGCACATCGGAATCCGGACCGATGTTGAACTTTCGGATATCCTCGGTATAAAACCCAATACGCTTTCCACCTGGAAAAAGAGGAATACCCTGGATTATAAAAAAGTACTCACTGCATGTTATAATTACCGCCTGGATATAAACAAGCTGTTTTTCAGCCAAAAAGCGCTTTCTCTTTCGGAGCCCAATACCAAAAGGGGCTTTCTTGTGGTCCCCAGGGAAGTATATTATCCGTATGTTGCCAACCTGAAAGACCCGCTTTTCATCAATTCGCTTCCGAGATTTGACTTCCCGTTTATTTCGGGAAAAAATCTCCGGGCCTTCCAGATGGTCGGTTCCGGCATGTCCCCGAAGCTGGAGGACGGGGACTTTGTGGTAGGAGAATACGTGAAAAATATAAATTCTATTATCAGCGGACATATTTACGTGCTGATAAGTAAGGTCAAGGGAATTTTTATCAACCGGGTGGAATCCGATCCGGCCCTTCCCGGCTTTTTGCATCTCGTCAATGACAAAAAAGTGATCTCCCCTCAAATGCGGATGGCAACCGATGAGATTGTAGAGTTGTGGAAAGTAACATCGGTATTTTCCCTCGACTTCATAGAAGAGCAAAATGGTGAAGGAGTACCCGCTCCGTAAAATTAACCCGTTGTGCATGTTGGGAAATGCCATTCCAAATGCACAACGGGCTAAAATTCCGGGATTTGTACCGCTGGTTACCCCAGACGCTTTTCTATATATTTCGAATTGAGAAGGCGCAAAGCCCCCATGTAATTAATGTGAAAGGGGATCATATCGCCTACCCTGATGTTGTGGTTGTTTTTACCTACATCCAGAACTATCATATCGGAGCTTCCCCCTTCGAGACGATATTCTTCATAAAGAGGTTTTATATTTTTTATTTCGATGTCGAGTATACCGATGTCTACTAAAATCCGTATACTGGTCTCCGAATAATCTTCTATCTCAAAAATCGGAATTTCCCCGGCTACATTGGAACCCACATACCCGGTGGGATTGATCGGTTTTTCCATGACTTCCAGCACTTCCGCATACAACATAAAAACATCCTGTTTCATGCCTTCCATGGGAGAATCCTCAAACAAATCGTTACCGAAAAACAGGGTTTCCCCAATCCGGAAGTGATTAACGCCCTCCGGCACGAGGTTTTTCAGTAACAGGGGCAAGGTCACCGAAGTTCCCAGCGATACCCAAGGAATTTTTTTATTGAACTTGGCCTCTATGATCTGTTCATACAGGCTCAACTGGATGAGTTTGTCATGTGAGGGCATAATACCGTTCAGGCAATTCAGGTTGGCACCGATCCCCATTACCTCCACCGCCTTCAACTCGAACACTCTCGCATAAAAATCTACGAAATTCTCTCTCATCACTCCTTCGCGAAGGTCGCCCATTTCTATCATTATAACGATCTGGTGGACTTTACCTGCCTTTTCTGCATAACGGTTTATCATCTCTATGGTTTCAAACTGGGTATTGAAACTTATATCCGCTACTTCTATCAACTCTTCTATACTGCGTGTTGGCGGTGGTTTTATATATCCGGTCTTAATTTCCAGGCTGATTTTTTTCACCATGGCCAGGTTGCTGAGGCGGGAATCGAAGATACAGTCGGGATGAAGTCCTATAACTTCTTTCAGGAAAAGCTTGTTACCGCACAACAGTTTGGTAACTACCCCCCAGTCTTTTTTATGGCTTCCGAAAAGATTTTTCAGGAACAGGTAATTATGTTTCAGAGCACGTGTATTTAATTTGAGATATGCCATATTTTATGCACGGTTAATTGCCAGGAACACCAACCCGGAGGATAAAATCACTATAATGATCGGATCAAAACCAAAAGGGACAGGAAAAGTAAATATACTAAAAATCAGCGTACTGCCCCCACCTACCAGCATGGAAACAAGGGCAGCGGAAGGTTTTGGGTTTCGCGCAAACAACATTCCGAGAACCGGAACAAAAAGCCCCGACACCATAAAGGCATAAGATTTCAGCATCAGGGTAAGTACATTTTGCATCTGCGACGCAATAAGGATAGCAAGGACACCAATGACAAGAGTGGTAACCTGCGATATCCGGATCGCTTTCCTGTCGGTACTTTTCAGTCCCAGGATATCGGTGACGAAATTTCCCGAAGCTGCCATCAGGCAACTGTCTGCCGTGGACATTATTGCCGAAAAATAGGCAGACATCATCAACCCTGTCAGCCCTACGGGCAAAATGGAACGCAAAAGCAGCGGCAAGCCCATTTCCGGATCGCTTTCTGCCATGGCTTCTCCCGTAGCATAATCGAATGCGGCGAACATTCCCGCATCTGCCGCTACCCGTGCAAAGAGACCGAGCAATACTCCCATAAATGCCATTACAGGATACTCGAACAAACCGGCAATATACCAGGCTTTTTTGGCTGTCTGTTCATCTTTACAGGAAAATATCCGTTGGTACAGGGTCATCCCTATAAACCAGATCGGTACAATAGTTACCAGCCAATTGACAAACTGGACCCAGCTCAGGTTGGAAAAACTGAAAAACGCGTCCGGTAAACTTTCGCGTATCGCGGATATCCCTCCCAGTTTTATGCAGGCCATGGGTATTCCTATACATATCAGCCCTCCCATAAGGAGCATCCATTGAAAAGTATCGGTATAAATAACTGCTTTTATACCTCCGGCCACAGTATAGGCCACGGCAACCGCGCCCATAGTTATAAGCGCATTCTCCATGCTTAAAGCCGGAAATGTTCCGGTAGCCAGCTTGGCCCCCGCCAAAAGTTGCGAGGAGGTAAAACCGAGATAACCTACGAAAGAGATCAACCCGGCCAGTAAAGCTACATTTTTACCATAGAACCGCTTTAATAACTGGGGGAAGGTCAGCAGTTTGTACAGGTGCCCCATTTTTATCACTTTCGGAATGAGAAATACTGCTGCCAGCCATGCTCCCACCAGGCCGGTAAAGAGCATCCATGAGCCGGATATCCCCATTACAAACCCCAGACCTCCCAGGCCGATGGAAAACCCCCCACCTACATCTGTGGCTACCACCGAAAGTCCTACATGGGTACTGCTCATATTACGTCCGCCAACGTAATAGTCTTCATTATTTTCATTTTTGAGATAGTAATACCACCCCACAATCATCACTCCTATGATGTAGGCAACGAAAATAACAATATCAATAAAGCTCATGCCCTATTTTTTGGTGAAGCGCATTTCGAGGTATTTATTCACAAATCCCAGTTTTTCGTAAAGATGTCTCGCAGGATTATCTGGCTCTACATGAAGAGCAATACTGCCATCGGCAAGCTCCATCGCTTTCTGCATCAGTTCTTTTCCGATACCCTTTCCCCTACTGTCTTTGTGTGTGGCGATGTATACCAGTATGTTTTCGGGGATGTAACCTTTCATCCCGGTACTGTTCACTACCGTAACCGCAACAATCTCTTTATTTTCCTTAGCCACCAGCACAAAACCTCCCATAGACGGGATAACATCCCTCATGGCAAAATTTATCGCGGCGAGAATATCCGCTTTTTCATCCCCGTATTTTTCGAGTTGAGTGTATAAAAAACCGGCGACTTCTTCTTTTTGGTCGTCGGAAAGTTTCTGATTGGGATTGTAGATAACAAATGTCATAATACAGGTAATACTTTTGATTTGTAAAAAAATAGAGTAACGAAACTGTTTTCCCGGAAGATGGATTATGACAAATATTATGGAGGAGATATGGTCTTGAAGAACTTTTTCAGGGAAGTAAACTCCGTCAAAGTCTTTAAGATCTGATTCCGGTAGTTGGATTTGATTTTTTTCTGCATTGCCTAACAAAGGTAATAATAAAGAAAAGGAATCCCAAAAGCAGTTGTAATCACATAAGGTATTGATTTAACGTAAACTTCTATATTTAAAGAACGGGTTTGCTAGATGTGGTGATCATATCGTTCTTTTTATCATTTGTAAACCCCGCTTTTCCCCTCTGAGAAAATCTATAAGAAACTGCACTAGAAATGTAAGTATAATAAAGAATATAATTAATAGGAACACCGTTGATGTTTGGTTTTGACGATAACCAAAAATTCCTTTGCCCCAGGATATTAAAACCCATTGTATAACATACATAGACGTAAGATTCCTGCTACAATATTGTACGATCCGGATAAACACATTATTCTCGCTCTTTAAAAACAGTTTGTGGATAACCCACAGAAAGACCAATGTCCATCCTCCAAAATAGATCACCCCGCCGGGGCCCATATGATAAAAATCATTGTAGTTGTATTCTTCATACAAAAATACAAGGGGAGTTCCAATAGCTATAAACAGTACTCCTACCAAAAGTATATGTTTAAACAGGCTTTTTTTGTCACCGTTTGCCTCCATATACCATTTGCCAAAGTACATTCCAAAAATTATAAATGACATCCATGGAAAAACAGGAAAATATACGAACGCCGGAAAGTCGTTACTAAAGAGCATGTCCAGAACATAATTCAAAACCGGAATATTAGTGTTGATCCCGCTAAGTTCTCTAGACAAGGCCGCTACCGACAATCCGATGAACAGAATTGCATATTTGTTTTTTACAAACTTCCTGATAAACCCTATTACCAACAGAGACATGCCAGCCAACTGTAAAATATCTCCCAGCAAAACCAGATAAATATATTGCATCCGTATCGGAGCGTCCCATCCGTATCGCTGGATAAAGTTATCCGGAGCAAAATGAAACCATATCGGAATTATGAACTTCATAAAGTTCATCAGCAAGGCAATTCCCAAAAGCAGGCACCCCCGTTTTAAAGCACTTATCAGGCTTTGATGACGAGAGGTCATAAAAGTGATCCCCATACAAACTAAAAAAACGGAAGTCCCCCTTCCCAGAAACACAACAAATTTTCCTGCTATTGATCCTGATTGTACTGAAACATCGGCATAAGTAAGCAAGGTATGTATAATAACCATTCCAATAACACTCATCCCTTTTATAACATCCAATGCTAAAATTCTCTTATCCCGATGTTCCATTCTTTTGAAAGCCATTATCCGGCATATTTTTTAATGATACATTTGCCTTGCATCAAAACTTAATGACGAGGTTTGCCGCAAAATTCCTGCGCATTTGCGGAGCTATCACGCCTTGTCCGACAAAATAACGCTCATTGGCCAGGTTATCCACTTTTATGCCCAGGCGATAATGACTGGTATCATAAAATGCCGTAGCATTGACCAATGTATAGGCGGGCAGTGTAAATACACCCGTCACCGCAGAGTTTGAGGTGAGGTGTTTCCCTACATAATTTCCTCCGGCACCCACTCCCAATCCTTTTAATTTTCCTTTGGGCAATACATAACTCACCCAGGCATTGACCAAGTTGGCCGGACCGGCGGAAGCGGGCCTCCTGTTGACTAAAGCAGGGACGCCCTTGGTGAGTTCGCTGTCATTATAGCTGTATCCGGCTATGATATTCAGTCCTTCGACCGGGTTTGCTATGACTTCCAGTTCCACACCTTTACTATGCTGAGTCCCGTCCTGGACCGTTACACTATATTCCTGACCGTCCCTGACGAGACCATCCCTGTAGGTCATGTTCTCAACTTTGATATAGTAATAACTGGCCGTAAGGGCCAGCTTGTTATTAAACAGGTTCATTTTTACCCCGCCTTCGGCCTGGTTGGCATGCTGGGGCTCAAAAATTCCCGAAATATCCGGGAGCGGCTGGGATACAGGGCTTACGTTCAAAAAGCCATTCATATAATTCCCGAAAAGGGAAACTTTATCCTTAACAACCTGGTAGACCAGTCCGAATTTCGGAGAGAGTGCGGTTTGGTTATAGGTATCGTTCCAGAAACGGTCCACGCGTAAACTGAACATGGCCATTAAATCATCCGTCATATTGAGCATATTGGAAGCATAAATGCCAGCCATACCATTAGAACTGCGGTTCTCTGTCCGGGGGCCCTCACTTTCGGCGAGTCTTGCTTCCACAGCAGCACGGGTCAAATCGTTGTAATTATCACCCGGCATTACCCCATTGACATAATCGAAAACTATGTAGGGTGAATTGTCGTTCTTAACGGTCTGATCCAGGTAATCGAACCCGACGACAAGCCTGTTCCTAAGCCCCGCAATCCTGAAATCGCCTGTGAAATTCTGTTGTATATTAGTAGAGGTGTTTATAGTATTCATTTTAACAATGTTGCGCTCTAAAGTATCGTCTGTAGCCTTACGGATAAATTGATACTGATAAAACCCTTTCGACCTTCTGTCGTTATATGCGACAATGGTCTGCGAGTTCCATGTATCCGATATTTTATAGTTTACCTCACCCTTTAAATTCGTAGTGGGGTTTTCCATAGTGATATCATTACTGGTATAAGAGCGTTCCCAGTCAAAATGCAACTCTTCGGGCCTTGTAGCGATAAACGGACGGGTACGGGACAGGAACAATACGGAAGGGCTGGTACTCTCGCCATGATAAAAGCTGGTATTCAGTTTTATATTCAGGCGTTCATTAGCCCGGTATTCCACCACGGGAGCTACAAAAAAGGTCCTTTTAAACCCGGCATCCTGAAAACTGTTCTGATATTGGTATGCCGTATTTACCCTGAACAGTAGATTTCCCCTTTTATTGACCGGACCGTAAATATCCGCTGCAACGCGGTTCAGGTCATTACTTCCCCCGGTATAGGTAACTTCTCCTCCAAAAGTATCTAAGGGTTTTTTAGTGATGATGTTAACCAATCCTCCAAATGAAGTGACCTGTCCGCCATATAAAGTGCCGGAAGGGCCTTTCAGGACTTCCACCTTTTCCACGTTTGCCGGGTCGTATTCGGCATTGGTCTCTCCCAATACACCATCTACCAGACCTAATCCCGTCCTGAAACCACGGATCGTGTAAAAAGAACCGCCATCGGTATTGATATTCCTGTTTCCCTGTACCTTGTATACCCCGGGGCTGTTTTTAAGCACATTACCAAAATCGGTGGTGATCTGTTCGGTCAGTAACTCATTGGGGATAGAGGAATAAACCTGTGGATTTTCCAGGTCTTTCAACGGCATCTTTGCCACGGTCTGGCTTTGTTTTTCCGCAAATTTATTTGCCCGGAATGACGACACTGTTACTCCTATTAATTCCTCTGCCTTTTCTACAAGTTCCAGGTCCGGTACTACAAGTGTTTCCCCCTTTACAACGATCCTTTTTTCTGTGGGTGCAAATCCTACGGCAGTAATACGAAGCGTGTATTCTCCCTGCCTGACACCAGTGATCCGGTATTGTCCCGAAGCGGAAGTACTCGTGCCTCTTGCAGTTCCTGCTAACTGTACTGAAGCTCCTTCTACGGGCCTGCTCCCTGCGTCCAAAACTTTACCTCTGACTGTTGTTGTTTGCTGGGCATATGACAACATACCACACAGGAAAAATAACACGGTTACATACGATGTAAAAAAATGTCTCATATTTATTCTTATAGGTTATAAAAATTAAAAAATGGTTTTACTGAGGTTAAGTTCATCGTATTCTTCAGGGTTTATGATACAAGGCTCCCCGACTCGAGCCATTCTTTGATTACCGGGTAGTTCACTTTTCCGTTGGGCGTTAACGGCACCTCTTCCATATAACTTACTTTTAAGGTGCTTGCATGGAGATTGAGTTTTTCCTTCAACACTTCTGTAACAGCTTCTCTTTTTATATTTTTATCCGTGTATACCACGGCCAGGTATTTATCACTGATCCCTGTACAGATAAAGGTCTGGCCTCCCATGGCATCCTTGAGAAGGAGCTCCGTTTCGTCGAGATTGAGACGGATACCGAACAATTTTACGATCCGCTTTATCCGTCCCGTGATATAATAATAACCGTCGTCGTCTTTCCTGGCCATATCGCCCGTATACAACTTGTTTTGCTGCTCAAAAAATTGCAGGTCGGCACTGCTGTTGGCATAACCTCCAAAAACATTGGAACCATAATAGATGAGTTCGGAAGTCTCTTCATCGATCTCAAACTTTCCGTTCTTTACCGGGAAACCGATAGAGCCTCCTTTCCGTTGTAAGTCTTCCGGTGGTAAAAAGGCCATTCTCCCTCCGGCCTCGGTCTGCCCGTATTGTGCAATGAACTGCTTACCGAATTTTCCGGTGTATTCGGCAATTACCTCAATCAGCTTATGGTTCAGCATGCCCCCGGTGTGGGTGAGGTATCGCAATGAAGGGTGATCTTTTTTAAAGAAGCCTATACGGTGCAGCATTTCGTAGAAATAGGGCACCCCTCCCAGGGTGGAATAACCGTATTCTTTAAAATCTGACCAGAATTCTTTTTGAAAAGCGTCTTTATCCGTACAGACAATCGTCCTGGCCTTTATACAATTTGTTGTAAAGATGGATAAGCCATATACAAAATTGAGCGGTACGTTCAGCGGCACCACATCGTTCGTTTGAATAGGCATATATTCCATAATAGCCCTGGCATTCTGCACGAGATTATTATCGGAAAGCCTGACAAATTTCGGAGACCCTGTGGTTCCGGAAGTGCTCATCAGGAGCTTGATATCCGGGTGAATAGGGTAATCTGCTCTTTGGCGGCGCTCAAATAGCACCACGGTATCCGACACATTTACGGTGCTGTATCCTTCTATATGTGAACGCAAAGGGTCGTAAATATAACGGGGCCCGTATTTTTCTTCCAGGCTTTGCTTAAAGTGGGGGTGCAGGCCTGCACCCAGCAACGCCACTACATGTTTCCCCCTGTAAAAATTCAACAGGGTCTCTACAGCTGGCAACTGGTTGTCGTTATAGATAAAAACCAAAGACCGTAAATCGTCAATATCCAGGGACCGGTGCATTTCCCCGACAGGCTTGGTAACTCCTGTACGGGCATCTACAAAGGCCAGTCTGTCGTTTTTCTTTATCAGGTCATAAAGTTCCATAGGCTTTTCCTAATTGATCTCAACCCCGTACTTTTGAAGTATTCCCTTTACTTTTTCCACACTGCCCATCTCCAGTACATCTTCCATATCGATAGAGATACCATAAGAACTTTCCAGTTCGCTAACGAGGACCAGGTGGCTCATGGAATCCCACTCGGCTATCCCCTGGTATTCCAGTTGGTCGGTTACTGTTTCAACAGGTACTTCGAAGGCTTTTGCGAATACCTGGTGTAATTGTTCTGTCGAATTCATCTTTCTGTTATTTTAATTAATTGAACTTTTTTAAACTTTTGTATGCTTCCACTTTCCCCGGCGAAAGACCAGGATACATGCTACGGCCAGGACAATCTCGGAAATCAGTATCCCCGCAAAGACGCCGTTAACTCCCAGGTCAAAGGCAATTCCCAGCACATAAGAAAGGGGGAGCTGGGTTACATAAAACATGAGAATATAAAGCAGGGTCACGACTATCACTTCTCCGGCGGCATTCAGCGCCCTCGAAATGACCATGGTATATCCCAGCAGCACATAGGCTATGGAAATAAAATGGATATAGGTGGTACTATGCCCGATGATTTCAGGCACATCAGAAAATATCCTAACTACCGGACCGGCCAGGAAAATCCAGCAAATTGCCACCACCACCAGGAAACCCATATTCATCACCCCCGCCTTCCACACCGATCTTTCCGCACGATCTGCCTGGTTGGCTCCCAGGTTTTGCCCGGTCAGTATCCCGGCGGCATTTCCTATGCCCCAGGCAGGCATGGTGGCTATGGAAGCCACGCGCTGGGCTATAATGTAGCCTGCCAGGGCATTCCCACCGAAATACGAGATGATCTTTATCATAAACAGCCAGCTCGAAGCCGGAATGATATATTGTACCGTACCGCCAAAGGCCAGCCTGGACACTTTTTTAAATATGCCGTAATGAAAAGCCAGCTGTGCCTTGCTTATATGCATTACGGTTTTGCCTTTTGCCAGGTACCACCCCTGATAACAAACGCCGACCATACGGGCTATTCCCGTAGCGAGGCCCACTCCCAAAAGACCTAAAGCCGGTACAGGGCCCCAGCCGAAAATGAGAACAGGACACAACAGTATGTTCAGGGCATTAGACAGCCACAGGGTACGCATAGCCGTAGAGGCGCTGCCTGCCCCGCGAAAAATACCGTTTATCGCAATGCGAAGAATAATAAAACCCGTACAGGCAAACATCACCCTGGCATACACAAGCCCTTCCGTTACCATGTCAGAAGATAGGCCTATGAGCCCCAATATCTCGCCGCTCCAGATAAAACCCAGCAGGCTTATGACCAAAGCCAGCCCCATCGCCAGATATATGACCTGCATTGCAGTAAGCCCGGCTTCCTTAAACTTCTGCTCTCCTACTCTCCTGGAGATCACGGCCGAAGCTGCAATACTGAGACCTATGGAAACCGAATAAGAAAAGGTGATGACCGACTCCGTAGCTCCTACGATAGAAACAGCGTTGGCCCCGAGCTTGCTCACAAAGAACAGGCTTGCACAAACAAACAAAGATTCCATAACCAGTTCCAGCACCATGGGCACGGCGAGCAATACGATAGAACGGTTAATGCTCCCGGAGGTGAATTTCTTCTCCCGGCCCAGGACAGCCTGTACAAACAGGTGAAGATATGGCTGTGCCCGCAAGGCAATAGCTTTTATATTCAGCGTCTTATCAGGTTTATACCTATCCATCGGCCAGGGAGGTTTCCTTTTGTTTGACCAGGTAAAGCGGATTGGCCAGCTTCCCTCCTTTCTTCGGGATTACAAAACCTGTCCTTTCGGCATAGCCTTGGGAGCGCAGTTTTGAACTGTTGATATAAAAGCGCTTGAACTCTGGTACAAAGAGGTCGTATTTTTCAAAACGCTCTGCCAGATGAGGGTGTTCCTGTTGATATGTGTGGACAGTGGCTGCAACAGTATTCCAAAACAACTGTTCATTATAGCCGAGATAGCTGTGCAGAATGTCCGACAGGTATCTGAAAAAAGCATCAAAAACGCCCAACAGGATAAACAGTGGTACATTTTCTTTATTGGACGAATGTATTAAACTGTCTGCCAATTCGGGCGGTAATTTTTCCCGGGCCCCGGCGGTGAGGACAATATCGTCTACAAAGTCCTTGATAACCATTCTTTCCGGCACGCCGTCTCTCATCACCAGCACTATGTTCTCCCCATGAGGTGTGACACACAGGGAATGCTGGTAATAGATGTACAACAGCGGCTTCAGGTAGGCTTTCAGATAAGCCTCTATCCAGTCCTGAACACTGAGGCCGGATTTGCGTACCAATGCTTTCACCAAAGGGCAGCCTTCGTCGTCTATATACAGCAGGGCTGCCATGGTCATCAGCTTTTCTCCGGGTTTCAGGTAATTTACGGCACTCTCCCGCCATAAGACTCCCAGCATTTCCTTATATTGATAGGGGCTGTCTTTAATAGCGCTGTATTGAGGATGATGGTAGGCCACCGTAGCCACTTCTCCCAAAAGGATCACACCCGTACGCTGAAGATAAGGGTCATGGTCTAACAAACCCTTTACCCATTTGGTCACACCGGGAGCGTTGGCCATCTGCCGGGGCGACAGTCCCCGGATATTACCGGTGCTTAAAATAGAAACTGCGGTCTTTACGTAATGCTTAGAAGGATCGCTCATATTAAAAAGCGTTCTGATGCTCTGCTGAGGGGCGTACAGGTTATCGCCGGCACCAAGGAAAACCAGGAACTGCATGGCCAGATCCTGCTGAAACTGAAAAACTATCTTATTGTTCAGCTGCCATTCGTGTACAGGCAGAAAAATATAGTCTTCCGGGTCAAGCCCCAGGTCTTTCAATTTTTTCTCAAAGCCGAGCACTTTTTCTTCTCCCAGCTCGTCTGTGTAGAAACCCCTCATATTTATGTTCTCCAGGGCAAAGAACTTTGCCCTGTTCTTGTGGGCAGCCAGCCAGAAAAGTTTGAACTGTTTGTCCATTTCCGGTGCGTAAGTGGCGTGGTCGGTATAATCAAAACCAATACGCCCTTTGTTTACGATCACCCAGGGATGCCCGTCCATCTGATGCTCTACCGTCTGGTAGTCTGCTGCTGCCAGGCTGTCTGCACTGAGTTTTCCCCTGGTACGTATACGGGCATCGGCATATAGCGTATTTAACATCTCTTCGATATAATGGGCCAGTGTAAACGGATCGATGCCAAAAGTATGTTGTAGTTCTACAAAGAAATCGAGCACGTCTACCACAGTTAGTTCCCTCCCGTTCTCCCATTTGCGGATATACTGCTTTTCGATATGCCAGTAGTCCAGGAACCTCGGATAAGCAGAAAAGGTATAGTGTATATGCTCATGGTCTGTCCTTAGCCGGAAGTGCGTCAGCCCGTCCTCTTCCCTCGATACGACCTCGGGAACAATAATCTCCTCGTGCATCAATTCTGCGAGGCTCTTGGCCAGAAGGTCAGTATTAACTCTTTTCCAGGCCTTTGCATCTATATGTTGCGTTAATATATCTTTAGTAGTGGTCATGGTCATCTGTTTTTTGGGTTGCTGCAGTACTATTTCGTCGCTTCGATTGCCATGGTCTCTTCCTTCCGGGAAAAACGGTCCCTTTCCTCCGCTATGCCAAATTGCTGGAAAGCAATACGTTTTTCAATCTTGTAAACTTCCCGGCCTGCCAGTTGATTAATAATCCAGGAATTGCGATAAGCGCCCATGCCCAGGTCAGGGGTCACAAAACCGTGGGTATGCAACTCGGCATTCTGAACAAAGATGTCCTTTCCGTCCTTGTCTATGGTATAGTTGCGCCGCACATTGAACAAACCGTTACGCATCCGGTCTATCCTGTGTCCAATTCCCTCTAAGAAATCCGGTTCTTTATAGGTGTATCCGGTAGCCAGGATCACAAAATCGCTCTGACAGCGATATACCTGCTGTAGTTCCGTTTGTGTGAAATACAGATCATAGGACCCGTTAGCAGTGGCGGCGACTTTATCTAATTGCATATTGGAACGCAATTCCACATTGAGGGGTGTACTTTCCACGCTCATTTCATACAGGGTATCGAAGATCTCATTGATAAGGTCGTAATTGATCCCTTTGTAAAGTGCATTCTGACGGGCTAATAGTTGCTTCCGTTGCTCATAAGGCATGTTGTAGAAGTAGTCCACGTATTCCGGGGAAGTAAGTTCCAGGGTAAGTTTGGAATATTCCATAGGGAAGAAACGGGCAGAACGGGTAAACCAGTTGAGTTGCAGTCCGTTTTCTGTTGCGGGCAGAATATCCTGAAATATTTCTGCTGCACTCTGTCCGGAACCTATGATACTCACAGAACTGCTCTCCAGAATATCCGGTTTGAAATGTAAATACCGGGACGCATGGATCACCTTTGGCAAGATGTCCTTATCGATAAAATCCGGGATATGTGGTGAGGTTCCGGTTCCCAGAACCAGTTTTTCCGTATAATAAACAGAGGCCTGTGCCGTCCTGGTATCTAATACGGTAACCGCATACAGCCCATCGCGGTGCTCTACGGCAACCACTTTATGAGAAAACTTACAGTTGGGCAGTTTGGAAACCACCCATTTACAATAGGCATTGTATTCTTTCCGGAGGACATAAAAGTTTTCACGTATAAAGAATTTGTAGAGCCGCCCGCTTTCTTTTACGAAGTTGAGAAAGCTGTATTTACTCGTCGGGTCGGCCATAGTGACCAGGTCGGCCAGGAAGGGGACCTGCAGGGTTACATGGCTCAACATGAGGCCCGGGTGCCAGTCAAATCCGTCCGACTGGTCAAAAAATACAGAAGAAAGCTCGTCTACGGGGTCTAAAAGGGCTGCCAGGCCAAGATTAAAAGGTCCGATACCGATCCCGATTACATCAAATTTTTCTTTGTTTTTCATGTGTTTTTTTATTGTTTTTTAATGGTCACATGTAACCTTTGATGACTAAAATAATCATGCCCTTATGGTGTCTAAAGATTATTTTAGTCATGTCGGTTTCATCATTTGTTGTTTTTATATCTGGGGTTCTGAAACCGGAATGTTCTTAAAATCCTTGGCTGCGGGAAACTTGGCCCAGTACCATTCCCTGTAACAGAAATTGAGATTGGCTTTTTTATGCGGCATTTCGATGACCTTTTCGATCTTGAACCCTACGTGTGCCTTGTTCATCATGGAGGCCAGGGAATCTACAGCGCCTTCTCCCACCATTTTCCCCACCTTTGGTTCTCCAAAGACAAAATCCATCATGGATTGCGTGGCCGGAGAGGCATATTTCAGCTTCGGATCGGTAGGGGCGATAAGCTGATGGGTTCCGTAATCCGTAGGCAATACGTCGTAATACTCCCCTACAATATCCCGGCTTGCCCAGTACACTTCGATATTAAAAGTGGGCACTCCATTGGCTTCGCCTATATAGCTGTACAGCATATCTCCCGGAAGCAATGTCCTGTAGTATTTTTCCAGTTCCCGGATGGGCCAGTTCATTTGCCATATTTTCAGGGCATGTTCCCGGTGAAACCATTCGTGAAGCATCTCCAGGTCGCGATCCAGATCTACAGGCCTTAAAGTGATGGTCACATCTTCTCTTTCAAAATACCGGCTGAAAACAATATCTTTTCCCCGGGGGCAGATCAGTTTGTCGGAAAAAAAGTATTTATTGAGCGGATTGGGAAAAGCAGTATAAACTGCCGGATTGGTACGTGGCGCACTGGCTTCGTCCATATTGTTCAAGCTGGTAAGCAAGTTGCCTTTAACCACAAGCTTTACACTATTCAGCATATGAGAAACCAGTCCGGTTTCATCAGCTCCTCCCCCGGCTTTTAAAGATTCATACAGAAGTTCTATAAGCCTGCGCTCAGATACCAGGTTATTCTTCCCGGACACATTGATCAATCCGAAAAGATGATTGACCAAAAAATAATACCCCCAGAAATTTATCATTCTGGGTTCGGCAATAAATGACCTGCTGTCTTTACCGAAATCCGGCAATATACCGGTGAGTTCTTCCATTTTGCCTTCGCGGAAAAAATAGCCCTGGTTATCCCGGTAATACAGCTTTTCCGGAAAAAGCTCATCATTGAGTTCCAGAAGCATATTCTGCTGATGGAATTCCATCCCGAAGCCGTATTTATTGAACATCCCGATCAACGGTCGTACGGTGATATCGAGGTATTTCCGGAACCACGAAACCGCCACATCCTCTACCCCTTCCTTCCTGTATTCCGCCGCCTTCTCCATCAGTCTGCGTATTCTCGGTTCCTGCTCCCCGATACCGTCCTGGCAGAGGGACGCCACAAGCCCCACATTCTTTTCTGCACTTTTGCCTCTGAACGGATTACGACGGATACTGGTATTAAAACCATCGATCACCTTACCCTTATAGCTAACCATAATAAAAGCAGGGTCATCTATCAGTTCAATTTCGGGAAAATCCTTTCGGATCCCCGTACCCCATTCGGTTTTCAACAACCTGGCTGCATCATATCCGCGGTGTAGTTCATGCGGATAGTTTACACGAAAAGAATTAGTGATCTTGACGTGCAGGGAAAATTTGTACATCCACTCGCTGTCGGCATTATATACCGTCCGGACCGAGGAGGTAGGCGTAAATAAGGGGCCCGCCTGCCCGAGGCTGAGCAAGCATTTTTCGTCGAGCATTTCCTGCACTTCGGGGAGCTTCAACAGGTAAACTGCTTCCCACGGGTGTACCGGCACCACTTTCCAATCAGGGTATTTTATCAGAAGCAACTGTATATTCTCGTTTTCCGCTGTGGCGAGTTGTGCCCGTAACTGTTCTGATGGCAGTGGCCCGTCTGCATTTTCGGAAATGACATTATCGGGATGGACCAGAAAATAATGAAGCGGAAAAGTTCCCGCGGTTTCCGGTGAGTACCGCATAAGTTCTTTTTCGGAAAAGCCTTCGCGGCTTTTGGGTAGCGGATGTACATTATGCCCGGCAATCAATGATTGTTCCGAAGCTATGAATGTTTGCTCCGGATCGCTTACACTCCGCTGATTCATTTCAGTATATTCGAGGTACCCGGCAAGATTCCGGATACTGTTCTGCAACCGTTCTTTGGTCAATGCCGCATCTGCATCAGGATAATCCTTAGCAGCTTGGGCTGCCGCAAGATCGGTGAATTCCAGAGGGCCTATTTCCTCAATTTTGTCGGACGGAACATGACGATACACTACCGGAAAGGCAAAAACGTGTATCCCGGTCTCGGAGAAATAAGTCAAAGGGGCAAAAACCTCAGCAGCAGCATCTGCAAAATCAAAACGGATAAAAGAAGAATGACCGGCGGTCTTCATATAATCCGCCAGAGAAGGATCGTATTTCGGGATGCCTTCATAGCGACTCCAGTTATCAAATTCCCTGCAATAGCTGTTCAGGAGCGAGGTGAAATTAATTTGTTCCGCCTGCTGACGGAATCCGGTTAAGTTGTAGGTGTTCATTTCCTTGCTGTTTTATTTTGGTAAGAATATCTTGTATGTCATGTATGGTGGTAAGGGGATTGAAAATGGTAAATTTGAGGTAGAACTCACCCTCGACTTTCGTACTGGCCAGCAAAACTTCTCCACTAAAGAATAAGGATTTCTTAATACGCTGGTTCAATGTGCAAAATTCCGATGGAGGTACGCCTTTCACATACCGGAAAACCAATGCGCCCATATCCGAATGGCACAATAATTCGAAATCGGGATCACGGTCGAGTTCCTTCGCGGTTTGTTTGGCCGTTTCTATAATGGCATTGGTATATTGCCCCAGTTTTTCTCTTCCGAGGTACCGAAGGGTAAACCAGAGTTTAAGCGCATCAAATCTCCGTGTACTCTGCACAATGGACTTGTTGATCTGCGCCGGAAGTTCATCGTAATTCTGCTCTTTGGGATTCAGATAATCCGCATGGTGTTTTATGATATTCAGATGAAGTTTATTACGTACAATAAACGCACTGCTGCTGATGGGCTGAAAGAAGGATTTATGATAATCGATAGTTACCGAATCGGCCTGTTCGATTCCCCGAAGCAAGTGCCTGTACTTATCGGTTAACAGCAATCCGCATCCGTACGCTGCATCTACATGCAGCCACAAATGATGTTCACGGGCAATGCGGGCTATTCCCTGAAGCGGATCTATATTTCCGAAATCGGTGGTCCCCGCAGTAGCCGTGATGGCTATGGGGATGTTCCCACGCTCTTTTTCCCTGAGGATGGCTTTCTCCAGTTCATCGGGGTCCATACGGTAACGGGAATCTGTTGCTACCGGTACTATCACCTGTTCCCCAAGTCCCATTATCGAAGCATTTTTTTGATTACTGAAATGTGCCTTTTCGGAAACAAAAACCCGGAACTTCCCCGCATCAGGAGGGTTTCCGTCCAGCTTAATGTTCCAGCGCAGGTATTCCAAAGCAAAATAATCGCGGGCAAGGAGCAGGCCCATCAGGTTACTTTGCGAACCGCCTGCCGTGAAAATCCCGTCACAATCCGGGGAAAAACCGATCTGTTCCCCGGTCCAGGCAATAAGCTTACGTTCCATAAAAGTTCCGCCGGCACTCTGATCGTACGTGTCCTGCGAAGAGTTGATAGCACTTATCAGCACTTCTGCGGCAAGAGCGGGAATTACCACAGGGCAATTCAAATGGGCAATATACCCGGGCAAATGATAAGCAGTTGCATGTTGTACATACAAGGCATCTACCTCATCAAACAAACGTTTATAATCCTGTAAGGGAGTAGCGAGATCGATGTCTTCTACCATCTCACGGATATCTGCAGGTTTGATCCCGCTAAACGGCTTTTTGTTGTTTTTCAAAAAGCCGGAAACCCGTTCACCGGCCAGACGGATGGCTTCTTTATACTCCTCTCCGGACAACTCGTGAAAGATATCTTTATACAGGTCTTCCCCCGGGGCTTCTATCACCGGAGAAACTTCAGTATTATTCCATAGTGTTTTGTTCATAAGATTGTAAGGTTTAAGTTTAGGTAAGATTCAGGGCAGAAAGGTGACTTTTTTTGACAGGGGACTTCGTTTTTTCCTGGACAGCGTCCTGTTCTCCGAAGGGTAACCGAGATAGAGCAGTCCCAATGATTTCTCATGAGGAGCCAGGCCGAACCCGGAGACATAATCTATAGCTACACTTTTGGTGCTCCAGTAACTCCCGATATTATTTGCGGTACAGGTAAGCGCTATATTCTGTACGGCAGATGATACTGCGGCTATTTCTTCCCACTCCGGAAGACCTATTTTTTCATTTCGCACCAGGACCACCCCTATCATACAGGCTGCACTTCGGGGATAGTGTTTCAGGTAAGACAATTTTTCATCCAATGCTTCTCCCGAAAGATTTCTACTGTAATAATCGCGGTAATAAGCCGCCATATAATGCCCGTACTCCTCCAGGTATTTCCCCCTGAAAACAAGGAACCTCCAGGGTTCCGTCATTTTATGTGTGGGGGCCCAGGTGGCATTGACCAAGATCTCTTCAAGCAGAGCATCCGGAATATCCCCTTTGACAAATTCGTCGGCATAAATGCTGCGGCGATTCCGGATAATATCCGATAATTCCTTAGATGATTCGCGATAGTACATCATAGTAGATACAGTTATTTCTTAAGCAAGATTTTCAGCGGGGACAAAAAAATCAAATTAAATATTGTTATTTAGACTTATTAAAATATATTTGTGTATATCAATACTTATTTAGACTTATTAAAAACAAATCTATAAACATTAATGTATAAATCAAAAACAAATATGAAATATTTTATATCAAATACGGGTAAACAGCTATTTACCAACTAATAACAAATAAAAAATCCCACTTACCACAAATCATCTGAAATGCCAATTAACATTTATAAACGCTTTGAAAAATGGACTTACAACCTCTTTATGGTATTGAGCAGGCTGCCCAATCCAGTACACGTGACCTTATTGCCCCCAAGGCACCCCTTATTATTGAAGTGACTCCTCAGGAGAGAAATGTTCTTTCCGGTGTAGGGAACCTTCTTATGAAAGCATTTAAAAATTACGATAACCCGGACTATATATCGGCACTGCACCTCCATGCCTACCAATTGCTCCCGGAACGTATCACAAGGGTACTAAGTCGTTTCGGGACAGATTTTTCAGCAGACCAGTACGGTGCTCTTATCTTCCGGGGACTGGTGGAGATAGACCAGGAAAACCTAGGCCCCACTCCTCCCAACTGGCAGCAAGCCGATTACTCCAAACTTCGTAAATACGGATTTATCTGTTCCCTGTTGCACGGCGCAGTCCCGTCCAAACCCGTGCAGTATTATGCTCAGCGAAAAGGCGGGGGATTATTACACGCCATTATTCCCGACGAAAAGATGAGTTCAACACAGACCGGAGCCGGTTCTAAAACCGATCTCTACGTCCATACCGAAGATGCCTTTTTATTAAACCAGGCCGATTTTCTGAGCTTTCTTTATCTGAGAAATGAAGAAAAGGTCCCTTCCACCTTATACTCCATACGGTCTCACGGAAAAATAAATTCTACATTAAAAAAACTATTTGCTCCTATTTATCAATGTCCGAAAGATGCCAATTATTCGGACAAGAAAAATTCCGGTACCGGGCCTACTGCATCGGTATTGTACGGAAACAAGGAGCTTCCGTTTATACGATTCGATGCCGCAGAGCAGATATTCAGTGAACATGCCGGGCAGAGCCCTGAAGCCATGGATAACCTGATGGCTTTCTGGGAAGAAGCCAAGCCCCTTATAAACAGTGATTTTATTCCAGAATCGGGAGATATCGTATTTGTAAACAACCATTTGTGTGCACACGGAAGAAGTGCTTTTGTCGCCGGCCAGCGCACCGAAAACGGAAGAATCGTGAAGTGCGAACGCCGGCAAATGCTTCGCATGATGAGCAAGACCAGCCTTATACAGATCCGGTCAGTAACAGATACTAACGACCCCTATTTCATTCTGGAAGAACATCTGGGGAAAATTTTTGCAACGGAATAAGCTCCTCCGGGAAGAATTCCTGACAAGTACTTACTAAAGATCGAGATCCCTCGGTACCTTACCGTATTTACGGGTGTCCTCTTTGGTAAGTACTTTAAAATCTTCGGTTTCGGGAAGGCTTTCCAGGATATGTATGAATTCTGAAGGCAGCCCCCGGAGTTTCCTGGTCTCCATATCTATCCAGGCCCCCATCATTTCACAATGTGCAAAATTCCTTCCCCTTTCATCAAAAAAGTTATGATGAAACTCAAAGAAACTGCCATCTTTACTCATTCCGGCAAGTTCCAGTGAAACCTTTACGGGTCGTCCTGCAAATACTTCCCTGAAGTAATAAATATGCTCATAGAATACCACCGGGCCTATCCGGTGTTTGGCCAGCTCCTTTTGGGTAAGCCCGTTTTCGATAAGGAACGACATGCGCGTATGGCTCATAAAATTGATATAGGCCGAATTGGCCAGGTGACGGTTGGCATCTATATCGCTCCACCGTATATCAAATTCTTTAAAATACATAATTTCCTTTTTTTGACGTTATGCATGCATAATATATGGTAAATATAAGGCTTTTTGGACAACACTGTCCCGGCAGGAACCACAAAAGCAACCTTGCCCCAAATGACATAAAATTGGGGTCGCGAATATTTCAAAAATCACAAAAAGGTTTTTAAAATATGTTAAAAACGGCAGCTAAAATCTGTTTTATTACCTATATTAGTGGCTTAAAACCATAAATAACCCAAAAGCCGGATAAATACATTCGTTAACCCTGTTTCCGGCAGGGTATTAAACCAGATGAACAGTAAATGTTGCCTGGGGCAGCGACACTGGAAAGAAGTACACGATAATTTCCAAAGTCCGATCCGGGGAGCATGGGCAAAAATTCAGAAAAAATGAAAAAATTATTGCTGACAATGGCATTGGGCACTGCCATGATATTGGTAAGTTGCGGAGAGAAAAAAGAGAAAAAGGAAAAATTCAGTTACGAAAGGACCCAGACCGAAAAGAAATCGGAAAAGTCGGGAGCCCAGGCTTCCAAAGTTCCGGTAGATATGAGCAACAAGGGTATCGGTCCTATTAAGGAAGTAGAATTCGGGGATATAGACAATGACCTGGCTGCCAAAGGTGAGGAAGCTTTTAAAGTAAAATGTACGGCATGCCACAAAACTGATCAGAAATTTATAGGTCCCGCTCTGACAGGTATCTATGAACGAAGAAGCCCGGAATGGGTGATGAACATGATGCTCAACCCGGATGAAATGCAAAAGGAAGATCCTATAGCAAAGGCGCTTGTAGAAGAATATAACGGAACCCTGATGCTTAATCAGAACCTCTCGGAGGATGAAGCCAGAGCAATCGCAGAGTTCCTGAGAACACTCTAAGACCGGATTTTAAAATATACTGTTTTTATCCCTCTTCCTCTCCCCGGGTAAGAGGGATAATTTTTTGTAAATTAAGAGAAAATTATGGGCAACTCCAAAGTAAGGGATCTGAAGATAGATATCCTCTCTGACAATTGGTATACCTTAAAGAAGGCTACTTTTGAATATCAAAACAAAGACGGGGAATGGCAGCCACAAAGCCGGGAAGCATACGATCGTGGAAACGGGGCCACTATCCTGCTGTTCAATAAAGAAGAACAAACCGTTATATTAACCCGGCAATTCCGTATGCCTACTTATCTGAACGGTAACGAAACAGGTATGATGATAGAGGCTTGTGCCGGCCTGTTAGATGAGGACAGCCCCGAAGCATGTATTAAACGAGAAGCAGAAGAAGAAACCGGCTATAGGATCAGGGAGGTCTGCAAGATATTTGAAGCATACATGTCACCCGGTTCCGTAACAGAGATCATCTATTTTTTCACCGGAGAATATTCCAGAGAAATGAAAGTAAGTGACGGAGGTGGCGTAGAAAGCGAACACGAGAATATAGAGGTACTGGAAATCCCTTTTTCCGAGGCTATGGCGATGATTACGGACGGCAGGATAAAAGACGGAAAAACAATTGCCCTTTTACTCTATGCCCAGGCTAACGCATTACTTGTTCCCGATAAGCCATGAAACTGAAAGAAATACATTTAAGTGCGGATAATTTAGAAGAAACGGCCGGTTTTTACGCCGATATCATGGGCTTACCGGTCCGGTCCGATAATACATCCTTACACATACAGGCGGGGGAAACCCTGCTCGTTTTTAATAAATCGGAGCAATTAAACCCGGTGTACCATATTGCATTCGATATTCCCAACAACAAGCTGGAAGAAGCCCATTCTCTCATGAAGGGAAAAGTGGGTATACTCTTCGTGTCTGATGAAGATAATGAAACCATAGCAGATTTCTCAAGGTGGAATGCCAAATCCTTTTACTTTCGGGATAACAATGGCAATATACTGGAGTACATTACCCGGTATGACCGTAAGAAAACATCCGATCGTGACTTCGACGGTCTGTCCGTACTCAATATCAGTGAAATAGGCCTGGTCACCGGAAATGTACCCGATCTTGCATCCGAAATCACGGCAAAATACGGTGTAGAGACCTATCCGAAACAACCTCCCCAGGAACATTTTACTGTTATGGGAGATGAAGAAGGCCTTTTTATACTGGCCGCCGCTGACAGGAACTGGTTTCCCACCACACAAAAGGCATCGTCCTTTCCGACCAGAATAATCTTTTCAGCAAACAGGCAGGAGCATATACTACACAGGGAGAAAAAATAAATCCGTAAATAGGTGGGGCGTGTTTTAATGCTTTTTCAGGGCCGTCCATAAACAAATTATCTGCCTGCGATCCCCGGAAATAATATATTATGGGGATCGCAGGCAGATAATTTTGATTTGTTCCGGAAAGCCTACAGGAAATTATCCACTTCTTTGTAAGCTTCAATCACTGCAAGTTCGCCTTCTCCGTTCGGTCTGGAATTTCCATGTTCCATACCTACAATACCTTGAAATCCTTTATCGTAGATATATTTGAAGATATTTTTGTAATTGATCTCCCCGGTCGTCGGTTCTTTCCTTCCCGGGTTATCCCCTACCTGGAAATAAGCGATCTCATCCCAGCTGGCTTCTATATTGGGGATTAGATTTCCCTCGGTTATCTGCTGATGATAAATATCGTAAAGTATCTTACAGGAAGGCGAGTTTACCGCTTTGCAGATCTCGTAGGCCTGTGCTGATTTCTCCAGGAACAATCCCGGGTGATTCATATAATTCAGAGGTTCCAGTACCATAGTTATACCATGGGGCTCCAGTATTCCGGAAGCCTGTTTAAGGGATTCCACCACATTTACCGTTTGATAACCCGGTTCTTTCCTGAAATCCTTATATCCCGGAACAACAGTGACCCATTTGGCATTTACTCTCTTGGCTATTTCCACGGACTTTCGTATATCCGCCAGGAATTCTTCCCTTTTTCCCACATCCCCACTGGTGAGATTCGGTTCTGTCCAGTATATTTTATGGGCGACAAATACCCCCATTTCCATACCCAGGTCCTGCATGGTCTTGGCTATGGCTTCCTGTACATTAACCGGTCGGCCGCTCATGCCGTTATCTTCAAGGGCAGTAAACCCCTGCTCCGCCATGTATTCGAGCTGGGAAATAATATCCCCGCCGGCATTGTGCTTAAACATGCCTTCATGAGGCGCATATTTAAGATTGAATTTGTGTTTTTCCTGTCTTGTCCCTTCGGTATTACCGGCAAGACCGAAAGCTCCGGTGGTCGTCACCGAAGCTCCCAGGGTTGCCATAAGAGAATTCTGTACAAATGTTCTTCTTTTCACAATAGGTTGGTTTAGTAGGATACTATCCCGGACATGTAAAAATCCGGGACAGGGATACTTTTATAAAGACCACAATTTCCCTCCGGTAGCTTCTTCCAGGGAAATACAGCCCTGTTGTTTTCCGGGAATGGGATCATAAGCGAGGACTTCCTCTCCTATATATTCACTGATCTTAAACCCGGCAATAGTTTTTTCGCGTATATCCTTTACAAAACCAAAAACCAGGACATCTTCATTTTCCGGAGAAGCCCCGTCATCGCTGTCTTTGTATTCCCGCAGTTTTCTTTCCATATCCTTTCTCTGATCCGCATTTATTTTAAGGGAAGAAGCTATGACCTTTTCAATTTCTTCTTCCTTCACTTTAGGAAGGTCCTGTGCACTCACCCCAAGTTTATCGGTAAAAGCTTTCATTCCGTTCTTTACCCGCTTCTGGTCCTCCGGACTGTACACTTCTTTGATATATTTATCGATAAACTGCGGTACGTTCAGTTCTGCAGCTCCGGGAAGGTCTTCTGTTTTCGGAAGGATAATATCTACCATTTTAGACAATATACTACCTTCCTCAGGTGTAAAGAATTCCGGGGTCCATTCCACTTTAGGATCTCCCGTACAACTTTGAAGTATGCTTAACAAGGTCGGGGTAGCAGCAACAAACCCCAAAGAAAGTCCTATATTTTTTATCGCGTCTCTTCTTTGCATGGCATTTGTTTTAAATATTCATTTTTTTCAGTTCGTTCACTGCGTGATCCGCTGCCCTTGCAGTAAGGGCCATATAAGTCAGGGATGGGTTAACACAACTGGCGGAAGTCATTGCCGCACCGTCAGTTACATATACGTTAGGCACAGCGTGTATCTGGTTGTTTCCGTTGAGCACAGAGGTTTTCGGATCTCTTCCCATACGTGCCGTTCCCATTTCATGGATACCGAGACCGGGGGCCCCGGGATTGTCATAAGGTCTTATCTCTTTAAATCCGGCAGCTTCCAGCATATCTATGGCCTGCTGTTTCATATCCTTACGCATATTAAATTCGTTCTCACGGAATTTAGCATCAAAAGTTACGGTTGGCAGCCCCCATTTATCTGTCTTTTCATAGTCCAGGAACATCTTATTGTCGTGGTGTGGCAGCATTTCTCCGAAGGCAGTCATATTAATACCCCAGCCACCAGGCTGAAGGATTAGCTCTTTCAACTCTTTACCATAAGATAATTCTTTTACCGTATTAGTCAAATCACCTCTTCCGCCGCCACCCTGGTAGCCGTAACCCCTGAGGAAGTCTTTTTTATCAGTATTCCCTCCCAGGTTGCGGAACCTCGGGATATAGAACCCGTTGGGCCTTCTGCCTTTGAAGTATTTATCTTCGAAGCCGTCCACTTTTGCGGAAGCCCCCACCTGGAAATGGTGGTCCATCAGGTTGTGCCCGAGTTCTCCCGAATCGTTCCCCATTCCTTCCGGGAAACGTTCGGATTTGGATTGCATCAGGATTGAGGTAGACCCGATAGCAGAAGCACAAACAAAGATCACTTTGGCTTTGAATTCATAAGTTTCATTACTTTCCGCATCTATAATCCTCACTCCGGTAGCACGTTTCTTATCCTTATCATACATAATTTCATGTACTATAGAGAACGGGCGAAGTGTCATGTTCCCGGTACGCTCGGCAGCAGGAAGCGTAGAAGAATTACTGCTGAAATAGGCTCCGAAAGGACATCCTCTGGCACAACGGTTACGGAACTGGCAGTGGCTCCTTCCGTCAAACTGCCCTCCGGTTATATGTGCTACCCGGCCAATGGTTAATAACCTTCCGTCATCAAATTTGCTGGCCATGGCTTTTTTCAGGTCTTCCTCCACACAGTAAAGTTCCATAGGCGGAAGAAATTGCCCGTCCGGCAATTGAGGTAAGCCCAGTTTTTCACCACTCACCCCTATATGCTTCTCTACATAGTCATACCAGGGTGCTATATCTTTATAACGGATAGGCCAGTCTACGGCTACGCCCTCCTTTAAATTCGCTTCAAAATCAATGTCACCATGCCTGTAACTCTGCCTTCCCCACATAATAGAGCGTCCTCCCACATGATATCCACGCATCCAGTCAAAACGTTCTACTTCATTATAAGGGTGCTCCAGGTCGTTCACAAAGAAGTGTTTGGTATCCTGGCGGACGGTGTAACCGGTCCTCGCCTGTTTTGCCTGCTTGCGAAGATCTTCCTGTGTAGGGGCCCCTCCGTTTTCCATATCCCAGGGGTCCAGGTGCATCGTAGGGTAATCTTCTATATGTTTTACCATGCGCCCCCGCTCCAGTACCAGGGTTTTCAAGCCTTTCTCACACAATTCTTTAGCAGCCCATCCGCCGCTCACTCCGGTGCCTATTACAATAGCATCGTATTCCTCCTGCGGAGGATTATAGTACATAGTGCCCATTATTCGTAATTTGTTTTTATATTAGAGTAAGCTTCAAATATATAAATTTTATATATTTTTCGATAAATTTTTTTGTAAGATAAATACATATTACTTTTAAAACTTATTATTTTAGCAATTCTTAAATCAAAATACCGATTATAATGAACAGACGAAATTTTATCGGGAATTCCGGTAAAGCCGGTATAGCCTTATCGTTACTGGGACTATATGCTTGCAAAGACCCTAAAAAAGATAAAGAGTCCCTGTCTGCAACACCGGAAAAAGCTATTGCTGAAAAAGAAAGCACTCCTTTTTTTAAATTATCTCTGGCACAGTGGTCCATCCACAGAATGATAATGGAACAAGGTTTCGACCCGCTGGACTTTGCAAAGAAAGCAAAAGCATGGGGATTTGAGGGACTGGAATACGTAAGCCAATTATACCGGAAAGAACTGGAAAAAAATTCCAGCTCCGCTGCGGCTGTCTATAATCTTGCCAGGGAACTCAACAAACGCAGTAATGACAATGATATAAAAAACCTCGTTATAATGGTAGATGCCGAAGGCAATCTCGGGGTTAGGGACAAAACAGAACGGACCAGGGCCATTGAAGCCCATCATAAATGGGTAGATGCAGCCGCTATACTGGGTTGCCACTCCATCCGGGTAAACCTTTTCGGTGAACAGGACCCTGAGGCCTGGAAACAATACGCTGCCGAAGGCTTGTCCGGTCTTGCCACATATGCCGCGAAATCCGGTGTGAACATACTGGTAGAAAACCACGGCGGTTTTTCCTCTGACGGTGAGCTACTGGCGGAAGTTATGCAGGAAGTGAACATGAAAAACTGCGGCACACTCCCCGATTTCGGTAATTTCTGCATAAAAAGGGAAAACGGTGAACCCTGGGGAGCACCATGTGTGGAAGAGTACGACAAATATAAAGGAGTACGGGAATTAATGCCATTCGCCAAAGCTGTAAGCGCAAAATCATATGATTTCGATGAAGCCGGGAACGAAACAACTATAGACTACGTAAAAATGCTGCAAATTGTTAAAGATGCAGGCTATACCGGGTATATCGGTGTAGAATATGAAGGGGAAAGGCTCAGTGAAGAGGAAGGCATTCTTGCCACTAAAAAACTGCTGATCAATGCTGCAAAACAAATTTCATAGCTTCAGACATTAGCCCTCCCGCATATCTGTTTGCAACTCATCCGACATCTGAATCTCATATTTAAATCTAACATTTAACCATCTATGAATAAAAAAACACAATTCCAGCTCTCCCTGATGATGTTTCTCGAATTTTTCATCTGGGGAGGATGGTTTGTCTCCCTGGGAACTTTCCTGGGGCATAACCTGGACGCAACCGCAGGACAATCTGCCCAGGCATTCTCCACACAATCCTGGGGTGCCATTATCGCTCCCTTTATTATAGGACTTATTGCCGACAGATATTTTAATGCGGAGCGCATTCTCGGAATACTTCATCTCATTGGTGCCGTTCTCATGTACCAAATGGCCGGTACTACCGAATTCACTGCTTTTTATCCCTATGTTCTCGGATATATGATCTTGTACATGCCTACCCTCGCACTGGTAAATTCGGTTGCCTTTAATCAAATGAAAGACCCTGCGAAGGAGTTCTCTTTCGTACGGGTATTCGGTACCATCGGATGGATCATTGCCGGAGTACTTATAAGCCGGGTGTTCCATTGGGACTCTGCGGAAGGTGTGGAAAACGGCATGTTGAAAAACACCTTTTTAATGACGGCGGTAGCTTCCGCAATACTGGGGATTTTCAGTTTTACCCTTCCCAAAACTCCTCCTAAAGTCAGCAAGGGAGAAAAAGTCACCCTGTCTGACGTACTCGGACTGGAAGCCCTGAAACTGTTAAAAGATAAGAACTTCCTCATGTTCTTTATCTCTTCCGTATTGATTTGTATTCCCCTGGCTTTCTACTATCAGAACACTCACCCGTTCCTTACGGAAGCAGGTTTGGAAAGTCCTACGGAGAAAATGGCTTTGGGCCAGGCATCCGAAGTCTTGTTTATGCTGCTCCTGCCATTTTTCTTTAAAAAGTTTGGTTTCAAAAAGACCATCCTTGCCGGAATGCTGGCATGGACACTACGTTACCTGTTATTTGCTTACGGCAATGCCGGAGAACTTGCGTTTATGCTCCTTACGGGTATTGCGTTACATGGCCTCTGTTATGATTTCTTCTTTGTTTCCGGTCAGATATATACAGATACCAAGGCAGGAGAAAAATACAAAAGTGCGGCACAGGGACTCATTACCCTGGCTACCTATGGTGTGGGTATGCTTATCGGATTCTGGGTAGCCGGTAAGATTACCGATACGTACCTCGCAGCAGATGGTTCTCACAACTGGGAGAACATATGGATCTTTCCTGCTATTTTTGCCTTTGCCGTATCCGTGCTTTTTGTCCTGTTATTCCGGAACGAAAAAGTGGAATACAAAAATTCGTAAACTTTTCCGGACCGTATACGGGACCGCAGTATTTATGATTTAAGAAAAACCAACAATGAAGGACACTTCATTTACGGATAATATATTAAAGAACGAAAATCCGGGATCATCCGGATTTTCATTCCATTTTTTCCAGTAATCCTTTTTATTTTAATTTTAAACACAACAATAACATACTAACTAAAAAATGAGCACTAAAATCAGATTAGGAATTCTCGGAGGGGGTGGCGATTCGTTAATAGGGGTATTGCACCGGGTTGCTTCCTCCATGTATGATAGTTACCAATTAGTAGGCGGCGTATTTAACCCTGATTTTGAACAGAATATCGGCTTTGCCGAAAAAATCGGTATTCCTACCAACCGGGTGTATAGAGACTTCGACACATTGATCGAAGAAGAACTTAAACTCCCCGAAACCGAAAGGATGGAGGTGATTTCAATCCTGACACCCAACTTCCTTCATTTTCCCATGGCAAAAAAGCTGCTGGAAAACGGGTTCAATGTCATTTGCGAAAAACCGATGACCACCACCTATGAGGAAGCAAAAATACTGAAAGAGATCCTCGGTAAATCCAAAACCATATTTGCAGTAACCTACACCTATACCGGGTATCCTATGGTGCGCCAAATGAAAGAGATGATCGCGTCCGGGATGATCGGCACCATACAAAAGATAGATGTACAGTATTACCAGGGATGGATCAACCCTATCATCCACGATGCGGAAAAACGTGCTGTCACATGGCGACTCGACCCCGAAAAATCCGGGATCAGTTGTTGTATAGGCGATATCGGTACGCATGCTTTTGACATGATAGAATACGTGACCGGAATGGAAGTAAAAGAAATACTTGCGGACCTCAATTACGTGTACAGTGATAATAAAATGGATGTTGACGGTACTGTACTTCTGCGTTTCTCCGAATTTGTAAAAGGGCTTATCCGCACCAGCCAGATCGCTACCGGCGAAGAAAACAACTTTACCGTGAGTATTTACGGCAATAAAGGAGGCCTGAAATGGGAACAGGAAAACCCCAATTACCTCTATCACCTCACCGAAGACGGCCCGTTAAAAGTATTAAAGCCCGGACACGCGTATAACAGTCAATTGTCTTTGGACGGCAGTAAATTGCCTCCCGGGCATCCCGAAGGTATTTTCGATTCCATGGGCAATATCTACAAGGGAGTTGCCAGAGCTATCCGGAACGAAAAATACCATCCCGGTGAGTTTCCTACTATAAACGATGGCGTTCGCGGTATGAATTTTATTGAAAAAGTAGTTGAGTCCCATAAAAAAGGGAATGTCTGGGTAGAAGTATAAGCCCGGCATTACGGAAGCTTTCCGAATAATTTTTCATAAAAAGTTCTTTCACCGAAGAGAAAGTGTATAAAAAACGTTTTTTAGGTGCTTCTAAGGTTAAAGGCAGCTAAACATATTTAATTTTCGACATATATTTTGTACTTTTTAGGCACGCTCTCAACAAAGGCTTTTGAGGGATCATCAAAAGCCAAAAATAACCGGTGAATTAAGCAGCTAAAAAATAAACAAAGCAAAATGAGAAGACTAAGAATGGGTATGATCGGTGGCGGAATCGGTTCTTTTATGGGCGGTGTCCATAGAAAAGCATCTGCCATGGATGGTATGATAGAACTCGTATGTGGCGCCTTCAGCAGCACTGCGGAAAAATCCAGAGAAACCGGAAGGTCGCTTTACCTTCCTGAAGAAAGGTGTTATGGCAATTTTGAGGAAATGATCTCAAAGGAGAAAGAACTGCCCGAAGGAGAACGAATGGACTTCGTAGCTATTGTCACCCCCAACCACCTTCATTTTGAGCCTGCAAAAATGGCCCTGGAGAACGGGTTTCATGTGGTATGTGACAAACCCATGACACTTACCGTAGAAGAAGCAAAAACCCTGGAAAAACTCGTAAAGGAAACGGGACTTTTATTTGCCCTGACCCATAATTACACAGGCAATGCCATGGTAAAACAGGCCAGGAAAATGGTGGAAAGCGGTGATCTTGGGAGCATTCGCAAAATCCATGTTCAGTATTTACAGGGCTGGATGGCTGCCGAACTCGACGAACAGGCCGCCATAAAACCCTGGAGGGCCGACCCCGCCAAATCGGGTGTCGGAGGTTCGCTGGCAGATATAGGCACCCATGCCGAAAACCTGGTTTCTTACATCACGGGAACAGACATTACCGAACTTGCAGCCGATCTCGGAAGAATCGGTGAGGGCAGGGTCCTGGATAACGACGGCAACATCCTGTTCCGTATGAAAAACGGTGCAAAAGGTACCATGTCCATCTCGCAGATCGCGGTGGGCGAAGAAAACGACCTTGCTATACGTGTATACGGCAGCAAAGGGAGCATTCAGTGGAACCAGGAAGATTCTACCCGCCTGTACGCCAAATGGGTGGACAAGCCGGAGCAGACATTTACACCGGACGGGAATTCCATTTACGATGAAGTAAGAGCCGTTTCCCGGATACCTAAAGGGCATCCCGAAGGATACCTGGAAGCTTTTGCCACCATTTACAGGAATTTCGGAAGGCATCTTATGAACGTACTGGAAAACAAACCCTTTGAGAACCCGGATTACCCCACGGTAAGTGACGGTGTCAGAGGAGTACAGTTCATACATGCCGCAGTAAAGAGCGATGAGAACAACGCTGCCTGGGTGAGCATTTAACCGAAGGTTCCCGGAGACACAAACAAACTCTATTAAAAGTTAAATTAAAATAATCATAATGAAAACAATTAAAGGCCCTGCCGTATTTCTGGCACAGTTTGTAGACAACAAAGCGCCTTTCAATTCGCTGGACGGTCTGTGTAACTGGGCCGCCGGACTGGGCTATAAAGGTATTCAGATACCCACTCCCGAAACTTTCCTGATAGACCTGGATAAAGCGGGAAGCGTAGACGAATCGGAAGGACAGGATTACTGTGATGAACTCAAAGAAAAAGTGGGTTCCTACGGACTGGAAATAACCGAACTTTCTACCCACCTTCAGGGACAGCTTGTAGCGGTACACCCTGCTTACGATGTTATGTTCGACAATTTTGCCCCGGACAAATATAAAAACAACCCGAAAGCCCGGACAGCATGGGCTGTAGACCAGGTAAAAAAGGCCGCAGTTGCCAGTCGCCGGTTAGGGCTTAAGGCACATGCTACCTTTTCCGGTTCCCTCCTGTGGCACACCGCACACCCCTGGCCACAGCGTCCGCCCGGACTTGTGGAAATGGGTTTTGAAGAACTGGCAAAACGCTGGAAACCCATTCTGGATACTTTCGATGAAAACGATGTGGACGTATGTTATGAAATCCACCCCGGCGAAGACCTGCACGATGGCGATACTTTTGAAAGGTTCCTGAAAGCTACCGACAACCACAAAAGAGTAAACATATTATATGACCCCAGCCACTTCGTATTACAACAACTGGATTATATCGCTTACATAGACCATTATCACGAATTTATAAAAGCCTTCCATGTTAAGGATTCCGAGTTCAACCCTACCGGAAAAAAGGGAGCTTTCGGAGGGTTCAATGACTGGAGAGATCGGGCGGGAAGATACCGTTCCCTCGGAGACGGGCAGGTGGATTTCAAGACCATTTTCTCCAAACTCACCCAGTACGGATGTGACGTATGGGCCGTTATGGAATGGGAATGCTGTATAAAATCACCGGAACAGGGAGCCCGGGAAGGCGCCCCGTTCATTCAGAGCCATATCATAGAAGCCACGGAAAAGGCATTTGACGATTTCGCAGGTGCCGACACGGATGATGAAAAATTAAAAAAAATCCTGGGGTTGTCTTAGGTAATACCCCGCCCCGTTAATTAGCTAAAAAATATATTAACATGAAGAAGATAAGTTATTTCGCCCTTGCACTGGTTTTCCTGGCAGGTTGCAAAGAGGCAAACAAAAAAGATACACAGGAATCCGCTTCAAAAAAAGAAACGGCCGGTGTGGAAAAACAGGAGAAAAAAGAAGAAGGGGACTGGGAAGTCCTTTTTGACGGCAAGACCTTTAACGGATGGCACGGTTATAATGCCGATGAGATCTCCCCCGAATGGAGTATCCGGGACGGTGCAATGGTGCTCACCCCGGATAACAACAGTAAAACCGGTGGAAAAAACCTGGTTACCGATAAAGATTATACCAACTTTAAACTCTCCCTCGAATGGAAAATTTCCGAAGGGGGGAACAGCGGTGTCTTCTGGGGTGTAAAGGAAATCCCGGAATTACATGAACCTTACCAGACCGGCCCGGAGGTACAGGTATTGGACAATGAAAGGCATCCCGATGCCAAAGCCGGAAAAACACATCAGGCAGGTGCCCTGTATGATATGGTTGCCCCCTCCGAAGATGTAGCCAAGGTCGCAGGAAAATGGAATACCATGGTCCTGAAAATAGATCACAATGCCAATGAGGGGAAAATATGGCTGAACGGTGTGGAAATTGTTAAATTCCCGGTACACGGTGAAGCATGGCAGAATATGATTAAAAAGTCCAAGTTTAACGGCTGGGAAGGTTTCGGTGCCTATCAAACCGGAAAAATCGGGCTACAGCATCATGGCGACGGCGTTTCTTTCCGGAACATAAAGATCAAGGAACTATAATGCCCGAAGAAAGAACAAAGATGAAAAAGACACACATATTTATTACCATCTGTCTCTTCGGAAGCATGTACACCCGTGGACAGGAAAAACAAGGTGAAAAAGAACCCACAAAACCGGAGGAAACCGAATTTTACGAACCCGTTCCGCCCGTAGTAACCCCTGCAAGCGAAAACAGCGCTCCGAGCGACGCTATCGTATTGTTCGACGGTAAGGACCTGGATCAATGGGTCAGCACAAAAACCTCCTCCAAAGCTTCCTGGACATTGAACAGGGACGGGAGTATGTCTGTAAAACCCGGAGCAGGGGACATACAAACCAAAAAAAGCTTTGGTGACGTACAGCTGCACCTGGAGTGGAAATCTCCCGAGAAAATAAAAGGGGACGGACAAAACCGCGGAAACAGCGGAGTGTTCCTGCAGGACCGTTATGAAATACAGGTCCTGGACAACAATGATAACGATACCTACGTGAACGGGCAGGTAGGAGCCGTCTATAAACAACACGTGCCCCTGGCCAAAGCTTCCGTTAAAACAGGGGAATGGAATACTTACGATATTATTTATCACGGCCCGGAATTTGATGAAGCGGGCAATAAGACCAAACCTGCTACCGTAACTGTACTGCACAACGGTATTCTGGTTCAGGACCATGTAGCAATAAAAGGTACAACCGAATATATCGGGTGGCCTAAGAACGAACCCCACGGAGAAGGCCCTGTCCGGTTACAGGATCACGGCAGTGAGGTCAGTTACAGGAATATTTGGATACGGGAGCTCCGGTAAGCAAAAATATCCTGTTATCAACAAGAGGTTGTCTTCACTTTTTTGACAACCTCTTGTTGTATACCGTAACGGCAAAAGATGTTAATGATGGTGATCGTCTTCCGATACGGACTCCATAATCAGGGTTAATTCCGTCTCAAAAACAAGGCCGGTGACCGAATTGGCCTGCACACGAATCTTGTATCGTCCCTGTTCCAAAACATGGTTATGTGCTACCGTAACCAATCCGGTTTCCTCATTTATACCGATAATATTGTCTTCATTCCCAAAAGCTGCCCCGTCCTTTTCTATCGCCAGGATCTCAAAACTCTGCTTGTATTTTTCCGGGTAAAACACCGGAGGGTTACTTTCAAAGGCATCGTAAAGCCCTATATAGAGCTGGTTTAACGTCACAGACAGGTCGTACTCCGAATAATAGGCCCCGTAAAAAAATTTCATTTCCGGTAAAAGCACTACCCGGAACTGCCTGGATGCCACTGTAAAGCCATCTTTTTTCAGTGAAGGGATCAGGTCATAGGTCCATTCAGTCTTTTTTTCTTCATCTCCTGCCCCTTCCCTTACGATGATCCGATGGTCCCGGACCGTTATATTCGGATCGGGCCATCCGTTCATGTGAAGTTCCCAGGACATATCGGAAGTAAAAAAATCAGGGACTTTCAGGGAATAGTTCAGTTCTCCCTGGTCATATAAAGCATACGCATAAGGAATGGCTTCGGTATTATCCACTTCTTCAATTTCAAGTTTGGCCGGAAGGACCTTCAGGGAAAATGTTTGTTGTACCGGTTTAAAACCTTCGGAAGAATGAGCACTTACCGTAACCTGATACGTCCCGGGAAGTATGGCCCCTGATATTTCCGACTGCATGGCGTTGGGATATAGATTTTTCGTGTCTATCTCGATTTTGCCTGATCCGGAATTAAAAGTCACGGACCGCTCCAAAACATCCCGGAGCGTTACATCATCCGTAATTTTCAGGTCTTCCGTTTCTTCAAAAGTAATTTCAAAACTTACATGCTGATCTTTCGTAAGCTCTCCCGCCAGGTCCAACTCTGCCTGTGTCCCATAGACCAGATTTACTTGTTGTTCCATATCCAGCGGCGCAAGATAGCCCGATATGATCTCTTCATCCTCACACGAGGAAATCAGCACTCCAAGCCCCAAAAGAAGGCCCTTACATAATTTGCGGTAAAAAGTATTCATGTTTCAAATTTTTGAAGGCAAATATACCTTAGAAATCATTGCAAACGCAACTATGTTGCATTAAAATATTTAAAAATTTAATATTACCAAAAAGCCGGGGTTCGCAAAATCCTCCATCCTTTTCTCCGTCTTTTCCCTTTGAATACTACTATACTTTCAAACATTTTTCTAAACTTTTCTATTTTACTTACCTTTGTGCAACTTTTCTTTAAAAAAACCGGATGATAAAATCTATGACAGGTTTCGGGAAGTCTGTAATACAACTTTCCACCAAAAAAATAACCGTAGAGCTGAAATCGCTCAACAGCAAAAGCCTGGATGTTAATGCCAGGATACCTTCCCAGTACCGGGAAAAAGAACTACAGATGCGGAGTACCATTGCCAATACCCTGGTAAGGGGCAAGGTGGATTTCAGCCTGTACGTGGAGATCACCGGAGAAGAAACCTCATCGCAGGTCAACGAAGCTGTGGTGAACCAGTACATAAAACAATTGAAAAATATTGTTAACGGAGAAGAGATAGAGCTTCTGAAAATGGCGGTAAGAATGCCGGATGCGCTCAAAACAGAGCGCAGCGATATCGATGAAGAAGAATATCAAGCCATTAATCAGGCCCTTAAGGAAGCACTGGTAGAGATCAGCACCTTCCGCAGCGAAGAGGGAAAAGCCCTGGAAAAGGATTTCCTGTTGCGGATAAACAATATTTCTTCCCTGCTGGACCAGGTAAAACAGCTAGACCCGGAGCGGATGGTCCAGGTTCGGGAACGCCTTGAAAAAGCCGTAGCGGATATCCGCGAAAATGTAGATCAGAACCGTTTTGAACAGGAACTTATATACTACCTGGAGAAATTCGATATCACGGAAGAAAAGGTACGCCTGTCCAATCACCTCGATTACTTTCTCAGCACCCTGAAATCTGACGATTCCAACGGTAGAAAGCTCGGGTTCATATCCCAGGAGATCGGAAGGGAAATCAATACTATCGGCTCTAAAGCCAATTATGCGCCCATGCAGAAACTGGTCGTGCAGATGAAAGACGAACTGGAAAAAATCAAAGAACAGGTACTTAACGTATTATAGGATCTTTCAGGAAGTACTCTCAAAACTAGATTATACAACATGGTAAACAACGATTCCCAACAAGGCAAACTCATCGTGTTTTCCGCTCCTTCCGGCAGCGGAAAAACCACTATCGTACGCCACCTGCTCGGCATTGAAAAACTGAACCTCGATTTTTCCATATCGGCTACCTCCCGCGCTCCCAGGGGGAACGAGGTAGACGGGAAAGATTATTACTTTCTCAGCCTCCAGGAGTTTAAAAACCATATAAAACAAGGCGACTTCCTGGAATGGGAAGAAGTTTACCGGGATAATTTTTACGGCACCCTGAAAAGTGAAGTAGAACGCATATGGACCACAGGCAAACATGTTATTTTCGATATAGATGTAGCGGGCGGGCTCCGCATAAAAAAGAAATTCCCGGAACAGACCCTGGCAGTTTTTGTTAAACCCCCGAGTGTGGACGAACTGAAAATACGGTTGAAGAAACGCAAAACCGAGCCCGAAGACAAGATCAACATGCGGATCGCAAAAGCATCGGTAGAGCTGGCCACTGCTCCCCAGTTCGACAAGATCATCCAAAATTACGACCTGGAAACTGCCCTGAAGGAAGCAGAACAACTGGTAGATCAATTTGTAAACCGGGAGAACAAGTAATACAAGTCATTGCTTTGGAAATACACAAAAAAACCGGACTTTATTTCGGGACATTCAATCCCATTCATATCGGGCATGTTATCATAGCCAATCATTTTGCCGAACACAGTGATCTGGACGAAATATGGCTGGTTGTTACCCCGCACAACCCGTTCAAGAAAAAAAATTCCCTCCTCCCGGACCACCACCGCCTGGAAATGGTATACCGGGCGACGAATGAACTGGAAAAGCTGAAACCTTCGGATATAGAGTTCAAATTACCTCAACCCAATTATACCGTAAATACACTGGTACATCTTCAGGAAAAGTACCCCGGGCGGGAATTTTGTCTTATCATGGGCGAAGACAACCTTAAGGGCCTCCACAAGTGGAAAAACCACGACATCATACTGCAAAACCACTCCGTATATGTATACCCCAGGATAACCACTGCACCGGAGCCTCCCCCCCTTCAAGATCATCCCCGGATCCGCAAAATAGATGCCCCTGTCATAGAAATATCCTCAACGGCCATTCGCAGGGACATAAAAGAGGGGAAAAACGTTACCCCGCTTCTGCACCCGGCCGTCTGGAAATATATCGATGAGATGAATTTTTACAGGTAAGACCCGGAAGTACGAATACATTTTAAAGTTCAAACCGCTTCCCGGTGTTTTCCAGGTTCTGAGTTCTTTAGTTGTGAGATTCTTCTTTATTATCAAGCATTTCGCGACGGTTATCAAGATTAGTCCCACCAAATTCCGGCCGTGAATAACGGATATGTCAATGGTTGTTTGAGCCTTCTCCAAACAGGCTTTCAGTCCCCTATAAAACTATGCATTCCGTTGCATATACCATATAAGTTCCGAATTCCCCAACTCCAAAAACCTTTTTTTACCTGATCCGGGCTTTCCCTACGGGAGACACTCACCCGGGTAAATATAAAGAAGGACCAGCCCTGTCAATCCAGCTTTTCCGAAAGTTTCTTGAATACTTTTTTGGGTTCTTTTCCCTCGTATAACACATTATAAACAGCGTCCATAATCGGGGTCTTGATCTTTTTGTCGTGCTTTTCGTTTATGATATGTGCACTTTTAGCCGCATAATATCCTTCGGCCACCATACTCATCTCCATCATGGCCGATTTTACCGTGTATCCCTTGCCTATCATATTGCCAAACATCCTGTTTCGTGAAAAAACGGAATATCCCGTAACCAGCAGGTCTCCCAGGTAAGCAGAATTATTGATATTTCGTTTCATTTTATGCACCCGCTTTATAAAGCGCCGCATCTCCCTTATGGCATTACTCATCAGGACGCTCTGAAAATTATCCCCGTATCCCAGACCGTGGGCTATTCCGGCAGCTATCGCATAAATATTCTTCAATACCGCAGCGTATTCCGTACCGATAATATCATCGGATATCTTCGTTTTTATATAGTCGCCTGCAAGACTTTTTGCCAGCATTTTGGCTTTTTCCGGATCGGCACAGGCAATCGTCAGGTATGATAACCGCTCCAGGGCAACTTCTTCCGCATGACAAGGCCCTGTGATAACCCCGATATTTTCAAAAGGTATGCCGTATTCATTGTGAAAGTGTTCACCTACTATAAGCCCGGTTTCGGGTACAATACCCTTTATCGCCGAGAAAATAATCTTATCCTTTATGGGAACGGTAAGCTTTTCCAGTTCAGAATGCAGAAAGGCCGAAGGTACCGCAAAGATCAGTATATCCGCATAGGAGACGGCTTCGTTTATATCGTTTGTCAGGCGAAGCCGCTCCGGGTGGAATTCAACCGCACTCAGGTAGTTGGGGTTATGCCCTTCATGCAGAATATGCTCCTTCACAAAAGTGTTGCGCATATACCAGCCGATTTCTTTCAGGTTTTCCGATAACATCTTAACAATGGCCGTGGCCCAGCTCCCTCCGCCGATCACGGTAATTTTCATAGCACTCATTACAGTATGTTTCATTAATACGACAACCTAATTCTGCCCGGCAAAACCCGCTTTTATCCCCATACATTCCATCATACCACCCCCTGCGCAACCGGGCATTTCATACACCAAAAGTAACCAAAAAACAGTCCAATCCATTACCTTTTGATTACCAATATATTAACTTTTTGGCACAGGAATTGGTAATACTTCTTCGGACAACTCAAAAATGTACGCTATGAAAAACATACAATTACTCTTAGGATGTATTCTGATTTCGGGGATAGTAGCTTCCTGTTCCGTACAGGACGATTATTTTGATGATGATATCTCCCTTAACCAGCTTTTATCTTCTTATGACCTTTGGTATGTGGATATCCACAGCACTGCCGGGAACGGGGAAGTTCCCTTTCTCCAGAATGCATTTACCGTATCTTTCAGGAACGGAACACTATATGCCAATAATAACCTTGCGGGCATAGGGACAACCGGAAATGGTTTTGGTATAGACGTAGGATATTATGATGTCTACGACCTCTCCATAGTCATCGATCATGATATAGACGGGCAATGGGAATTTGAAGTTTACCAGTCCGCAAACAACGAAATAGAGTTGTATAATCCTTATTCCGGTACTTCGTATTTCCTGATAGGGTATCAAAGGAGTAATTTCGATTATGACAAGGTATTTTACGAGAACATCCATTATTTCCTCCAGGAATATGAGGCCTGGGAGAAAACATATACATCCGGGCAGGGAGAACCAAATATTTTTGACAGGGAGAACTTCCTTCAGTTCCTCCCCGATTCCGGGGGAAAGTTCTGGTCATCAAAAGATCGCCCCGGCACCAATATCGACCATATTTTCTGGGATTATAAAGGGCAATACGAAATCTTTAACGTTTCGGGCCAACCGGACCTCAAAGTTTTAACATTAGATTATGAATCACCGGACAATGAACGTTTTGAACTCAGCGTTATAGATGAGAGAACCATTGAATTATACCATATACGTACCGGAAGTATATATCAATTCACAGGAAGAAGGTTCATCCGGTGCCTGAGACCGGAAGGCAATTCCGGGCAGAAAACCGAACCTGCAGGAAGAAAACGAAAAAAGGTCATAGACAAGACCATACAGATAGAAAGACAAAGCGAAAGCAGAAAAATAAAGGTTAGTTGATTTTTGGTTGGTTATTTAGTTTGGAAACCGCCCTTTGCCGTACTTGCACAAGGGCGGTTTCTTTTTGAAAACAAGTGTAAAAGTTGCGGAGTTTTTTTAGTTGGGAGTTCTGAGTTGTCTCTTCTTTATCATTCTGTTTTGTGCCGGGAAAGTCTGTTTTTCCACATTGTGATGAGAATTCATTCTCCTGCATCCGGTATCAGCTAAAAACGTTACCAAATACCCCACTAACCAACTCCAAAACTAACCAACTCCCAAACTATTATGAGCCCGATCCTTTTTTTAACAACCAAGCCTGTTCCGTTTGCGGAAAAAAGAATAATTTCATCCGGTAAAACAAATTTCCATTGCACCGGCTTATACGCTTCATAAAAAAACATCCTGTTAAGATCACGATCTTTATCGTGTTACTTATCATTTATTTTTTTTGCCTGCCCGACCCCTTGTTCCGCGATCCTTCTTCAACAGTTATAGAAAGTAAAAACGGGGATCTGCTCGGCGCCAGGATAGCTGAGGACGGGCAGTGGCGTTTCCCCGAAAGTGACAGTGTCCCGGAAAAATTCGAACAGTGCATCCTCCACTTCGAAGATGAATATTTTTATTATCACCCGGGCTTTAACCCCGTATCTGTTGCCAAAGCCATGGTACATAACCTGAAAGCAGGAAGGGTAATCCGTGGCGGAAGTACCATTACACAGCAGGTCATTCGTCTTTCCCGGGACGGGAAGCGGCGCACTTACGTTGAAAAATTTGTTGAGATCATACTGGCAACCCGGCTGGAGCTGCGCTGTTCCAAACAAAAAATACTCGCCCTGTATACCTCCCATGCCCCCTTCGGCAGCAATGTAGTGGGGCTGGATGTAGCGGCATGGCGTTATTTCGGCGTACTACCCCACCAATTGTCCTGGGCCGAAAGTGCTACCCTGGCGGTCCTGCCCAATGCTCCTGCCCTCATCTACCCCGGAAAAAACCAGGAAACCCTGCGTAAAAAACGAAACCGGCTGCTAAAAAAGCTCCTTGAAAAAGAGGTAATCGATTCTACTACCTATACACTGGCCATTACGGAACCATTACCGCAAAAACCCTTTCCCCTGCCGCAAACTGCCCCGCATCTGCTGCAATACGCCGGGAGAAACCATGCGGGAAAGAGAATTCGTACCACCGTGAGCCATGATCTGCAACACAGGGTAAACAATATTGTAAAACAGCATTACGGGATACTGAAACAAAACGAAGTATACAATGCCGCCGTATTGGTCATGGATGTCCATACCCGCGAAGTCCTGGCTTATACCGGCAACACTCCTACGGACAAAAAACATCAGAAAGATGTGGATATTATCCACGCCCCCCGGAGTACGGGCAGTATTATGAAACCTTTCCTTTATGCCGCCATGCTGGATGCAGGCGAACTATTGCCCCATACCCTGGTGCCGGATGTCCCTACACAGATTTCCGGCTATACCCCGGAAAACTTTGACCCGAAATACGACGGAGCCGTCGCCGCAGACAATGCACTGGCCCGATCGCTTAACATTCCTTTTGTACGGATGCTCCAGGAATATGGGCTGGAACGTTTCAGGGACAAACTCTCAAAATTCCGCCTGAAGGACATAGACAAACCTGCGGATTACTACGGGCTTACCCTGATCCTGGGCGGAGCCGAAAGCAACTTGTGGGACCTGTGCAAAACCTATGCTTCACTGGCTTCTACCGTAAACCACTTCCGGGAAACTTCCAGCGAATACTATACCGGCGAATTCACGGAGCCCGTGTGGATGGCCGGGGAAAAAGCCGGTTTCGGGGATATTTCACGGGAAAAAACCGTACTGGATGCCGGAAGTATTTACCTTACCTTTCAGGCCATGCAGGAACTGAACAGGCCGGAAGGCAACGAGGCCTGGCAATACTTCGATTCTTCCAAAAGGATCGCGTGGAAAACAGGGACGAGCTTCGGGAACAGGGATGCCTGGGCCATCGGGGTCACCAAAGATTATGTGGTCGGTGTCTGGGCAGGAAACGCGGACGGAGAAGGAAGACCCGGCCTGACCGGTGTTACCGCGGCAGCCCCTGTACTCTTTGACGTATTTGATGCTTTACCCGTATCTGCATCGTTCCCTGTACCTTTTGACGAACTGGCGGAGGCCGAAGTATGCCGCAATAGCGGTTATATGGCCACTCCCCTATGCCCGAAAAAGACCATACGCATCCCGCTCACAGGTCAGCGTACAAGCCCCTGTCCGTTCCACCATCTCGTTCATCTGGACCAGAACCGCCGGTACAGGATCAATACCTCCTGCGAAACCGTGACCAATATTGTAACGGAACCGTGGTTTACACTTCCCCCTATTATGGAATACTATTACAAAACAAACCATACCGGCTATAAAAGCCTCCCTCCCTTTCGTGCCGATTGTTTTACCGAAGGTCCGGCTGCCATGGATTTTATCTACCCGGAAGAAGGGCGGACGGTTGTGCTGCCCAAGAACTTTGAAGGGACTACCAATAAACTGGTCGTAAAGATAGCGCATTCCAAACCCGGGACTACCGTATTCTGGTACCTGGACGAGCACTTCCTCGGACACACCAGGACCTTTCACGAAATGGCCGTCCTCCCGGAAGAAGGGAAACATCTTATTACGGTTATCGATGAGTTCGGGAATGAGATCAAACGCAGAATCGAAGTCAAAAGATAAACGCTTTCCTTTCTTTCACGCCCTGGTAATATTACCACACTCCTTTTTACTTCCGCCCCCCCGGCTCCGCTTCTGCAAAATTGTATGCCCGGAAAACAAAAAAGTGAGCCGGACGGCTATTTCACGTTAAGCCTGTTCTGGCCAGACAAGAACGATTCCGGTCCTTATTTAACAATAAATTAACTCCTTTTTGGTTCGGTATAAAACGAACCTTAGCTATATTTGCCCGAATTTTCAACATATAAAGTACATATGCAGTGTGAAGACTTAGAGAAGGAAAAATGTAATCTGATAGAAGAACTGGGAGTTTATTTTGAGAAAAACGAGGCATTTTCTCCGCTGTCTGCAAGGATCTTTTCTATTATGGTCCTAACGGGAGAAGGCGGGATAACATTTGATGAGCTTTTGGAAAAACTGGAAGCCAGCAAAAGTTCTGTTTCTACCAATTTACAACTATTACAGTCAACGGGAAAAATCACCTATTTTACCAAAACAGGCGACAGAAAGCGATATTTTAAAATTGCCCCGGACCAGATGCTGGTACGTCTGGATGAGAAAATAGAACAGTGGAAAAGGGAAAAGCAACTATTAGAAAAAGTACATTGCTACAAGACCAGGTCCATGCAAAACAGTGACCTGGAAGCAAATAAGGCAGGACTTATGTTCAACCAGCATTACATCAAATTTGCCGATGAAATGCTGAATAACCTCATACGATTAAGAGAAAATATTTCAAACACCATAAACCAATAATAATAAGCAGACTGACATGAGAACAAAAACTATTTTAAAATACATGGTGGCAATTGCCGGGATTGTTCCGTTCCTCACAAGTTGTAACGGAGGGCAACCTCAGGGACAACAGGCTATGGCTATGCCGTTTCCCACAGTAAAAGCCGGGAAAAAGGATGTTATGGCCTATAAGCGGTTCCCGGCCAGCATAGAGGGTGTGGTAAGCAGTGACGTACGTGCCAAAGTTTCCGGTTATATACAGGATGTATTGGTAGACGAAGGCGAAAACGTCAGAAAAGGACAGGTACTTTTCCGTCTCGAAACCCTCTCCCTGAGCCAGGACGCAGAAGCTGCCAAGGCACAGGTAGATGTAGCACAGGTAGAAGTAGATAAGCTTGTGCCCCTGGTAGAGAAGGGTATCATAAGCCAGATACAACTGCAAACCGCGAAGGCCGGTCTGGCGCAAGCCAAAAGCAATTATAACAGTATTACCGCCAATATAGGTTATGCAACCATTAAAAGCCCGGTAGATGGCGTTGTAGGTTCCATCCCCTTCCGCAAAGGGGCACTGGTGAGTGCCACCGATGCTACGCCATTGACCAATGTATCCAGCATAGACCAAGTGTATGCGTTCTTCTCCATGAATGAAAAAGACTTTATTTCTTTTACGAGAAGTGTGGAAGGCAAAACACTGGATGATAAGGCAAAAAACATGCCCAAAGTAAAGCTGTTGCTTGCAGATGGTTCCGAATACGAAGAAGAAGGGACCATAGAGACCATTACAGGGCAAATAGATCCGCAAACCGGTACGGTAAGTTTCAGGGCCACTTTCCCGAACCCCACCGGCTTGCTGAGAAACGGAAGCAGCGGCACCATCCTGGTACCGGAACAATACGACGATGCTTTGGTTATACCCGCACTGTCCACCTTTGAACAACAAGGTAAAAAATTCGTCTATATCGTAGCAGATAATGATTCTATCTACTCCAGGTCGGTGGAATCCGTGGCAGAAGTGGACAACTTACTGGTTATCAGTGACGGCATAAAAGAAAATGAAGAAATACTGGGCAAAGGTGTCGGAAAAGCACGACCGGGGATGAAAATCGCTCCGCAACCCACCAGTATAGACAGCATCGTAAATTCATTTAACACCGTATTCAAATAGGAAAAAACCATGCTTAAAAAGTTTATAGAAAGACCGGTATTATCCACAGTAATATCGATCATCATCCTAATACTCGGGGTTCTGGGGCTTTACACGCTGCCCGTCACGGAATATCCCGACATTGCACCTCCCACGGTACAGGTAACCGCCAGTTACCCGGGAGCTAACGCAGAAACCATTCTGGAAAGTGTAATCATCCCTATAGAAGAGCAGGTGAACGGGGTGGAAGGAATGACCTATATGACCTCTACCGCGAGTAATGACGGTAGTGCTACCATCCAGGTGTATTTTGAACAAGGTATTGACCCCGATATTGCTGCGGTAAACGTACAGAACAGGGTAGCAAGGGCTAATTCCGTTTTGCCGTCCGAAGTTACCCGTTCCGGGGTAATTACACAAAAACGGCTGAACTCGGCCTTGATGTACCTGGGGGTATATTCCGAAAACCCTGACTATGATGACACCTTTGTACAGAACTACCTGAGCATAAATATCCGTCCCGAATTACAAAGGATAAAAGGGGTCGGTGACGTATCTGTATTCGGAGCCAAGGATTACTCCATGCGTATCTGGATAGACCCCGCCAAAATGGCTTCTTACGGCCTCACGACCAACGATGTTATAGGTGCCATCGGTGAGCAGAGCCTTGAGGCTGCCGCAGGATCACTCGGCCAGAACTCGGGAGAGTCTTTCGAATATGTTATCAAATATAAAGGACGCTATAAAACAGCCGAAGAATACGGAGATATTGTTATAAAGGCTCTGGGCAACGGCAGGTTTTTAAGGGTTAAAGACGTCGCCAAGGTAGAGCTCGACGCTTTCTCTTATACCGGATTGAGCCGTACGATGACCTACCCGGCCTCTAATGTCGGAATATTCCAGACTCCCGGTTCCAATGCCCAGGAAGTTATAGAAGCTATCCATGCCAAAATGGACGACCTGAAAGCCAATTTCCCCGAAGGGATAGATTATGTCGTGTACTATGACACCAACAAATTCCTTTCCGCGTCTATCGAAAAGGTACAACACACCCTGATAGAAGCGTTTTTACTGGTTTTCGTCGTGGTATTCATCTTCCTGCAGGACGTAAAGTCCACACTGATACCCGCAATTGCGGTACCTGTGGCCATTGTGGGTACGTTCTTCTTCCTGCAGTTATTCGGATATTCGATAAACCTGCTCACGCTGTTCGCACTGATCCTGGCTATCGGTATTGTGGTCGATGATGCCATTGTCGTCGTCGAGGCCGTCCATTCCAAGCTCGAAGAAGGGTACGACAACGCGCTGAACGCCACCGTATCGGCCATGAGTGAGATCAGCGGGGCCATTATATCCATTACCTTGGTTATGGCGGCCGTCTTTGTGCCCATTACGTTTATACAGGGGCCTTCGGGAGTATTTTACGAACAGTTCGGGGTAACCCTTATTGTGGCCATCCTGATCTCGGCAGTCAATGCATTGACGCTGAGCCCGGCCCTGTGTGCCATATTCCTCAAACCTCATAAAGATCATCCGGACGCCAAGAAAAATGTGCTGCAACGTTTTTATAGCGCATTCAACATCGCTTTCAACAAGATGACCGAGAAATATGCCAAATCGTTGGGCTTTCTCACCAAGCACAAATGGATCACTGCAGTTATCCTTATTGCGGCGGTACTAGGTATATTCTGGGCAAACAACAACACACCTACGGGCTTTGTACCTTCGGAAGACCGTGGTTTTGTCATGGTCAACGTTGAATTACCTCCCGGTTCTTCTCTGGACAGAACCTATAGTGTAACCGAGGAACTGCACGACATTATCAGCAGTATAGAAGGTATCCGGGCAGCCGGTTTGATAAACGGCAGGAACTTCTTCTCCGGTTCGGGTAGCTCATATGCCATGGGATTCATTATCCTCGAAGACTGGGAAAAACGTACTACTGACGCAACTTCGATCGATGCCATTGTAGGCCAGCTTTTCCAGAAGACCGCGGCAATATCCGATGCCAATATCATCTTCTTTACCCCTCCCAGCGTACCCGGATTCGGTAATTCCGACCTCGAGCTGCAAATTCTCGACCGCGCTGCAGGAGACATAAAAGACCTGGACAATGTAGCCAAACAATTTGTCGGCGCACTGAACCAGAGCCCGGAGATCGGATTTGCCTCCAACTCTTTCAGCACCAATTACCCCCAATTGGAAATGGAGATAAACGTTCCCAAGGCCAAAGAAGCCGGAATTGGTATTAGCGACATATTATCTACGCTTCAGGGATATATCGGTGGTTTTTATGCAACCGACTTCAGCCGGTTCGGAAAACAATATAAAGTGTTCGTACAATCCGAACCCGATGATCGTAAAGACCAGTCCAGCCTGAACAGTATGTTTGTACGTAACGGTAATGGAGAAATGGCGCCTATTTCGGAATTCGTAACACTGAAAAGGGTATACGGGCCCCAAACGGTAAACCGCTTTAACCTTTTCAACGCCGTAACCGTTAACGGGGCTACTGCCGAAGGATTCAGTACCGGAGACGCCATTGCAGCTATCGACAAACTGGCAAAAGAAACGCTGCCAAATAACTATGAAGTGGCATATTCGGGACTTACCCGTGAAGAGATTAACTCGGCCGGACAGTCCATTATCATTTTTGCCCTGAGTATCCTCTTCGTATATTTCTTCCTGGCAGCCCAGTACGAAAGTTACATTTTACCGCTTTCCGTATTGTTATCGCTTCCTGTGGGAGTGGCAGGTGCGTTCATTGCTACCAAACTTGACGGACTGCAGAACAACATCTACTTCCAGATAGCGCTGATCATGCTTATCGGGTTGCTTGCCAAAAATGCCATTCTTATTGTGGAATTTGCCATACAACGGCGCAAACATGGCATGTCTATCGTAGAGGCTGCTATTGATGCAGGTAAAGCACGTCTGCGACCTATCCTTATGACATCCTTTGCATTTATCGTAGGGCTCATGCCCCTGGTCCTTGCCAAAGGTGTAGGTGCCGAAGGTAACAACTCCATAGGTACCGGTGCTGCTTTTGGTATGCTTATCGGTACGCTTGTCGGAGTATTCATTATCCCTACGCTCTTCGTCGTGTTTCAGTGGTTACAGGAACGCATAAGTGGAACCCCGGAATTTGAATCTGTACAGGAAGAATCAAAAGAAAGCTAACAACACCATACGATAAGATATGAATTATAAAAGAATCTTTAAAATAACTGCGATAGCAGGGTTTGCATTTCTCATGCAATCCTGCTTCGTAGCCAAGACCTACGAGCGCCCGGAAGTGGAAGAGACCGAAGGGCTTTACCGTACGGACGAACTGCCGCAAGACAGTATCTCCATGGCAGACGTTTCCTGGGAAGAACTCTTTACGGACCCTTACTTACAGGATCACATAAAAAAAGGACTGGAAAACAACCTGGATATCCGTATAGCCATTCAACAGATCGTCGCTGCAGAAGCTTACATGAAGCAAGGGAAGGCCGGGTATTTCCCTACATTCAGTATCGGAGTTGATGCAAGCCGGCAGTTCCTGGCTCAAAACAGCCAATTCGGATCTTTCTTTAGCGGCCATATAGACCAGTTCCAGCTTACCGGAAATCTCTCCTGGGAAGCCGACATCTGGGGAAAAATAAGAAGCAACCGCAGGGCTTTTCTGGCTTCTTACCTGCAAACCGTATCGGCCCATCAGGCAGTGAAAACGGAACTCGTAGCTTCCATCGCCTCTGCGTATTACCAGTTACTGGCCCTTGACGAGCAACTGAAGATCACCGAAGAGACCATAGAAAACAGGAGGTCCAGCCTCGAAACCACCAGGGCCCTTAAAGATGCCGGAAATGTAACCGAAGTAGGTGTAAAACAGACCGAAGCACAGCTTCACACCGCAGAAGCCCTGCTGGTGGATCTCAAAGCCAATATAAAGATCCTCGAAAACACCATGAGCATTCTTCTGGGGGAAACGCCCGGGACTATCGAAAGAGGCAGTCTGGAAAACCAGAATATCGATACCGAACTCAGGCTGGGTGTCCCTGCACAATTGCTGCAGAACCGTCCCGATGTGGTTGCCGCCGAGTACGGGCTCATCAATGCTTTTGAACTCACCAATGTGGCCAAAAGTAATTTCTATCCCTCCTTGACGCTTACCGCTACGGGAGGTTTTCAGAGTATAGACTTTGACAAGTGGCTGGACTCCGGATCTCTTTTTGCAACCATTACAGGAGGGTTAGTTCAACCTATCTTTAACAGGAGACAGATAAAGTCCGAATACGAAGCTTCCAAAGCAAGACAGGAGGCATCACTGCTGGAGTTCAGGAAAACCCTGCTAACCGCAAGCAAAGAAGTTTCCGATGCCCTGTATACATACCAGGCCGAAACCGAAAAGATAGACATCCGCAAAAAAGAACTGGATGCCTATTCCCTGGCGACGGAATATTCCGAAGAATTACTGAACAATGGTATGATCAACTACCTCGAAGTATTGACAGCGAAAGAACAAATGCTGAATTCGGAATTAAACTATATTAATTCCAGGTATGAACAACTGAATGCCATCATTTCCCTGTACAAAGCACTGGGAGGCGGGTGGAAATAATACCGGAAGATGATAACCAAAGAAGAGTTTTTAAAGTTATCTATCGCTAATTTTACCCGGTTCGGCAGCCGAAATTTCACTATGGATCAACTGGCTGCCGAACTCGGTATTTCAAAAAAGACCATATACCAGCATTTCAGTAACAAGCACGAACTGGTTTCCGCCAGTTTTCAGTACCTGCTCAATAACATCAGACGGGAACTGGCCTGTATTGAGCAAAAGCAGAAAGACAATCCCCTCTATTGTATTGTGAGGTTCCACAAACTGGGGATCGACAAATTACAATCATTCAATCCCTCTTTTTTGCACGGACTGAAGAAATATTATCCGGAGGCGTATACCCAATATGAAGCTTTCAAGAGAGACATCGTATACGGTACGATCATTAACCTGCTGAAAAAGGCCCAGCAGTTAAAGCAACTGAGAGAGAATATACGCCTGGAACTGTTTTGCGAATTGTACCTTTTACGTATGGACGAGGTGATCTTCTCCCAAAAACTACTGGATGATTATGACAAAGACACCGTGCTGGAATATCTTATAACCAACAGTCTCCGCGGGTTAATGGAACCGGAATATATCTGTAAACAGGGTTTTGCAGTATAAGCTCATATCCCGGAACATCACAGGGACCCGGAAGAAAAATTTTGTTTTCGTTTTAATAAATGGTTAATTGTAGAGAACCGTTGGTCATTCCATGTAATGCCCGACGGTTTTTTTATTCCTCCCCATCCCATGTGCTGTATGGGTTCCTGCTCAGCTGCGAATTGTAGTAACGACGGTCCCCGGTCACCTCCTCTCCCAACCAGTCCGGCCTGTCAAACTCATCTTGTTCCGAGAACAGTTCGATCTCCGCCACAATGAGCCCCGTATTTTCTCCGGCAAACGCATCGACCTCAAAAAAGTGTTTTCCGTTTGGTATCTCGTACCTGGTTTTCTCTATGATCCCTTTTTCGCACAGCAGCAAAAGTTCTTCGGCCTCCCCTGCGGGAATTTCCTTTTCCCATTCGTACCTAGACATCCCTCCGGCATCTGATTTTCCTTTCACCGTTATAAAGCCTTTATCTCCCTTTATGCGTATGCGTACGGTCCTTTCCGGGTCCGTATTTAAAAACCCCTGCACGATACGGGTTGCGGACTTCGCCTCCTTTTTAAACCCGTCCGATCTCACCAAAAATTTACGTTCTGTTTCTATCATTCCCTTTTTATTGACCAAAGTTTCGGAACTTTGCCAAAGTTAGCTAATAATGGGTGATATCCTTACATACCGTAAAATTATCCATATCGATATGGATGCCTTCTATGCCTCGGTAGAGCAAATGGACAATCCCGGCCTTCGCGGAAAACCTGTGGCGGTTGGCGGGGGAAACAAACGGGGCGTTGTTGCCGCGGCCAGCTACGAGGCCAGGAAATATGGCGTACGCAGTGCCATGAGCGGTGCCCTTGCACGTAAAATGTGCCCGGACCTCATCTTTGTCAAGACCAGGTTTGACCGCTACCGGGAAATATCGCGGAAAATCAGGAACATCTTTTACGAATATACCGATCTTGTGGAACCGCTGTCCCTGGACGAAGCCTACCTGGATGTCACTGAAAACAAAAAAGGAAATCCTTCCGCTACACTTATAGCCTCCGAAATAAGGAAACGTATCCTGGAAGAGACAGGACTTACGGCATCCGCAGGGATATCCGTAAACAAATTCATAGCCAAAATTGCATCGGACTACAACAAGCCCAACGGACAGAAAACCGTAAACCCGGAAGAAGTAATCCCTTTTCTGGAAGATCTGGATATTAAAAAATTCTATGGCGTGGGTAAAGTCACCGCTGAAAAGATGTACCGGCTCGGGATTTTTACCGGAAAGGACCTGAAGAAGAAATCCGCCGCTTTTCTGGAAGAACAGTTCGGCAAGTCGGGCACACATTACTACCACATCGTACGGGGTATCCACAACAGCCCCGTAAAACCGGACCGCATTCCGAAGTCGGTGGGTGCGGAACGGACCTTTTTCGAAAACCTTTCTTCCGAAATATTCATGCTCGAACGCCTGGAACACATTGCCGAAGAACTCGAACAGCGCCTCCTGCGCAGCCGTATCTCCGGCAAAACCATAACCCTTAAAATAAAATACAGCGATTTCACCCTGCAAACACGAAGCAAAACCCTTACCTATTTTATCGCAGACAAAAGCCTTATCCTCGAAACAGCCAAAGAACTGCTCTACCAGGAAAAACTGCAAAATTCCGTCCGCCTTCTCGGGATTTCCCTTTCCAACCTGAACACCCGAAAAGAAGAGCAGGTGGCTGTGCAGCTGAAATTCGATTTCTGAGCAAATATGCCAAACAGAAAAGCGCAGCCGGAAATGTCGTAACGATATTTCCGGCTGCGCTTTTATAATACAGTATTTATATTCTAACGGAAGTGTATCCGAGATCCGGACCGGTATCCTTACATTAATGAATTTCCGTGACCCGTAGCGTATTTACCATCCCTTTTTCCTGGATCGGCATCGCAGCAAGGCTTATCATCATATCCCCGGTTTCCACAAATCCCCGTTCCCTGGCAAGGCCGTTAACGTCTTCTATGGTCTCGTCCGTAGATACATACCTGTCATAGTAAAATGCTTTTACCCCCCAAAGCAAATTGAGTTGTGTAACTATTCTTTTGTTCGAGGTAAAGACAAGGATGTACGCCTGAGGTCTCCAGGCAGAAATCTGAAAAGCAGTATAGCCACTGTTGGTAAGTGTGGATATCACCTTGGCCTGGATCTCGTTTGCCATCAGCGCAGCGTGGTAACAAACCGATTTGGTAATATATCTTTTGGTACGTATATGCGGAGGCTCCTGCGGTACTTTGATCAGCGGCGAATGCTCCACACTGTTTATAATGCTGGCCATCTTTTCAATAACCTGTACCGGGTAGCTTCCTACCGATGTTTCCCCAGAAAGCATTACGGCATCCGCACCGTCCATAACAGAATTGGCTACGTCATTTACCTCGGCACGCGTGGGTGTAAGGCTGGTTATCATGCTTTCCATCATCTGCGTAGCAATGATCACCGGTATTCTTGCTTTTTTGGCACGAAGTACAAGCTGTTTCTGGATGAGCGGGACCTCCTGGGCGGGAACTTCCACACCGAGATCTCCGCGTGCAACCATCAGGCCATCGCAATGCGCCACGATCTTATCGATATTCTCTACACCCTCGGGCTTTTCTATTTTGGCAATGATCGGGATTTTCTCATCCGAATGCTTTTTGATGAGCTCCTGCAGATCCAGCAGGTCCTGGCTATCCCTCACAAAAGAGAGCGCAATCCAGTCTACGTCGTTCTTAATAGCGAAAATAGCGTCTTCTATATCCTTCTTCGTAAGAGCGGGCAGCGAAACCTTGGTATTGGGTAGGTTTACCCCTTTTTTTGATTTTAATGCCCCTCCCTGTATCACTTTGGCCTTTACCGTACTTTTCCTGTCGGTGCTCACTACCTCAAAAATAAGCTTACCATCGTCCAGCAGAATACGTTCACCGGGATTAACATCTTTGGGGAATGCCTTGTAATTCATGTACACCTTCTCTCCGGTGCCTTTAAACTCTTCTCCGGTAATAAAGGTTATCTCATCTCCTTTGTTCACCACAACATCTTCCGCCATGACACCTACCCTCAGTTTCGGCCCCTGCAGGTCGGCCAGGATAGAAGTATTATATCCCATTTCGTCATTCAGTTCCCGTATCATCCTGATACGTTCCGCTACATCTTCATAATTGGCATGGGAGAAGTTAATACGGAAAACATCTACTCCCGCTTCTATCATTTCCTTCAGGATTTCCTTCTTGCTTGTAGCGGGGCCTAATGTGGCAACAATTTTTGTTTTTTTTCTGTTTGGCATTATAAAAAAATTAAATTGTGTTTCGATTTTAGCTGGTTTACATCTACCTCATAGGCAGTAGCTATCCGAGGTATTTTATTTATTCTTTGTACTATTTGTCTATCTATGTCATAACCTTCCGCATTATCTATCTTTAAAAAATAATCTACTTTTTTCATTTCCGGAATAAGATACTTTGTCATCGTCAGTACATCTGACGGAAACAGGGCGTTTCCGGCGGATGAAACCGTTGTTCTTGTAGCATTGACAATAAGACTCCACACTGTTTCTTCCATTCGGTTCTCCCATTCGTAATATTCGGACAACATGTCGCCTTCATTCGGTTCTTTCCCGGCAGTCCTCCTCAATCCGATCTGGAGATGTAAGTTTAAAAAATAAGCCAGCCGATATGCTTCCATCGGGCAATGAACAGCAACTAGAGAACAGGTAGGTTCATAAAAGTCATCTGACAATTTTAGTGTAGCCATATAGTGTACATGGAAGTGTAAATATATGATTCTACAGAAGATTAGGCAACAATAACTATAGGTTTAATTATAATTTAAAGTCCGAAAACGATTTAGTTTACCCCATTTTATCCTGCAAGGCATAATATGCTCTTTTCGAAGCCTGCTCTTCTGCTTTTTTCTTGGATGTTGCCCTGCCTTTGGAGATCACATTTCCGTCTATAAACAATTTTACCGAGAAATGTTTGAGCGATTCGTTTCCGCTGTCCTCATAAACCTCATAGCGAAATGTTTTTTTCTCTTTCTGGCACCATTCTATAACAAAGCTCTTGTAGCTTATTATTTTTCCTTCCAGCCGCTCTATATCCACATACGGCTCAATAACTTTGCGATAAACAAACCTCTCGCAGTATTTATATCCTCTGTCCAGGTAAATGGCTCCCAGTAACGCTTCGAACAGATTACCGTGAATATTGTCCCCGAAGCTGTCTTTTGATATTTTTGAGTTGATGTAAGCGATAAGGTTCAGGTCTTTTCCCAGTTCGTTCAGGTGTTCCCTGCTCACGATTTTGGACCTCATTTTGGTAAGATATCCTTCATCTCCAGAAGGGACCTCTTTATAGAGGTGGTAAGATATAATAGTGCTCAGCATCGTATCGCCCAGGAACTCCAGGCGTTCATAGTTCACCGGGTTGCCCTGAGCGTCTTTCCTGTTGGCGGACCGGTGCGTAAACGCCTTCCGGTAAATGTCCAGATGTTTGGGGTTAAAACCCAGTATTTTTTTAAGTACTAAAAAAAAATTCCCGTCTTCATCTGAGCGGGAATTTAATATGTTCTGAACAATTTTCATTCAATACCTGCCTATACTAATCCAGTCTCTTGAACACTACACAGGCATTATGCCCGCCAAAACCGAAGGTATTACTCATAGCCACCCTGATATCCCTTTCCTGAGCCTTATTCAGGGTAAGGTTCAGTTCCGGGGAAATCTTTTCATCCGGTGTACTGTGATTTATCGTCGGGGGCACGAGTTTATGCTGGATGGCCAGTATGGAGGCAATAGCTTCTATTGCTCCTGCCGCACCCAGCAAATGCCCGGTCATGGACTTGGTAGAGTTTATATTGATGTTTTTCGCATGTTCTCCGAACACTTCCGTAATCGCTTTGAGCTCGGCAACATCTCCCAGGGGAGTTGATGTTCCATGCGTGTTTATAGCATCCACATCTTCGGGTTTCAACCCGGCGTTCTCCAGGCAGTTTTTCATTACGGCTTTCACCCCTGTTCCTTCCGGATGTGGTGCGGTCATGTGATATGCATCCGCAGAGAGTCCTCCTCCTATCAGTTCCGCATATATTTTAGCTCCGCGTGCTTTTGCGTGCTCGTACTCTTCGAGGATCAATGCCCCGGCTCCTTCACCGAGAACAAACCCGTCGCGGTTTTTATCAAAAGGTCTGGAGGCTGTTTTAGGATCATCATTACGGGTAGATAATGCATGCATGGCGTTAAATCCTCCCATTCCGGCAGCTGCAACCGCCGCTTCGGATCCTCCGGAAACAATAACATCGGCATAGCCGAGGCGAATGTAATTGAGGGCATCTATCATGGCATTTGCCGAAGAGGCGCATGCAGATACCGTCGTATAATTAGGCCCCATAAAACCGTGTTTGATAGAGATCAGCCCCGGGGCCATATCTGCTATCATTTTCGGGATAAAAAAAGGATTGAACCTTGGGGTCCCGTCTCCTTTTCCGTAATTGAGCACCTCTTCCTGGAAAGTTTCCAGACCGCCAATACCGGCACCCCAGACAACACCCACTCGTGCTTTATCGAGCTTGTCCAGTTCTATCCCGGAATCTGCGATCGCTTCATCCGAGGCCACTATGGCATACTGCGAAAACTTATCCAGTTTTCTCGCTTCTTTCCGGTCTATAAAATCGGTAACGTTGAAATCTTTAACCTCACAAGCAAATTGCGTTTTGAACTTAGAAGCGTCAAAATGAGTTATGGGAGCAGCACCGCTCACGCCGTTTTTCAAGCCTTCCCAATATTCCTGCACAGTATTACCTATTGGGGTCAAAGCTCCTAATCCTGTGACAACAACTCGCTTTAGTTTCATTCGAATAAATTTAGTCCAAACTATTTTTAATGTATACGCTACGAACCTCATTTCCGGGGAATAACCTCCGGGGCGCTTGTTACACCTGTTCCGATAACGACTACGCTATCCGCTTTCCGCCACCAACTGTTCCCATAACATACAAAAAAAGTATGGAATAACAGGATACGATCTGGGGGATAACTAGCTTTTCAACCTTGCAAAACTTTACCCGAACACAGGGAAAAAGAAGGAGATATTTCAGATATCTCCTTCATACCTTGCTTCTTTGTCAAGTCCGGGTCCATCAGACATAGCCCGAATACGTGTAGATAATTTAATACAATATATTTTGCACAAACAGAATGCTTAAACAAAGCTAAGCATTCTATCCGTACTCATTGCATATAATGTTCTTCCTTATTTTGCTTCTTCAATGTATTTTATTGCCTGCTCTACCGTAGCGATATTTTCTGCCTGGTCATCAGGAATCTGGATATCGAATTCTTTTTCAAACTCCATGATTAATTCCACAGTGTCTAAGGAGTCTGCGCCGAGATCGTTTGTGAAGCTAGCTTCCGGCACAACTTCATTTTCATCAACACCTAATTTGTCTACGATAATCGCTTTTACTCTTGATGCAATGTCTGACATAATCTTTAGTTTTTAAATTTAAATTGTTGGCAAAAATAAAAAACTTTGGTTGAAAACAACATTTAAGTTCCAAAATGTGGCTGTAATTTAATAAAAAATAAGATACCGAATTTACTTTTAATTTCTAATTCTTAATTATTATTCTTTCTTTTGCTGCGATAAACAGGGGCACGGACGATGATTATACATATAGAGAAAAGCCTAGTAAGAACGGCTTTCATCCGACCTCGGTAATCATCCGTTTACCCCGTAAAAACAAGTATCGGTGAAAAAAATTGTCATATTCGCTTCGGGTTCCGGAACCAATGCGGAAAATATCATACGTTATTTTTCAGACAGTGAGAACGTCCGGGTGGCCCTGGTGCTTTCGAACAAAAGAAATGCAGGTGTGCTGGACAGGGCTGACAAACACGATATCGAAGCCCTGTACTTCAACCGCAAAGCCCTTTACCGTTCCGATATTATCCTGAACATACTCAAAAGTATAGGGCCGGACCTTATTGTACTTGCCGGTTTCCTGTGGAAATTCCCCGACAATATCCTCCGCGCCTTCCCCGACAGCGTTATTAACATACACCCCGCATTGCTGCCCAAATATGGCGGTAAGGGCATGTACGGCCTTAATGTTCACCGGGCCGTAACCGAAAACCGGGAAACCACAAGCGGCATCACCATACACTATGTCAATGAAAATTATGACGAAGGTGCGGTTATTTTCCAAACCGAAACCGCAGTATTGCCATCCGATAGCCCCGAGGATGTTGCACATAAAATCCATGCCCTGGAATACGAGCATTTCCCCAAAGTAATCGAAAAGCTTCTGACAAAGGGATAAAACACAGAAATAATTTTACAACGGCTTAAACACTTTTGCCTGTGAGCACTTTTGACGTACATATATATACCGACGGCGCCGCCCGTGGAAATCCCGGCCCCGGAGGATACGGAATTGTAATGGAATGGGTAGGAAAAAGATACGTAAAGGAATTTTCACAGGGTTTTAAACACACTACCAATAACCGGATGGAACTGATGGCGGTTATCGCAGCCCTGAAAAAGCTGAAACATCCGGGTACGAACGTAAAAGTATTTACCGATTCGAAATACGTGGCCGATGCGGTTGAAAAAAAATGGGTATTCAACTGGGAGCGCAATTATTTCAAAGGGAAAAAAAATGCGGATCTCTGGACCGAGTTCCTCAAAGAATACCGGAGGCATAAAGTACATTTCCACTGGATCAAGGGGCACAACAACCACCCGCAGAATGAGCGTTGCGACTTCCTGGCCGTTGAGGCTTCCAAACAGGGAAAACTGGCTACGGATCACGGCTTTGCGGCAGGATAAAGACCTCATCCGTGATTCCCGCCGGCCGGAGCTCAACCGGTTTATATCAACCCCGTCAATAAAAAGGCAGGCCATTTTCTGAAAGCAATAAAATTGCGTAAGTTTGCAAAAAATTTCAGCATGGGTAAACTGTTAGCAGTGGGTAGCATGGCTTTTGATGCTATAGAGACTCCTTTTGGTAAAACAGACAAAATTCTCGGCGGCGCAGCTCCCTATATTGGTCTGGCCGCTTCCCAATTCGACATTGACATTGCCATCGTATCCGTCGTAGGTGAGGACTTCCCCGGAAAATACCTATCCCTCTTACAGAACAGGAACATCGATATATCAGCCATAGAAATAGTAAAAGGAGGTAAAACCTTTTTCTGGAGCGGTAAATACCACAATGACCTCAACTCCAGGGACACTATCGAAACACAGCTCAATGTACTCGGAGACTTCAACCCTGTGGTCCCTGATAATTACAAGGATGCCGATGTGGTGATGCTGGGAAACCTGCATCCCGGCACACAACTCGGGGTTATAGATCAAATGGTCGAAAAACCGAGGCTCATTGTCCTGGACACCATGAATTTCTGGATGAACAACACCTGGGATGAGCTTATGCTGGTCATATCCAGGGTAGATGTCATCACTATCAATGACGAAGAAGCCCGTCAGCTCACCAATGAATATTCGCTGGTAAAAGCGGCGCAGAAAATAAGAGCAATGGGACCGGAATATGTAGTAATTAAAAAAGGAGAGCACGGTGCGCTGTTATTCCACAAAGACAATGTTTTCTTTGCTCCCGCACTTCCCCTGGAAGAAGTATTTGATCCCACGGGCGCCGGCGACACTTTTGCCGGGGCTTTTTCCGGATATATTGCAGCAACAGGAGACACCTCCTTTGAAAACATGAAAAACGCAGTGATCTACGGGTCCAATCTCGCTTCTTTCTGCGTAGAGAAATTCGGAACGGAGCGAATGCAGGAGCTCTCGAAAAAGGAAATACAGCAAAGACTCCTGCAGTTTAAGCAATTGACACAGTTCGAAATAGAATTAACATAATATCGCGCCCTGAATTTTCAGGGCCTTTTTAGTTCATACAAACACAACAACATCGATGAGCGACGCTATTAAACACGAATGCGGTATTGCCGTAATAAGACTCCTGAAACCTCTCGAATACTACAGGGAAAAATACGGCAGTGCATTTTACGGGGTAAACAAGATGTACCTGATGATGGAGAAGCAGCACAACCGCGGACAGGATGGCGCCGGGTTTGCCAGCATCAAACTGGACGTAAATCCCGGAGAACGGTATATAAGCCGGGTACGTTCCAATCAGTCGCAACCCATACAGGATATCTTTTCCCAGATAAATACCCGGATAAACAACACGCTGAAAGAAAATCCGGAATATGAAAATGACGTGCAACTCCAGAAAAAGCATATCCCCTATCTCGGTGAATTGTTCCTCGGACATGTGCGTTACGGTACCTATGGCAAAAACAGCATTGAGAACGTACAGCCCTTACTGCGCCAGAACAACTGGAAGCACCGCAACCTTATTGTTGCCGGAAATTTTAACATGACCAATGTCAACGAGCTTTTTGACAACCTCATCCGCCTCGGACAGCACCCGAAAGAAAAGGCAGATACCATAACGGTGATGGAAAAGATCGGGCATTTTCTGGACGATGCGGTAGCCAAGCTCTACAAGGAGATAAAAAACGAAGGTTACAACAAAATGGAGGCCTCTCCCCTTATTGCGGAAAGGCTGAACGTAGCCAAGATACTACGGAAATCTGCCAAGAACTGGGACGGCGGATATGCCATGGCAGGATTGTTAGGGCACGGTGATTCCTTTGTACTGCGCGATCCCGCAGGTATACGTCCCGCATACTACTATCACGATGACGAAATTGTGGTCATTGCTTCGGAACGCCCGGTAATCCAGACCGTGTTTAACGTACCTTTTGAAAAAGTAGAGGAAATAACCCCGGGACATGCGGTTATCATAAAAGCCAACGGAAAGATATCCCACAAGAAGATACTCGATCCGCTGGAACGGAAAGCATGCTCTTTCGAAAGAATATACTTTTCGCGAGGAAGTGATGCCGAAATATATAAAGAGCGTAAGGACCTCGGAAGGTTACTGATGCCCAAAGTACTGGATGCCATCAACAAAGATACTTCCAACACCGTATTCTCCTATATTCCGAACACTGCCGAAACATCCTTTTACGGGCTGGTAGAAGCTGCCCAAGACGAATTGAACAAGGAAAAGAACAGGCAGATACTGGACGAAAAAGAAACCCTTACCGACGAACGTCTTACGGAGATACTGTCCAGAAGGCTCCGGACGGAAAAGATAGCCATCAAAGACGTAAAACTCCGTACTTTCATTACGGAAGACAGCAGCCGGGACGACCTGGTCGCACACGTCTATGACGTTACTTACGGTGTTATACAACCGGAGGACAACCTGGTAATCATCGACGACAGTATAGTAAGGGGCACTACGCTGAAGAAAAGTATCATCCGGATGATGGACCGCCTGAACCCTAAATCCATTGTTGTGGTATCTTCTGCACCGCAGATCCGGTACCCGGATTGCTACGGTATAGACATGGCCCGGCTGGAAGATCTTGTAGCCTTCCGTGCTGCCCTTGAACTACATAAAGAAAAAGGCACTTATGATGTCGTAGAAAAAATATACGGGGAATGCAGGGAACAGGTGGGTTACCCGGATACGGATGTGAAAAATGCGGTACAGCAGTTATACGCTCCGTTTACCGATGAAGAGATATCCGAAAAAATATCGCAGCTCCTTTGCACGGATGATATCCGGGCCAAAGTAAAGATAATCTTCCAGTCCGTGGAAAACCTCCACAAGGCATGCCCCAAAAACCTGGGAGACTGGTACTTTACCGGAAACTACCCCACACCTGGTGGTAACCGGGTAGTAAACCGGGCATTTATCAATTTTTACGAAGGCAATAAAGGGCGGGCTTATTAGTTATGAGGCACAACCGAAAAATAACTTTTTCATAACCTTCTCTTTATCGGATTTATATGTAATTCATCGAATTAATTTTACCGGTAAGATTTCCCGACATACATTTGAATCACCATAGCATAAGTAGGTTAAGTTCATGGTAAGATTTGGGGCAAAAAGGTGGAGTTTCACTCCGCCTTTTTTTATTCCCCTATCCCCCCGGTTTTTCTTTCCGGCCCGTGCCCCGGGAACCCGGCACCCGTCCGTCCCGGAAAAATCCGTATGATACCGCATAAAAAAAGCGGGACTTTCCGCCCCGCTTCTCATATGTTTAACTTTACTGTCCGTTTTACTTATTGGCTGCGTAAAGTTCAGCTACTTTATCCCAGTTTATCACGTTAAAAAATGCCGTGATATAATCCGGTCTCCTGTTCTGATAGTTCAGGTAATAGGCATGCTCCCATACGTCCAGTCCCAGTATCGGGGTCCCGCCGCAACCTATTTCGGGCATTAACGGGTTATCCTGGTTTGCAGAAGAACAAACTTCCACTTTACCTCCTTTGTGCACACAAAGCCATGCCCACCCGGAACCGAACCTTGTGGCAGCGGCTTTTGAAAACGCATCCTTAAAAGCTTCAAAAGAACCAAAGGCCTCGTCGATAGCCGCAGCCAGTTCACCCGAAGGAGCATCTCCCCCGTTCGGAGACATGATCTGCCAGAACAGGTTGTGGTTATAAAACCCGCCCCCGTTATTCCGGACAGCAGCGTTCCCCATATCCAGGCCGGTAAGGATCTCTTCAATAGACTTCCCTTCCAGGTTTGTTCCTTCAATCGCTTTATTCAGGTTTGCGGTATACCCGTTGTGGTGTTTCGTATGATGTATTTCCATTGTACGTGCATCAATATGAGGCTCTAAAGCATCATATGCATACGGTAATTTCGGTAATTCAAAAGCCATGATATCAAATTTTAGATTATTAGTTAATACTTGTAAGTAACAAATTTAAGTATAAACTTAAACAATCCATAATAATAAATAGTAAAGAACTCATAAAGATTGCTTATTTTGCCATAGAAATCACATATCGGGTAAACCGGTGATTTCCCGGGAGAGAAAAGGGGGAAAAGTGCCGGAAAGTCATTTGAGCAAATACCGCCAATCATCTTTTCTGTTTTTCTCTTTTCAAAATCGTCTCTCCGCAGAACCCTAATTATATAAGATTTGTCCGCAACTCCATTTCAAATATACAATGCATCGGCAGGTTCGGGAAAAACCTTTACACTGGTAAGGGAGTACCTGAAACTATTACTTGCTTCCGAATACCCGGATACTTATAAACAAATACTTGCCATTACCTTTACCAACAAGGCCGTAAACGAAATGAAGGAACGGGTGATAAACAGCCTTCGCGAGATGGCTTCCGAAAACATCCTCTCCTCGCCCACCCATATGTTTGACCAGCTCCGGGAGGAACTGGACCTCGACGAGCTCACCCTACACGACAGGGCAAAAAAAGTATTGAAAAGGATCTTACACAACTATGCCTTTTTCGATATTGCCACCATTGATAAGTTCAACCATCGCCTGTTGCGGGCCTTTGCCCATGACCTTCATCTTCCCGTAAATTTCGAAGTGGCCATAGATACCGTTTCCCTGCTTAATGAAGCAGTAGACAGGCTTGTCTATAAAGCCGGGGAAGACCAGCTGCTGACCAGGGTACTTGTAGACTTTGCGCTGGAAAAAGCCGACGACGATAAAAGCTGGGACATCAGTCTCGACCTGAAAAAAACAGCCCGGCTGCTGCTTGAGGAAAACCATTACGAGCACATCCGGGAAATTGAAAACAAAGAACTGGCCGACCTGAAAAAACTGTCCTCCCTGCTCAAAAACCAGATACGGAAAGACGAAAAGCAGCTTGCCGAAAACGCCGGCACATTCTTTACCACAATGGAAACTCACGGGCTGGCCCCGGAAGATTTTACCCGGAGTTCCATTCCGACTTTTTTTCGAAAGGCCGAAGAGAACGCTTTAAAAAGCACGGATTTCCAGAAGAAGAAATGGCAGGAAGAAATCCGTTCGGCACCACTTTACACCAAAGCTACGGAAAAGAAAAACCCGGAAAAGACCGGTATCATAGATCAGCTGCAACCGCAGATAGCATCTCTTTTCGAAAATACGCGAACGCTGTTTTTCCACACGCAGTTTTTGCGGAATTTCCGGGGTAAACTTATTCCCCTGTCCCTGCTGAACGCTATTAACCAGGAGTTAAACCACATCAAGGAAACCGAAAACCTGATGCCCATTTCCGAATTTAACCGCATCCTGGCAGGAGTCATCAGGGACCAGCCCGCTCCTTTTATCTATGAGCGTCTCGGGGAAAAATACCGGCATTATTTCATTGATGAGTTCCAGGATACTTCCGAAATGCAGTGGAAAAACCTCCAGCCGCTTATCGGTAACGCACTCGAAGGAGAATCCGTCGCCGGAAAAAGGGGCACGCTGCTCCTCGTAGGCGACGCCAAACAGGCTATTTACCGCTGGCGGGGCGGAAAGGCAGAACAGTTCATCAACCTGTACAATGAAGTAGAAACACCTTTCCAGATAAAACAGGAAGTAGAGCCCCTTCCCATCAATTACCGCAGTTTTGACGAGATCATCCGGTTCAACAACCGTTTCTTCCGGCATACCGCCGAACATTTATCATTTCCCCAGTACAGGGACCTTTACGAGAATAAGAGCCACCAGGAACCCAACTCCAAGAAAGGCGGGGCGGTAAGCATTTCTTTCCTGGACAAAGAGAGCGAAGACATCCGCAGGGATTACTGCGATCTCACTTTACAAAAAATAACAGCGCTCCGGGAGCAGGGTTTTACCATGAATGACATCTGTATACTTACCCGGAAGAAAGACCAGGGCGCCCTGTTGGCAGGACATTTGCAGGAAAACGGTATCCCGGTTATTTCCTCCGAATCCCTTTTACTTAAAAACCACCCGAAAATACTGTTCCTGGTTCATCTGATGTACTGTTTTTTACAGCCGGAAAACAGGGAAACCCGCTTACAGCTACTCATGTTCCTCGCAGAAAAAGAAAATGTGGCAGACAAGCACCGCTACCTCTGCTCCGGCCTGGAGAATATGTCCCCGGTATGGGATGCGAGCAATTTTTCTCCCGAAATCTTTCTGCAACGTTCCCTGTACGATGCCATTCAGTATGCCATAGCCTGTTTTGAGCTCAATGATCTTTCCGATGCCTACCTGCAATATTTCCTGGATGTGGTCCTGGAACAGGTAAACCGTAATCATACCGGGCCCGCCGAGTTCCTGACCTATTGGGAAAAGAAAAAAGACACCCTCGGTATCGTAGCCCCCAAAGGTATTGATGCCGTTCAGATCATGACCATTCACAAATCCAAAGGGCTTCAGTTCCCCGTGGTGATCTTTCCCTTTGCCGATACCAATATATACGAGGACCGCGACCCGCTCGTCTGGTTCCCTGTCGACAAAGACACCTTCGGCATACCTTACGCTTTGATATCCAAGAACAAGGACCTGGAGTACCTCGGCGATTACGGGGCAGCGATGGTAGCCGAGTATGATGCCAAACTGGAACTGGACAGTTTTAATATCCTCTATGTAGCCCTTACGCGTGCGGTGGAACAACTCCATATTATAGGTAAAACGGATATCGACAGAGACGGCAGGGAAAACACCAGGTCTTTTTCGGGCTTATTCATCCATTTTCTCAAAGCCGAAGGGTACTGGAACGAAGGAAAAAAAGTTTACGATTTTCCCACCAGGGAAGCCGCCGGCATGCTGCAAAAAAAATCGCGGGAAACATTTTTACCGGATACGCCTTACATTCCGTATGTTTCCAACATTTCGGAAAGGCAGAAGTTCCGCATTATTACCAGGTCCGGCGCCCTGTGGAGCGCCGGTCTCGACGAGGCCATCGAAACGGGGAACATTTACCACAACCTTCTGGCACAGGTGCGCTATAGCTCCGATGTGGAGAACGCAGTCCGGGAGGCAGTAATACGCGGCACCATACCTCCTTCCGATGAAGCAAAATTTACGGAGCGGCTCCGGGCCGTGACAACACATCCGCAGATAGGTAAATACTTCACCCCTGCTTATACCGTGTTCAATGAAAAAGACATCTTTACCCTACAAGGGGAAACCCTGCGGCCGGACAGGATAGCGGTCGACGAAGGGGGCAATGCCGTTATCCTCGATTACAAAACGGGGGGGTATGATAAAAAATACGAACGACAACTACGGCAATACAAAGACATCCTCTCCGAAATGGGCTATACCGTTACCGAAGAGTTTCTGGTATTCATAGACCGCGATATCCGCATCTACCCCATATAGAAATAAACATCCCATTATCCTCTTCCGGTATTCCGTATTTACCCCCTCCCCTGCATCCCACGCCCTTGCGGGACCCGCTTATATAACGCCGGAAATAAAAAAAATGGAATTCACGTGGGACCTCTGTCCGTTCCCGGTGTATAATTAATAAATCCCCGCAAAATATTTTTTGAAAATTGGTTTACACAAAAGGGGATAAAATAATTGAAACCGGCCTGTAACAGGGCCTGTACTGTTGTTTATTTTTTTGGGGCAATCCGGTAGAATACCGGGTAGTAAACACAGTGCTCATGAGGGTCGTCCGGATATTCCGGGCGGCCTTCTTTTTTAAGGAGCAATACCGGCCGCTTTTCCTGAAAAACCATGCAAAAACAATAAAAACCGGGGGAATACCGTTTCGGACAACAACATGTGTACGAACATTTATTTACCTTTGTTGCTAAACACAAACCGATAGATATGTACGGAAAAATAAAACAACATCTGCAACAGGAGTTACAGGACATTAAAGACAATGGTCTATACAAAAAAGAACGTATTATAACCTCTCCCCAGGATGCGGTCATAAAAATTTCCACCGGTGAAGAAGTTATTAATTTCTGTGCCAATAATTACCTGGGGCTTTCCTCCCACCCGGAAGTCATAAAGGCTGCCAAAGACACTCTCGACACCCATGGTTTCGGTATGTCTTCGGTAAGGTTTATCTGCGGCACACAGGACATCCATAAAGAACTGGAGAAGAAAATCGCCGATTTTTACGGCACCGAAGACACCATTTTATACGCTGCGGCATTTGATGCCAACGGAGGTGTATTCGAACCCCTTCTTTCCGCCGGAGACGCCATTATCTCCGATTCACTGAACCATGCTTCCATTATAGACGGCGTACGCCTGTGCAAGGCCATGCGCTACCGGTACGAGAACAACAACATGGAAGACCTGGAAGCCAAATTACAACAAGCCGATGCGGACGGTGCCAGGTTCAAGATCGTGGTGACCGACGGTGTCTTTTCCATGGACGGTCTCTTAGCCCCGCTGGACAAGATCAGTGCTCTGGCGGAAAAATATGACGCCATGGTGATGATAGACGAGTGCCATGCCGCCGGGTTTATCGGAAAAACCGGACGCGGCACCCTTGAAGAAAAAGGCGTTATGGGCAAAATAGATATCATCACCGGAACGCTGGGCAAAGCATTGGGCGGAGCCATGGGCGGGTATACCACCGGTAAAAAAGAGATTATCGAGATCCTCCGGCAGCGGTCCAGGCCGTATTTATTCTCCAATTCCCTGGCCCCCTCTATTGTCGGTGCCTCCATCAAGGTATTTGATATGCTTTCGGAAAGCACTGCCCTCCGGGACAAACTGGAAGAAAACACGCGTTATTTCAAAAAAGGGATGAAAGAGGCCGGCTTTGATATTATAGACGGTGACTCCGCTATTGTTCCCGTAATGCTTTACGATGCCAAATTATCCCAGGTAATGGCAGATAAGCTCCTGGAAAAAGGGATTTATGTCATCGGGTTCTTCTATCCGGTAGTTCCTAAAGGAAAAGCAAGAATAAGAGTACAATTATCCGCCGCACACGAAAAAGAACATTTAGACCATGCTATTCAGGCTTTTACAGAGGTAGGCAAGGAATTAAATGTTATTTAAAACCGTTGTATTTTCTTAATAAAAACAAAAAAATTACTATATTTATCTTTGTTAATATGCCGTAACGGCTTACATTTGCTCTTAATTAATACTTAAAATTTAAATAATTGAACATGAAACATCTTAGCAAATTATTTGTTGCTGCACTCTTGCTTATAGGGTTTAGCAATGTTCAGGCGCAAGATTCCAATAACCCATGGCAGGTGAGTTTTGGTGCAAACGCCGTTGATGTTTACCCCACCAATCAACCCGGAATGGGACAGTGGCTTGATGAGTATTTCAATGTCAGCGACCACTGGAATATTCTCCCTTCCGTTTCTACAATAGCTGTTTCCCGCTATGTAGGTGACGGATTCTCCGTTGGTGTCAGGGGATCCCTTAATAAAATAGATAAATGGGGCGATGCAGATGTAGATGATCTATCATACTATGGTGTGGACGGAACCGTAAAATACAATTTCATAGAAGGAAAAGTATTCGATCCGTTCATCGAAGTTGGTGGAGGTTATACGTGGATAGATGAAATCGGTGCCGGAACGCTTAACGGAGGTGTAGGTTTCAACCTTTGGTTTACCGATAACATCGGCCTTACCCTGCAATCCAGCTACAAACACTCTTTCGAGGACTATCTGGCTCCTCACTTCCAACACCTCGCCGGTATTGCCATTAAATTCGGCGGAACAGATACTGACGGCGATGGTATCTATGACAAAGACGATGAGTGTCCTGAAGTAGCCGGACTTCCCGAATTTAACGGATGCCCCGATTCTGATGGTGACGGTATTCCGGATAAAGACGATGCCTGCCCGAACGAAGCCGGTCCTGCCGAACTTAACGGATGTCCCGACTCTGACGGTGACGGTGTTCCGGACAAAGACGACGCTTGTCCTGACACTCCCGGATCAGTAGAAATGAACGGATGCCCCGATTCTGATGGTGACGGTATCGCCGATAAAGACGATGCCTGCCCGAACGAAGCCGGTCCTGCATCCCTTAACGGATGTCCTGACAGAGACGGTGACGGAGTAGCTGATAAAGATGACGCTTGTCCTGATGTAGCCGGTACCGTAGCCAACAAAGGTTGTCCTGAAGTAACAGAAGAAGTTCAGAAAAAACTGAACGAGTTTGCCAAAACTATTCTGTTTGACACCGGAAAAGCTACTATCAAGCCCGAGTCTGCCGAAGTATTAGACCAGATAATCAGTGTTCTTAACGAATATCCGAATTCCAAATTCACTGTAGAAGGTCATACAGACAGCACAGGTAGCGCTGCACTGAACCAAAAACTGTCCGAGCAAAGGGCTGAATCCGTAAGAAAATATCTGGCTGAAAAAGGTATCAATCCTTCCAGATTATCTTCCATCGGTTTTGGAAAAGACAAGCCTATCGCTACCAATGCTACTGCAGCAGGTAGAAAGGAAAACAGAAGGGTTGAAATAAACCTGGTAAAAGAGTAAATTAAACTCTTCAGATAAATAAAAGTCCCGCCCTGAAAAATCAGGGCGGGATTTTTTTATTTTTAGACTTTGAAAAATGCTATGCACATACCTGCCTTACCCGGCAGTTCCAGCAATAACCATAAACAGCAACAACCGTGAAAACCTTTCTGGCCGAAGTCGTCGAAACTATTCTTTCCGAAAACGAAAATATCAGCGATATCATCTTCGTCGTACCCGGAAAAAGGGCCGGTGTGTTTTTAAAAAGGGAAATACAAAACCGGATGACCCGGACCGTCTTTGCTCCGCAGATCTCCAGTGTGGAAGAATTTGTACAGGAACTGTCCGGCCTCAGCCTTATTTCCAACATTCAGCTCATATTCGAATTTTACGCCGTATACCAAAAAAATACTCCGCAGGAGCAACAGGAAGATTTCTACAACTTTTCCAAATGGGCACAGGTCATGCTCCAGGATTTTAACGAAATCGACCGTTACCTCATCGCTCCCGAAGATATCTTTTCTCACCTGTCGTCCGTAAAGGAGCTGGACCACTGGTACCTCTCCGACCAGAAAACACCCTTACAAGAACAGTATATCGAATTCTGGAAGACGCTGGGCACATACTACACTGCGCTTCGCGAAGAACTGCTGGCCGGCCAGTGCGGGTACCAGGGGCTTATTTACAGGGAAGCGATAGAAAATATCGAGCACTATCTGCACCACAACAACCACCGGAAACATATCTTCATAGGTTTTAATGCATTGAATAATGCAGAATCTTCCATACTACAGGAGTTCCTGGCAGCCGGGGCCGAAGTATACTGGGATACGGACAGGACTTTTATGGAAGACCCGGAACACGATGCAGGCCTCTTCATGCGACAATACAAGAGGAAATGGAAATACTACCAGAAAAACCCTTTTAAACATATCGACAACCGTTTTTCGGAGCCAAAAAATATAGAGATCATAGGTATTCCCGGAAAAACCGGGCAGGCCATGTATGTCCACGCTATCCTGTCAGAACTGAAGAACAGGGAAGAACTGGAAGGAACGGCAGTGGTACTGGGCAATGAAGAGTTGCTGAACCCGGTACTGAACGCCATTCCCGAAGATCTGGAGGGCGTCAATATAACAGGCGGGTTTCCCCTTGCCTATAGTCCTGTAGCTTCGTGGTTTCACGCTTTTTTCCAGACACTTGAAAACGAGCAGTCAGGAAAATGGTATTATCAGAACGTATTAAACCTCGTATCCCATCCGGTTTCCAAAACCCTGCTCTTTCACAAGGGTCGCGATCTGGCTTCCGGGTTCATCCGGACCATTCAGGACAATAATATTGTTTTCGTCACACAGGAGCACCTGCAAAACGCCTTTTCCGAACTCATTGCCGATACAGGGAAAGATATTGTACCGGTCACCGAACTCCTGTTTTTTTCCAGGGAAAACACTACAGCGGACGATGTTATCCGGAAATGCAGTGCGCTGACCCTGCGGCTAAAAGAAGTTTATGCCCTGCAGGGAAACCAGGTATTCCTGGAATATCTTTATCGCTTTTACGAAATCTTCAACCAGATCCGTTTTTTCAACGAAAAATACCAGGCCATATCCATTCACGCCCTCACGGGCATCTACCGGGAACTCCTGCTCCAGCAAACAGTGGATTTTCAGGGAGAGCCCCTGGAAGGTCTGCAGGTAATGGGTGTGCTCGAGAGCCGGAACCTCGACTACGAAACCGTAATCCTGACCTCTGTGAACGAAGGCGACCTTCCTTCGGGAAAATCCGGCAACTCTTTCATTCCGTTTGACATAAAAATAGCTTACGGCCTCCCTACTTACAAAGAAAAGGATGCCATCTATGCGTATCATTTTTACCGGCTCCTGCAACGCACCCGTAACGTCTACCTGCTTTATAACTCGGACCCCGGATCTTTCGACGGCGGGGAAAAAAGCCGCTTCATACAACAGCTGACAACCTTCCGGCAGGAAAACCACAGCATACGCGAGCGAATCGCCGTGCCTAAGGTCGGAAACCTCCCGGGGCCACAGGCCCCCGTTCAAAAAACCCCCTCCCTTATGGAAACCATACGGATTATGGCAGAGAAAGGCTTTTCCCCGACCTCTCTCAGCAATTACATCCGGAACCCTATAGAATTCTATAAACAGTCCGTCCTGAAAGTGAGCGACGAATACGAAGTGGAAGAAACCATTGCCGCCAATACCCTGGGGACCATCATTCACGATACCCTCGAAGACCTCTACAAGCCTCTTACCGGCCAGGTACTGACCCCGGACCATGTGGCGGACATGCAAAGTAAAGTAAACGGCGTCATAGCCCTTAAATTCGCAGAAGTTTACAAAGGTGGGGATTTCAGCCGCGGAAAAAACCTGCTCAGCTATGAAGTGGCCAAACAATACCTGAAAAATTTCCTGGAAGCAGAAGCAAAACGCATCCGGGACGGAAATGCTATAAAAATTATTGAAATCGAGAGTAATCTGAAGGTCCCCATAGATGTTCCCGGTATCTCCTACCCGGTATACCTGAAGGGAAAAGTAGATCGTGTAGAAGAGACCAACGGCGTACTCTGCTTTATCGATTACAAAACCGGAAGGGTGGACCAGGCGGATGTGGAACTCGCGGAATGGGAAAACCTCATCATCGATTACAAGTACAGTAAAGCTTTCCAGTTGTTGTGTTACTCGTATATGCTCACCCGTAACAGTTCGTATTCCCTTCCTGCCGAAGCAGCCATCATTTCCTTTAAAAACCTTCAGAAAGGCTTTCTGAAATTTGCCAAAAAAGGAGCGTCCAGATCCGAAAAAGATTACGGCATTACCGAAGAAACATTCCGGAATTTCAAAGAACAGCTTTATCGATTGATCAGTGAAATATGCGACCCGGAAATCCCTTTTGCTGAAAAAGAAGATCAACCGAAATACTGACCATCGCACTATTGTCCGTAAAAGAAAACACCCTCCCGGAAATGCCGGGAGGGTGTTGTTCAGATATAAACCTGTAAAACCGGGACTAGTAGCCGGGGTTTTGTTGCAGGTTTCCACCGCTGCGATCGATCTGATCCTGTGGAATCGGGAAAATATTATTTTTTTCCGAAAAGGAGAGGCCGTTATATACCTCAATAAGGCTGCCTTCGAATGCAGAGTAGGTTTCCAGTTCTTCTTTGGCGATACCCCAGCGTACCAGGTCAAAGAACCGGTGTCCTTCCAGCGCGAGTTCCAGCCTGCGCTCAAAGCGGATGGCTTTCAGGGCGTCGTCTTTCGAACCGAATGCCGATGCCGGGTAGGGTTCTACGCTATACGCAGCCGCATCGCTGCCATTTATCTTTTTACGCGGGAGGTTATCCGCCCGTTCCCGTACGGCATTGACCATAGTCTGTGCGTAAGGCAGATCGCCCGTTTCCGCCGCACATTCCGCCGCCATCAGGTACACATCCGCCAGGCGGATAATATGAACGTCCAATCCGGTCACATAAGTGACCCCTCCGGACTGGGTGTTCCCTGCAAAATCCGCCTCATCCAACAGGCGCTTATAGGACACAAAAGGGCCGTGAAAAGCAGGATCACGCATCCACTCATTGCCAGGCATGATCCCCCAGTCGTGATAAGGCACACCCCTTCGCCCTACGGTATAATCCAGCCGGGGGTCCACCGCAAGGGACTGGTCCACCTGGTAATTTTCCTGGGCATCGCCGGTCAGTCCGAAATCCGATGTATAGGGATCATTGCGGAAATCGCCATCAAGCATAGGCAGCCCTTCTCCCGTAACCCGGAATGCATTGACCAGGTCAAAGGAAGGGTTGAAAAAGCCACAGCAATTCACCGGCGCCGAACCGTACAGTCCCGACAACATATCCCCCACATTGGCATTATCACCGCTGCCATTCGGGTTGATGGCATGCTGGGCCGAAAAAATGGCCTCCGGGCCGTTTTCCGTATTGATGTTGAAATTGTCAAGGAACGGTAATGTCTGCAGGTCCGGCCTGTCGGCTATAACGTCTTTGAATAAGGCAAGAGCTTCCGCATACTTCTGTTCATACAGGTATAACTTGCCCAGGTAGGCTTTTGCAGCAATCCCGTCTACCCTTCCTTCATCCCCCATTGGCGGGGTATTCGTAAGATGGTCCGCAGCAAACCGGAAATCTGCTTCGATAAACGGCAATACATCTACATTGTTGGGTGTCTGGGCTGCTTCTTCGGTAGAAAGGGTCTCATCGACATACGGAATATTCCTGAATACCCTCCACAGGAAGAAATAATAATGCCCGCGCAGCATCCTAGCCTCTGCTTCGATCTCCGTAGCCCGTTCGTCGCTGAAGGTTTCTTCGGCAGTTTCCTGCACCAGTTTCAGCCGGCGTAAGGTCGTATTGCACCGGTTAATACCTTCGTAGTAATTGTTCCACATGGTGGACAGGTGTTCATTCACCGGGATAGCCGTATGCTGCTCAATATCAAACATGGTAGCCTGATCTGCAGCTTCACTTCCCTTATGGGCATCTCCCCCGGCCACATCCCCGAAAAGCCACTGGCTCGGGGCCGCCGCATAATTACCCCAGGTACCATCACGGTTACCGTTCATCAGGCCGTAAGCTCCGGTAAGCAACCATTCTACTGCCTTGGTATTGTTCAGCTGTTCGTCTATCAGTTTTCCCTGCGGCTTCTGCTCCAGGAAATCCGAGCTACAGCCCCCCATCCCCAGCAGCAGTGCAACCGCCACAACTATTGTATATCGTATGTTCATCATTGAAAAATTTGTATTGGTTAAAATATTCTCAGATTTCATGTCTCATGTCTTAAAACGTAACACTGAATCCCAGTAAATACTGGCGTGGCACCGGGTAAACCCCCATATCTACCCCGGGGGCCGAAAACGTAGAAGAGTACTGACTCACCTCGGGGTCCATACCGGTGTAGTTGGTAATGGTAAACAGATTGGTAGCACTGGCGTAAACTCTTAGCCTGGACACATATCCCTGAAAAATCTCCTCCACAGGCACAGTGTATCCCACCTGCAGGTTTTTCATCCGGAAGAAACTGCCATCCTGCACATAATAACTGGAGGACTGGCGCTCAAAAGTCGGCGCATCGGCATAAGCCGACGGTATGTTGCTATTCGGGTTTTCCGGGCTCCAGGCGTTCAGCGTACGGGTACTTACCGCACCGGGGAATGCAAAGAGGTCGGTGTATTGGCGGGTCAACTGAAAAATATCGTTGCCCTGTGACCCGTTGAAGAACATATTGATATCAAAGCGTTTGTACTCGGCACTCAGGCTGAGGGAATAAATGAAATCCGGGTGTGGGTTACCAATCACCGTACGGTCGTTTCCATCAATCGTTCCATCGCCGTTAATATCGGCAAACTTAAAGCCGCCCACCCGGGCATCTTCATAAGAGGGACTGTTGGCAATATCCTCCGCACTCTGAAAAATACCATCTACCTGATAGCCATAGAAAGCCCCGAACGGAGCCCCGGCTTTTAGTACCGAGGTTGTTACACCGCGCAGCGTCAGGTAAGGCTGTTCGGTAACAGTCGGTGCCAGTTCCATGACGTCGTTGTTGTATTTGGAGAAAAAGGCCCCTACATCAAACCGGAAATCGTCTTCGCTCGCATACGGGTTAAAGTGGTAATTCACCCCGATCTCAATACCGGCATTCTTGATCTTCCCGGAATTGATAAAGGGCGAGTTGCCGGTACCCACGGCAGCAGAGGGTTGCGGAACGGGATACAGCACCCCGTCGGTACGCCGGTCGAACCACTCGATCGATCCGTCTATCGTATTGTCGAGCAGGGTAAAATCGAGGCCCAGGTTTATCGATTTCAGCTCTTCCCACTTCACGTCCGGGTTGTCATAATCACTGGTCCACAGCCCGCTGCTAAGGCCATTGCCCCCGCCGATGGGGTAGAAGGACTGGTTAATCCCGGAGGCGTACCGCCTCAGATACTGGAAGGTGGGGATGCGCTGGTTACCGGTAACCCCGTAACCTACCCTGAATTTCAGATCGTCCATCCAGGAAACCGACTCCATAAAATTCTCGTTGGACAGCCTCCAGGCAACGCTTGCTGCCGGAAAAGTACCATACCGGTTGTCCGGTCCGAAGTTGGAAGATCCGTCGCGCCGAACGGTGGCCGAAAACAGGTACCGGTCGTCAAACGAATAATCCACCCTGCCGAAAACAGAGAACAGGGAACTTTGAGCCCCTTCACTGGTGGCCGAAGTATTGGCTGCCGTACCGAGGTAATAATAATCCAGATCACCCGATATAAAGAAGTCATTCCCGTTACCGGTCAGCTGGTGGAAATTGGACTCTACCGCTTCGGTACCTGCCAGCACTGTCAGATTGTGTATATCGTTGAACGTAGTTTTGTACGTAGCGGTATTAGACCACGTCCATTCACGATTATAGCCCTGGTACTCCTCCAGGGTATTGTTGGTGTAACTCCCTTCCGAGCGTTCCGGATTGGGATACCCGATAGACCTGCCGTCGAAGCTCTCATAACGTATGCCGAAAGTGGTCCGGAAGTTAAGGCCTTCGATCAGTTCGAGGTCAGCATAAGCGCTCCCGAAAAACTGGTTGCTTTTATTGACATTGTCCTTGGCACGGTACAATACCGCCAGCGGGTTATCGGCGTTACCCATTTTATCGCCCTTAGTACCGGCAAAGTTGCCGTTGATATCATATACCGGTATAATGGTCTGTATACGATAGGCCCAGCCGATGGGAGAGTCCTCGGCCTGATATTCGCCGGATGTGTTTTCATTGACACCGAACCCGACGCCTCTGGTCGCGGAATACTGCATATTCTCTCCGATCGTCAACCGGTCATCGAGAAAGGTAAACTGGCTGTTGCTGCGAACCGTGTACCGCTCAAATCCTGTATGGTGGAAAGTCCCGTCCTGCTTAAAGGCACTCGCACTGAACGCATAGGTAGCATTCTCACCGCCGCCGAGTATGCTCAACTGGTGATTTCGTATGGGCGCACTGCGTGTAATCTCCTCAAACCAGTTAGTACCGGCCTGGTTAGCCTTGACAATGGTATAATACTGCTCCGGGTCCATCACATAACGGTACTTCGCCGGATCGGCATCTGCCGCGGTAATATTGTGCCCTGTTTTTGTCCCCGCCAGCAGGTATTCCGGCAGCGTGGGCCGGTTCGGGTCCGAACCGTAATTGGATCCGGTAGTGCCATCGGTGCCGGGCGTGGCTCCCGGCTTATTGATATATTGCCGGTACACATACTCCCCGTACTGTTGCGGGTTCAGGAAATCCGGGAAACGGTTCCGGTTCGGCACCTGCGTTCCGTAGTACGTATCAAATGTAATACGGGGCTTCCCCTTTACCCCTTTACGGGTGGTAACGATAACCACACCGTTATTGGCACGGGCACCGTAAATGGATGCCGCAGAAGCATCCTTTAGCACCTGCATGCTTTCGATATCATTAGCACTCAGCCAACTCAGTTTCCCCTCGTAGGGCATACCGTCAATAATATACAACGGATCGTTATTATTGATGGTACTGAAACCCCGGATACGTATCTGCGGAGTGGCTCCCGGTGCCCCGTTATTGATGATCTGCACACCGGTGGCCTTTCCCTGTAAACCTTCGACGGGGCTGGCAGCGGGTTGTTGTTTCAGCTCGTTTACGTCCACCACGGCCACGGCACCCGTAAGATCCTGTTTCCGTTGTGTACCATAACCTATAACCACTATCTCATCCAGCTGTGCCAGGTCTTCCCGGAGTGTGATATCTATTACTCCCCTCCCGTTTACGGGTATTTCGGAGGTTTTAAAACCTACATAAGACACTACCAAAACGGCATCCGGACCACTTACCTCTATGGTATAGTTCCCGTCAAAATCGGCCACGACACCATTGGTCGTCCCTTTCTCCATGATGCTCGCACCAACCAGGGGCGCGCCATCCTCGGAAGTTACCTTTCCCGAGACAGATAAAAAAGCCGGAGTCACTCCATCCGAAGATATCCCGGATGCGTGCCCTGACACCAGGAACACGCAACAAAAAAGCAAAACACCCATGGCATTTTGCAGCACGATACGAACTTTCGTAAAGGTTTTTTTTCTCATAAAGTAAAGTTTGTTAGTTGTTTAATTAAGTGCGTTCCTATACATAAAACCGGCTAAACAACAAGGCAGAAATCCCTTAAATACTATTATCCGTTGTTTTTTTACTCTTTTGATTTGACAAAAAGATGATTTCAGCCAGGGTCTTTCCGATATTATGAATAAGCTGTTTCTTCACAAAAAGCAGGAATAAAAAACACCCGTGTTCCTTTTATGAAAAAGATCGGCTTCTAAGAAAAGTTTAAAGTAGGATTATTAAATTTTTCTTAAAAAAAATTTATACCAACGACATGATTTTGTTTATGAACGACTCGTTTCTTTATATTAAAAGAATATATGCTAATATAAAGACAAAAAAATTAACATTAATTACATTCTTTTGCCAATTATTTGTACAATAAATACAACAAAAAGAAAATCAGATGGTTTTACCCCGGCAGAAGGTGAATAGCAGGACTACAAAAATAATCTTATATTCATTTCGTGTAAAAAGAAAAGTATGTACGGGATACTAAGGAATTGACCTATAACATATAGAAAAATATTTCCTTATAAACTTCAGGATAAAAGCTAAAGTAATTATAGGTCATGCAATGCTGGTGATGCATTAATATTGATAAACATTATAATTTATAGTCTTGTTCTGTTCTTTTAATTTGAGATTGTCCTTTGTGAACTTTGTGTATTCTTTGCTGACTTTGTGGTTAAAAATCTTTTTGGACCTCACACTTTTTTCTTATCTGCTGTACAACGCTGAAACACCCGCTCCGGCGGGAGAACTGTTTCCTGTAAAAAACATGTGGCAGCATTTACAAATTATGGTAATTCTGTTTCATTTTAATCATAAAACAGAATTTATGACAAAAAAACATCAATTGTTTTATATATTTGTCATTCGTTAACGTTAACGATCCCCAAATACGAAACCAAAACTTAAGCCATGAAGAAAAAGCTCAAGGCCAGGATTTTCATTCCTGTACTATCCCGCTGCAGGTCGCTCATTCTGCAATTTTTACTGGGAGGATGTTTTCTATCCGGTACCATAGCGGCCGAAGGTCCTGGAATACCTATGTACACCCAACAGGAAATAAACGGTACGGTCCACGATACCAACAACACCCCCCTTCCCGGTGTCAGCGTGCAACTGGTAGGCACGACCAGGGGAGTTGTCACAGATTTTGACGGTAATTTCAGTATAGAGGCGAAAACCGGTGATGTGCTCGAATTTTCCTATATAGGAATGCGAACCCGGCGCGTCACCATAACGGACAACAGCCCTGTAGCAGTAATTATGGAAGAAGACTATGAATCGCTCGATGAGGTTATCATTACGGGGTATGGCAGCCAGAAAAAAGGCGAAGTAACCGCGGCGATTTCCTCGGTAAATGCCGGGGCTATCGAAAAAATAGCGACCTCCAGCGGTGTGGATGCCATAAAAGGCCAGGTAGCCGGCGTGGATATCGTTCCCCAGGGCGGAAGACCCGGGGAAAATGTCACGGTGAGGATACGGGGGCGCCGGTCCATCGGGGCTTCCAACGACCCGCTGTATGTTATAGACGGAATCCCCCAGATCAGCGGAACGAGTTCCATTACCGACATCAACCCGCAGGATATCGAGTCTATGCAGGTACTAAAGGATGCCGCCGCAACAGCTATATACGGTTCCAGGGGAGCCAACGGGGTCGTCCTCATTACTACCAAACGGGGGAAAGCCGGAAAAACATTGGTATCATACAGCAGTCATTTCGGAATAACATCAGCTACCCAGCTGGTAGATATGATGGATGGGGAAGCGTTTGCCCGGATGAAACGGGAATCCCAAAGAAGTTCCTGGAACGGGACGATACCAAGTGACGAAAAGATCTTTTTAGATCCCGTTGAGCTTAGATCCATAGCCGAGGGAAGGTCAACGGACTGGCTCGATGAAGTCATTGGCTCCGGCTGGCAGACCAATCACCAGATCAGTGTCAGCGGCGGATCGGAAAAAACCACGTTCAACACCTCCATAGGCTATTTTAAAGAAGAGGGGATTATTCCCACCATAGATTACGAACGTTATACGGGGCGGGTAAACCTCGATCACAAGATAAGCGATATGTTCAAGGTAGGTATTTCCTTTTCCATATCGCATGCCATACAAAACTGGGGCTCTTCGGCTGCGATTTCCGAGTCATTATTGAATAATCCGCTGGGTATCCCGCGCGACGCCAACGGCGACCTCATCTTTTTGCCTACGAATGACGGCCTGCGGACCAATCCTTTAAGCGAACTTGTAAAAGGGGCTTATATAGACGAACGTAAATTCACCCGCCTTTTCGCACCGGTATACCTGGACATCTATATCAACAGCAACCTGAAATGGACCACGACCTTCGGGCCCGATATACGTTACAGGCGGCGCGGCCTGTTCCAGGGCAGTTATACCAATGCCAACCGGGGAGGCCCCGGAAATGCCTCCATAGAACACAATGACAATTTCGGGTACACCCTGGAAAACCTTCTTACCTACAACCAGACCATCGGTGAAGATCACAACCTGAAAGTGACCCTACTGCAAAGTATCCAGAAATCCAGAACGGAGAACTCGCTTGCCGGGGTATCCAATATCCCCTATGAAGAACAACAATTCTACAACCTGGGCTCGGCATCTGTCAAAGGCGATATTACTTCCGGACTGGTAGAATGGAGTCTCGCATCCTTTATGGGACGGGTAAATTATGACATTGCCGGCAAATACCTTTTCCAGGCATCGCTAAGGGCAGACGGCTCGTCCAGGCTTGCCCCCGGCAACAAATGGAACGCTTTCCCGGGTTTCTCTGCGGGATGGCGTATCTCCGAAGAACCTTTTATGCAGGGCTCCCGGCTTTTCGACGACCTCAAACTGCGTGCATCTTACGGGGAAGTAGGGAATACTTCCGTAGATCCGTACCAGACCGCGGGAAGGCTGGAGGGTACGGTTTATGCCTTTGGCAACAGTCCCGCTCTCGGCCTGGGGTTGAATGAAATAGCCAATTCCAACCTCGGGTGGGAAGTGTCCAGAACCATAGACATCGGGCTGGATTACAGCCTGTTCCGGGGAAGGATCCAGGGAAGTATCGACTGGTACCATACCAAAACTTCCGATATTCTCCTGGAGCGCAGTCTCCCGTATACCTCCGGTTATGAAAACATTCTTCAGAATATCGGGGCAACAAGCAGTAAGGGACTGGAATTCAATATCGATGCCAATATCATAGACCATCCGGAAGGGTTTAAATGGAACCTGGCCTTCAACATTGCGGGGTACAGGGAAAAGATCACCGAACTGGCCTTAAGGGATGAGAACGGCCGGCCCATAGATGACGTCGGCAACCAATGGTTCATAGGAAAACCTATCAATGTATTTTACGACTACAAAAAAGCGGGTATCTACCAGGCTGATGAAGTAGATTTGGCGGCTGCCACCGAAGGAAAGGTCCCGGGAGAGATAAAGTTACGGGATGTGAACGGTGATGGTGTAATAAGTCCCGATGACAGGATGATACTCGGTTCCGATGTGCCTGATTTTTATGGGGGTATCACCAACAGTTTTGAATATAAAGGAATCGATTTCAGCTTTTTCTTCTATTTCCGGCAGGGGCAAATGGTACGCAGCCGTTTCCACGACGACAATAATACCCTTTTCGGCCGGTTCAATAACCTGGATGTGGATTACTGGACCATAGACAATCCCACAAACGATTACCCCCGTCCCAATCAAAACCAGGAGAGGCCCAGGGATGCTTCCTCCATGAGTTATTTTGACGGAAGCTTTATAAAATTACGCAATGTGAGCCTGGGGTATAATTTACCCGAATCCGTAACCCAAAGCCTGGGACTATCCTCTTTAAGGCTCTATGTTTCCGGACAAAACCTGTTCTTTATTTCCAAATTTGACACCTTCGATCCGGAGAACACCGGGAATCCGGATAGTAACGGGGAATTAAACGATAATACCATTCCCAGCAACAAGATGTACCTCGTGGGATTAAAAGTGGGCTTTTAAAAAATACCTGTTACAGATCGCCCTGCTCCCCGAAAAAATATTACGGACCCGTTTAACCGATAAATGCCATAAATCATGAATAGAAAAATATATTTGGGTTTTACCATACTTCAGGCGTTCCTTATTACTTCCTGTAATAATTTCCTGGAAGAAGATCTTGTAACCGATATCTCCGCATCGTCTCATTACACAACCGAAAAAGGATTTGAGGATGCCGTTAAAGCCACTTATGCCCGGTTAAAGACCTTTTACGGACAGGAAGCAGGCTTCACCATGACCACCTTCGGTACCGATATCTTTACCAACGGCTCGGACGGCGGACATAAATATTACAACATCTATGACGGCAGCCTTAATGCCTCGGACGATTATGTCCGCGACGCCTGGCGGGAGTGGTACAAAGGCATTAACCAGGCCAATGCCGTGATAGGACGGTCCGAAAGCCTGGAAATGGACGAAAACCTGAAAAGCACCCGCCTTGCGGAAGTCCGTTTTTTACGCGCGTTATTTTATTTCAATATTATCACCACCTACGGCGATGCCCATCTCAGCCTGGAAGAATCGGAGGGTGTGGAAATCGAGGCCAACAGAACGGCAAGTGCGGAAATTTATAAACAGGCCATTATTCCCGACCTCGAATACGCCGTCGGCGCATTACCCGACACCCAATCGGATTACGGGCGTGTTACCAAAGTGGCCGCCCAGTTCCTGCTGGGTAAAGTACTTCTTACCAGGAGCTATACCCAGTCGGCCGAAGGAGATGACGCCACCCGTTCGGAAACCCTCTTTACGCATGTTATAGAAGATTACGGCTTCAGGCTCCTGGACCGTTACGCAGACCTGTGGGATATCGGCAATAAACAAAATGACGAGGTCATACTCTCGGTCATCAACTCCAAAACCCAGGTCGATGATGAAACGGATGAATTAGGGCACCGCGGGCACCTCTTTTTCCTGATGGAATATGATATTTTACCCGGCATGGCCAGGGATGTGGAAAACGGGCGGCCCTGGAAGAGGTTCAAGCCCACCGATTTCTTACTCTCCTTGTGGGACAGGGAAAAAGACACGAGATACGACGAAGGTTTTACTCATGTCTGGTATACGAACAACCCCAGCCAAAAGCTCCAGTTGGGGGATACGGCGGTTTATATTCCCGGTCCGGGGAAAGATAAACTATGGCCGCAATCCCGGCAGGATACAAAGCCCTATATGGTTATCACGAAAGACGAATACACGGAACGGCTCTATCCGAGCGTACTGAAATGGCTGGATCCCACCCGTCCCGATCACCAGAGAGAGCCATCGCAGCGCGATCATATTCTCATGCGCCTGGCCGATGCCTATTTACTCCGGGCGGAAGCAAGGTTAATGCAGAATAATATCACAGGTGCTGCCGAAGATATTAATGTGGTAAGGCACAGGGCAGCTCAACCGGGCATGGAAGCGGAAATGGAAGTAATGGCATCGGACATCACCCTTGATTTTATACTCGATGAAAGGGCACGTGAACTCTACGGCGAAGGCTATCGCTGGTGGGACCTCGTAAGGACGGGAAAACTGGTGGAAAGGGTACGGCTTCACAATCCCGTAGGAGCCGGGAATATCAAGGATTATCATTCCCTACGCCCCATCCCGCTCGACCAGATAGACCGCACCGTGAACGAATATCCCCAAAACCCGGGATACCCCGATTAGGTTGCGGTTCCTCCATATATTATACACAGGGGATGCTTCTAAAAAATATGCAGGTTTTCCTTTACGACAATTTCAACCGGAATATCTACATGCAGTTCGGAAGCATCCTCTTCCGTTAAGAACTTAAACAATCCTTTTATGGCATTATAGCCCTGGTATTCCGGTTTCTGGTTAATGAGAAAAGCTATTTCCTCACGCTTTAAGCACTCCATGTTCTCTTTGTTCAGGTCAAACCCTACCACAGGGACATCCGTTACACCGTACCTGCGAAAAACCGGCGGAAGCATATACGCCCGCGAATTGGTCACAAACACCCCTTTACTTCTTTCGTCTTTCAACAATTTCGCTACATCGGGGATGGCTTCCAGGGGTTGGTTTAAGGGGTAGTTTATGGTATATACCTCTATTTTCCCTTTCCTGTTAACGGCGTTTAAAAATTCCCGGAATCCGTTTTCCCTCTGCCTGTTGTTTTCATGCAGCCCTTTGGCATTGACTATGTTCAATACGATGTAGACCCCTTCTCCTACCAGCCCGTGCAGCAGCCTGCCCGCGACCAATCCTGCCTGGTGTGCGTCCTGGCAGATAAAGTAACCCGGGTGACCGAGGGTTATCCGGGTATCGAGAAATACCACAGGCACCTTCTTTTCCCTCGCTTTCCTGAATAACCGGTCACTTTCAGGAGTGAAAAAGGGGACCGTGACTATACCGTCAAAATGCGTGCTGAGCATTTTCCGGCTCATGGACATAAAAACAAGCGGGTCGGAAAAGTAAAAATAGGTAATCTCGATACCGTGGTCCTTCAATTCTTCTGCTGCTTTGTCCATTCCCTTCTTAGGGAGTTCCCAATACCCCCAATTATCCGTGGCTTCGGGAATCAGCACGGCTATTTTTACTTTTTTATGAGTGCCGAGCCGAAGACGGCTGGCTACCGTATTTTTTTTATACCCGGTTTTCTTAACCACATCCAGTATCCTTTGTTCCGTGATCTTGGACACCCCTCCCCGGTTATGGAGCACCCTGTCCACAGTACCGATAGATACTTCCGCCAGTTTTGCAATCTGTTTGATCCCTATAGATTCTTTCATATCCGATCTGAGACATTTTGCAGGAAGCCATGGCCCGTCTTCCTGCTTTTTAATAGGCTATAAAGATAAAAAGCATTTTTAAACCGGATTCACGGAAATAGGCGGGCATGAAATAAAACCTCAATACGCCGTTCCCGGCATATTGAGTTCAGACTGTTCTTCAATCAAACTACTACGGACCTAAAGTCCATTGGTTTGTGGCAGGCTGAAAATCTGTTTGGCCACGAATTCACCGATATTTTTATACGTACAAACCCATATTCATTCGTGAATTCATAACGTAAATAACCTTTAGAACCCGAAAGGATGGAAGGTGTCTAAAAAGATTTTTAATCACAAAATCGGCAAAGAATATACAAAGTTTACAAAGGAATAAGCGTTTGATTACGCTATATTCAACGCTTTGGTTTCTTTGTGCCTACCCTGCCTTTGCCGGCAGGTTTGTGCGCTTTGTGGTTTTAACAGAAGTCCGGGACTTTTTAGACAGCTCCGGTTTTAAACTTTTTTGAGACCGGTAAATGACAACGGGTAATTATCTGATAAAAGCTACATAGCTCTTTCTCACATTACCGAACGTTTATTCACACCAACCTGATAATTCTACCGTTATTTCACCGTTAACCGCTATATCATCGGAAATGGTAACCGTTTTACTTGAGGCCCCGCAAAAATAGCCTTCATAAGCTGTAAACCTATACGTGCCTTCGGGTAAATTTTCAAAAAAATTTTGTCCCCGTTCGGTATAGATCCATTCGTTGGTAGAAAGGTTTTTAGCCGCATAACCATCAGGTTGGTAATGTGTCACTTCTACAAATACGGTAAAGGTCTCTTCTGTTTCTTCTTTATTTAAAGAAGTTAAGCCTACATAAAAAAGAAATGGCAAAGCAAATAAAAGTTTCATGATAAAGAGGATTTTAAGTTCTGTTATGAAATTACATTTTTTACCGTTGCCATATATGATTCCCGAATTAAGGTTTGTTTAATTTAACGTGAATAATGGATAAGATCATGCCCGGGCTTACGGGATACCATGATCACGGTTTAAAAACTTCAGGCCGATCTTACCAACGGGTGCTAAAGCTAGAAAAGAGGCCATTGAAAAAACTTTAACATTGATTTTGGTCAAAAAATCAAAACCCGGAGTGAATTCACCTCACCCCGGGTTTATTTCAAAAGAAACCGTAGCTAATTCAAATAACCAACCTTTGATAAAGTGACATGAGAACAAAAGTTGAATATAGTTTCTTCTGACAACATCAGTTTTACCCTAATACTAACAAAAACTGAACATTATTTTAGCAAATTGGTTTTATATCCTTACCCCATGGCATGAACCTCCACGGAAGACAAATATCTCTCGGCCTCAAGGGCGGCCATACACCCGGTCCCGGCCGCCGTAATAGCCTGCCGGTACACATGGTCTGCCGCATCCCCGCATACAAAAACACCTTCCACACCGGTCTGTGCCGTGCCCGGAGTATTAATGATGTATCCTGTTTCATTCAGGCGGATATGCCCTTTAAAAATATCTGTATTGGGTTTATGTCCTATCGCCACGAAAAAACCGGTTGCCGGTATTTCCCTGGTCTCCCCTGTATCATTGTTTTTAACACGGACTCCCGTTACCAACTGGCCATCACCCAGAACCTCTTCCGTTTCCGTATTGAATAAAATCTCAATGTTCTTTGTATTCCGGACCCTGGCCTCCATAATGATGGAAGCCCGGAATTCATTTCGCCTGACCAGCATGGTCACTTTTTTACAGAGTTTTGACAGGTAATGGGCTTCTTCACAGGCCGAGTCCCCGGCCCCAACGATAACAACTTCCTGGTTCCTGTAGAAAAAACCGTCGCATACGGCACAAGCCGAAACTCCGCCTCCCGATTCAAGGTATTTTTGCTCGGAAGGCAAGCCCAGGTATTTTGCCGAGGCCCCGGTAGCGATGATCACCGTATCGCAGTGAAGTTCTGTTTCTTCTTCAATCCACACTTTGTGTAGCGGACCGGTAAAATCTACCCGCGTCACCCACCCGTTCCTGATATCCGTCCCGAAACGTTCGGCCTGTTGTTGTAACTGAACCATCAGTTCCGGGCCGGTGATACCCCCCGGGAACCCGGGAAAGTTCTCCACATCGTTGGTGGTTGTTAACTGTCCTCCAGGTTGGGTCCCCTGGTATAGAACAGGGTTCATATTCGCCCTGGCGGCATAGATCGCCGCCGTATATCCCGCGGGTCCTGATCCTATGATAAGACACGTAATGCGTTCGTTTGTCATATTTTTTTTGATTGCTTCGTATGTCCTCCCCTCCGGGAGCTATGGTTGTGTTATTTTTCTATTCGTTTTTTATGAAATATCAAAGACCTCCGCTAACCGTATGTTGGGATAGGATACATCATTTAAAAGTTCAAACTCATTCGTTGCCGGGTTATACCTGTAATCTTTTGGCCAGTCTTCCCTGTTCCGGATGATCTCCCGGAGAGCCCCGGCGATATATTTCACTTCTCCGGCATCCATAGTGGGGTGCAGGGAAACTCGTACCCAACCCGGTTTGTGCTCCAGGTTCTTTTCGTCTATCTCTTTCATCACTACCGACGAAGATGGTTTATCAAGGCCAAACAGGTAATGGGCATAGGTACTGGCACAGGACCAGCCTCCCCTCACCTGGATACCGAAACGGTCGTTCAGCAACCGTACCACCAGGTTGTAATGCATCCCCTCAATGTTGAAGGCAATACACCCGATACGTTGAGCCTGGCAATCTCCCAGGTAGTTTATTTCTGCTACATCCTTTAATTCTTCATAAAACAGCTTTATCAGATGTTCTTCCTTTACCGCCATCAGGTCGGGGTTCATCTTTTCCTTGAGCCTGATGGCCAATGCGGCTTTTATGGTCTGTAAAATCCCGGGGGTTCCCCCGTCTTCTTTTACTTCTATAGCCTCGAAATACGCATAGCCGCCCCAGGGATCGGTCCATTTGACATTTCCGCCTCCGGGGTGATCGGGTGCCTCATTCCCGTACAGTTTTTTATTGAAAATAAGCACCCCACAGGCTCCCGGGCCACCCAGGAACTTATGCGGGGAAAAGAAGATCGCATCCAGTTGTTCTTTTTTGTTTTCCGGGTGCATGTCCATGTGTACATAAGGGGCCGAGGCGGCAAAATCGATAAAACACAGTCCGCCATGGGCATGCATTGTTTTAGCCAGCGTTTTGTAATCCACGATCTCCCCGGTGACATTGGAGCATGCCGTAAAGGAGCCTATTTTCAGCTTGCGGTCTTTGTATTTCTCCAGCAGGCTTTCCAAATGTCCTGCATCCGGCTTTAAGTTTTTATCCGGTGGGACAATAACAACATCAGCATGGGTTTCCAGCCACGATACCTGGTTGGAGTGATGTTCCATATGGCTTATAAACACCACCGGCTTTTCCTCGGAACCCCAGTACTGGTATTTCCGGAGGCCCATGATCCGTTGCAGGCAGGACAGCGCCCCGGTCATTCCCGAACCTGTAGTCACCAGGATATCATCTTCATGAGCATGAACATGCTCTTTAATTATTCTACGCGCTTCTTTATAGATATGGGTTGTGATTTTCCCGGTTTCACTCGAAAAGGAATGGGTGTTGGCAAAGAATGGTGCCACTTCTTCTACAATCTTCTTTTCTATCGGCCCGTATAACCTTCCCGTGGCGATCCAGTCCGCATATAATACCTTTTGACGGCCGTAGGGGGACTCAAAACTGCACTGATGGCCGCCGATAACCTGTGTTTTAAAACTTTTAAAATGACAGTCGGTCTCCATGGCCTGGTAATCCGTTTTCATAAATTCAACGCTGATTTACAATATTACTTTCTTCCTGAGCTGGTCGCTCCTATTCCCGGAAATACAGCGAATAATCCGCGGTTTTACTTCTGCGGGACCAATACGCCCTCAACAACATCGGCATTTTTACGCATCAGACCTGCTGTTTTTTTAATAGCTGCCGGGGTTATGCCATTAATAGCATGGATATAGTCCTCCAGGGTATGGATATCCCTGCCGTAAAAAACATGGGACGTCAGTACATTCATCCAGTAACTATTATTGTTAACAGCTTCTTTACGCGCCTTGATCATCGATTCCTTGACCTCCCTGAGGTCCTCGGCATCCATGGTTTCCGAAAGTTTATCCACCTGGTCATATACCACCTTCACCAACCGGTCCACCATATCCGGGTTACAGTCAAAACCTACTGATATGGTGTATTGGGCTTTGGGGATATCGTTTAACACGGCCCGGGCGCCGACGCCATAGCTTCCTCCTTCTTCTTCCCGGATGACCTCATGACAAGCCTTTTCCAGTAATTGCCCGGCAATACCTACCTTTAAACGATTCTCAAAACTGTAAGCCATTTTTCCTTTGAAAACCATATTGACCGTGGCCTGCGGCGTTTCCATGGCTTCCACAATCCTGAATGCGGTCTTACCTTTAACAGGTGCGTAATTGTGATCCACATATTGCTCTTTGCGCTTGTCCGGTTTTATATTCCCGATATACTTTTGGGCCAGTTTTAACAATTGCGCTTCATCGATATCCCCTACAAAGACAAAGGTAAAATCATCAATCCCCCGAAACCGGTCGGTATAGATCTCCTCTAATTTTTCAAAAGCTATCCGGTCCAGGAATTCCCGATTGAATACCAGTGTTCTCGCGTGATGTGCGGTCAGGGCCAGGGACATGGAATCCTGTAAAATACTCTTTTTATACTTTTGTTTCTGCTCCAGGTTTTTGGTAAAACTTTCCATCGCAACGTCATAGGCTTCCCGGTCAAACCGCGGGGCTTCGAAACTGAGGTATATTTTCCGGAACAATACTTCGATATCGGATTTGGTGCTGTTCCCGGACAGGGATTCTGACAACTCGTCTATGGAAAGTTCCAAAGCGGTGTCCGTACCGGCCAGCTTTTTTTCCAAGGCTATTTTATCGAAGCTTCCCAACCCGGACTGAGAGGCTACATAGACAGCCACATCCGCGGAAGGTAAAAGGTCCTTGTCCAGCAGGGAGCTTCCTCCCGGGCTATAAGCCTGCAGATAGATCCTGTCCTTATCATACGGAGTCGGGTAAATAATGATTTTAGCCCCGTTGCCCAGTTTATACTGGCGGGCATCCAGCCCGGTAATCTCCATGGTCTTTACTACCGGCTGTTCCTTAAGATCGGCGGCGATCAAAGGCTGGTCGTCCGTGGTATCCGTATACGGACTCAACTCCTGTGCATTGACCTTCTCAAAATGCTTTATGAATTCGTCTCCGGCCGGGTGTGTATGTTCGGAGGAACCTTTGAGGGCTATCACGATATCCTCTTCCTTGTATACTGTACGCATATAGGCCAGGATATCCGCATTGGTAATCGTTTCCAGGTGATCTATCGTATAGTTCACCTCCCGGGTGACGTCCGGTAAAGGGTTCCGGGTAAAGAAATGCTGGTAAATATTATGGGCATAGGTATCACTATCTATCTTATCCTTATTTTTTAAAAAAGAAAGGCTACTGTTTTTGATGGACAGTTTTGCCCTTTGCAATTCACCCTCCGTAGCCCCGTGCCTTACAAACCGCAGGAGTTCAGTCAGGGCAAATTCGAAACTCTCCAGTTCCCTGTCGGTCTTGGGCTCAATATACAGGCCCAGAATATCCAGCGGCCTGATAAAATTCGAACAGGAATAACTGACCGATAATGCCGGGCAGTCTTTCTTTACGGTCTGTTCCTTGTACCTGTTGTTCAGGATATACGAGACCACATTTTTCAGTATCTCATGGTCCAGGTAATCATATCCCTTTAGTTTTTTGGCCTTATTCCTTACGATGAATTCGATACTTGTACTTCCGATCTCCTTATCCAGCGATGCTATAAAGTTGATATCTCCATCTAAAGAAACATCAAAGGTTTTTCGCTCCGGCAGGTCCTTTTTAAGGGGGATAGACGAAAAGACCTTTTTGATCTTCGATTCCATCCTATCCACATCGACATCCCCGACCACAATAACCGCCTGCTGGTCGGGACGATACCAGCGTTTGTAATAGTCCCGAAGTTCGTCGTATTTAAAATTGTTGACCACATCCATAAGCCCGATAGGCATACGGTTGGCATAGACCGAGCCCTGCATTACCCCTTCGGTCCATACCTTTTCCGAGACCCGGAAACCGGGGGTGTTGCGCGTTCGCCACTCTTCGTTGATCACCCCTCTTTCGGCATCGATCTCCTGCTCCGTCAGGGAAAGGAAACCGGACCAGTCGTGCAGCACCAGCAGGGTGGAATCCAGCAGCTTTTCGTTGGTCACCGGCACCTTGCTGATGTTGTAGACCGTTTCATCAAAGGAGGTGAAGGCATTGATCTCACTCCCGAACTTTATCCCGTTCTTTTCCAGGTATTCCAGCATCTTCTTCTGAGGAAAATGCTCCAAACCGTTAAAGGCCATATGTTCCAGGAAATGGGCCAGTCCCCGTTGCGATTCTTTTTCGAGGACAGATCCCACATTCTGGGCAAAGTAGAAGGAAGCCCTTTCTTTGGGTTCTTCGTTGTGTTTGATGTAATAGGTCATCCCGTTGGGCAGAATCCCGTGCCGTATGGATGGATCAAACGGAACTTCTTCCTTGGTCTGGGCATTCGTATTCAAACAAATACCCGATAACAAAAACAGGCTCAGGGTTTTTAATATTTTCATTTTCATGTGTTTATTTTATTGTTTTTCAATGGTCATACTTCGATAAACTCAGCACAGGAACGGAACCTTTGATGATCAAAATAATCATATCGGTTTCATCTGTTTATTTTTAATTTTTAATCGATCTGTACATACTTATGACTCCAAAATAACCTGAATGGGTGGAAAAATTTTACCGATTATTACTTGGTATATGACAAAATTTGTTTTTCCCTGATTTTGCCGGAAAATCAGTTTACCCCGGACAGTCTAAAGATTGATAGGAGATTGACCTGACTACGCCGGAAGATTGAACCTATAATTAAGAATCGATCTTTACTCAATCTCCCATCAATCTCATTCAATCCCTTATCAACGCTATCCAAAACAAATTTTGCCATACACTAAACGATCATTATTAAAAAGGACCTGGTTATTTAAGTGATACTCTATTATAGTAATACCCCTACCACCCCCAAATGTCCCGTCATTTTATGTTAAAATTTATTTTACGGCTGTTGTTCCTTTTTTCAGCCAGTTGTAATAGGTTTCCGTATCCGTATATTGCTGGGGTGGTCCCAGCAGTTCCATATTCGGGGTGATGATGATGTAATCTTAATACCATTGTAGAATCTGAAGATACGGAGAGAAACGAGAAGCTTATAAAACAGGTCTTCGACACTATAGAACAGCTCCCTCCGAAGTGTAAGGAAATATTTATGTTAAGCAAAAAGAGCGGCCTTACCAATATTGAAATTGCGGAATACCTGGGCATTTCCATCAATACCGTAGAGAACCAGATCGGTAAGGCTTTTAAGGTCTTACGGAAAAGCATTACCAAAGGTTTCTATACGCTATTTCTGCTCATGTACAGACTGGATAGAAACTGAAGATCTGTTTGCCACAGCTTGTCCCGACCCTAAACCGGGAGATTCACGAATCATTTTTTCACATTACTATGGGTTATAGAACTCGTCTTGAGTTATTATAATTTGCTGCAAAATAGTGGCTTTTCGCCTAAATGAAACAACTCAAGACGAGTTCCTATAGAGATTCGTGTATTCGTGGCAAAAAATTTACAGAACCTAAAGTAACTTCAATAATCCTGATTCCGATAGAGCTATCGGGGCCATCGGAAGCAGGACTCGAACCTTTAACCTGATAATCAAACATTATGAAAAAATCCATTCTTCTTGCCCTTATACTGCTTTCCGGTATAACGGCCTCCGCTACCGAGACCAGAATAATCGTAAGAGCAAAAGCAAAAGACGCCAAATTTATAGGCAGCTCCCTGGGGGGTGCCCATGTTATCATCAGGGACAAAACCAATAACCGTATTCTGGCCGAAGGGAAAACCAGTGGCAGCACGGGAAATACCGACCTTATAATGAACACTCCCAAACAAAGAGAGAGTTCAATTGCAGATGAACAGACGGCCAGGTTCCTGGCTACGATTAATATCGATGAGCCGACATTTGTCAATATAGAAGTGCTATCTCCTTTCAACAATAAACAGGCACAGGTGAAGGCAACTACCGAATTATGGCTCATTCCGGGCAAGCATATCCTGGGGGAGGGCATTATCCTGGAAATTCCCGGGTTTATCATCGATATTTTAAAACCCCGTACCCACCAGTATATTTCCCTGAGTACGGTAAAAGATACCCCTATCCGGGTCAAAGCCAATATTGTCATGATGTGCGGATGTGTTATAAACAAAGGCGGTACATGGGATTCCGAAGACATGGAAGTCAAGGGGATCCTTAAAAAGGACGGAAAACATATCAAAAACATCGATATGTCACTAACCGAGACAAACCTGTTTGAGGGGAATATCCCTGTGGAGTCGGCCGGAAATTACGAATTGACCGTTTACGCTTATAATCCCGAAAGCGGAAATACCGGGGTTGATAAAGTTAATTATGTAATTCACGATTAACCCGGGTTTTTCTTATAGGGGAATTATACGCCGGGCAAGCATTTTTCCGACAGAAAGCAAAGAAAGGCACAGCCCGTAGCATATATACATATCGGTGATAAGATCAAAACAATACCCAACCCATTACTCCCGCTTTAAAGCCCGGAAAATGGCCATTAAAGCAATCCCTTTGACGCCGGAAGTAGTTGGTTGAGCGGCTAACCCATTCCCTTTAACCGCTAAACAGGTTGCTTTTGATGTCATAACCAACTACTTTGACCGTAAACCGGGTTACATTGACCGCTAACGGGTTTGCTTCCGATGTCATACCCAACTACTTTGACGGTAAACCGGGTTACGTTAACCGCTAACCGGGTTGGGGTTGCTTCTGATGTCATAACCAACTGCTTTGACGGTAAACCA
>NZ_RJTM01000012.1 GCF_003725735.1 Sinomicrobium pectinilyticum | reverse complement strand
ACAAAAGCGGCGAACTTGATCAAGTCCGCCGCTAACCGGGTTGCTTTAGCCGCTAACCCAAACCGGTCCGGTGTTAATGCAATCCCTTAAATGGCCCTATCCGGGCTTGCCGGGGAATAAAAACCCCAGTAGTTTCCGCCACCCGAAATGCTTCCGGATGACCCGACCCGGGCAAGTACAATAAGAACCATGACCCCTATGGCGACCAACCACCAGCGTGGGCTGGTAGCACCGGTACGTTGTACGGCCCTGGCTTCGTACTGCCGGACTTCCCGGGTATGGGTGCTGTCCCGCAGGTTGTGTTTTTCCTGTTTGGCATCCGAACGGAGTTTTTACATGTCGTTTGCAATCTCCTTCATAAGTCTGCGGTTGCTTTCCTGTCATTCCTGAAACCGGGCTGCTTCTGCCTCCCAGCGCTGTTGCAGGACCAGTATACGGGTGTTTAATATATCCATAATACAGTTTTAAATGGTTAATACTTATGCGTAGGGGCTGTTCCAGGGAGGATAAAATACAATGCTCATAACGGGGTGCGAAACTTTCCGGGTTATTGAGGGTACCTGCCGGCTCGGGTGATCGAAACGTGAAACAGCTACCACCGTTGGTCTATGTTCTAGATGACATACCTTTGGTAGATACCGTCCCCCCCGGAATGGCGTTGCCCTCAAATACACGGGTATAAGGGTAATTTTTGCTTCATTTTGCATTACCCATAAGCGACTTTATATGATCAATGACCAAATTTTCCGACATTACAGATCGCGGAAAACATGAAACAACTATCTTGAATGGGATTCCTGAACTTAACCGGGCACAACCGTTCGGCGGGTTTCCTATGGCCAATGGAACAGAATACGATAGAGCCCTTGGAGCCATAGCGGTACGAATGCCCATAAAATATCACCTCGGGCACTAACCTACCGTCCCGTCGTTAAGCAAATTGTCGGAATTCGCAGTCGAGACTTTTGTTAATACCTTCTATTATGCATCTAAATTATTTGCAATACAAAAATTAAAATAATATTTATACAAAACATATTTTTAAATGAGTTCACTATATTAATCATTCTCCATACATAAAAAAATCATATATTGCTATTTCGATTATACATATAACTGATGCAGTAATTATTTATTGATTTACAGACAGATAACACCATCTTTAATAAACAAATGAAAATCTGTCATGAAATCGGAAAAGAAAAAACCAGACGATAATACTGCAAAAGAAGATTCGAATCTTAATGCAAAGACTTTGGAAAAAGCATTAAGAACCTTAAAATCCAGATTGGCGACCAATGATATAAAGTATATGAAGGAGATTCCCGGAGAATATACTACAGGTATTCGAAGTGCGCTTGGGTTAGGATACAATACTTTAATCAATCGTTATCACGATCCAAGGAAATTAACCTTGAAAGATATTCTGAATACTGCAGACATTACCAATACCGATTATGAGATAGTACTAAAAATTGCAATACGTGAAGCTATACGTAATCATACCAAACGAGACATCTCCATATTTTTGCCTAATGAAGGGGAAATTACTGAATAATTAAATAACGGAACAAATAAACGCATGATTAAAATAAATGTACAGTATATGAAAAAAATAATATTGATCCTTAGTATCTATTTTGGATGTTTTAATGCCTTATACGCTCAAAACCAGCCCGAACTGGAAAAAGACAAAACAGCATTGAATGAAGTACTGAATACATTTATGAATAGTCTAAAAACAAAAGACAGTACCAGTCTATACAATTTATTTTATGAAGGTAACGTGACCTGGGTTGGCGTTTATAAAGAAAAAACTCAACAAAAAAGGCTGGAAAAAGACAATGAGGCATTGGACTACAAAACAGCTGATTATAAAACCTGGTTTAGAAGTACAACCAAGGGATCGATAAAAGAAGAAAAATTTTATAACGTTAATATCGATACGGATGGCAGCATCGCTTCGGTTACATTTGATTTTAGCTTCTGGGCCGGGGGTAAAAAAGGGTTATGGGGAAAGGAATCCTGGGGGCTTGTCAAAATAAATAATGAATGGAAAATTACAAGTGTCATATTTTCTATGGAACAAGAAAATATTTCACCCGAACCGGACAGGAATAAGTAATTCAGTTTAGTGGATGGATATTCCGTAGATATTGTAAAAACTGTTAGATGATGAAATTGATAATTCAGATTAGATTTTCACTCAACCAGGTAGTATCCAAAAAAACTGTGTAAGTAGTGATTTAGGCGGGTTTTAAAACCCGCCTAAATTTTTGTTTAATTTTATAAACACAGTTCTTATGAAGGATTTTAAGCTACAATTTTTAGAAAGTGACGTCTTGGATCTCTCTACTGGTCAAGGACAAAGAAGTCGTGCAAAGGATTGAAGATATTTCTGAACTCTCCAAAGATCGTAAAAAATATAAAAAGCACTGATTTTTTGACATTCCAAATTTCAGTGAGTTAAAGAAATAAAGCAGTACCATTTCGCCACTCTTCAAGCTTTAATTTAGCTATGCTAGCATTTAAATATATAATGCTTACCCGGATCATTAACATACAAAAACAGGAATTAGGTCCTCACCCTGCCCTGCCGGGGGTGTACAGAAACGGCCGGGGATTTTAAAATATTAAACATTTCATCCTCATCTTTTATATCTTTTGTTTCTGGTGAAACACCCCCGGTTTTCTAAGATATGCCGCAAAAACGGTAGACATCACCATAAGTATTGCAATTTCAAATGGTTCCCCTTTATACATATGGACAAAAACAATCAGCGTCATATAGAAAGCCAAAAGCATTGTGCCCCAAATCAGCGTTTTGTTTACCAGGAACAGGGCCACTGCTATCAGCAGGCCAATACCCACAATGGTTACGGTCATATCATTTGCCACGACTTTATCCAGCTTATCGGGTTGAAATATTTTTTCTGTGGCATTAGCGATATAAAACACGGATATCACGATCGAGGGAAGCCAGATTAATATGGTCCGTACTATTTTCTCCGCTTTCATTTTTTTACTGATGTTTATTTATTTTTCAAGACCTGCTTTACCATAATTACAGGCTTTTACAATGGTTACCCGGCATTCCCGGTCTCAGTCTTTACCCCTCCTATAATCTTTTTGCGGTGAAGATATCCCCATGTCTTGAGTGCATCGACTACCGGATGAAGAGATTTTGTATGCGGCGTAGCACTGTACTCCACAATGGGAGGAAATGCGTCAATAACTTTACGTTTTACGAGTTCGTTCATTTCGAGCTCTTTAAGTTCTTTTGACAACATTCTGTCACTGATACCATCTACCTCTTTGGCTATTTCCTTAAATCTTTTTGTTCCATTTAAAACGGCAATCAAAATCTGTAATTTCCATTTTCCGTTCAACACTTCCAATGCATCCCGGACAGCCAGTAGATCTTTGTTATCACATTTGTTGTTATCCCCTCTTTTGCTCATTACTTACCTTTTGTATAGTGCTTACTGAAAGTATAGTACTAATTATTAGTAATCAAATATACTTAATATTGCATTAGCACTAGTGACTTATGTACCCTAAAAACATATTTATCCTTTTTTAATTATCAGATCAGTAAAACCAAAAAACAGGAACAATGCAAAAAAAGAACAGATCGGGCCTTTTGAAATGGTCGTATTATATAGCTACCCTATTGTTTACCTTGATTATAGTATTCTCCGTAGGGAATTATTTGTTTAACCACGATTTTATCCGGGAAGGTTTTATTAAAATGGGCTATCCTACATATATTATTTACCCTTTGGCAGCAATTAAAATTCTCGGACTTGTTGTGATCTGGAGCAGAATGCACAACCTGCTTTATGGCCTGGCCTACGCAGGTTTTTTTTATAACTGTATTCTGGCTGCTTTTGCTCACCTTATGATTGGCGATAACGGACAATGGTTTGCGGTTGTTGCCTTAATTTTAATTGTGATATCATATTTTATGTCAAAGCAATTGCCGATCAATAAGGCTAATAAAGGAGCATCAGGCGAAAAGAGAGGTAGGGTTTGAGCCGGGGTTTCGGCACATCCCAAACAGAGTTCGGGATATTCAGTCCCCCGCTCTGAATGCCTCCGGTTACGCAGCCCACGGCGCATCCGCAACAGGCTTATACGTCACACTCCTCTCTGAGTCTGAAGGGCTTAAAAAAACAAAAACTCAAGTCATCCCTACGAAAACCACCTGAGTCTGTCGTTTATTTATTAGGAAATTGGCTTACTTTTGAATATGCCTATATTACCAATGATTTGTATGTGCTGAGGGTAAGGTTGAAGTAGGTTAATTTAGCGGTTAAAAGGAGTTTCCTCGCCGGTACGCGATTGTATTACGTTCTTTTCTCCCCTCTCGCCGGCTCCGCGACCGTACCACAAAATTTAGTAGCTTTAACCCATGAACAGAAATCATAAATTCCACAATCCCGAAGGGCGTATGTTTAGGTAAAACAAACTTTATAAACAAAACACTCAAATCCAGTAGGTGAAAAATTACAGATTTCCGGTTACCAGGTCTACACTTTCCGCAAAAGAATTAGGAGCGTTTATAAAAGACCAGTATCAGTTGAACGAAAATTTTACTTGTGAATTATTCAGGACAGGAATGAATCACACTTATTTCATTTCATCAGGCGAAACAAAACATGTCATAAGGGTTTATAGTCACAATTGGAGGTCTGAAGATGAAATTACCGAAGAGATAAAACTGCTCAATCTTCTGAAAGGAAATGAAATAACGGTCTCTTTTCCAATTCAGGATAAAAACGGGGAGTTCATTCAAGAAATAAATGCCCCTGAAGGCACCAGGTATGTAGTGCTTTTTTCATTTGCACAGGGTGGCAAAATCAGATTTATTGACAAAGAGACCTGTTTCTATATTGGTTCGCTAATGGCAAAAATCCATAACGTTACTCTAAATAAAGCTATTGACCGGATTTCTTATAACAAACAGTCGCTTATAGCATTGCCTTATGAGCATTTAAAACAATACTTCCCCGGGAAATTAACAGAAATGGAGTTCATTAAAGAGTTCGGGGAGTCTTTCCGGGATTCGGATTTTGACGATATTCATAGGGGAGTTGTACATATGGATATCTGGTATGATAATATGGCTATAGCAAATGAAAAGGAAATTACAATTTTTGACTTTGATTTTTGCGGAAACGGATGGCAGGTTTTAGATATTGCCTATTTCTGTAAACAATTATTTTTCATAGAATCTGACAAAAAACAGTATGAAGCAAAAATCCAAAGTTTTCTAAACGGATACCGGAATGTCAGAGCGTTATCAGACAATGAACTCAGGTTAATACCTAAAGCCGGAGCTTCTGTTTTTATTTTTTATCTTGGTGTACAGGCCCGGAGATTTGATTGGTCAAACATATTCCTGACTGAAAACTACCTCAAAATGTTTGTCGGAAGGATAAAATCCTGGCTTGATTATTACAAGGAGAAAGAAATAACTGTGGTTAACAACTAAGCGTTGTATGGATACAACAAAAAGCTGTGTAGGCAATGTTGAATCTTTATTACTGCAATATCAAAAATATGGAACAATTAAAGCAGCTTATCATTAAAAAAACAGGGTTAACTGACAATCATTTTGAACAGCTGTATTCTTTCATGACACAGATATGGATTGATAAAAACGATTGCCTTATTGCCCCCGGAAGGGTTTGCGATTTTATAGGTTTTGTAAACTCGGGCATCTTAAGATATTATATTGATAAAGGCGGAGCGGAGTTCAATATTGACTTTCATTTACCGGGGAGTTTCGCCAGCGCCTATTCAAGTTTTTTAACTCAAAAACCCGCAATAGGCTATTTGCAGGCCCTGGAGCAAACGGAATTATTTATCCTTAAAAAAGAGAAATATGAAGAACTCCTAAAAGCATCTGACGATTGGTATAAACTGGCAAAATATATCAGTGATGATTACTTTTTAAGGAAGTGTAAACGGCAAACTTCTCTTTTAACGGATTCCGCAAAAGACAGGTTCGATTTGTTACTTAACACCTATCCTAAAATAGAACAATTGGTCCCTCAGTACCATATTGCCTCCTATCTTGGCATAAAACCCGAATCACTGAGTAGGATAAAATCCTTAACATACATCAAGAAATAAAATAGAATAGTTGTTGACCTTTGAGTTCTAAAACAGTTATTATGAAACTCAAAGAAACATTCTTTATTCTAATTGCAATAACGTCCTCATTGGCAACAGGGCAATCTTCAATGCCTTCAAAAAAATATGTTGCCATCCAAGGCCGCAATGTATGCTACTATGAACAAGGGCAGGGCGAGGTCATAATCCTTTTGCACGGCTGGCCCCAAACTTCTTATGCCTGGAGAAAAGTGATTCCCATACTGTCGGAAACACATCGGATAATAGCTATCGATTTACCGGGGACAGGATGTAGTGAGCCCACTGCAAAATATGATACAAAAAGTATCGCAGCCATTGTCCGTAATATTACCTCTAAACTTGGCATAACATCTTTCCATTTGGTGGGCCATGATGTAGGAGCCTGGGTCGCGGCTACATATGCACTACTTTATGAAGAGCAATTAAACACCTTAACATTGATTGAGGCCGGTATTCCCGGATTAATTAACCCTTCTCTTTTTGTGCCTGAAAATGCCGATAAAATCTGGCAGTTTTATTTTAACCAGATTGAAATGCTTCCGGAAGAACTGATAGCAGGAAAGGAGAAAACCTATTTGTCCTGGTTCTTCAACAGGAAATCCTTTGTGAAACCGGCCATCTCCAAAAAAGACCTGAACATGTATTATAAAGCATACAAGGGTAAAAAAAGGCTTAAAAACGGTTTTAATTATTACAGGGCTTTTAATAAAAGTAGTGAATACAATATTGAACTTAAAAAGATCATACACATACCGGTTTTGGCTATTGGCGGAAGCTATGCGGTGGGTTATGGTGTTGGAAAATCGGTGGAAAGCATCACTACAGATCTAAAATCGGTTTCTTTGGATAATTGTGGTCATTACATTCCGGAAGAAAAACCGGTTGAACTTAGCCGGCTGATTCAGGAGTTGATAGCTGGGAGCCAAAGAAATAAAGAATAAATGACACAGGAGTCTCCATTTTTGGGGACAACGAAAAACACTCACGCCCGTCGAAGTGCTACGGCCTGCAAATGTCTACGGCTACGTAGCTTACGGATCGGGAGTAGATATGGCTTCACCTCATCCATTGCTTACAAATTTACCCCACACACCTTTTGATAACAAAAAAAGGAATTGTGTATATTTATGTATTACAACCCATTTTCGGATAAAGATGTGCGATAACTTAAATTCAAAGAATAACAGGTAAAATGAATGCATTACATAAATTAGGATTCCCGGAAGGAACAAAACTACTTATAATACATGCAGATGATGCCGGCCTTTCCCATTCTGAGAATACAGCTACAATCCGGGCATTAGAAAAAGGAATTGTAAATTCATACGGTATTATGGTTCCGTGTCCGTGGTTTTATGAAATAGCACTATTTGCTAGAAACAATGCTCATATTGACAATGGAATTCACCTGACACTTACTTGTGAATGGGAAAATTATAAATTCGGACCTGTTCTACCTGCATCCGAAGTTCCGAGTTTAGTGGACCGGAATGGCTACTTCTATAAAACCCGGGAGGAACTTAAAAAGAATGCTTTGGTTGAAGATGTGCGAAAAGAACTCCAGGCGCAAATAGAGAAAGCACTTCAATTCGGATTAAAACCCACTCACATGGATTCGCATATGTATAGTGTGGGAGCAAATCCGGAATTCTTAAAAATTTACAGGGATCTGGGCAAAAAGTATAACCTTCCGGTTTTGATAAACAGGCAAATGATGGAAATGGTTGGGTTGGATCCTGATTTGAATATTGAAAAAACCAATTTTGTTATTGATAAGACTTATGTGGGAGAATCCAGATATTTTGAAAATGATAAACTGGATGATTACTACAGTGACATTTTGGAAAATCTAACGAGTGGCCTGAACCTTATTCTAATCCACCCGGCATTTGATAATGATGAGATGAAAGGCATCACCATAAATCATCCGAATTTCGGCTCCGGGTGGAGACAACTAGATTTTGATTTTTTCACCAGTGAGAAAACCAGGTTAAAACTTGAAGAGAATCACATCCAGTTTATAACATGGAAAAATATGCTTCGAAGGTCTTTGTTTTAAGCCGAAAGTGTCTAAATCTGTTTCATGGCAATCAGTATCCCCCGGCAGCACAGCCTTTCCGCAGATGCTCAGTTTTTTCCATATTCGGGAACAGGAAAGTTTTTCGAACCGGCATACCGTACGGAATGCCCTTTGTAAGACCACACTCCCAGCCCGGAAATCATCAGTTTCATATGGTATATGAATTTCTCTACGTTCTCATCATAAAAACTAAAGTGAGAAAGACCCTTATGGAGGCGTTCCAGTTCGTTTACATAGTCGTCGTGAATCCGCATCGTTTCCTTACAGGCTTCTTCCAATGATATGTTGTGCTCATGTTGCAGAACGATTACAATATTGAGCTTTTCCGATTCGATATCCAGCTCCTTACGGAGGGAAGCAAGATCGTTCTGGATAGCGATAATACGGCACATCAGAGCTTTTAACCGTTCTATGACCGGATGTTCGGAAATGTGTCGTGGTACGATATAGCCTATGGAGAGCTCCACGGGTTCTCCGAACGTATACATGGAGATGGAATACTCGCGGATCATCAGGAGGTTATCAACCGTAGGGTACCGATCGGAATGTTTATAAGGCGTTTCTTCCATAACACCATAGGTGATATAACGGTAAAAACCTTTGGCCCACCGTTCAAACCAGTAATCGTCGGCATAAGGTCTGAACTCATCCCTGCTCAGGGCCACCTACCGCACTAATCCGATATCGTCTTTTTCGGGAGGCGCCCCCAGCATGACGTCTATGACATGGTCCCGGATTCCCCGGAGCTCATGACGCGGACAGAGTTCATAATAGTCGTCGAATTTCGTTAGCCAAAGCATAAACCGTACAAACGGACGCAGCAGTTCCATGTTTCCGACAGCAGGGAACAGATAGGATGTGGCCTCGGCCAGTGCGTGCTTCTTATACATTTTACGGGTATCCTCCGACATAAAGGCGTAATCCGTATCTATCCATTGAATTTCCTCCTCGTTAAACGAACCGGCAAAAGGGCCCACGGCATGAAGCCATGGGTATTGCGGGATTGGAATGTTAACCTGTTGTTTCATGTTGTTTACATGTTATAATCACCGGTGATTCGTAAATTTTTCAACAACCTATATGATAAACTGATCTATAGCATGCCAAAATAAATCTTCTGCTTTCTGATTTGAATTGAGCTTTTACTTCCTTGAGAACATTGCGCACAACTTTATGTTGGTGATTAATTCATCTCCTGAAATCTTTTTACCACAAACGGATCATAAACCGGTCAGGTTGGCGCCCCCTGCTTAATAGTTTCCACCGAGGGAAATCCCGTTGCCGTATTGTAACGGGCCATATTGAAAGACACGGCCTTCCACCCGCTCAGGGTAATGCTCATATAGTGTACCCAGTTAACCACAGCACTATGCCACTCCCCGAAATCGGGCAGGTTGCGCTGCAGCATTAAAAATTCCTTCAGGTCTTCGTTATGCATACGGATGTCTTCGGCACAGGCCGCCTCAAAGGAGACTCCTTTTTGATATTCTATGACCTTTACCAGGTTATAATAGACACCCCCGGTAAGCTGATCTTTAATCAGGGACTGCACATCATTGTACAAGAGCATCATCCGGCTGGCCAGGGCCTGTAAGCGTTTCAGCGAAGGATGTTCGTGAATTTCATCGGGAAGGGCAATCCCGGTATCGATCTCGGTAAGCTGTAAAAAGGGGTACAGGCAAAGGGAATCTTCGCGTATGGCCAGGCATTCGTCAATCCCCGGATACCTGTGCTCTGCCTTGTATGTCAGTTCTTTTTCCAGGCCATTAAAATAGCGTTCTATCATGGCGACGAAACGACCGTAAGAAGCCGGGGAAATATACCGCAAAAGTTCTTCCCGGAGAGACGCCAGTAATGGTCCGAGGGGAATTGCGGCGGTTGCGCCTTCCGTTTCTCCGCGGAGCACGGCGAGGGAACGGTCGCGGATATCCGGCAATTCCGCAGGGGTGATCTCCTCGTACATATCGTCGTTATACAGCGTCCAGAGCATGAGCAGGCAAACGGGCCGGAAGCGTTCGTGGCTCGCAGTGGGAAACCAGTGCGAGGCAATATGGGCCGTACGGGTCTTTTTATATTTTTTTCGTACGGTTTCACGGTCCTCGTAAAGATAAAGATAAGTGCCGTCTATCCATTCTGTATCCGTAATGTATTGCAGGGCGTCCGCATATGGGTTTTTAAAACAGGGAAAGGGATAACGGAATCCGGTTTGAAGAATTTCCTTGACGTTCATAATAAGAGGTATTGAGACAGGTTAAAAGACTGGGACAACAGCTCCCGGCAAAACGAAAAAATGCCGGATAACGAGCAGTAAGGATCAATGATCTGGAAACCATAAGCGGTGTTCCTTTCCACATAAAATTAAACCTATATTCCGGAAATACCTTACGGATTTCCATAAACTGCAGGTACAGCCTCCTTAACGGAACTATTTACAATTTTGCCAACCATCCCCGGCAGGATGAACGGAAAAGTACGGCACCATATAACGGACATAATTTCAGGGAAACATCACAGACCGAAGCATGGGACTGTGCAAAGTTCAGGGACAACGCGGGTTAATAATGTTTGATTTTTACCCGTGGGATCGTTTCGCCTTTGCCATTTGGCGGTGACGGATATCCGCCGGGTTCATATCGCAGGGTTCCGCTTTTATAATACCAGGCATTTAAACCGCTGACCATTAGTTTTACGTAATAAAAATACGCTTCGACCTCTTTTTGGTACGGACCGAAATCCGGCAGATTGTCTATTAGGGTTACAAATTCCTCTACAAACTCGTCATGCATCTTCATTCCCTCCTTACAGGCTTCTTCAAAAGATATGTTGTTGTGATGCTGTAATAGTATAATGATGTTGAAAGTCTCGGTTTCTATCGACAGCTCTTTTCCGATGGTTGCAAAATCGTTCTGAAGCGCAGTTATAATAGCCTGTAGCAATACCAGGCGCTGAACAACAGTATGGTTATAAATGTTATCAGGTAAGGCAAAACCGGTTAAGAGACTGACCTGTTCTATAAACGGGATCATGCCGATAGAATTGGCACGGATCAAATGAAAGAGAGGGATCGGGGGGAGCTCTTTACTGATCTTATATGGCGACTCTTCCATGATCCCATCCGTTATAAAGCGATCTCTGTAGTTTCTGGCCATCCGTTCGATCCAGAAGTCGGGCATCCCGAACCTGATCCATTCTTTTCTGCCGGTTTGCATTTGACGAAGAATCCCTTTTTCTTCCGGCTTGGGATCATCGCCCATCATAACCTCAAAGATCCGGTCCCTGAAAGCCGCGATCTCCTTTACCGGTAAAATTTCCACATAATCGTCTGTCACCGTCATGTAAATTACATAACGCGATAAGGAAAGTACTTTTTCTTTGTCGAGAATCGTAGGGGCCATATAGGACCCTACGTCGACCAATCGCATTTTTTTATAGGTCTCCCGCGCCTTTGGCGACAGAAATTGATAATCCTGGTCATACCAGTTACTTTCTTCTTCATAGAAAATGCCGCTGAGCGGGCTCTGAGGGGTTGCCCAGGGATATACCGGCATGGGTACTTCGAATTGCTTGTTCATGGTGAAATGGGTTTAAATTAAGGATGGGTATTCATCATGGTTTTTAGGGACTGTCTGCCAAAAAAAAAGCAGGAATATTACCCGGAAAATTTCTTGGGCATTGATGACTGATGATTAAGACCGGTTGTATATAAAAGTCAGGACAACAGCTCCAGGTAAAAGCAATACATCACACCGTGAGCAGTAAGGGTCGGTTAAGCAGCAAGGCTAATTTAATCACAAATTCCCGGTTTCCCTTATGGAAATCCGTAAGTGCAGTCAAAAAAATACAGTACCCTATTTCACGGACTTTCAAAAATTACCGCACCCATATTTCATCACAGGCTATCATCGGCCTTTTGCGGTTATGATGGCACCAAAGCGGCCATTGTTTAAGAGGAACGGTCTTTATTTATAAACCAGCCCTCGCCGAGTACTTTTTTTGAGAATCGCTTTTTTCTGCTTTAAGCTATCTTAGGAATATCACCACAAGATATAAAATACTGAATTTATGCCCCTTATACTTCAATCTTCATGCTAAAAACAAGAGAGATTATGTATATTTGAGTATTGACAGTCATCTAAGAACACATCTGTTTGAAAACAAGGATAAGAATGAAGAAACAAATATTATTTATACATGGTGGAGGTGAAGGTGGTTATGAAGCAGACACTAAATTAGCGGATTCCCTCAGAAAAGAACTGGGAGATGCCTATGAGGTACTTAATCCCGAAATACATTTTAACGACACTCTTCCGGATTTCGGATGGCTTAAGCAAATCGGTAAAGAGATTTCATTGGTTAAGGAAGAAATCATCCTGGCAGGACACTCTTTTGGTGCCTCGATGCTTTTGAAATACCTGTCGGAAAACCAGATACCGAAAAAAATTGACGGCCTTTTTCTTATAGCTGCACCGTATTGGCATGGTGACGAAGCGTGGAAAAAGGGCATTAAGCTGCACAACAGTTTTACGGATAGCATACCAAAGGATATTCCGATTTTTCTCTACCAATGCGAGGATGACGAGGTAGTGCCGTTAGCCCATCTCGAATTTTATGTGCAAAATCTGCCGCAAGCTATCGTTCGTAGAATCAGCAGCGGGGGGCATCAATTTAATAATGACCTGTCACTCGTAGCAAAAGACATTAAGTCGTTATGAAGATCAAGATCAGGATAATTAAAAAAAGAACATCGGAAAAGCGGTGTTAATCTATTCGGACAAGACCATTAGTGAAGTTGCTTATGAACCCGGTTATACCGAATCCAACCATCTCCTGCGTTTTTTCAAGAATCAAACCGGCCGGCCCCCTACCGAATTTCCATGATCTTATTAAAAGGATAGTGATTAAGCAGAGAAAGATAGTCTTTGTCTTCAATGGAGATAGGAATCTTGTATAAAGAAACCAAAAATATAAAGCAGTGCAATCAAATATCCGGTTTATCAGAAATGCAACCCTGGTTTTTAATTATGAGGGAAAAAGTTTTTTTAATGGACCCCATGTTCGCCGGGATGGGAATATATCCCGGTTTTCCCGGAACCATGAATTCCGAATTGAGCCCCCTTGGTCAATATGTCGGTAAAGCCCGAAAGTTTATTTGACGTAGACGCGGTATTGGTCTCGCATCTCCATAATGATCATTGGGACCAGGTAGCCATAGAAACTTTACCCAAAGATTTAAAAACGGCAGTTCATTTTTTAATCTTAAATTTACGTCGTGAAAGAAAAACTGATCCTGAAAAATAGAAGCGTCCTGTTGCCTGTTATGGGGTTAGTATTGTTATTGCTGCTTTCACCATGCAAGGTTAGAAATTTTCTTCAATCAGAACTCAATATCCCGCAAACTGAAGTTGCCAACAAAAATAAATCTGCAATTGGCAATTCTAATTGCAGTAATTTTGAGAATGGCACAAGCATTTTAACCAAAGAAAAATCTTCTTCTCAGCATTTACCCGTATTCGCAGCAGACAACTTTAAGTTGACTTTTAGTCCATCTGGTTTCTCTACCAATTGTATATGGCCCCGCAGGATAAGAAACTGCTTTGTTTCTACAATTCCCCTCTATATTTTATATCGGAACTTTAGGGATTATCTCTAAAGGCCTTTTATTCCAAGACAATGTCCTTCAGTTTATAATAAGGGGACTTGTATCAATTTCAAAATGAAATTTCAGGAAAAAACCTGAAACAGGCTTCGCTTCTGTAGTAGTAATTCACATAATGCTCAGCCTGGTTTATGGTAGCAAATGCAAGTTGCTATAGTCGCCTTTTGAAGGATGTAGCCTACCTGGCAAGCTTCTTTTTTAGTATTCATCCAACTATAAAAATTCAGATTTAAATGAAAAATTCCATAATAATCATATTTATAACATCAATGTTCTTTTCATTATTAGGAACAACCCGATTACAAGCACAGGATTTTAATCCAAAAAAGAATAATTATTTAATACTTTCCAAAAATCTACAACAACTTAAACCTGTTTTACTAACTGCCAATGAACTGGCGAAAGAAGATAGTGAAGAATACGGGGCCTTTTATGTGATCATTTGCGGTAAGACAGTAAGCGGCATTCCGGACAACAGTGATTTTAATGCACTCCTGGAAGATGCTAAAGCCCAAAACGTAAAGGTTTTTGTCTGTGCCATTTCGCTTAACAAGTTTAATATAAACCCGGACCAAATACCTGAACTTCTGGAAATTACCGAAAACGGCATATTATATGGATTTCAGTTGACCAAAAAAGGGTTTATCACACTAACCATTTAATCAGTAAGAAATGAAAAATATCAGTATAAAAAACGATGCAGGATTATTAGCTCTGGCATTGCGATTCGTTGTAGGGTGGACGTATTTTTCTGCTTTTTGGAGAAGAACAATTTTAGCGGATAAACTCGATCCTGAAGCAGTGGGATATATTGGTGAAAAGTTCAATCATTTTTTGCCCCATGCTTTAGGCATTAAGCCCCTGATTCAATACCTGGTAGAAAATCCGGATATGCTATGGTTAAATATGGTGGCTTTCACCATTATTGAAGGCATTGTGGGATTGTTTGTTATTTTCGGTCTGTTCACAAGAATTATGAGTATTGGAGTGTTTGGCCTCGCTATGGGTATTCTTCTTGGGGCTGGCTGGATAGGGACCACCTGTTTAGACGAATGGCAAATTGGTGTGTTAGGTATTGCTGCCGGTTTTGTATTATTTCTAACAGGTAGTGGCCAATATTCGCTTGATAACCACTTAATGAAAAACAATTTTGCCATCACAAAGAAGAAATGGTTTGTATGGGCAGGCTCAGGCATTTTACCCATTAAGGGAAGTATGTTTCCTAAAGTAGTTCTGGTTGGTTCCCTGTTGATTCTTGGAATGACTTTGATGACGAACCAAGTGTTTCATGGTGGTTTGTGGGGACCGCTTCACAATAAATCCGTAAAACCAAAACTCGAAATAACCGAAGGCGAAATCAATAATGATATACTTTCATTTGATATCTTTAGAACAGAAGGTGTTGATGTGTACGGTTCCTGGATTATTGGTATTGAATTATCAGATGAAGAAAACAATATTATTATCCGGTACACACAAGATGACCTGGCTTCCTTAAATAAAAATAATATTTCTAATTACTATATAGCCAGGGTAAGACCGGGAAAACATAGCTTAATTGTACCACTGGGAGCAAAAGCAAAAATGAATTTGCATAGCCCTCATCTGAAATCTTTATCACACGGAAATTATACGATTAAAATCACCGATATAAGTGGTGCTTTCTGGGAGTATGAATTAAAAAAATGACAAGAGGTAACAAAAGCTGAGAATAGATAAAACAATAGCGACTCCGGTTAGTAAGGGCCGGATCGCTATTGTCTTTGCGTTAAATAGAGCCTACTTTAGAGGGATGAAAAATGTAGAGTTCTTTCTTTTTAAATTATCCAGCATTTTTGCCCAGTCCACAAGTTTTGGGAATGATCCTGAAAATGAATGAAAAAAGGATTTATTTAGGTATAAAAAAAGAGGGATCTCAAAAAGAAACCCCTCCCGGTTGGCCTACAAGGACTCGAACCTTGAACGACTGAACCAAAATCAGCTGTGTTACCAATTACACCATAGGCCAGTGCATTATTGCGGATGCAAATTTATAACAAAGTTTGATTTGCACAAATATTTTTCACCTTTTTTATCTGCCATCATATTTCCCGTCAGTAAAGGTAGCCGGAGGGCTTTAACCTTTATTTAAGAAAATACGAAGGTTTTATTCTTATTTTCACTTTCTAAACACCAAAATATCAATGCCTACAACTACTTTTAATCGTTGGAATACCCTTCTCGGATGGGTTGTATTCCTTATCGCTTTAGTTACGTACGGGCTTACGGTAGAGCCCACGGTAAGTTTCTGGGATTGCGGCGAGTATATAGCCACTTCTTCCGGACTGGAGGTAGGGCACCCTCCGGGAGCCCCTCTTTTTCAAATGCTCGGGGCCGTTTTTGCCATGTTTGCCGCCGGGCCAGAAGACATTGCCCTGGCTGTCAATTATATCTCAGTACTGTCCAGTGCTTTTACCATTTTGTTTATGTTCTGGGTCATCACTAACCTGGTGAAAAAGATCGCCATAAAGAACGGAGAAATATCCGCAGAAACCGCTATTGCCATTTTGGGTAGTGGTATCGTAGGTTCTCTGGCCTTTACGTTCTCCGACACCTTCTGGTTCAGTGCGGTGGAAGCCGAAGTTTACGCTATGGCCAGTCTTCTCATGTCCCTGTTGCTATGGCTGGGACTAAAATGGACCGACGACCTGCACTCTCCCCGGGGAAACCGATGGCTATTACTGATAGCACTTATCACCGGTATGGCATTCGGACTTCACTTCATGGGGTTTCTTGCCATTCCCTCTATTGTTCTTCTGTACTTTTTTAAAAAATACCGGGCTATTACCCTTAAAAATTTCATAACAGCCCACCTCTTTGCGGTTGTTATCCTTATTCTCGTCTATCAGTTTTCCCTCACGTACACCTTAAAACTGTTCGGGTGGGGTGAAATATTTTTTGTGAATCACACCGGACTTCCGTTTCATTCCGGCAGTGTTATTACGGCACTTGCAATAATCGCATTATTCTGTTTTGCGCTCCGCTATACCAGGCGGAAAAAATTATACGGAGCCAACACTGTAGTACTTTGCCTGTTGCTAATGTGTATAGGTTTCTCTTCCTGGCTTATGCTGCCTGTACGGGCAAATGCACATACACCCATTAACGAAAATGACCCGTCGGACGCGCGTCTCCTGCTCTCTTATTACAACCGGGAACAATACGGAGATGCCAATTCCCCGTTCTACGGCACCATGTATTCTGACATGTTTGCCGATAAAGACCCGGACCGGCCTTATAAAGATGACAAACCAAAATACGAACGGGATGAGAAAACAGGAAATTACGCAATTGTCAATAATTATAAAAATGCCCTCCAGGCTCCTAACAGCCGTCATGTAAATATCCTGCCCAGGATGTGGAGCAGGGAACACGCAGCCAATTATATGAAACTCTCCCGCCCGTTACAGTTCAGCATCAAACCCGAATATATCTCCCACAAAGAATTAAAAGATACCATAAACCGGTTTAAAGCGGACTATACTACGGGCAAGATCGACGAAGAAGGCTATGTAAATTTCCTGCAACAGCTGGCACCTTATATAGATGTGGATCCGCCTGCCTTATGGGACAATCTGAAATTCATGTTCCGATACCAGTTCGGTTATATGTACTGGCGCTATTTTATGTGGAATTTTGCCGGACGTCAGAACGACGTTCAGGGGCAAATGGACAATAATGGCAACTGGATAAGCGGCATAAAGGCCATAGATGAGAAATTGATCGGTTCCCAGGATAACCTGCCTTCGGATGCTTTGAACAACAAGGCCCGTAATACCTATTTCTTTCTTCCCCTCCTTTTGGGACTGGCGGGATTACTTTTCCAGATACGAAAGGACCCCAAACGCTTTTGGGCACTCTTTGTGTTTTTCCTCTTTACCGGCATTGCAATACAATTTTATACCAATGTACGTCCCTTTGAGCCCAGAGAACGCGACTATTCCCTGGTAGGTTCTTTCTATGTATTTGCCATATGGATAGGTATGGGAGTTTTTGCCCTGTACAGTGGCCTTCGAAAATCAGTCCGGCCGAAAGTACTGGCCCCTGCCCTGAAAATAGCCTGCCTGCTAGCCGTACCGGTAGTTATGGCCTACCAGAACTGGGATGACCATGACAGGTCCGACCGCTATATTGCCCGTGCCATGGCCAGAAATACGCTCGACTCCATTCAGAAAGACGCCGATGCCATCGTATTTACCCTTGGAGAAAATGATATTTTCGGCATGTGGTATGCCCAGGAAGTGGAAAAACACCGTACGGATGTAAGGGTAGTCTATCCCGGTTATCTTGCTACGGACTGGTATATAGACCAAATGAAACGAAAAACACATAAAAGCAGCCCTGTTCCGTCTCAACTCATACACAGCCAATATGTATACGGAACAAGAGATATACTGTATCATCAACCGCTTACGGAAGAGCGGTGGGATATCAAACGCTTTATGAACTGGATATCCAATGACCGGAATACCATGGAAAACCTCATACGCCGTCAGGGCGGTTCCCCGGAGCAATACCCGGAAGTCGTCCGGAATGCCGTTTTTTATCCCACCCATAAAATCCGGGTTCCGGTAAATAAAGAAAACGTACTGCGCACCGGGCTGGTTAAAAGCAATGATGAGCACCTTATCACGGCCTATATAGACATAGATCTGCCACAGGGAGGCATAACCAAAAGCCAGATGATGATGCTCGATATCCTTGCCAATAACGACTGGAAACGGCCCATCTATTTCACCGGGGGAAGTTTTGACCCGGCAGATTACCTGTGGCTCCCGGAATATATGCAGCTCGACGGACTGGTCTATAAACTCGTTCCCATCAAAACTCCCGTATCCAAAGAAAATCCTTTTGAAATGGGCAGGATTGACAGTGAACTTATGTATGATAAAGTTATGAAATGGGATTGGGGCAATTCTGATAAGGAAGGGATTTATCACGACTCCATTATACGCAGGAGAAGTATTTCCTATCGCGTACATATGGCACGCCTGGCAGAAACCCTGTTACGGGAAAATAAAAAGGATAAAGCCGTTGAGATCATGGATCTGGCAATGCGGAAGATGCCGCCCGACAAGTACGGGTATTACACTTTCCTGGAACCATTTATCGAAGGATATTATCAGGCAGGAGAAACCGGAAAGGCCCGGGACCTCTTTCGCAGGACCAGTGGAAAATACCGGGAAAACCTGGATTATTACCTGACCTCAGGTAACCATCCGCTTATTACGGCAGAAGACATATTGTTTGACATACAGCGTTACAGGGCACTGGTGGACATTGTAGTTAAAAATGACGGGGAAACATTCGGAAAAGAAGAGACCACAACATTTAACCGTTACCTCGACCGTATGGAAAACGATTATCTGTCAAGGCAATCGGGGAAACTGTAAGAACCTTTAAATAGATAAAAACCCGCCTTATATACCGAATAATTATTAAATTCGCCTTTTCAGAGAAAACCAGGTTTATGACGACAGACATATTTAAACGATGGGATACTATAACCGGATGGATCATATTTGCCATCGCTTTACTGACTTATGCGCTCACCGTTGAACCCACGGTAAGTTTCTGGGATTGTGGAGAATACATAGCAACTTCGGCAAGACTGGAAGTCGGGCACCCTCCCGGGGCACCGCTCTTTCAGATGCTGGGCGCGTTCTTCGCCATGTTTGCCCCCGGAACGGAATATACAGCCTTGATGGTCAATTGTATGTCTGTACTTTCCAGTGCCTTCACCATACTTTTTTTATTCTGGATCATTACTAACCTCGCCGGAAAAATGGCTTTCGGCGAAGGAGAAATATCCCGCCCGGCAGCCATCGCCATCCTGGGCAGCGGTGCCGTAGGGGCCCTGGCCTATACTTTTTCCGACAGTTTCTGGTTCAATGCGGTAGAAGCCGAGGTTTATGCCATGGCAAGCTTACTGATGTCCCTCCTGTTATGGCTGGGTATCAAGTGGGTGGACGAACTGAATTCCCCGCGTGGAGACCGATGGCTGGTCCTTATAGCATTTGTAACCGGAATGACTTTCGGTGTACAGTTTATGGGGTTTCTGGCTATCCCTACCATAGGCCTGTTATACTATTTTAAAAATTATAAAACCACTACGGTAAAGAATTTTTTGCTCGCCAATATTATAGTCGTTGCCATCCTGCTTCTGATATATAAATTTTCACTTACTTACGTCCTGAAGTTTTTCGGGTGGAGCGAGATTTTCTTTGTAAATACCATAGGGCTGCCCTTCAATTCGGGAAGTATCATTATGGGACTTATATTTATACTGATATTTTATTTTGCCCTTAATTACACACGTAAAAACAGGTTATACCTGGCCAATACCATTACCCTTTGTTTCCTGTTCATGTTTATCGGTTTTTCTTCCTGGCTGATGCTGCCCATCCGGGCAAATGCCCACACCCCGATTAACGAAAACGATCCGGCCGATGCCCGTGCACTCCTGGCTTACTACAACAGGGAGCAATACCCCGGTGTTGACAGCCCGGTTTACGGGGCTATGTATTCCGATATGTTTGCCGGACAGGACCCGGAAGACCCCTATAAAGACGATAAACCCAAATACGAACAGGACAAGAAAACAGGGAAATATGTGATTGTAAACCATTATGAAAATTCTCTGCCGAATGCCAACAGCAAACACGTGGGCCTGCTGCCCCGGATGTGGAGTTCCGAGCACGCAGCCAATTACATGAGGCTTACCAGGCCGCTGGATTTCCGGATAAAATCGGAATATCTTTCCAATTCCGACCTGAAAAATGCCATTAACCAGTTCCGGACCGATTATGCCAACGGCAGGATAGACGAAGACGGTTATGTGAACTTTCTTCAGCAGTTCGGCCAGTATATCGATGTGGATCCGCCTGCATTGTCCGACAATATAGGCTTTATGCTCCGGTATCAGTTCGGGTATATGTACTGGCGTTATTTTATGTGGAACTTTGTGGGACGCCAGGATGATATCCAGGGGAAAATGGACAATCACGGTAACTGGCTCAGCGGTATTAAATTCATAGACGAATGGCATCTCGGCCCGCAGGATAACCTGCCTTCGGATGAACTGAACAATAAAGCGAGGAATACCTATTTCTTTCTGCCGATGATCCTTGGCATTATAGGACTGATTTTTCAGATCCGGCGAAATCCGAAGCAATTCTGGACACTCTTCGTGTTTTTCATGTTTACGGGTATAGCCATTCAGTTTTACACCAACGTCAGGCCTTTCGAACCCCGGGAAAGGGATTATTCGCTGGTGGGTTCCTTCTACATCTTTGCGATATGGATAGGTATCGGCGTCTTTGCCCTGTATGAAGAATTTAAAAAATGGCTCGCCCCCAAAATACTCGCCCCCGTTGTTACCGCCGTATGCCTTCTTGCCGTTCCGGCGGTTATGGCATACCAGAACTGGGACGACCACGACCGCTCCGGCAGGTATACGGCCGAAGCCATTGCCAGGAATTACCTCAACTCTATCCAGAAAGATGCCGGCGCCATTATATTCTCTATCGGGGACAATGATACTTTCGGCCTGTGGTATATCCAGGAGATCGAAGGGCATCGCACCGATGTAAGAGTCATAAACTCCAGCCTCTTTGCTACGGACTGGTATATTGACCAGATGAAACGAAAGGCATATGAAAGCGAACCCATTCCTTCGCAACTCACCCATGCACAATACGCTTATGGGGTCAGGGATGCTATTTACTACCAGCAACTTACAGACGAACGCTGGGATATAAAAAGGTTTATGGACTGGGTAGCCAATGACGAAAATACCATAGGAAACCTCATAAAAAGACAGGGAGGAGACGTACGGCAGTATCCGGAAAACACCAAGAGTACCATCTTCTATCCGACCAATAAAATAAGGATACCCGTCAACAAGGAAAATGTACTCAAAAGCGGACTGGTAAAAGAGAAAGACAGTGCCCTTATTGTGGATTACATAGATATAGACCTCCCGAAAAACGCTATCGGCAAGAACAGGATGATGATGCTGGACATCCTTGCCAATAATGACTGGAAACGTCCTATTTACTTTACCGGAGGGAGTTTTGCAGCCGCAGAATATATCTGGATGAAAGATTACCTCCAGCTCGACGGCATGGTTTATAAACTGGTGCCTATTAAAACCCCGGGAGAACAGGGGAACTTTGAGATGGGAAGAATTGACAGTGACCTTATGTACGACATTGTTCAGAAATGGGCCTGGGGAAATTCCGGTTCTCCGGATATATATCATGATCCCGAAACCCGTAAGAACAGTATTTCGTACCGTAGTAATATGGCCCGGCTCACGGATACCCTCTTAGATGAAGGCAAGAAAGAAAAAGCCAGGGAAATTATCGATCTGGCCATGGAACAGTTTCCATTCGAATATTACGGGTACTATGTCTTTCTGGAACCTTATGTAAATGGTTATTACAAAACCGGGCAAACCGAAAAAGCAAGGGAGTTATTCCTGAAAATAGCCGGAAAATACCAGGAAAACCTGTCCTATTATCTCTCTTCCCGAACGGCCTATGTGTCGCAGGAAAATATCATTTATGATATCCAGCGTTACAGAAGCGTACTGGATGTGGTAGTTGAAAATGATGAAGAAGGTTTCGGAAAAAAACAGACGGATATTTTTAACAGCTATCTGGACCGCCTGGAACAATCCTATAACGGGCCGGCCAGTGACTCCCTGGAAATTATGGAGCCGCCTGCGGAACAACAACCTGTGGAATAAAAATCTTACATGATTTTAACATTTTTTAAAAACCAAAAAGACAATTTTGTATATTAGCATCATAGTACCTTTTAGAATTTCATAATCTATATCAAAAACAACTATGGGTTTCTTCAAAGACTTTAAATCGTTTTTATTAAAAGGAGACATCGTTAATCTCGCAACTGCAGTTATTGTGGCCGGGGCGTTCGGCAAGATCGTTTCTTCCTTCACCAATGACATATTGATGCCACCTATTGGATTATTGCTTGGGAATATGAAGTTTTCCGAGCTGAAATACGAATTAAAAGAAGCAGTAACAGATGCCTCCGGAGAAATTACCCAGGCTGCGGTCACTATTAATTATGGCAATTTTATTCAGTTCATCATTGATTTCGTTATCATAGGGTTCTGTATATTTGTATTGCTCAAAGCTTATGAAAAGAGCAAGAAAAAAGAAGAGCCCGCACCTGCAGCCCCAAAAGGCCCCACACAGGAAGAATTACTTGCAGAAATAAGAGACTTATTGAAGAAATAAACCGCTTCACTGCATATTCTAATCTAAACCCTCCCCGAAAAGGAGGGTCTTTTTTTATACCTGAACAATGGAGATAATATACGACAACTCAAAGTATCCCGGTAGCAAAAGTCAGGTTTTGCCGGCAAGATTATAAAATTCCGGATTTTGTTCTTTTGCCTTGCAACTTACGCTTCAACCCGATATAACCAGAAACTTTCAAAATCACCAAATTGTTTAGAATAAAACATTTTGTTTTAAAAATATATTTCTTTTCTACATAACTTGTTCATCTGGTTTTTATACCTACTTTTGCTAACTTAAAATTGTTAAACCATTTATTACCGGTCTGAATATATGAAATGCCCCGTAATGGCATTCCATCCAAACAGTGAAACCTGACGAAGTGGTTCATGAACACCTTTTTCATAAAACAGTAAACAGGTGAATAAAAACAAATAAAAATATTAACAGATGAAAGTTGCAGTTGTAGGCGCCACCGGAATGGTTGGCGAAGTTATGTTACAGGTGCTCGAAGAACGCCGTTTTCCCATAACAGAATTATTACCCGTAGCTTCGGAAAGGTCCGTGGGAAAAGAGATCCTTTTCCAGGGCAAACCCCACAAGGTTATCAGTCTCGCCGATGCGGTAGCTGCCAAACCGGCGATAGCATTGTTTTCGGCAGGAGGTGCCACTTCCCTCGAGTGGGCTCCTAAATTTGCCGCGGCAGGTACCATTGTTGTCGACAATTCCTCGGCATGGCGGATGGATACCGGAAAAAAACTGGTAGTCCCGGAGATTAATGCCTCGGAAATCACAGAAGAGGACAGGATTATTGCCAATCCCAATTGTTCCACCATACAAATGGTCATGGCCCTGGCCCCGTTACATAATAAATATACCGTTAAAAGGGTCGTAGTCTCTACTTACCAGTCCATTACAGGTACCGGTGTAAAAGCCGTACGTCAACTGGAAAACGAATACGAAGGAATACGGGGTGAAATGGCTTATCCTTATCCCATACACCGGAATGCCCTGCCGCACTGCGATGTATTTGAAGATAACGGCTACACCAAAGAGGAGATGAAACTCGTCAGGGAAACCCAAAAAATACTGAACGACAACACCATAGCCGTTACGGCTACCGCCATCCGGATTCCCGTAGTAGGCGGTCACAGCGAATCGGTAAACCTGCAGTTTGAAAATGATTTTGAAATAGAGGACATCCGCAGAATCCTGAGTGAAACCCCCGGGGTTACCGTACAAGACAATACCGACACCAATACCTACCCTATGCCAATCTATGCACAGGGCAAGGATGATGTCTTCGTAGGAAGGATAAGACGTGATCATTCACAACCCAACAGTCTTAACATGTGGATCGTGGCAGACAACCTCCGCAAAGGGGCAGCCACCAATACCGTTCAGATTGCGGAATATCTTGTTGCCAATAACCTGGCGAAGTAATATTCCCTTTATTTTCCTGTCACCACAAAAAGTGTACTGGGTCCTGGAATTCAGTACACTTTTGCTTTTAACGGTAAGAACAGGACCGCATATATTACATTTCCTTCCGTGCCGCGAAAGAATATACAACACCCTCCCAAGGTTTTGTTAAAAACCTGCCCCGTTCCGTTTTGTTTTTCATACTTTTGCCTGGAATGAAAGCATTTAGGGCACATATCAGTTTTTCCCTTATAACCGCAGTATTGTTTTCCATACTGTTCCAGGCTTATCATGTCATCGATCACGCTTCCGAAACTCCTCTTTTACTTAAGGAGAAACAAAATGTAATCAACCAGTCGGTATCCAAATGTCCTGTTTGTGATTTCAAATTATCGGTCTTTAATACTCCCGAAATTACAAATTTCACTCCGAAAGGACCTGTGGAATCTACCATCTACATCAACGACTATACTCCTCCTGCCCTATCTGCATCCGGCGGAGGCATAACGGCCCTCAGGGCACCTCCCTGTATATAAGCGGTTTTTTCCGGCCGGATTGTTACGATCCCGACCTTTACGGGTATGGCATCTTTTCCCGATGCTTCCCATATCCTATATTTTTTCCGAAACGGGACAGTAACTCCGCATAAAAAAGCTTCTTTCCATTACAGGAAAGACCGCATACATTCCGCAACAAGGGATTTTCCATAATTTTCCTTGTCCGATCCTAATCAAAAACCAGTTGAAGGCTTATGAAATTAATGTTTTCCTTATTCCTGTTCGTTTCCCTATTGGTAAATCCGGAAGTTGTTCTATCTCAAAACTGTACTGCTACACTACAGGGTGAGGTCGTAGATTTTCACGATGGTACTCCGCTTGTGAATGCAGTAGTGCAGATCCTCGATACCCAAAAAGCTACGGCTACGGATATCGATGGTAAATTCACCATTACCGGAATATGTCCGGGCAGCTATGAAGTGGAGATATCGCACGAATCCTGTACTACCCGTATCATGAACATTCGGATTTCCGGAAATACCAAACAGCGCATTACCCTGGAGCATCACCTTGAAGAACTCAAAGAGGTAGTGGTAGAAGGCAACAGGGATCACCCGATCACCAACTCGGGCACGGAACAGGTACTCCACCAGGAAGTGATTGAAAAATTCAGCAGCGCCTCACTTGGAGATGCATTAAAGGAAATAAGCGGTGTATCGTCCCTGAATACGGGAAGTTCCATCGTAAAACCGGTAATACAGGGGTTACACAGCAGCCGGATCATCACCATGAACAACGGGGTACGGCTACAGGACCAGGAATGGGGAATGGAACATGCTCCGAACCTCGACCTGAACGCTGCCGGCAGTCTGACTGTCGTTAAAGGTGCCGCCGCCCTGCAATATGGCGGTGATGCCATAGGAGGAGTAATCATTGCCGATCCGCAGAAAATTCCGGTAAAAGATACCTTATACGGGAAAACCCTCCTGTCAGGTGCTACAAACGGACGTGGGGGAGCGCTGATGTCATCCCTCACCAAAAGTTACAAAAGCGGATGGTACTGGTCTGCCCAGGGTACATTAAAACGCTTTGGGGATTTTAAAGCGCCGGACTATTCCCTGACCAATACGGGGTACTCACAACAAGCCTTTACTACTTCATTCGGATTAAACAAGTTCACTTACGGATTTGATTTTTACTATAGCTTTTACCGCAATGAAATAGGAATATTAAGGTCTTCCCATATCGGTAGCCAGGAGGATCTGCTCAATGCCATCAACAGCCGGCAGCCGAATGTTACGGAACCTTTTTCTTACGATATCAATGCTCCCAAACAGGAAGTTACCCATCACCTGGCCAAACTCCGTTTCTTCCGGCGATTTGAAAAACTCGGAAAATGGAACGTACAGTACGATTTTCAGCAGAACAACCGGCAGGAATACGATATCAGGAGAGGAAACCTTAAGGGAGTTCCCGCTATGGACATGGAGCTCACCACTCATACGGTGACCTCCGATTTCCAGTTCGATGCCCACAGCGACCGTAAAATAAATACGGGCATTATGCTTCGTTACCAGACCAACCTGCCCGATCCGGAAACGGGTGTACGCAGGTTAATTCCGGATTACGACCGTTATGATATCGGGGCTTTTGCCTCCGTTTCACAATACCTTACCGATGCCCTGGTCCTTGATGCCGGCCTGCGCTACGATTTCTCTCATCTCGATGCCAAGAAATTCTACCAGAAAAGTCGCTGGGAGCAACAAGGATATGATGGAGATTTCCGGGATATTATTATTGAGGACTACGGGGATCAGTGGCTGACCAATCCCGTTTTTGATTTTCACAGCGTTTCGGCTACGGCAGGCCTCAAATACGAGTCAGGTTTTAATGAGATACATTTTAATTATGCCATGGCCAACCGCGCCCCGAACCCGGCAGAACTGTTCAGTGACGGGCTTCACCATTCCGCTGCGGCCATCGAACTGGGAGATTTGAGAATAGATCAGGAAACATCGCACAAGTTCTCTCTTTCATTTTCCAGGGATACGCAAAAATTACATTTAACCCTGGTGCCTTATGCCAATTTTATAAACGACTTCATACTCCTCGAACCTACAGGAGGCGAACTGACTATCCGCGGGGCATTTCCCGTATGGCAATACAAACAGGTTAACGCCCGGTTTTTAGGTGTGGATTTCGATGCCACCTATCACATTGCCGACAACTGGGTTTTTACCCATAAATTCGCATACGTACATGCCAGGGATGTCACCAGGGACAGGCCTCTTATCGATATTCCGCCGGCGAATACCTCCAACCGGATAACATTTACGAAACCGGAATGGAGAAACCTGCAATTAACACTGAGAAGCGATTATTTCTTCAAACAGAACGAATTCCCGGACAACAACTTTGATCTCCGGGTCGTGGAAAACGGGGAATATGTTAACCGGGAAGTAGATATCAGTACCCCTCCCGGTGCCTATCATCTTTTGGGGCTGGACGCATCTGCCGGTTTCCCGTTCCTTAAAAAATCGGAACTGACGGTAGGGTTGTCGGTCAACAATATATTTAACACCAATTACAGGGATTACCTGAACAGGCTCCGGTTTTTCTCGGACGACCTGGGCAGAAATTTCCAGTTGCAGATAAAGATTAATTATTAATTCAATAAACCATTTGTACTATGAAAACAATCAAATTGCTTGCCTTTTTATGTACAGGAGCCTTGTTTTTCACCTCCTGTTCCAGCGACGATGATAATCCGGATCCTGTTAACGAGGAAGAACTGATTACCAAAGTCACCATAACCCTGCAAGCCGAAAATGCGGAAACCGTGACGATGGAATATTCGGACGAAAGCGGATTAGGCCATGATCACGACCATGACCATGAAGGCGAAGGAGCGGAAGACGACCACGACCATGACGGACTTGAAGGTGTTGTTTCCGGACCTCTGAAACCAAATACCTCCTATACAGGGTCTATAGCCCTGTGGAACGAATCTGTTTCCCCTGCCGAAAATATAACCGATGAGATAAAAGAAGAAGCTGACGAGCACCAGTTCTTCTACCAGGCTATAGGCGGACTGGAGATCGATACCGACTATCTGGACAAAGAGTCCGATTATCTCTCTACCGATTCGAGTAACCCGGTGGGACTTCAATTTAACTTAACCACAGGTGCCGCAGGACATGGCGACCTGAGAGTCGTACTTCGCCATCAGCCCAAAAAACCTAATACCGGACTTGATGATGCGGGAGGAGAAACGGATATGGATATCAGCTTCCATGTACATATAGAGGAATAAAATTCCTGAAAAAAGGGTAAAAAAGCAAAAGAGGCGGTGTATGTACATCGCCTCTTTTACTTAACAAGATCAACCTAAAACAAAACCCAAAAAGGGGGCGCCGACGCAAACTATAAAGCCGGAACGCCACTCCTTTAAGGCCCCCTAAAACCCAATAATCCTTCTATTACATTTACAATTATCCAAAAAATTAATAATAGCATGTTCTTTTGATTTATCGAAAATACCATCTCCCATCTTATCCTCACCCTATCATTTTCGAACAACGGAGTAAAAGTAAACTTCCTGTGGTGCCCGTACAACAACTTGTAGTCTGCATTTATAAATCAAGGGTTCGTTTTAGACGAAAAACACTACATCACAAACTAATTAAAAAACTGATTATCAATACAATAAAAACGAACGGAATGTTAAAATACAGGGGTCGGCGCCGAAGACTTCTTATCAGGTAAAAAAGCTGCTTTTACAGAATAAAACACCAGTTAAAAGGCACTGTTTTTCAGATCGGCCGTTAACTTTTTTATGAAATAGGAAGGATAGATTCCCGTCTGACGATAAAAAGCCCGGGTAAAAGATTGTGAAGTATTGTACCCGGCCTCTTCGGCCAGGGCCTGTATGCTATAAGCCCGCAGGCGTTCCTCCGTTCTTAAGCGATGTACGATGTGATCTATCCGTAAGCCGTGAAGATATTGACTGAAATTTACTCCCCTGCTGGTATTGATGACGCGGGAAAGATAAGTGGTATTTGTCCCCAGGTCTTGGGCCAGATCATACAGGGTGATTTCCGGACTGGTAAAACGCTTCTTCTGTTCAAAAGCGGAGAGTCCTTTTATTATTTCTGCAAAAATAGCTTCCGGTACCCCCGGATCTGCACTCTCCCCTTTGACTGTCAAAGGTGTTTCATTCAATACATTACCTGATAACAATTCGTTGTATCGTAAACGATATCTACGCTGGCGCAAATAGTAATAAATCAACCCGGTACCCAGCAGGAACATCCCGGAAAGCAATATCCCCTTATAAAGCCTGTTGCGACGATGACGTTGCTCCATATCGCGGATCAATGCTTCTTTCTGCCTCAGAAGGTTCGGGGTATCATACCTGCGGGAAATCTCCCCGTCCAGGGACCGGACTTCCAGTAATTCCTTATCCAGATCCAGCATTTTATCAATAAAGACAAGCTGGCTGTCAAGTTTTTGTTCCTTTTTATATTGTTCGGCAAGGTACTCATAAGCCAGTCTTAATTCGGGAAATTTATAATTTATACTTCCCGCAATAGAATCGGATTTTAACAACATGGACCGGGCTTCCTTGTCGCTCCCCAGTGCCCGAAAAGATTGCCCTTTGTAGTAATGAGCCATGGCTATCCTGTGTAAATCAGTAAGATGAGGAAGGGCCTTATCCAAACTGTCTAATGCAGCCATATAATTCTTCGAATAATATTCCATAGAGCCACTACTGGATAACAACCTGTAATATTGTACCGTATCAGCGTATTTCAAACTTTCTCTTATTCCTCTCCCGAAATATTTTCTTGAAGAGTCAAGTTCCATTAATTGTAGATGGTTTATAGCTATATTATATATTACAATCCTTATATTTTCTAAATATACATCCCCATATTTTGGGTCGTTCAAATATGCCTCTTTATATTTTGGATTATATTCAAAAGCATTTAAGTATTCTTTTGACATAGCTAAAGCCCCTCTATGATCCCCTCCTCTGCTTTTTAATGCAGCAATCATTAACCGTACGTGATTTCTCTGTATAAGGTTATCTCGTTCTCTCGCATATTCGGAAGCGGTAATATAATGAGATAATGCATTTTTATAATCATCCTTTCTATAGGCCCATGCCCCTTTTAACAGATATCCAACAGCAGGATAAGATTTATCATGGGAATTTCTAGTCAAAGTTATAATTGTATCCGCATATAATGATCCGATTGTATCAGCGAAATCAGCAGCATAATAATAATACCCCTTCGCCATCTGCACAGAATCTTTTTCCGCTCTCCCTTTTGCTATATAAGCATCCGCAATTACCTTTGCTTTTAATGTATCTTTAGGCAGCAGTTTGTAAAACAGCGTATTGAGTTCATCATAACTTTTACCGGATAAAGTGTCTCCGGACTGTTGACTTTCCTGAGCCGTCCCTAAAGAAAAGCCGCATAACAGGATGATAAAAAGAGTATAAGGTAGGAAGTTCACTGCTGAATTTTATACAAAACTAATTATTTCCGGTTCTTTTACACGGTTTTAACACTCCACCCCCTAAAAGAAAGAGACGAAATCTTCTTTCTACCTGTATTTTGCATTATTTTTGGGTACACAAAAACATACACTAACCACAACAAAATGAGAAAAATAGTAATACTTGCTATCGCAGCACCGCTTCTGTGGTGTTCCTGTGAAGAAAAAGAAACAAACGAAATGAGCCTGACTTATCCCGAAACCAAAAAAACAGATATCTCCGATGTATATTTCAATACTGAAATAAAAGATCCTTATCGCTGGCTTGAAGATGACAGGTCTGCAGAAACTGCCGAATGGGTGAAAGCCGAGAACAAGGTCACCCGGGATTTTCTGAAACAGATACCCTTCCGCGAACAGATCAAAGAGCGCCTGGAAAAGCTTTGGGATTACGAAAAAATATCCGCCCCGATGCAGGAAGGGAGCTATACTTACTATTATAAAAATGACGGTTTACAGGACCAGTCGGTGTTATACCGGAAAAATGAAGAGGGTGAGGAAGAAGTATTCCTGGACCCGAACACCTTTTCCAAAGACGGCACGATATCTCTGGGCGAAATGGATTTTTCCAAAGACGGCAGCCTTTTTGCCTATTCTATCTCCGAGGGAGGAAGTGACTGGAGAAAAGTCATAGTCATGGATGCGGTTTCGAAAGAAATCATGGGTGATACCCTTACCAACATAAAATTCAGCGGAATCTCATGGAAAGATAACGAAGGCTTCTACTATTCCAGTTATGACAAGCCCGAGGGCAGCGAGCTTTCTGCCAAAACCGATCAACACAAGCTGTATTACCACAAGCTGGGAACCCCGCAACGCGAAGACACTGTTATTTTCGGCAATACCCCGGAGCAGAAAAACCGGTATGTAGGAGGGTATGTAACGGAGGACCAGCGTTACCTGGTCATATCCGCGGCAAATTCCACTTCGGGCAACAAGCTGTACATCATGGACCTTCAATCTCCAAAATCGGAACTCAAAATCATTACCGACAACGAGGACAATGACTCTTCGGTCCTTGACAACAAGGGCTCTCTGCTTTATATTGTTACCAATTTCGAGGCCCCGAACCAGAAAGTGATAACCGTCGATGCTTCCGATCCATCCCCGGAGAACTGGAAAGACCTTATTCCGGAAACGGAAAATGTCCTTCAGATCTCCAAAGGAGGAGGATTCTTCTTTACCAAATATATGGTCGATGCCATCTCCAAAGTATATCAATACGATTACGAAGGAAATAAAATAAGGGAAATAGAACTTCCCGGAATTGGTACCGTTAACGGGTTCGGAGGTAAGGAAGACCAGGAAGAACTGTATTATTCGTTTACCAATTACAATGTACCGGGCAGCATTTATGCGTATGATGTAAACAGCGGGATATCTTCACCGTACTGGATGCCCGACATCGATTTCAACCCGGAAGATTATATTTCCGAACAGGTATTCTACAATTCCAAAGACGGTACACGTATCCCCATGATCATTACGTACAAGAAAGGGATAGAATTCAACGGAAAAAACCCTACTATACTATATGGCTATGGCGGGTTTAACGTCAGTCTGCAGCCATCTTTCAGCACTCCCAATGCCATTTGGCTGGAGCAGGGTGGTATTTATGCTGTTCCCAATATCCGCGGAGGCGGGGAATACGGGAAAAAATGGCATGATGCCGGCACCAAAATGCATAAACAAAACGTATTTGACGACTTTATAGCCGCTGCGGAATACCTGATAAAAAACCAGTACACTTCGCCGGACTATCTTGCCGTAAGGGGAGGTTCCAATGGCGGATTACTGGTCGGAGCCATAATGACACAGCGTCCGGACCTTATGAAAGTAGCGCTTCCCGCCGTTGGTGTCCTGGATATGCTCCGCTATCATACATTTACTGCAGGAGCAGGTTGGGCCTACGATTACGGTACTTCCGAAGACAGTGAAGAAATGTTCAGGTACCTGCTCGGTTATTCCCCCCTGCACAATATTAAAGACACCGTGCATTATCCGGCTACACTGATTACCACGGCAGACCATGACGATCGTGTCGTACCGGCACACAGTTTTAAGTTTGCCGCTACTTTGCAGGAAAAACAGGCGGGAGATAACCCTGTTCTCATACGCATAGAGACCGATGCGGGTCACGGAGCGGGAACGCCCATCAGTAAGACGATAGAACAAACCGCGGATATCTTCGGATTTACATTATACGAAATGGGATATAAAGAATTACCTAATCCCGAAACAGAAAAAGAAGAAGTTTCTGAATAACAGAAAAACAAATCCTCTCCGGTTGCCGGACATAACCGGAGAGGAAACATATTTTATGTATGTTCCTGCAGTAGCCCGATAAGGGTATTGGCATCGAGTTCTCCGCTTTGGCGCCAGACCATTTCCCCTCCCTTATAAATCATCAGAGTAGGCAATCCCTTAACCCTGAGAGCATTGGCCAGCTCCTGATTTTTATCTACGTCAATTTTAATCACTTTTGCCTTATCGCCCATAGCTGCGGCCACATCCCGGAGTACGGGGTGCATTGCTGTCGATGCCTCGTTCCAGTCAGTATAGAAATCCAACAGGACCGGGACACTGATATCTATTAATTCACCGAATTTTGACATTTTAGCACGGAATTAGTAATACAAATGTAATATTTTCTATGAATTATGCGGTTTTTCCGGCTTTTTTTAGTTCTATTACGGTAATTTCAGGCCAGATTCCCAATCTTCCGGGATATCCTAAAAAGCCCAGCCCCCGGTTCACGTTAATGTACTGGCCCATTTCCTGGTAAATACCTGCCCAGTACTTATAACGCCATTTGATAGGACTCCATTTTATCCATCCGGGAATTTCCACACCAAACTGCATTCCGTGCGTATGTCCGCTGAGGGTAAGGTGATAATGATACGGGTGACCTATTACCTGCTGCTCCCAGTGCGATGGATCGTGGCTCATGAGTATTTTAAAATCTTCCTGGCCTATATGTCGTACTGCCTTATCCAGATCTCCCGCCTTCTTGAAGCCTCCTGCCCCCCAGTTTTCCACACCTATAAGAGCTATCTTGTCTTCTCCTTTCTGCAGGTACCTGCTTTCGTTGAGTAAAAGGTCAAAACCCAGCTGTTTCTGCAATGCTTTCAGTTGCTCCAGATTGGCTGTTTTCTCTTCCTCACTGTTCCAATAGGCATAATCCCCGTAATCGTGGTTTCCCAGTACGGCATACATACCATCTTTAGCCTTCAAGCGGGAAAAAGTTTCCATCCATGGAAGCAGTTCGTCGGATTTGTTGTTAACAATATCTCCCGTAAAGAGAAGCACGTCCCCTTCCTGCCGGTTTATCAGGTCTACCGCATATGCCACCATTTCCTTATCGTCGAAACTACCGCTGTGAATATCGGATATCTGCGTGATCCTGTAACCATCAAAAGCATCGGGCAGGTCCTCAAATTCCAGGATGTGTGTCAAGACCCTAAAATCATATTTTCCTTTGTATATTCCATACAGAAGACCGGCAAAAGGTATGGAAGCCACGCCCAGAGCAACAGCGCTTAAAAATTTTCTCCTTGAAGGAATAACGGTATCGGATGTTGAACTACTCCACTTGCGAAATCCTCCGATAACCAATCTCGCCAGGTCTTCTCCGAACAGAAAAATAACTACTACGAGTTGAAACACCATAAAGATCATCAGGTAAGCAAGAGCATAGCTTCGCGCTCCGCTGATCCCCCTGTCCCCGCCGGTCAGGGCAAAATAATATATAAAAGTCCCCAGTACTACCAGTGCCAGAACAGCATACACAAACAGGAGATACGGGTTTTTAGTAAATACCCGGACCGCCTGAAAGGCATAAAATCCCAGCAGGGTGTACAAAAAGACAAAAAGAATCCAGTTCCACATGTGTAACCTGTTAGTTTTGAGAGTACAAAATTAATACATTAAAGTTCCTGTGGTTGTTATGGTTATGTTAAAGAAAAGCAGAGGCATGGCTGCATCTCCCTTTAAAAGTTTGGCGTATCCCTATCCTATATCTATGTCCGTCCTTCCAAATAACCTCCGCTATTATTGATCTTTGCCGGAAAAATCCCCGAAAAATTCACTCCGGTCTCCGCGGTTGCCATACAAGGCAGATGCTGACATTCCCTTAAATACCATCATGCTCCCTGTGCCATCGGAGACCTGGACAGACACCCTCCCAACCTACTGCCAAAAAGCAGCGCTTTTAAAAACAACTCACCACATTAACATTCTAGCGTTTCTTTTTTTAACTTAAACCCCGGAACGACAGGATTCATTAAATACTGTACCACATATTTGTATTTCTTAATCCGGAACCATACGATAAATCCAAAGCTGATCAGGACATGAAAAATACACCGGGCCCTATTGCATATAATTATACCATCCCCTTAAAGTATCATCTTCTCTTCTGGATAGTATATTACTTGTTCAATACCATACGCTGGGGCGGCTATTTCGACGACTACCTCTATTCGGCAAAATCCAACCTGGTCAGTTTTTTTGTAAGCATTCTTTTTTGTTACTGGCATATCTATTTCCTGATCCCGAAATACATTGTCCGGAAAAAGATCATCCCTTACATTTCCTGGATGGTCCTTTCTTCTGTTTTCTTTTACTTTCTGAAGACAGGAATGATCTATCTCTTTATTGACAAGACCATATGGCCGGAAGCGCCGGAAGGACAGACAGCACCGGGCTTCAATCATTTTATCACCGTTGTCCTTGGAGAACTATACGTGGTGGCATTTGTATCCGCCATTAAACTGACAATAGACTGGATTTCCGTAAAAAATCAACGGGACGAGTTGCAAAAGCTACAGCTACAAACGGAGATCAAATACCTCCGGGCACAGATACAACCTCATTTTTTCTTTAATACGCTGAACAGTTTGTATGCACTTACCCTGACAAAATCGGACAACGCTCCCAGGGTAGTGGTAAAACTTTCCGAGATCATGCAGTACGTCCTTTATGATGTGCAGGAACCGGATATACACCTTACCAGGGAAATCCGGTATATCAACAGTTATGTCAACCTTGAAGAACTCCGCCGCGGAAATGTTGAACTCTCTCTTAGTATTATCGGCGACATAGAGGATATAAAAACACCGCCCTTATTGTTCCTTCCTTTTATAGAAAACTGTTTTAAGCACGGGGGCAGCGTAGATGAGGAGATGCATATAGATATTACTTTTAAATCGCTTCCCGGCGACAACAGCCTGCATTTTCTGATCAAAAACACAATAAACCCTGAGGATGACTCCATAAAACCCAAAGGGGGGATAGGCATACAAAATGTAAAACGAAGACTTTTTCTGTTATACCAGAATAATTTTATACTGCAAACGGGGATAAAAAGACAGTGTTTCATAGCCTACCTTAAAATCCCCGTATCCGCATAACAATTAATTATTTTTCAGTTTCCGTATAATTGCTTCTATTTTATCCTTATCCGAATAGGCTACCGCGGTTTCATCCCGGAATTTAGGGCTATTCATAGAGAATTCCGGGATACGGGATAAGACCTGTTTAAAGGCCGTTGCGGAAAAATGAACTTCCCGGAACCCGTTCTCCGAAAAACCCGTGATATTATCCGCATTTATACCTCCCCCGGGCATGATTGCCGGGCGTCCCTTACAGTGCTCCTGTAACTTTACCAGCATGTCCATTCCTTCGGAAGCGGTGCTTTTTTGCCCGGAAGTCAATATTCTTTTGACTCCCAGTCGGTATAGCCGGTCTGCTGTTTTCAGGGGATCGTTAGTCCAGTCGAATGCACGGTGAAATGTAAAGAGAAGAGGACCGGAAATATCCACAAGTTCCCCGGTACGTTCCGCGTCCAGATCATTGTCCCGGGTCAGGACCCCGGATACAATCCCGGCACAGCCGGTTTCCCGGCAAAACGCTATATCTCTTCTCATAACATCGAATTCCGCATCGTCATAACAGAAATCCCCGCTCCTCGGACGGATAAGTACATAGACCGGAATGTCGAGTTCTTCCGTTACTTTCTTTATAAGTCCGTAAGACGGGGTAATTCCTCCGACTGCGAGTTCCGTACAGAGTTCAATACGGTCCGCCCCGGCCAGTTGGGCATTACGGGCAGACAGAAACGAATTGGCACAAATTTCTATGACCATGTGTTGTTTTATTTTTCGCGAATAATCTGTTATAATCAAACGAACGCGGGCACCCTCAATAGGAAAGTGCCCTCTGTTGATCTGTCGTTCTGTTGATAAAATTTTTTATAAGAGAACCGCAGCTTTATTTCTTTTCGGCGGTCAGTTCATTTCCCGCCTCCTCGTTTTTATCTCCGTGCTTCACTCCCATGGCATCCAGTCTCTTTATAACCGGTTCGAGGCGATAAAGAAAATTATCGTAATCTTTATTTTCTTTTGCGCTCCACGCCACTTCGCCCATGGCAATAGCACGCGGGTACTCCATATATTCCACTTTTTCGGGAGAGTCTATATATTCCGTCCATAAATTCACCTGGCTTCCAAGTACATATTTTGCTTCCTCGGCAGTCAGTTCTTCAGGTATGGGCTCAAAGCTGTAAACCTTTTCCAGGGGCAGATACCCTCCTATAGCCAGCGGGTCCCTGTTTTCCTTATCTTCTTTATATTGATAATAATCCAGGTAACAGTAAGCCGTAGGGGTCATGATCACGTCATGATGTTGTTTTGCTGCTTCTACCGCCCCTTCGATACCTCTCCACGACATTACCGTAGCATTCGGTGCCAGGCCTCCTTCGAGTATTTCGTCCCAGCCTATGATTTCCCTGCCTTTGCTGTTCAGGTATTTTTCGATCCGCTGAATAAAATAGCTTTGCAGTTCGTGTTCGTCGGCAAGTCCTTCGCTTCGTATAAGCGCCTGGCAAACCTCGCATTGTTCCCATTTTTCTTTAGGTGCCTCATCGCCTCCGATATGGATATATTTTCCGGGAAAAAGTTCCATAACCTCATCCAGGACCCCTTCCAGAAAAGTAAATGTTTCCTCCTTGGTACAATAAATATTGCTATGTATTCCCCAAAGGCCCTGTACCTGATAGGGCCCGCCGGTACAACCGAGCTCCGGGTAAGCAGCCAGTGCTGCCTCGGAATGGCCGGGCATTTCTATTTCGGGAATAACGGTAATAAAGCGCTCCTGCGCATATTTAACTACTTCCTTTACTTCCTCCTGCGTATAAAACCCTCCGTAACGGATGGTATCCCATTTTCTCGGTTTATCCTGGTAGTGTCCTATAACGGTACTGTCACGGTAAGCCCCGACTTCTGTCAGCTTAGGATATTTTTTTATCTCTATGCGCCATCCCTGATCTTCCGTAAGGTGCCAGTGAAACGTGTTGAATTTGAACATCGCCATCAGGTCTATATATTTCTTGACAAACTCCACCGGGAAAAAATGCCGTCCCACATCCAGCATCTGACCGCGGTAAGCAAAACGGGGCTCATCATATATTTCTACGGTAGGAATACCGATCTCCTTTTCTCCGTCCTCCCTGTAATTTCCGCTTTCCAAAGCTACGGGCATAAGCTGGCGCAGGCTTTGAATGGCATAAAAAGCCCCTTTGGGGGTAGCTGCGGAAATAACGATCTTCTTTGGGGTTACACTGAGTTTATACCCTTCTTCATTGGTAATGCTAGCATCTTTCAGGAATACTACAGCATTACGGGAGTCTTTGTCGGTTTTCTCCATCCGGATTTCCGAACGGTTATTTATATAGTCGGAGAAAAAGGTGGCCACCTGTGAAAAAGATTCCGGATACAAAATTTTTGTATCTTCATCCAGAACAAAAACTTCATTCTGGAATTCCATCTCCAACGGCTGTGGGATTACACCTACTTTTTCGACATTTTTCTTCTCCTTCCCACAAGCGGAATAGAGAAGAACCAATGTCATTAGTATGCAAAACCGGGTCGTTTGTCTAATAATACGCATAAAGGTTATTGTTTTTGAATTAACATGCTTTAAATCAAATATATAAAAATACATTTAAAAACTGCTAAAAATATTTTCCGTATGGTGTTATCGATACCATTTTTCAATTTCTTTCACAGAAATCCCTGATGAGGGAATACATAACACAGCCGGGGATCGGATATGATTTCCCGGCTGTGTATATACTAGAAATTGAAATTGAACATCTTCTGTTTTTTATCAGGGCCTGTACGGGTTAAATGTCCGCAGCAGCGGCAGCTATCTGCTTTTCCTTTTTCTCCTTTTCCTGGGCATCCACAACAGTAACAGCAGCTATATTCACCATTTCTTCCACACTTGCGCCCAGTTGCAGTATATGTACCGGTTTGCGCATTCCCATTAATATGGGACCAATGGAATCTGCTTTGTTGAGTTCTTTCATCAACTTATAGGTAATGTTAGCGGCATCCAGGTTGGGGAAGATAAGCGTATTTACTTTTTTACCTGCCAGTTTGGAGAACGGGAACTTATCCTGGAGCATATCCCTGTTCAATGCAAAATCCGATTGCAATTCCCCATCCACGATAATGTCCGGGTAATACTTGTGAAGATAGGTAACTGCTTCCCGCACTTTCGAGGCTTCCGGAAAGGAGGAAGAACCGAAATTGCCATAAGAAAGCATGGCAATAACCGGTTCAAAACCGAACATCTTCACCGTATGCGCTGTCATTTGGGCTATTTTGGCGAGTTCTTTTCCCGTCGGATTAATATTTATGGAAGTATCCGAGAGGAACATGGGCCCTCTTTCCGTGATCATCAGGTTCATGGCAGCAACTTTTGCCGTTCCTTTCGCTTTCCCGATCAGTTCGAGCATAGGTTTTACGACGGACGGATAACTCCTGGAATATCCTGTTATGAGACCATCTGCGTCTCCTTCATTGACCATCATGGCAGCAAAGTAGTTGCGTTCCCGCATTTTTTTCTCCGCTTCGTAAAGGGTAATACCGCTGCGCTGTCTGCTCTCCCAGTAACGTTTTGCGTACTGGTTCTTCTTATCGTTGTGTTCGTCGGTTTTGGGATCGATGATCTCAATATCCGCATCAAATTCTATTTCCTTCTTAAGCTCCCGGATAATGTCTTCCCTCCCCAGAAGAATAGGATGCCCTATACCTTCTTCATAAACAATCTGGGCGGCTTTTAGCACATCGAGCTGATCTGCTTCTGCAAAGACAATACGTTTCGGATCGGTCTTGGCCCTGTTATGGAGCAATCGTACTATTTTGTTATCATTGCCCAGCCTTTGCATGAGCTCCTCTTCATACTTTTCCCAATCATCAATGGGTTCTGTGGCAACTCCGCTTTCCATTGCAGCCCTGGCTACTGCCGGAGGGACCCTGGCAATAAGTCTCGGATCAAAGGGCTTGGGAATAATGTATTCCCTCCCGAAGTTGAGTTTGGTTTCTCCGTAGGCAATATTCACCTGCTCCGGCACACTTTCCTTGGCCAGTTCCGCAAGTGCTACCACGGCAGCCTTTTTCATTTCTTCATTGATCTTAGTTGCCCGTACATCCAGTGCTCCCCTGAAAATGAAGGGAAAACCGAGCACATTGTTCACCTGGTTAGGGTGGTCGGAACGCCCAGTGGCCATGATAATATCTTTTCGTGTCGCGACCGCCAAATCATAAGAAATCTCCGGGTTGGGATTGGCCATGGCAAAAACTATAGGGTTTTCGGCCATGGACAACAGCATTTCCGGGGTTACGATATCGGCAATGGAAAGACCTATAAATACATCGGCATCCACCATAGCTTCTTCGAGGGTATCTATTTTTCGGTCGGAAGCAAACTCCATTTTTTCCATAGAGAGGTTCTCCCGGTCTTTCCGGATCACTCCTTTACTGTCCAGCATGACAATATTTTCTGCCCTGGCGCCGAATGATTTGTACAACTTGGTACAGGATACCGCTGCCGCGCCTGCCCCGCTTACCACTATCCTTATTTCCTCTATTTTTTTACCGGAGATCTCCACGGCATTGAGCAGCGCAGCTGCCGATATAATGGCCGTGCCGTGCTGGTCATCGTGCATTACCGGTATATCCAGTTCTTCTTTTAGTCTTCTCTCTATTTCAAATGCTTCGGGAGCCTTTATATCTTCGAGGTTTATCCCTCCGAATGTGGGCGCTATATTCTTTACCGTTTCAATAAATTTGTCCACATCTTTGGTATCCACTTCTATGTCAAACACATCGATATCCGCAAATATTTTAAAGAGTAATCCTTTACCTTCCATAACGGGTTTTGCCGCACTGGGGCCTATATCTCCTAATCCCAGCACCGCTGTTCCGTTAGATATTACGGCAACCAGGTTACCTTTGGAAGTATATTTATATGCATTGCTAACATTCTTCTCGATTTCCAGGCAGGGCTCTGCCACCCCGGGAGAATACGCAAGCGCGAGGTCTCTCTGCGTAGCGTAGCGTTTGGTAGGAACCACTTTTATTTTTCCCGGCTGGGGCTTTGCATGGTAAACCAAAGCCTCTCTTCTGAGCTTGTTATTCTTTTTAGTCATGTCCAGTATTTTATAGGAGATACAAAGGTAAAAGGAAAATTAACCGGTGGCATAAGAAATCGTTAAAATTGAAACGCCGGACCCAAGAAATCCGGCGTCTGTCCGTATTCTGTTTTGCTCCCCTGCACCCGTCAGTGTACCACTACTTTTATCTCTTCTTCTTCGGTAATAACATTAGAGAGGTTAATAGCCGTTTCTATAAGGGCGAGATGGGAATAGGCCTGCGGGAAATTCCCCAATAACCTCTTTGACTGAAAATCGATATCTTCACTGAAAAGCCCTAGGTGATTACTGTAAGAAAGGAGTTTTCCGAACATCTTTATCGCCTTTTTGTGCTCCCCTATTTTATACAGGCTGTTAATAAACCAAAAGGTACAGACGGTGAAAGAAGATGTCGGGAGGCCGAAATCATCTTTGTTTTTGTAGCGGTACAGCAGTCCTTCGTAGCACAGTTCTTTTTCGATAGCCTTGACGGTTTTGATGTACTTAGGGTCATTGGCCTGGATAAAACCATAAGGCTCCATCAACAGCACGGAAGCATCAAGGTCCTCCACGCTGTAGGCCTGGGTAAAAGCCTGGACCTTCTCGTTCCATGCCTTGTTCAGTATATCTTCGCGGATCTGCAGTTCCAGGTCTATCCATTTGGTGACATGCTGCGCTTTTCCGAGGATATGGGCTACCTTTATGGCACGGTCTATGGCCACCCAACAAAGAACTTTGGAAAAAGTAAAATGCCGTTCCTCCGTACGGAATTCCCAAATCCCCTTATCAGGTTCTTCCCAGTGCTCACGTACGACCCAGACTATTCCCTTGGTTATGGTCCACAGTTCCTCGCAATTATCCAGTGAGGTTTCGAATTTCACGATCTGCTGGTGGATTACATCCATGAGGATGCCATAAATATCATTCTGACGCTGCTCGTAAGCGGCATTACCGATCCGTACCGGTTTGGAGTTCCCGTAACCCTTGAGATGATCCAGCGTTTTTTCCTCCAGTATCTTTTCTTTGTTGATACCATACATGATCTGCAGCTTTTCATCTTTGTCCGGTATGATATCTATGATAAACTGTAAATAATTCCTGGCCAGATCCACATGCCCCAGGGCAGAAACGACTTTTATCACCATAGAGGCATCCCGTATCCAGCAAAAACGATAATCCCAGTTTCTCACTTCCCCGATGGTCTCCGGGAGTGAAGTGGTAGCAGCAGCCAGCACGGCCCCGGTCCTGTTATGGCTCAGTAACTTGAGGGTCAGGGCACTTCGTATGATTTCCTGGTTATACTTCTTATAGGAAGGTGTACGGTCTGTCCAGTTCAGCCAGTATACCTTGGTGCGTTGCATATCCAGATAGGCCTGCTGGGTGTTCTGCCGGAATATTTTTTCGTTATAGCTGAGCAGAAAGAACTCGTCCTGCTTGAGCTTTATCTCTTCACCGTCCACAATCTTTTTCTTGTCCAGGCTGCTGTACAGGTATAAGGAATCGTATTTGCCTTCCTGTGTAACACTCACAATATAATCCGATTTTATTTTTGTGGAAGTGTCGGCCAGGGCATATTCCAGTTTAGGATCGTATTTTACCCTGAACACCGGTTTTCCGGAGACATATTGTATGTAACGGATAATATCGGGCGGGGCATAATGCCCGGGGCCTTCGAGTTTATACCGCGGCATAAAATCATATATCTCAAAAACATTTTTCCCTTCCGAAAATCTGGTCACCAATATGTTGGTGTTAGGCATATAATTTTGTTCTATAGTATAATTATCGGATACGAGAATTTCAAAACTGCCGCCGATCTCGTCATCCAGCAGCTTGGCAAAAACCGAGGACGAGTCAAACTCGGGAAGACAACACCAGTCCAGGGAGCCTGTTTTGGAGATTAATGCCGCACTTTTACAATTTCCTATGATTCCGTAATCGAGATTATCCATGAATTCAAGTATGGTTAAAGTGGTTTATATATATGGCAAATACCCGTTTCCGGCAATCGTGCCGATTTGATGTGAGAACCCGGGAACTACTTTCCCGGAACGGATATTCACGCCTTTAATAATACTTTTTAAGACCTTAAAATTCGAATAAAATCCTTAAATTAACGAAAAAAAGATCGCTTAATTCAACTTTTGCGAAATAAATAAAATAAAAGGAGGCGAATCATGAAATGAAAAAAATATGCATCCGGAATATGAAAAAGAAAACAACACAAACAGCTATTAAATTACAAATCTAATGAACAAAACCATTATTGTTTCTAACAGACTCCCTTTACAAATATCCCTACATAATAATAATCTCGTGCTCACCCCCAGTGTCGGCGGACTGGCCACCGGAATGAAATCCGTACATGAGGGTGGTAAAAGCCTGTGGATAGGGTGGTCCGGCCTCAAAGAAGAAGACCTCGATCCAAAACTTACGGAAAAGGTAAATGCAGCCATAGCCAAAGAAAACTGTGCGGCAGTGTCCCTTACCGGAAAGGACCTCAACAACTTCTATTACGGATTCAGCAACAACACCTTATGGCCCATGTTCCATTATTTCATGGAATATACCACTTTTGAGGGGAAACACTGGGAATCCTATAAGGAAGTCAACCGGAAATTCGCCGAAACCGTATTAGAGCACACCAATGACGGAGATACCATCTGGGTACACGACTACCAGTTATTACTGCTTCCGGAACTCATAAAACGGGAACGTCCCAATGTTTCGGTCGGTTTCTTCCTGCATATTCCTTTTCCTTCCTATGAGGTATTCCGGGCACTCCCCTGGCGGGAAGAATTGCTTAACGGTATGCTGGGAGCAGATCTTCTTGGTTTCCATACCTACGATTACGAAAGACATTTTTTGAGTTCCGTACGCCGTATATTGCGGCTGGATACCCATTTTAACGAAATCTCTTACCAGGGACGTACCCTCCGGGTAGATTCTTTTCCCATGGGAATCGACTACAACAAATTCCGGAATGCCGCCATTGCACACCACGAACAGGGCCCGGAATATAAATCCGACCTGAAAAAACGACTGGATGCTCACTTACAATCAGCCCCGGACGCCAAGATGATACTTTCCATAGACCGGCTGGATTACACCAAAGGTATTCCCAACCGGCTAAAAGCATTCGAATATTTTCTTGACAAGTATCCGCAATTCCGCGAAAAAGTACGTTTTATACTCCTGGCCGTCCCATCGCGTTCCAATGTACCGCAATACCAGCTACTGAAAAAAGAAACGGACGAACTCGTAGGGCGTATCAACGGAAAATTTTCTACCGTCAACTGGACACCTATATGGTATTTCTACCGTTCCATGCCTTTCGAGAACCTCATTGACCTGTATACTTCATGCGGAGTAGCCCTGATAACACCCATACGTGACGGTATGAACCTGGTTGCCAAAGAATATATTGCTACACGGGTGGACAAGGACGGTGTTCTGGTCTTAAGCGAAATGGCAGGGGCAGCAAAAGAAATGAATGAGGCCCTGCTGATCAATCCGAATAATTTTGAGCAAATAGCCGACACCCTAAAGAGGGCCCTTGAAATGACCGAGGAAGAACAGGCGGAAAGAAATGCCTTTATGCAACGACGCCTGGAGCGGTACAGTGTGGAAAAATGGGCCAAGGAATTTATGAAAGCCCTGCACGCCACCAAACAGCAACACCATGTCATCGTTTCCAAAAAGATCACCCCCGAAATCAAAAAACAATTATTTGGCTCCTATTATAAAGCCAAAAGAAAACTCATTCTCCTGGATTATGACGGCACCCTGGTGAATTTTACCAACATCCCCAAAGATGCCAAACCGGACGATGCGCTTTACGATCTGCTGGACGACCTGAGCAATCAGGAAAACACGGATCTTGTTCTCATAAGCGGCAGGGATAAGGAAACCTTTACGAAATGGTTCGGCGATCGCAGGTATACGCTTATCGTAGAGCACGGTGTATGGTTAAAATCCGGCTACAAGGAATGGCAGGCCCTCGAAAAGCTGAAAAAAGAGTGGATGAATAACCTGAGGCCCATTATAGAAACTTTTGTAGACCGTACCCCGGGAACTTTTATAGAAGAAAAGAACTTTTCACTGGCATGGCATTTCCGTAAAGCCGACCCGGAACTGGCCCAACAGCGTGCCACGGAATTGAAAACCGTGCTTACCAGCCTTATTTCCAACCACGAACTCAGTGTGCTGGAAGGCAATAAAGTCATAGAGATCAAAAGCAGTAATGTAAATAAGGGAAGGGCTTCGTCGCGCCTGCTTGCAGAGAAAGATTACGATTTTATTTTTGCCATTGGTGACGACTGGACCGATGAGTATATGTTCCGGGAGCTTCCCGAAGAGGCTTATACCGTAAAAGTAGGGCTCAAGGAAACCAGTGCGAGATATTACATTAAAGACACCGATAGTGTCAGGGAATTGCTAAAGGGTTTTTTAAAGGGTAAAGTCTGAGCAGGGCCATTATTTGCCTTTTACAGTCCCATAGATGTAAAAAACATACCCGAAAAGACATTCCTATACCAGCTTTCCTGTTCTGGAGGTAATGGGATAGTCCTTTTTGCCTGTAAACGGAACATCCTCAAAATAAAAAATATAACACATTTGGAATATAAGAAGGTATATTTTATTGAATATCTATTTTTTAGATACCAAAAAATGTATTTCTTTTGTATTATTGCTCCTTATACATGCCGTAAGAGATTTTGTGTAGAAAGCCTCTCGTTAATGAGATTTTTATGAGTCAAGTTACCTTAAAAGATATAGCTTCCATACTCGGGGTTTCGGTCACCACAGTGTCCAAAGCCCTGAAAGATTACCCGGATATAAGTGATGACACCAAGCATGCGGTAAAACTTCTGGCGGAAAAGCTGAATTACAAGCCCAATATACATGCAGTGACATTGCGCAGCAATCAATCCAAAACCATAGGGGTTATATTGCCCAAGGTAGACCATCAGTTTTTCGCGGAGACCATTACAGGTATTATTTCCGAGGCCAATATACATGGTTACCAGGTAATTGTTTTGTTCTCTGACGAATCCATGGCCATGGAAGAAAAGCAGGTAGACCTGCTTCTTGAAAAGAGGGTAGATGGCATTTTGATGTCACTGGCCAATGAAACCAACCGTTATGATCATTTGCACAAAGTTGTCAAAAATCAGGTGCCCCTGGTACTGTTTGACAAGATCACGCGCCAGGTAAACTGCTCTAAAGTCATCATAGACGATGAAAAAGCAGCTTCTAAAGCTGTTGAACATCTTATAAAAACAGGTTGCCGGAAGATTGCCCTCTTTGGCGGCCCCAAGTTCCCCAGCAACTACAACTCCAGGCTGAAAGGATATACAAAGGCCCTGGAGAAACACGGAATTACCCCCGACGAATCGCTGGTGTATATCTGTGAGGACCTGAGTATTGCCGAAGGAAGGGAAAATGCCAAAGAATTACTTCAGGCACATCCGGATACCGATGCCATTTTTTGCATTACTGACCATATAGCACTCGGCGCCATTTCATACCTGAACGATGCCAATATTTCCATTCCGGACCAGATTTCGGTTATGGGCTTCAGTAACTGGCTCATTACTCCCTACATAAAACCGCATTTATCTACGGTAGATCAACCCAGCGTTCAAATAGGTAAGGAATCCGCATCTCTGCTCATAGATGAAATACACCGTAAAAACAAAAAGCTGCCGGTTGAATTCTATGAGATCAAGCTACAGACACACCTGGTATTACGGGAAACAACCAAAGCGATTGTAACCAGTAAATAAGATAGAAACATCAGGATTTTTTCAAAAATTCTATATTCCGCTTTAATCCCTCGTACTTCGTACGTTTTACTGCCGATTTCCGAAAAACTTCGCGGAATACTTCTTCCGTAATCTCCTCCCAGTCCTTTTTGCTCATTTTCAGCAAATCGGGGTGCGGATCGAACAAGGGTTCATTGTGAGGTTTGGAAAAGCGGTTCCACGGGCACACGTCCTGGCACACATCGCACCCAAACATCCAATCGTCCAGTTTTCCGTCAAATTCAGCGGGGATGTTCCCTTTAAGCTCTATAGTAAAATAAGAGATACATTTGCTTCCGTCCACGACCATCGGTTCTACAATGGCCTGTGTGGGACAGGCATCTATACAGGCCGTACAGCTGCCGCAATGGTCGGTAGTCACGGGATTATCATATTCGAGCTCCAGATCTACGATAAGTTCGGCTATGAAAAAGAAAGACCCTACTTTTTTGGTTATGAGGTTGCTGTTCTTCCCTATCCAGCCCAATCCGCTCCGGGTAGCCCATGCCCTGTCCAGTACCGGTGCGGAATCTACAAAGGCCCGGCCGCCGACTTCTCCTATCTCTTCCCCTATAAACTCCAAAAGCTGCTTTAATTTATCCTTGATAACGAAATGATAATCCCTTCCGTAGGCATATTTGGAGATCTTAGGACTATCCGTATCCTGCGACTGTACTTCTTCCGGGAAATAATTAAGGGTAAGGGATATAACACTTTTTGCCCCCTCCACCAGCAGCCGGGGGTCCAGCCGTTTGTCGAAGTGGTTTTCCATATATCCCATTTCGCCGTGCATATTCTGCTTCAGCCATTGTTCCAGGCGGGGGGCTTCTTCTTCCAGGAATTCCGCTTTGGATATACCACAGGACATAAAGCCGAGGCGTTTTGCTTCGGCTTTAATACGCTCTGTATACCTGTGTTTTACATCAATCATGTGTTGTGTTCTCTGCGGACGGGACAAAGATACTTACTTCGCCACAATTATCCGAAATACAGCCAGAAAACACCGTATCTTCATCAGAACCCATACCGGATACCCAGCTGTATCTGGTAAGGGTTTCCGGATGGTGATGCCACCCCGGTATTGGGATTGACATTGTAATTATAAGTGTTGGAATCCGTATCAAAACCTCCTATCGAATAGATATTCTGGTTGCCAAGGGTTTTACGCGCTCCCCACTTTTTATTGAGCATATTGGCCAGGTTAAATACATCGGCAGACAGTTCGACATACTGGGATTTAAAGGTATTGAACCTTTTCCTGAGGCTTACGTCCCAGGTCCCGAAGAAATCATTAACCCCTCCGTTCCTTCCGGCAATCTTTCCGTAACTGTCCCGGATATAATCTTTCAGGTGTTCACTGGCTTCCGGGTTGTTCAATATTTGTTCTATACCGTCCCTGTATGCTTCGGGCGTTTCGGGATTACCGGGATCAAAGATATAGGCCAGGTCATTGGAGCTTACGAAATCCCCGTTTACGTTACCATTAACAATGAGCGAATAACGCGTTCCCCCAAATCCGGAATAGCGGAAAGAAAGACTGAAACCGTGAAAGGTGGGCAGGGAGCCATACAAGACCAGTTTATGACGAAAATGATTGTTGGAATAATTCATCTGCCCCAGATCTCTCGGGTCACCGGGGGTCATGGTCACTAGGGTTGCCGTATTGGCCACATCCCCGTTAAAGCTGGTGTTGTCTTTGGTATCGTTCCAGGTATAACTGAACGACAATATGCCGTCCTCGAAATATTGATATGTTCCGTCCAGTACAACAGCGTAGTTGTTTACCTTTCCGTCACTGTTCAGTTTCAATACACGTCCTACCCTGTCCGTTTTCCTTCCTTCGGCCCAGTTTGCAGCTCCGTTGGAAGGGTCAATGGTACTGGCCGGCACATATACGCCGCGGTTCCCTTCGTTAGCCAAACGAAAATAAGGATCATCCACCATATTGGCATCGGTGTACATGTAATTATTCCTCGCAAAGGATGCATAAAGGCTCAGTCCCATTTTAAAACGATCGGTAAAAAAGCGGTTATAGGAAAGGTTGGCTTTATAAAGTGTTGGTATTTTTACATCGTCTCCGTTCATATTTATGGTATTGATAGGAGTAATACCGAGCTCTTCGAGTATTTCTGCTCCAGGGGCCGTGGAAGGATCCGCCCGGTATCCCGGAAAGTCGGGAGTAGGAATATCCACATTATTGCGGTTAATATCCACGGATGCTACGCGGGTACCGTCAAATACCATATTGTTTATCATCACATAATTATTGATATCCGCTCCGAAAATTCCGGCACCGAACCGCAAGATATCTTTTTGCCTTTCCCCGATATCCCATGTAGCCTGTATTCTGGGCTGAAGTTGAAATGTGGTAAGGCTTTTGTCGGTACGAAGCCCCAGATCCTCATAGACAATTTCATTAAAATTCGGCTTATCCATGTAATTGGTATAGTCTGCCCGGATACCGGCCATAAACTCAAATCCGGGAAAAAGGTTGGTCTGCATCTGGGCATAGGCACCGGTTGCGATGATATTCTGTGTTACCGCCGGATCGTTCATCAGGTTTACTTCCCGCACATAGCGATAAGGGTCCAGGTTTTCGAAATCATCCAGTCCGGTAAAATAGAACCTTCCGTTCATCTCACTTCCGTACACGGACTTCATATGTGTATACATCAGGTCAATCCCGAAAGTGTAATCTATTTTATCCGTGCTGTAATACAGGTTATCCACGAGCTGGAACACATTGTTGTAGAATGATTCCGGAATATAGCGCTGTCCCCCGAGCTGAATGGTGGTAAATACATCATTACCGTTTACCTGGGATTGCACCCGCTCTACAATGGCACGGGGAATATTCGCCGAAGGTATCTGGTCTCCGGGAAAAGCACTTTCCGATGTCCTCAGGTACTGAAACTTCAGTTCATTCGTCATTTTCGGGTTCAGTTCGGAGCGCAGGGAAGCCAGAAAACTATTGTCCGTCGTACGTACATTACCGTACACTTCATACAAGTTGATACTACTGTTGTCCGAAATCCCCCTTCGGTTAAGGTCAAAAACATAATTGTTACGGAGCGTCAGGAGGTTCTTTTCATTCAACTGCCAGTCGATACGGGCAAAGACGGCATCTGTTCCCCGTTTCCTGTTGAAAGAACCAAACTGCGGAGAATCGGCCACACCGTATTTACTGCGCGCAATATCAAGAAAACGGTCGAGGGATTGCTGCGATACGTTATACCTGCGTTCGTCTTCCGGGGTACGTATATCGGCAATCTGCAACGGATTGGTATCTTCCTGGTGGTCCCATGCCACAAAAAAGTGCATTTTATCTTTAATGATCGGTCCCCCGAGAGAAAAACCGTATTGGTAAGATGAAAAGTCTTCATCGCGTTTATTACCGCGAATATCATTCGGACTGGATAACCAGTCGGTACGGGCAAAGGTAAAAATGCTTCCTGTCAGGGTATTGGTACCGGATTTGGTGACTGTATTTATGGAGCCCCCTCCGCTTCTTCCGTAGGTGACATCGTACTGGTTCGTCGAGACTTTGAACTCACGAATGGCCTCCATGGAAATGGCATACGAGCCACCGCGACGATTTGCAGTACCCCCGGATGTAGGGTTTCGTGCCGTCATACCGTCTACCGTAAAATTTGTAGACGAAGGCAATTGTCCGGAGAGGCTGTTGCCCGTGCTCAGCGGGGACAGGTCTATCAAAGAAGTAAAATTACGCCCGTTTACGGGTAATTTCTGGAGATCGCGGGCTGTCACCGATGTGGCCGCCCCGAAATTCTTTATCGTATTCTTCAATTCGGAGGCAGACACCACCACTTCATCGAGTGCCTCCGCAGATTCTTCCATTTTAAAATCCACCCGCAGGGCATCGCCCTGGTTCAGTTCATATCCCGTCCTGGTCTGGGTGCCGAAACCGAGATAAGAAACAGTGATCGTATAAGGTTTTCCGAGCGGAAGCTGTTTAATACTGTATTTACCGTTCATATCGGTTATGGTAGCCGTTGAAAACCCCGTGGATTCGTTCTTCACCATTACGGAAACTCCCATCAGGGGTTCGGAAGTATGGTCAACGACAGTCCCTTCGATAATGGCATGGGTTGTTTGTGCTGTTATCGTGAACACCGGATATACCAGCCACAACAGCAATAGTAGAGGAATAGATTTCATATAAGATAGGATTCAGGTTTATGAGGAGCAAAAATAGAAGGGGGGCATTATGCGATTGTATTGTAGGAATTAAATTAATGTAAACAATACGCTATCATATTAAAAAGGAAGAGACCAATAACACCGGGAGGTAATTTTCAGAACAACTCCCCCTGAAAGCCGCCCTTGGTCCTGCCAAGATGCTTGTAGGCTGCCTCGGTAACCTCACGTCCACGGGGGGTCCTCATAATAAATCCTTGCTGGATAAGGAAGGGTTCATATACCTCTTCGATGGTATCCGCACTCTCGGAAACAGCAGTTGCCAGGGTGGTGATTCCCACGGGGCCTCCTTTAAACTTATCTATAATGGTAGAAAGTATTTTGTTATCCATTTCATCCAGTCCGTAAGCATCCACATTGAGTGCTTTTAACCCGAATCTTGCAATTTCGATATCAATATTTCCGTTGCCTTTGATCTGTGCAAAATCGCGTATCCTGCGCAATAAGGCATTGGCTATACGGGGTGTCCCCCTGCTCCGGCCTGCAATTTCTATTGCAGCTTCCATTGTGATGGGGGTCTTAAGTATATGGGCACTGCGTTCTACTATTGTAGACAAAAGTTCGGTCGTATAATATTGCAGCCTGCTGGAAATACCGAAACGGGCGCGCATAGGAGATGTCAGCAGGCCGGAACGCGTGGTCGCCCCTATCAGGGTAAACGGGTTAAGATTGATCTGTACGGTACGTGCATTGGGCCCGCTCTCTATCATAATATCAATCTTGTAATCTTCCATGGCCGAGTACAGGTATTCCTCTACCACAGGGCTCAGGCGATGGATTTCATCTATAAAAAGTACATCCCTTTCATCCAGGTTGGTCAATAATCCGGCGAGGTCACCGGGTTTGTCCAGCACGGGGCCGGAAGTCACCTTTATCCCTACGCCCAGTTCGTTGGCCAGGATATGGGCCAGCGTGGTTTTTCCAAGTCCCGGCGGACCGTGAAACAGGGTATGGTCCAGGGCATCCCCGCGAAGGTTGGCAGCTTTCACAAAGACCTTAAGGTTTTCCAATACCTGGTCCTGCCCGGCAAAATCATCGAAAGAAAGCGGCCGCAGCGTTTTTTCTATATCGATCTCTTCCGGAGAGAAATGGTCGCCTGTAGGATCCAAATACTCATTCATACGGACAAAGATAGCAGAAATGGACAACAAAAGAATTTATCTTGCCTCCTAAATTCTGCACAGCCCATTTACATTCCTTCTTTTGTGATAAAAATCGTAACTTCCCGTTATTTAATATAAAGATGATCGCAATCTCATGGAAACCGAAAAATATTCCGCAAATATTGTAAAATATATCCCTTTTCTCTATGTCGTATGGGCCGATGACCTGTTATCGGCTTCGGAAATAGCCGTATTTAAAAAGGCGGTCAGGGAAGATTCCTTAAGTAAGGAAGAAAGAAAACTGATAAGTTCCTGGCTGAAAACCGAAACCCCTCCTCTTGACAAAGAAATCACTTCCTGGAAGCACCTTATAGACCAATCGGGCATAAAGCTTGTGGAGAGTGATAACTACCCGCTTACCTCATTCAGCATGAAATTGTCCTTCCGAGGGAACAATGAAGAGGAGATATCGAACGAAAACCTCAAGTTCATAGAGATCAACCTGGGCATACAACCCAACCATTACCGGCACCTGTTCGATATACAAACCCGGCAATCCCCGAAGGCGGATTTTTATGACCCGGAAAAAATTGACGGGATTCTGAAAGGTGAACATGCTCCCCATATCGACACCTTCCGGAAATTCCTGTCCGATCCTCTTTTCCAATGGGAAATTTCGAGAGACAAGGACACCTTCCGCCTGCGTGTGTTGGAACAGGTGAAGCTTCTTGCTTCCGCAGGGTACGGGGCCATGGCCTATGAGAAAGCGTACGGCGGAATAGGTAATATGCCCGCATATGCAGGCATATTCGAGAACCTCATGTTCATAGACGGCAGTCTTACCATAAAATTCGGCGTGCAGTTCGGCTTGTTCGGAGGTAGTATCCAGAACCTGGGCACCCGAAAACACCATGACCAATGGCTGAAGGCCACCGGAGAAGCCGGCATACTGGGATGTTTTGCCATGACCGAAACCAGGCACGGCTCCAATGTACGGGGTATTAAAACCACCGCCACTTATGTTAAGGAAACGGACAGTATAGTTATTGACACCCCCGGCAAAAATGATAATAAGGAATATATCGGCAACGCACTGCACGCTACGATGGCAACCGTATTTGCGCAACTTATCGTAAACGGTACCAATGAAGGCGTACATGCCATAGTTGTCCGGATACGTGATGAAAAAGGAAACCTTACCCCCGGCGTACATATTGAAGACAATGGGTATAAGCTGGGATTAAACGGTGTGGACAACGGTAAAATATGGTTCAAAAATGTAAGTGTGCCCAGGGAAAATCTCCTCAACCGTTTTGGTAATATAGACGAGGAAGGGAATTACTCCTCGGACATTAGCAACCCTAACAAACGGTTTTTTACCATGCTCGGCACCCTGGTAGGCGGACGGATATGTGTGGCCAAAGGGGCTGTCGGCGGAACCAAACTGGCACTGGCCACTGCAGTGAAATATGCATTGTCCCGCAGACAGTTCAACAGCGGGGAAAAGGTTCAGGAAGACCTTATCATGGACTACCCTTCGCACCAGTTACGCCTTGTCACTCCCATAGCACAAACGCATGTTTACCATATTACGCTCGAGCATATGATACGCTCTTACTCATCTTCAACAGAGGCGTCGAGAAGGAAGATAGAGACACAGGTAGCAGCTTTAAAAGCCCTCATCACCGACTTTTCCAATAAAACAATACAGGAATGTCGTGAGGCGTGCGGGGGAAAGGGATACCTCCTGGAAAACAGGATCGGGGACCTCAAAAACGATGTAGATATCTTCACAACCTTTGAAGGTGACAATACCGTACTGCTCCAGCTTGCCGCCAAAGGCGTACTTACCGATTTCAAATCAGAATTTAACAGTGACAGTTACGGCGATATACTCAAACTGGTAGGAACACAACTAAGTGACCGCCTGGCCACTTTTAACCCCCTCTTTACAAACAATACGGATAAAGAACATCTTTTCAACCCGGACTTTCATCTCGAAGCTTTCCATTACCGTGTACGCCGGCTTACCTTTACCGCTGCTTCGAGAATACGGCGTTACGTTAAAAAGGGTATTCCGCCGCAACAGGTATCGCTCAACATTCAGACACACCTCATAGCCCTGGGAAAAGCTTATGGTGTTATGCTTTCTTATGAAATCTTTGCCGACTTCGTAAAACAGATAGCGGATGAAAAGATGCAGTTTATCTTCCGGAAGCTGGGAACGCTCTACGCCCTGCATCACATCCGGGAAAATGCCGCATGGTACCTGGAACACGGTTATATAAGCGGCAATAAGTCCAAAGCGATAAGACAACGCGTAGAACGGCTATGCACGGAACTAAGGCCACACGTGGTATCCCTTGTTGATGGTTTCGGTATTCCGGAACATTGTATGACAGCCCCTATAAGCAAGCAATAAAATATCGTATTTAACGTGAATAATGTATAAGACAAAAGGCATTCTCTCTTCAGAAGAGGGGTATTCCGCAAGCGGAACGGAGAGTTTGGCGGGGCCCAACCCCCGGGTATACCTTTGACTTTTGTATTCCACCGGGGCCTGGACTGTTAATTCACTACACTTAAACATTATTCACGTTCAGAAAAACAACGGCCTCAAAACAACTATTTACAT
>NZ_RJTM01000011.1 GCF_003725735.1 Sinomicrobium pectinilyticum | reverse complement strand
GTCTTCGCGGGAGCTGACGCGGCGATCTCGTGAGGCCGGCACCATACCCGCAATGACAGGTGCATACCTGCCACCGGACCGCCACGCTTCACTGCCAATGACGCATCGATTTTGGCCAGATACTTTACCATTGAAAGCTCTAAAACGGCCATGAACACAATCCCTTTGACACCGGAAGGGGTTCGGTTAGCGACTAACCGAACTGCTTTTACCGCTAAACGGGTTAGTTACGTCACATACGTAATTGCTTAAGCGGTTAAACGGGTTACGTTGACGGCTAAAGGGAATCGGTTAGCCGTTAAAGGGATTAAGTTAGCCGCTAACCGAACTGCTTTTACCGCTAAACGGGTTACTTACGCCGCATACCTAATTGCTTAAGCGGTTAACCGGGTTACGTTGACCGTTAAAGGAAATCGGTTAGCCGTTAAAGGGATCAAGTTAGCCGCTAACCGGGTTAGTTACGCCGCATATACAATTGCTTAAGCGGCTAACCGGGTTACGTTGACCGTTAAAGGGAATGGGGGTAACCGTTAAAGGGATTAAGTTAGCCGCTAACCGAACTGCATTTACCGCTAACCAGGTTGGTTACGCCGCATACACAATTGCTTAAGCGGCTAACCGGGTTACGTTGACCGCTAAAGGAAATGGGTTAGCCGCTGACCCAAACCGGTTCGGTGTATACCCAATCCCTTAAATAGCACTATTCAGGCTTATCCGGGAATACATAATCCCCTGGTTTGCTCCACCGTCCCGATGAATATCGATAGCGCTTCCGGATTATCCGGGCAATGTGTTAGCCCGGTCGAAGGAGGCCTTTGGGAAAAATCCGAATGAGATTAAAATCTTAAAAACACCTTTACTTTCAAAAATTCTACACATTATTCACGTTATTTAAGAAACGTCCCACTCTTCCCTTTCTGCAAAAAAAAGAAAAGACATCTTTATCTTACAACTATCCGTGCCGGAGCCCAAAACCTCCTTAACGCAAGAAGGCTGCCTAAGAGGCAACCTTCTTCGTATATTTATATATAAACTCTTAATGGTTGAGTTCTTCCTCTCCTTCCTGTAAAGGTACGGTCTGCGGAACAAAGTCCTGTCCCGGTATTACGTACTCTCCGTTTTCATTGGTCTTACTGTAGTCATAAGCCCATCGGTGTACTTCCGGTATTTCACCCGGCCAGTTACCGTGAATATGCTCTACCGGGGTTGTCCATTCCAGGGTATTCGCTTTCCACGGATTACGGGGAGCCTTTTCTCCGTAGAAGATACTGTAGAAGAAGTTATACAGGAATACCAGCTGTACCGCACCCGCAATGAGGGCAAACACGGTCATCACCACGTTGATGTCCATCAGGTCATCAAAAATCGGGAAGTTTGTATTGGTATAATAACGTCTGGGAAGACCTGCCATTCCCACAAAGTGCATCGGGAAGAAAATACCATACGCACAAACTGCAGTAACCCAGAAGTGTACATAACCCAGATTCTTATTCATCATCCTTCCGTACATCTTGGGGAACCAGTGGTACACCCCTGCAAGGAATCCGTAAATTGCGGAGATCCCCATTACCAGGTGGAAATGCGCTACAACGAAATATGTATCGTGAACGTTGATATCCAGGGTACTGTCTCCAAGGATAATACCGGTAAGCCCCCCTGTTATAAAAGTAGAGACCAATCCTATGGAGAACAACATGGCAGGGTTCATCTGCAGATTTCCTTTCCAGAGGGTAGTGATATAATTAAATGCTTTTACCGCGGAAGGTATGGCGATCAATAATGTTGTAAAGGTAAATACCGAACCGAGGAACGGGTTCATCCCGGACACGAACATGTGGTGTCCCCATACAATGGTGGAAAGGAACGCAATGGCCAGTATGGATGCGACCATCGCCCTGTAACCGAATATAGGCTTACGCGAATTGGTAGCAATAATCTCGGATGTGATACCTAATGCCGGTAACAATACGATATACACTTCCGGGTGACCAAGGAACCAGAAAAGGTGCTCGAACAGTACCGGCGATCCTCCCTGGTGATGTAATACCTCTCCCTGGATAAAAATATCCGAAAGGAAGAATGAAGTACCGAAACTACGGTCAAAAATAAGCAGTAATGCAGCCGAAAACAGTACCGGGAAAGAAACCACCCCGATAACAGCCGTAATGAACAGGGCCCACATGGTAAGCGGCAACCTGGTCATAGACATGCCTTTAGTCCTCAGATTCAGCACGGTAACGATATAATTCAGTGATCCGAGCAGGGAAGATGCGATAAATATGGCCATGGAAACAAGCCATAACGTCATCCCCAATCCGGAACCACCCTGTGCCTGTGGCAATGCACTCAGCGGAGGATAGATAGTCCATCCTGCAGCGGCCGGTCCCGCTTCCACAAAAATAGAAGCTACCATGATCACACTGGAAATGAAGAACAGCCAGTAAGAAAGCATATTCATAAATCCGGAAGCCATATCCCTTGCACCGATCTGTAACGGAATCAACAGGTTACTGAAGGTACCACTCAGCCCGGCTGTCAACACAAAAAATACCATAATGGTACCGTGGATGGTTACCAAAGCCAGGTAAATATTCGGGTCCATCACTCCTTCGGGAGCCCATTTACCCAACAGGACCTCAAATATTTTAAAAGATTCCGAAGGCCATGCCAGTTGCATGCGGAACAACAAAGACATCAAAATACCGATGAAGCCCATGAACAAACCTGTAATAAGGTATTGTTTGGAGATCATCTTGTGATCATAACTGAAAATATACTTTGAAATAAATGTCTCTTTATGATGATGTCCGTGATCGTGCTCCTGATCCCCTGCGTGTGCTGTTGCTGTTGCTGACATAATCTATATACTAATCGTTATCGTTACTGTTACTTTATTATTTTCAATATATTCTGGGCCGATTATTATTCCCCGGCCCCGGCAACCATCTCACCAAAGGTCTGTTGTTCTTTAATCCATGCATTGTACTCTTCTTCGCTCTCCACAATAATTTTCATCTGCATGTTGTAATGCGAAGTTCCGCAAATTTTATTACATAATAAAAGATAATCGAACTCCCAGTCCTCCAGGTCTTCTCCTTTGGCCCTTCTTTCCGCACGCAGTTCGTTAATGTGCTTCACCTTGGCCTGGATATCCGGGTCCTGGCGCATTTCTTCCGTAGTAATGGTCGGTGTAAAAGAAAACTGAGTGATCATACCGGGAACACAGTTCATCTGTGCCCTGAAGTGCGGCATGTAGGCGGAGTGCAATACATCCTGAGAACGCATTTTAAATACTACTTTCCTGTTAACCGGCAGGTGTATTTCCGTGGTGGAAACCACATCGTCCATTCCGTTAGGGTCAGAAGAGTCTATACCTATGACGTTCTGCCCGTCAAAATCGTTAAGGAAACGGACATTGGCATCTCCAAGCACATTATCTTCCCCTGCGTATCTTGCTTTCCAGTTAAACTGTTGGGCGTATAATTCAATGATCAGAGGATCATCTTCGTCATTGATATTCATAATGGTGGTCCAGGTATAAAGACCGTAAAGGATAAGTCCGGCAAGAGTTATTACGGGAATAATGGTCCAGATGAATTCCAGCTTGTCATTATCGGCATAGAACAATGCTTTTTTCCCTTTAACACCTCTGTACTTGTATGCAAAGAAGTACAACAGCGTTTGCGTAATAAGCTGTACGGTAAATATCAGCACCATAGACACCGTCATAAGGGTATCATAATCGTCCCCGTGAGCAGAAGCTGCCTTGGGCAACAGCACTTTTCCCCATTTCCAAAGACTGAAGATAGTCAGCACATACAGAAAGCCCAGGAATGCAAACATTAAATATCCGTTCAGCTTGTTATCCTTATCATTAGCTATCTGGGCATCTTTCAGTCCTATCTGAGAGAATTCAAATATCTTCGTCATCTGCCAAACGGCAATGGCAATGAGTATAAGTACAATTATAGTTAATAAAGCAGTCATCTTACTATTTCCTGTTTACTTTAGTTTCTACTGAATTAATAATGAAAGTGTTTGCTCTCTTCTATGAACGGGTTTCGCTTCGGCACCAGCGGTGCTTTGGTGAGTGCACTGAACACTACAAAAATAAACAGCCCCAAGAAGAACAGTACGCCTCCTATTTCTCCTATTCCTATGAACCATTGGTCTCCAACGGTAGCCGGCATTATCATGTTATAAATATCAATATAATGTCCTATCAATATCACAATACCCGTCATTACCACAAACCAGTTGAGTCTCTTGTAATCGCTGTTCATTAACACCAGCAGCGGGAATACGAAGTTAAGTACCACCATTCCGAAGAAAGGAAGTTTATAATCCTCTATTCTCGTAACGAAATAGGTAACTTCTTCCGGAATGTTGGAATACCATATCAGCATAAATTGGGAGAACCAAAGATATGTCCAGAAAATACTGATACCGAACATGAATTTTGCCAGATCGTGTATATGACTGTTGTTCACTTCTTCCAGATATCCTCTTGATTTCAGATAGATCGTGACCAAGGCGATAACCGTAATCCCGGAAACAAACATGCTGGCGAATACGTACCATCCGAACAGGGTACTGAACCAGTGCGGGTCTACACTCATAATCCAATCCCAGGACATCATGGATTCGGATACCAGGAAAAACACCAGGAATCCGGCGGATATTTTGAAATTTCTTTTGAAGTAACTATTGTCATCGGCAGTATCCTGCGCGATGGAGAATTTTCTTGAAAAATGACGGTAAGCAACCCATCCCGCTATATAAATAGCTGCCCGGATGAGGAAAAACGGTACGTTGAGATAACCGGACTTACCTTGTATCAGCTCATCATGCGCCACCACTTCGGGATCCATCCAGACAAAAAGGTGATTCATATGAACACCGGATAGTACGAGTATTACAAATACCAGAACAGCTCCGGGAAGCAAATAGGCCGTAATACCTTCCATAACCCGGAAAAGCAAGGGAGACCATCCTGCCTGTGATACCCTCTGGATCGCATAAAAAGCCAGTACTCCCAGGGGAATCATCATAAAGAAGAATGCCGCCACATAAAGCGCTGCCCAGGGTTTGTTCTGTAATTGATGCAACAGATGTTCATCGTGTGATGCATCATGAGCCGCATGCTCTTCGTCATGTGTTCCGTGTGCGTCATGAGTGGCAGCTTCTGCGTGCCCTCCGCCATGACGCGCATCTGCTACCATAGCTTTTGCTTCTTCTACAGTACCCGGTGCAGCGAGAAAACCATAGCCCAGACCGAGAACACCAACGATCATTAGAACAAATGCAGACAGTCTTAACTTGTTTGAAAACGTGTACATATCCTGAAAATTCTCTTTATTGTATTTTGTAATTTCGTATTGGTGCAGGGATAAAAGTCCCGGTATCAAACCTTTTCCGGCTTTGTCCGTGCACGTATACCGGTTGAATTTATTACTTAGTCAGTTCCCTGTTGAGTTCCTCTACATACATCACCACCTGCCAACGTTCTTTTTCATTGAGCTGGGCAGCATAAGATCCCATGGAGTTCAGTCCGTAATATATTACGTGATAAATACTTCCCTCTGTTATTTCCCTGTCTGCATAGCTGGGAACACCGAGAAATTTCTCCCGTTTTACCAGTACGCCCTGCCCGTCACCTTTTTCTCCGTGACAAACGGCACAATAGATATCAAACAGCTCCTTTCCGTCCCCCAGATTATCTTCCACGGAGAGACTATCCATGGCAAGAGGGTTTTTCAATTCAGCAGCGGCCAGTTCTTTGCCTTCCTGGGTATTCTCATAATCGTAAGGCATCCAACCGCGATTAATCGTATTTTCCGCGGGTAACTGGGCTTCCACACCGTTCTTAAAAGCATCCGATTCCTGATAGGTTTCATAACCTACAGATTCATACATATTAGGCATAAATTGGTAATTCGGTCTGGACTTGTTAAAACATGAAGTCATTACCGCCGCCGTACCAAGCACTATTCCTATTTTTATAAAGCTCTTCATTTAAACAGTATTTACGTTGTTAGGTTACCGGGTGTGAGTATTGTTTGTAAACAAGCATCCTGCCCCGATTTCCTCTATCTAATGCTTTTCTGAAACTTTTACTTCCACTGCTCCCGTTTCCTGCAAAAAGGCAGACAACTCCTCCTCGTTACCACTTACCGCAACCTCCATCAGAAAATGATCGTCGGTTGTTCTTACATCAGGGTTTTCGGCTTTTTTAAACGGCCATAATTTACTTCTGAGATAAAAGGTAATCACCATAAGGTGAGCCGCAAAAAACACGGTTAATTCAAACATGATGGGAACAAATGCAGGCATGTTCTCCAGATAAGAAAAACTGGGTTTCCCCCCTATATCCTGCGGCCAGTCTTCTATCATTATATAGTTCATCATCAGGGTTGCCACAGTAAGTCCGACACATCCGTAAAGGAAGGACGCAATAGCTATCCGTGTGGGAGCAAGCCCCATGGCTTTATCCAGACCGTGCACCGGAAATGGCGTATATATTTCATCGATATGATGATGGGCAGCCTTCACCTTTTTTACCGCAGCCAATAATACATCGTCATCGGTATAAATAGCCTGTATTACTTTATTACTCATGATCGCCGTCTCTTAATTTTTTATATTTTTCACCAGATGATTTCATTATAGTCTTGACTTCTGCCTGTGCTATCACCGGGAAAGTCCTGGAGTAAAGCAGAAACAATACGAAGAAAAATCCTATGGTCCCCACGAAAATACCGATATCGATGAATGTCGGTGAGAACATCGTCCAGGAAGAAGGAAGGTAATCCCTGTGAAGCGAAGTAACAATAATCACAAATCGCTCAAACCACATCCCTATGTTCACTACAATAGAAATAATGAAGGAGAACATTATACTTGTCCTGAGTTTTTTGAACCACATGAACTGCGGAGAGAATACATTACAGGTCATCATACACCAGTATGCCCATGCGTAAGGACCGGTTGCCCTGTTCAGGAAAGCATACTGCTCGTATTCCACACCGGAATACCAGGCGATAAAAAGCTCGGTGATATATGCACATCCCACAATAGATCCGGTGATCATAATAACGATGTTCATCAGCTCTATATGCTGCAGGGTAATATAGTCTTCCAGGTTGACGACTTTTCTCATAATGATGAGAAGCGTGTTTACCATTGCAAATCCGGAGAATACCGCACCTGCAACGAAGTAAGGAGGAAAGATCGTGGTATGCCATCCGGGGATCACCGAAGTTGCAAAGTCAAAAGATACAATGGTGTGTACGGAAAGTACCAGAGGCGTTGCCAGACCGGCAAGTACCAGGGATACTTCTTCGAATCGCTGCCAGTCTTTTGCTCTTCCGCTCCATCCGAAACTGAGAAGACTGTATATTTTTTTCTGGAAAGGTTTTACTGCTCTGTCCCTGATCATAGCGAAATCCGGCAGAAGACCGGTCCACCAAAACACCAGCGATACGGACAGGTAAGTAGATATCGCAAATACGTCCCAAAGCAGGGGAGAGTTGAAGTTAACCCAGAGTGAACCGAACTGATTGGGGATCGGCACCACCCAGTATCCCAGCCACGGGCGCCCCATGTGTATCAGGGGGAACAATCCGGCCTGTACCACGGAGAAGATCGTCATGGCCTCCGCAGAACGGTTAATGGCCATTCTCCATTTTTGACGGAACAGTAATAACACGGCCGAAATCAGTGTTCCTGCGTGACCAATACCAACCCACCAAACGAAGTTGGTAATATCCCAGGCCCAACCCACGGTTTTATTCAGTCCCCAGGAGCCTATTCCTGTTGAAATGGTATAAAGTATACACCCTATTCCCCAAAGAAACGCTACCAGAGCAATGGAAAAAACAATCCACCACTGCTTGTTTGCCTTGCCCTCTACGGGCCTGGCTACATCTACCGAAACATCGTGATAGCTCTTATCTCCGATTACCAGGGGTTTACGTATAGGTGCTTCGTAATGCGACGCCATTTTATAATTTTAATATTTAATTACTCTTTTTATTTATCGTTATACCGTCCGCAGCAATGATATTCCCGAAGTCCCTCGTTCTATCCCCGGTGCGAACAATACTGATCTACGCTTCCTCCGTATTTCTCACTTTTACGTGATAGAACACATTCGGCTTGGTCCCTACGTGCTCCAACAGGTGATACATCCTGTCACTCTTTTTCAGAGCAAACACTTCGTCTTCTTCATTATTGATATCTCCGAACACCATAGCCCCGCTTCCACAGGCAGCAGAACAAGCAGTCTGGAATTCATCCTTACGTACTTTTCTACCGTCTCTTTTCGCATCGAGAATGGTTTTCTGGGTCATTTGGATACACATGGAACATTTTTCCATTACCCCTCTTGAACGAACCACTACATCAGGGTTCAGAACCATTTTCCCGATATCATCGTTCATGTGGTAATCGAACTCGTCATTGTTATTGTAGAGGAACCAGTTGAAACGACGTACTTTGTACGGACAGTTGTTCGCACAGTAACGCGTACCTACACAACGGTTATACGCCATGTGGTTTTGTCCCTGACGACCATGAGACGTAGCCGCTACCGGACATACGGTCTCGCAGGGAGCGTGGTTACAGTGCTGGCACATTACGGGCTGGAAAGCAACCTGCGGATTTTCGGAAGCTTTTTCCATTTCTCCGAAAGTAGTCAGGGAATCCCCCAGACCGGAAATTGACTCCACCACCTCGTTATCTTCTTCAAAACTTTCCTCGGAAGAATAATACCTGTCTATACGCAACCAGTGCATATCCCGCGACCTTCTCACTTCGGACTTCCCTACTACCGGCACGTTGTTTTCCGCGTGACAGGCAATCACACAGGCGCCACAACCGGTACATGCGTTCAGGTCAATGGACAGGTTGAAGTGATGCCCTATGGAACGGTCAAAATCCCTCCATAAATCCACAGAAACCGCTTCAACTTCGTTATGGTTCAAAGATACTTTAGGAGTTTCATTCCACTCTTTGGCATCTTTGGTATTAAATATTTCTAATGTAGTCTCTTTTACGATATCACCACGACCCATCAGGGTATTGTGAAGCTGCACACAGGCAAACTCATGCTCACCGGCAACCTTTTCGATAGTTACGGGCTGTACCGATTTAAATCCTTCATACAATACATAAGCATTAACGCCGGTCCGCATTTCTGTTTTCATACCTTCTTTCTTTCCGTAACCGAAAGAAAGACCCACAGAACCTTTGGCCTGTCCGGGCTGAATTAACACCGGAACCCTGTCCAGGGTAACGCCGTTTACTGTTACTTTAACGTAACTTCCGTTGAGACCGCCGTTAGCCACATGCCTGTTAACCAGACCCAAAGCCTCGGCATCTGCCTTGGAAACTGTCAGGTAGTTATCCCAGGAAACTCTTGTAATCGGATCCGGAAATTCCTGAAGCCACGGGTTATTGGCCTGCTGACCGTCTCCCATACCCGTTTTCGAATACAGGATAAGCTCTAAACCATCTGCTGTCGATGAAGCCAGCTTTCTCGCCATTCCGGCTGCATTTCCGGCAGAAACGGTTTCCGTTGTTTCTTCTGCCTCCGTTTCTTCAGTACTGTTGCTTTCCTCCGTAGCGGCATCTACAACCACAGGTGCAGAAGCGACAAAGACCCCGTCATGCAGTGCCTTGTTCCAGGAGCCTCCGCCAAGCACCGAAGCACCCCAGAAATCCTTAATATAATCGTAATACGTTTTGTCGCTACCTATCCATTTCAGCAACGCATCCTGAAACTGTCGCGTATCAAATAAAGGACGGATAGCAGGCTGCATAAGGCTGTAATATCCTTGTTTTATTTCCGCATCTCCCCAGGATTCCAGGTAGTGCGGTGCAGCAGCAATATATTGTGAAGCTATGGCCGTCTCATCTTCCTTCATGGAAAAGGTAACGGACAAGCCTATGTTTTTCAATGCCTCGATAAATCCGGCAGAATCAGGCAGCGTATAGCCCGGGTTCACCCCGCTCATAATAAGCGCACCTACGCTTCCGGACTTCATGTCCGCAATAAGCCGGCTTATTCTTTTAGCACTACCCTGGCGTAACAATCGCGGAGCTTTAACATCAAATGCAGCGCTTTGCAGCATTTCATTGATAGCAAGGACGAGTCCCTGCGCATCCGCATCGTCAATTCCGGTAACCACAACTCCGTTCTTCCCGGCTTTTCTCAATTGTGAAGCAGCGTTTTTAACAGCCGCATCCACATGTTCCGGCAATTCCCCGGACACCGAAGAACCGCTCAGGTAACCATATAATTTAGCAAGCGCCACTTTTTGTTGTGAAGGTTTTACAGGCACTCTTTTATCCGCGTTAGCCCCGGAAAGTGACATATTACCTTCAAACTGGATATGACGGGACATCTTCCCGTTAGAAGGCACCCGTCTTTTCGCGTACCCGCTGTCAAAACCACCTCCGTGCCAGTCGCCCAGGAAATCAGCCGCAAAAGAAACGATGACATCAGCCCTGGAAAAATCATAATCCGGAAGTGCTCTTTTACCGTATTTTTTCTGAAAAGCTTCCAAAGCCGCTTCTTCAGATATGGCATCATACTGAACATGCTCAACATTCCCGAATTTCTCCGCGAATTCCGCAACCAGCCTGGTTGTTGAAGGACTGGCAAAAGTCTGTGTGAGCAACACTATGGATTTACCACCGGCTTTTGTCGCATTCAGTTTAGCCACCACTTCAGCATCCAGGTCATCCCAAGTAACATAATTACCACCGGACTTAGGCCCCTGTATCCTCTTGCTATCATAAAGAGATAAAACAGAAGCATTTACCCTGGCATTCGGATAACCATTAATCTTAGCCTCGTTATTAGCCTCAATTTTTATAGGTCGCCCCTCCCGTGTCTTAACAAGCACACTTGCAAAATCATATCCGTCTGCTATAGTAGTAGCGTAGTAATTGGCTACCCCCGGACGAATCTGCTCCGGTTGCACCACATAAGGAATAGCTTTTTTTACCGGACCCTCACATGCAGCCAAAGTAACGGCAGCCGTACTGAAGCCTACATATTTAAGAAAGTCCCTCCGGGACGTTGAAGACGCTTCCAGGTTCTCCTTATCCCCTAAAAACTCATCTACCGGAATTTCCTCAACAAACTCATTCTGTTTAAGTGTCTCTACGATAGAATTGCTTGGATCCAATTCCTCGACACTTTTCCAGTATTTTTTGTTTGACGCCATGTTTTATATAAAATTAGCTCTTTTTAACAATAGAGGCGCACATGCATGCGCCCTTACTTTTTATTAATAGTGGCACTTACCGCACTCTAACGCCCCCATCTGTGCAGCGGTGAGTTTTTCCACTCCGTATTTCTTAGATAATTCTTCGTGTATTTTCTCGTAATACTCATTCCCCTCCATTCTGACATCAGTTGTTCTGTGACAATCCACACACCAACCCATGGTCAGCGGAGAAAACTGTCTCACCACTTCCATTTCCTCAACGGGACCGTGGCATTCCTGGCAAGCCAGACCAGCTACAGTTACGTGTTGTGAGTGATTAAAATACGCAAAATCCGGCAGGTTGTGAATCCTCACCCATTTCACAGGCTTGGTTTCTCCGGTGTACGACTGGTTTTCAACATCCCAGCCTACGGCAGCATACAGCTTTTCAATCTCTCCGTCATAAAACTCCTTGGAATGCTCTGCAGTAGCCGTTTCCGGCGCCACTTCCATAATATTCTTATGACAGTTCATACATACATTCAGTGAAGGCACACCGGAAGTTTTGGATACCCTGGCAGAAGAGTGACAATACTTACAATCTATTTCATTATCCCCGGCGTGAATCCTGTGCGAGAAATGAATTGGCTGCACAGGCTCGTAGCCCTGGTCGACACCTACCTGCATCAGATACCCGTAAACAAAGTAAGCCGAGACCAAAAGCAGCACAATTACGGAAACAAACACCAGGAACTGGTTCTTCACAAAAGCTTTCCACAAAGGAAGCCTTTTTGCTTTCTCCTCAGGCAGCTCTATACCTTTTGCCTCCGCTATACGCACAAGCGTCCTGTTCACCAGGATCAACATTATAGCAAGCATGGCAAAAACCAGCACAAGCGCCCCCAAAACAACTTCATTAGAGATACCGGAAGGTTCGGCAGCTACAGCCTGACCCGCACCACCGGCACCACCCGCAGCGGCAGAAACCGGCGGATTTTCGGTATATGCAAGGATATCATCTATATCCTGCTCGGATAATTGCGGGAAGATATTCATGGCTGCGCCATTAAACTCTTCATAGATGGCTATAGCCTCCGGGTCTCCGGATTTCCTGAGAGCCACGTTATTCTTTATCCATTTATGCAACCACTCCCTGTCACGCTTCTCCGTAACACCAGCGAGAGCCGGTCCTGTCATTTTCTGATCCAACTTATGACAGGCTGCACAATTGGAATTAAATAACTGCTTCCCCCTATCCGGGTCACCTTCTTGTCCAAAAAGAGTTGTGGAAAACGCCAGCAGAATAGCCAGACTAATACTTAGAATTCCTGAAACAGAATTGCGGTGTATCACCTCTTTCATATCAATATTATGTGTTATCGCTCCTTAATTTGGCATGATTTTTTCGTCAGATAACAACAAAAAAAACACAGGTTCTTAAAATCCGTGCACAAAAATACGATATAGACTTCATTTGGGAAATGTTGGCAAAGCGTTAATAATTAATTTATAACAATTCTAAATAAATTTTAACGTTATGATTTCAAGCTAAAAAATTACTTTTGCACAAAACAGTATTCATTATGAGATTTTTAAGCATACACAGTGGCTCAAGCCTTTTATTTTTCCTACTTCTCACCCTTACCGGCACGTACGCACAGGAAGGAAAAATTAACATCCGCCAGGATGTTAAAGTTGAAAAACTCCTGGCTGCCAAAACGGAGCTGAACAAAGACGATAGTGGTGCCGACAGGTATCGTATCCAAATATACAACGGGTCGCTGGAAGGGGCTACCACGGAAAAGGCCAAATTTGAGAATACGTTCAGTTTTAACTGCGACATTGCTTTTAAAACCCCCACATACCGCGTTTATGTCGGTAAATTCAGAACAAAACTGGAAGCGGACAGGTATTTGATCGAAGTCAAAAAGAAATACCCCAGTGCCTTTATCATCGCCCCGTAACCACCTGCATTTCCCCGTTAATTGCCAGCTACGGAACATAATTTATTCGCTGAAGCCATATGTATGAAGAATTAAAATACTGGCATTTAAAGGACCACCGGCTTTTTCGCGTATTAAATTTCAGGCAGATCCGGCAATTGTGTATTATTACCGGTTTTAAAAAAGCCGAAAAAGGAGATATCCTCTATTTTTCCGGTTCCGACACCCCACGTATTTACTTCCTCAAAAGGGGTAACATAAAAATCGTGGAAACCGACCGGGACGGTAACGAAACCATAAAGGAGATCTTAAGAAAAGGAGACCTGTTCGGCGAACTTACCCTTGAATCGGACAGGCCTTCTACCACGGAATATGCCCAGGCCCTCACCGATGACATCATTGTTTGCAGTTTTTTACTTTCCGATTTCGAAAACCTGTTGTTAAAATATCCAAACCTGGCGCTCTCTTATACCAAGTTCGTAGGACTGAAAATGAAACGTCTGAAAAACAACTATACCAACCTCGTTTTTAAAGATGCCAAAAGCCGGCTTTCCGCTTTTTTAAGAGAATGGTGTGAACAGGAGGGCGTTTACGACGGTAACAGGGTAACCCTTCATAACTACCTGACTCAACACGATATCGCACAAATTATCTGCACGACCAGGCAAACAGCCACACAATTACTTAACGAGCTGAAAGAAAAAGAACTGCTCATCTACAACCGAAGGGAAATTATCATTCCTGATATCTCAAGGATATGAGCGGAACCTGTTTTTTTTACCAAACTGCAAGATAGCTGACATTTTGCCGTGACCGGATGATCTAACTTTGCAGGGTAAAAATACCGGTTATGAAAAATGTTGCCCTGTCCATCTTGTTCGCCTTTCTTATCCCGGGTATTTTTTATGCCCAGGAATTCAAAAACCACCATAATCTTTCCAACGGTGTGGCCATTCACGGATATGACCCGGTTGCTTATTTCGAACAAGGAAAAGCCCTTGAAGGCAAAAAAGAATTCCCTGTAACCTTATACGGCGCTGTCTATCACTGTTCCTCCGCGGAGAACCGGAAACTCCTTCTCAAATACCCGGAGAAATACCTTCCCCGCTACGGGGGTTGGTGTGCCTTTGCCATGGGAGATAACGGAAAGAAAGTAGATATCAATCCCGAAACATTCAAGATCTCCGACGGCAAATTATACCTGTTTTACAACCGTTTCCCTGTAAATACCATGAAAAGCTGGAACAGGAACGAAATGAATCTCATGCGAAACGCAGATCGAAACTGGAAAAAGCTGATAACCTCTAAAAATCCCGACAAATGAAAAAAAACATCCTCGATTGGGCTATCCGCGCGATACCCACAATCATTTTACTACAGACCCTGTTTTACAAATTCACAGGAGCCCCCGAATCTGTTCATATTTTTTCCGCACTCGGAGCCGAGCCTTACGGTCGCATCGGGCTGGGTATAGCCGAACTTATTACAGCACTCCTTTTACTCATACCCAAAACCGCCGTTTACGGGGCCATTGCCTGCCTGTTTATCATGACTGGCGCTATTGCCTCACATATATTTGTCCTGGGAATCGAGGTGTCCGGCGATGGCGGTACACTTTTTATTCTCGCCTGTGTAACATTTTTCTTCAGCGGCCTATTTTTAATTATACGAAAAAAAATCCTAAATTACCCTTCGTAAACGCTTTTCAATATGCTTTTTGATTCCTTAAAATCATGTCTTGACGAACTGGTAGACCTGGCGGGGCAACTTACACTACCGGAGTATAATTCTCCCTGTCCCGAGCTTAACGGGGCTACTGTAGGTCAGCATTATCGTCACATCATCGAATTTTTCCTCTGTCTCATTCACAGCTACGAGACCGGAAAAGTAAATTATGACAGCAGGCAACGGAACCGGCATATAGAAACCGAAATACCCGTAGCACTGGAATACATTAAAAATATCGGCAACACAATAAGGAGAACAAACAAGCCATTACTCCTGGAACAAACTTTTCATACACATCACATATGTATACAAAGCAACTACTTTAGGGAACTGCTCTACAACCTGGAGCACACCATACATCACCAGGCCCTGATACGTGTAGCCGTCCTGAAATTTGACCGGATAAGGATAAGTGATACTTTCGGCATGGCACCCTCTACTGTAGAATACCGTAAAAAGCAATGTGCACAGTAAGTTTTGTAAATACCGGGTCACAGGTGATCCTCACCTCTAACAGGGACGAAAGCACGGTGAGGCCAATAGCTCTTCCGCCTGAAGTCCATTCCCTGAACCATAAAAAGGTGGTATTCCCGAAGGACCATCTTTACGGGGGAAGCTGGTTTACGATGGATATGAACGGAGCAACAGCCATATTACTCAATGGAGCCAGGGAAAAACATACATTCAAAGGTAATTATAGAAAAAGCAGGGGGTTGATCTTACTGGAAATCATAGGTGCCCCCTCCCCGGTCGGACACTGGACCGGGATGAACCTGGAAAACATAGAACCCTTTACTGTTCTGCTGTATGCAGCCCCCGATCTCTTTCTCCTGCGCTGGGACGGTATAGGCAGGGAAACTTCTGCACTTGAAACAGAAAAGCTGCACATTCTTTCTTCTTCCACCCTGTATACCGAAGCAAAACAAAAGCAGCGGGAGGAATGGTTTTATGATTTCACGGCACAGCACAGGGACCTCTCCCCGGAAAAACTCTTGGACTTTCATGAACACACGGAAAAGGACAACAGAGAATCCGGCCTGGTAATCAACCGGGGCAATCTGCTCAGGACACTCAGTATCACACAAAGTGTAATAGAAAAAGACAAGGCCTGCATGAACTACCTGCAGCTCTTTCCGGAAAGAGAATTCTTTAGCCTGCAATTATGACCGGACAAGCCCTGAAATTATCGCTGCACAAACTCACCCACTGGGAATACTGGCCCTTTCAGGTGATTTATGCCCCTATAAGCTTGCTCTGGCTTTATTACGCCATACGGGCGGGATCGCTGTTTTTCTTCAACACGGTTAATCCATCTATCCGCAACGGAGGCTTTATCATGGGCTCCAAACGCAAGATATATGACCTGATACCTCAGGAATTTTATGCAAAAACGGTATTTATAGCAGAGGGCACTCCGGATGCCGCCCTGGAGGAAATACGAGAGAAGCAGGGGCTCCGTTATCCTCTTATCGCAAAACCTGATATCGGGCTCCGGGGAAACGCGGTAAAAAAGATACATTCTGCCGAAGAGCTCAAAACTTATAACAGGCAGTCCGGTTTTGATTACCTCATCCAGGAATTTATTACCCTTCCCTACGAGATCGGTATTTTTTACATAAGGTTGCCAGGGGAACGGGAAGGCCGGATTACGGGGATCGTCTCCAAAGAACTGCTTACGGTTACCGGGGACGGGATCTCTCCCATCCGGACCCTGCTTCGGCAAACGCCGAGACATCAACTCCAGTTAAAAGCCATTGCAAAGGAATACGGCGATCTGCTGGACCACATCCTGCAAAAAAATGAAAAGCGGGTCCTGGTACCTTACGGAAATCATGCCAGAGGGGCCCGGTTCACTGATTGCAGTCATATGATAAGTGAGGGTATCACCAAGGTCATAAACGATATGTGCACCCAAATACCGGGCTTTTATTACGGAAGGCTGGACCTGATGTTCAACTCCGTAGAAGAACTGGAAAACGGGAAAAATTTTATGGTTGTGGAACTCAACGGGGCCATGAGCGAACCCACACATATTTACGATCCCGGTCATTCGCTCATATTTGCCTGGAAAGAACTGGCCAGACATATTACATATATGTATAAAATCAGTAAAATAAACCACCGGTCACGGGGTCTGCCTTATCTCTCCTACAGAAAAGGGGTCCGGGAATTATATGCGCACTTTATCCAGAACAGGAAAATAGCCGGTTTTTAAATTGGCCATTATTCGGCATACAACTATCAATAAGAAAAGCCTTTTCAACGTATTCAACCAGGTAAATTCCAAATCCTTGATAATCATTGGGAGTGCAAGAAGGATAAAGTTTATCCTTCTCCCCGAATACGTTTATGGAAAAATCAGGGAAGTAGGTTAAACAATATCCTCGTTAACCTTATGGTTTGTGGCCTGGATCATTTCCGGATTATCGTATCCGGGAATAAAAACAAAAACGCCCTGATCCGCAAAGATCAGGGCGTTTTTTATATCCTGAAGAGGTTTTACTTCAACTTCTTCTTCACTTCCACTTCCTGGAATGCTTCTATAATATCCCCTTCTTTGATATCGTTGTAGTTTTTCACCTGCATACCGCAGTCGTACCCCTTGGACACTTCCTTCACATCATCTTTAAAGCGTTTCAGGGAAGAAAGCTCACCGGTGAAGATAACCACACCGTCACGTATGAGACGGATACCGGAATTCCTGTATATCTTACCATCGGTAACCATACATCCTGCAATGGTCCCTACCTTGGATATCTTGAAGGTTTCCCTTATTTCGGCCGTACCGGTTATCTCTTCTTTCATTTCCGGAGACAACATGCCTTCCATCGCATCTTTCAGGTCATTGATCGCATCGTAAATAATGGAATAGGTACGGATATCGATCTCTTCTTTATCTGCTATGGAACGGGCGTTACCCATAGGCCTTACGTTAAACCCTATAATGATGGCATCGGACGCCGAGGCCAGCAACACATCAGATTCTGTAATCGGACCAACCGCTTTGTGGATGATATTGATCTGTATCTCATCCGTGGAAAGCTTCTGGAAGGAGTCTGTCAACGCTTCAACCGAACCGTCCACATCCCCTTTCAGGATAATGTTGAGTTCCTTAAAGTCCCCAAGTGCTATACGACGACCTATTTCATCGAGAGTGATATGCCTTTGTGTACGTACGGACTGTTCTCTTTGCAACTGGGTACGTTTGGCTGCGATCTGCTTGGCTTCTTTTTCATCTTCAAACACGTGGAATTTATCCCCTGCCTGCGGTGCCCCGTCGAGACCCAGAATGGATATCGGCGTCGACGGCCCTGCTTCTTTGATCAGGTTGCCCCTTTCATCGTGCATGGCTTTCACTTTACCACTGTGTTTTCCGGCCAATACATAATCTCCTACCCGGAGGGTTCCTCCCTGTACCAGTATAGTAGCCACATATCCCCGTCCTTTATCCAGGAATGCTTCAACAACGGTTCCGTTGGCCGCCTTATCCGGATTAGCTTTCAATTCCAGTATTTCCGCCTCCAGCAGCACTTTCTCCAACAATTCGGTTACCCCGAGCCCTGTCTTGGCAGAAATATCCTGCGATTGTACTTTTCCACCCCAGTCTTCCACCAACAGGTTCATGGACGCGAGGCGCTCTTTTATCTTATCCGGGTTAGCCGTAGGCTTATCCACCTTGTTTATGGCAAAAACGATCGGCACTCCCGCTGCCTGGGCATGACTGATAGCCTCTTTGGTCTGTGGCATCACATCATCGTCCGCGGCGATCACTATAATAGCAAGATCGGTCACCTGTGCTCCCCTGGCACGCATTGCGGTAAACGCTTCGTGCCCCGGGGTATCGAGGAAAGTAATCCTTTGGCCGTCCGGCAGGCTCACTCCGTAAGCACCGATGTGCTGTGTAATGCCTCCGCTTTCCCCGGCAATAACATTTTCTTCCCGGATATAATCCAGTAATGATGTTTTACCGTGGTCTACGTGCCCCATTACCGTAACGATAGGCGCTCTCGCTTCGAGATCTTCCGGATTGTCTTCCTGCTCTACGATAGATTCTTCTATATCGGCAGTTACAAACTCTACTTCATACCCGAATTCTTCCGCTACGATAGAAAGGGTTTCCGCATCCAGACGCTGGTTCATGGTAACCATGATACCGAGTGACATACATGCCGAAATTATATTGGTGGTAGGAACGTTCATCATGGTGGCTACTTCGGCTACGGTAACAAATTCCGTAACTTTCAGCACCTTGCTGTCCAGTTCCTGTTGTGCCATGTCCTCCTCCGATTTCTGACGGTGGAAATCCCGCTTCTCTCTTCGGTACTTGGCACCTTTGGACTTGCTCGATTTTCCCTGCAGTTTTTCCAGGGTTTCCCTTACCTGCTTCTGCACTTCTTCATCAGTGGGCTCCACTTTGCTGATCGCCGGCTTACTAATGCCTGGCTTTCCTTTTTTACGGAAATTGCTGCCACCCTGTTTATTACCCTGAGTGAAGTTTCCGCCCGGACCATCCTTACTGATTCTTTTGCGCTTGCGCTTTCTGTCTTTATTATTGTTACCTGTACCTGCCTGTTTATCATCTCCGCCCTGGGCAGCCGGTTTCTTTTTCTTAGGCTTGTCAAACTGGGACAGGTCTATCTTCTCTCCGGTCATTTTCGGACCGGAAAGCTTCTGATACTGGGTTGTAAGCTTTTCGCTTTCTACCTCTTCGTCCTGTACGATGACCTTCTGGGTCTTTTTCTCCTCTTTAGATTCCGGCTTTTCTTTTTCCGGCACTTTTTCCTGTTTTACTTCCTTCTCTTTTTCGGGAACTACAGGCTGTTGCTGCTCTTTTTCCACTTTACCGGTATCTGCCGGGGCACTTTTTTCTACAGTTTCTTTTTTCTCGTCGGATGTCACGGTTTCTTCTGCCTTACTCTCCGTAGTTTCGGGAGCTTCAGGTGCATTACCGGTTGTCTCTGCCGGGGGAGTGGCGGCTTCGTTTGCTTCCGGTGTTTCTTCGGTCTTGTTTTCTTCGGTCTTCTTGGGATCCAGATCTATTTTTCCTACGGTCTTTGGCCCGGACAGGCTGGCTTTCGCCTTAATAATCTCCTGCTGCTCCTGGGCTTTTCGTTTCATCTCCTGCTCCCGTTCGAGTTCCTGGCGTATAGCTTCCTTCTCTTTCCTCTTTTCTTCTCCCACCTCTTTGGACGCTACCTTTTTACTTTTATCCGTCTGAAACTCTTCCAAAAGAACCTGGTATACTTCATTGGATATTTTGGTAGTGGGTCTGGCATCCACATCATATCCTTTGGAAGACAGGTGTTCCACTGCCCTGTCCAATGAAATATTCAGTTCTCTCAGCACTTTATTAAGCCTCAATGTTGCGTTTTCAGCCATAAATATTTTTTTAATCCTCTAAAATTTTATTCTGAACTTTATTATGGTCTTTTCACCTTTTCAAACGGGAAACGATTCTGCTTTTACGCCAGGGTACCTTGTTTAGTATAACCAAATAGTTTTAAAAATCCAACCCCTTCCGGTGGTTTTCCGATCTCTTAGTCTTCGAATTCTTCTTTCAGTATTCTTTTTACCTCCAAAATGGTTTCTTCTTCCAGATCGGTACGTTTTATAAGGTCTTCCACATCCTGGTCGAGTACGCTTCTCGCGGTGTCCAGTCCTATTTTCTTAAATTCTGCGATAATCCAATCCTCTATCTCATCTGAGAATTCGGTGAGTTCCACATCTTCTTCCACTCCTTCACGGAAAACATCAATTTCATATCCGGTAAGGAATCCGGCAAGCCTGATGTTGTAACCACCTTTTCCTATCGCTTTGGAAACTTCTTCCGGTTTAAGTATTACCTCGGCCCTTTTGGTCGCTTCATCAATAGAAATAGAGGTTACTCTTGCCGGGCTAAGCGCCCTGCCGATGAATAACTGGGGATTACTGGTGAAATTGATCACATCTATATTTTCATTTCCCAGTTCACGGACAATACCGTGTATCCTGGACCCCTTCATTCCCACACATGCACCTACGGGGTCGATCCTGTCATCATACGAGTCTACGGCGACTTTCGCTTTTTCTCCGGGTATCCTCACTACTTTCTTAATGGTAATCAGTCCGTCAAACACTTCGGGGATCTCCTGCTCAAACAGTTTCTCCAGAAAATCCGGGGATGTCCTGGACATGATTATGGCGGGCTTGTTCCCTTTCAGTTCCACGCTTTCTATGATCCCCCTTACGTTTTCTCCCTTGCGGAAAAAGTCGGATGGAATCTGTTTTTCTTTCGGAAGAACTATCTCATTTCCTTCATCGTCCAGCAAAATAACGGCTTTATGTCGAATATGATGCACTTCTGCCGTATAAATTTCACCTATCAGATCTTTAAATTGCTTGTAAATGGTCGTATTATCATGTTCGTGTATCTTGGAAATAAGGTTTTGCCGCAATGCTAAAATAGCCCTTCTTCCCAGATCTATCAACTTTACTTCCTCGGAAACATCTTCTCCTACTTCAAAATCGGGCTCAATTTTCCTGGCATCCGTCAATGAAATTTCCTGGTTAGGGTCTTCTACGTCCCCATCAGCAACTACCACCCTGTTCCTCCATATTTCAAGGTCTCCCTTATCAGGGTTGATGATGATATCGAAGTTATCGTCAGAACCGAACTTTTTCTTCAGCGCATTTCTGAAAACTTCTTCCAAAATCGCCATCAGCGTTACACGATCTATGAGTTTATCATCTTTAAACTCCGAAAATGACTCGATCAATGCAAGATTTTCCATGTCAAAAACTTAATAATTAAAATATTATCACCACTTTAGCTTCGGCAATATCCGAAAAAAGGATCTCTTTTTCAATGGTTACCGTTCTCTTTCCTTTCCCTACGGGTTTGGGCTCGCGTTGTTTCCACTGTAGCTTTATACCCTGTTCGGTAATCTCTTCCAGTTTCCCTTCGAGGGTTTCTCCGGATATTGTTTTCACCTTTAGCTTCCTGCCTATGTTTTTATTGTATTGTCTCTGGTGCACTACAGGCTCGGCAGCTCCCGGAGAGGTCACTTCCAGAGAAAAATCCGCCTCCTCCCTGTCCAGCTGGTGCTCTACATGCCTGCTCACCAATATACAATCATTGAGAGAAACACCGGCATCGCCATCTATAACTACCTTAATTTTATTGTCGGGCGAAATAGAGAAGTCTATTAAAAAAAGGGACTTGTGCTCGGCAAATACCTCGGTAAGAAGCTCTTCAACTCTTTCCTTTAACATCAGTAATTTTTATAAAAAGAGGGGACTCAAGTCCCCTCCGAAATAGTTTTTTCTCTTTCTTCGCCGCAAATATACGACTTTTGCTTTACAAATAACAATTGAAACCCAATAAATTACCACATCTCAAAAAGCCGGGCGTGAAAAAAACCTCCATAACAATTTTTTTACAATAACAGCCTGCTAAATCCTATTTACCCAGCCATTCCTTAAAATCCACGACTCTCTCCCTGCTGACAACAACAGAAGGACCAAATTTCGGGTCCAGGGACAGGATGAGCCTTCCGTTGAAATAATTCTCGATAGACCGGATAGATTCCACACCCACGATCACTTTGCGGCTTACACGAAAGAAATCTCGCGGATTGAGGCGGCGTTCTATCTCCTCAAGGTTCAAATCTACCATATACCTCTCCCCTTCCTTATGGCGGATAAAATTCACTCCTTCTTCGGCATAAAAATAAGCGATATTGCTAACGGGGACATATTGAAGGGCACTCCCCTGCTTTATGAGAAAACGCTCACGGTAACGAGGTGATTGTAATGCCTGTTGCAACATGGAAACAGCCTCTTCCGGGAGCGGGGAAAACATCGTCCGCAGGTCATTGTATTTGTCCAAAGCCCGTTTCAACACCTCGACATCTATAGGTTTTAACAGATAATCCACACTATTCACCTCAAATGCCCGCAGCGCGTACTGGTCAAAGGCCGTTGTAAATATAACGGGGGTATGTACCTTTACCTTCCTGAAAATATCAAAACAAAGTCCGTCTGCCAGTTGTATATCCATAAAAATAAGCCCGGGCATTCCGAATTCCCGAAGCCATACCACAGCAGAATCTACAGAATCTATAACATCGGTGATCTCCATATCGTCCCGGAGGCCGGCCACCAGTTTCGACAATCGTTCTGCCGCGGGTTTTTCATCTTCTATGATCAGTACTTTCACAGGGTTGGGTTTTAATTTCCAATACCGGTCATCTTTCGGACACGATGTCTATCAACGGAAGAAAGACGACAAAGGATGTTGTACTTACCAGGACGTCCACAGGTTTCCCTGTTATGATCCGGTATCTGTTCTCTATATTCTTCAGACCGATCCCCGTAGAACTTTCCTCCTGTTTTTTCCGCTGCAAATTATTTTTCACGAAAAGCTGCCCTGCCTCATCGACCCCTACTTCTATACACAGGGGGTGCCTGGTGGAGATCTCATTGTGTTTTATGGCGTTTTCAAACAGTATCTGAAGGGCCAACGGAATAATATGATATTTCCTGTACACCTCAGCCACTTTTATTTCCACCTGAAAATTATCCCCGAAACGCTCCTTAATAAGGTGGATATAAGATTGCAGGAATTCCAGCTCGTCTTCCAGCGGGATCAGAGGTTCGTCCCTGATTTCCAGAATATATCTGTAAACTTCCGATATCCTTTTTACAAATGCTTCCGCCCGTAAGGTATTCTCCGGGATCAGATGTGCCAGTGTGTTCAGGCTGTTGAACAGAAAATGCGGGTTTACCTGGTTCTTTAATCCCTCCAGCTGCGACTGCATATTGTCTTTGGCCAGTTGCGCCCTTTCTGTCTGGGAACGTTGTAACAGACTGTAAAACCTGATGGCCTCGTAGACCGTGGTGATCAGAAAAATCAAAAGCAGTACGATCAGGGTCTCTTTGACCGAATGCGGTTTTTCTACCCCTGTCATATCCTGAATCAGCGGGTTTAAGGTATATTTTAAAATCCACTTAACCACCACATAGGTCAGTAACACCAACCCGATCTGGATCATCACCCGCTGAACGATCTGTTCCTGCCTGGGCCATCGTTGCATGCACCGCAACATTAAAAAGCGAAATATAAACCAGAATATCGTGGTATTTATCAGTGACCCCGGATAATAATAGATCAAGCTACCAATTCCTTTTTCGGCAAGGACATCCCCGAAAACCAGTCCCACAACTATCGCACTTACCAGAGGAATACCCAACAAGAGCATCCACCGGTCATCGAACCCCATAACAGATCTGGATCTTTTAAACATTTTCACGATAATCTGCATACATCTTTACTAATGTACGGACAACACAAAGTTAACGAGTTTCCCCGACTGTTTTCTGTTGTCTCGCCCCATATGTTTTGTTATTTCTCCTCCGGGAACAATCTGCTACGCACCTTCAGGATGGCCAGGACCCCGGTAATTATCTTTACATCCGGCGGCGGCCCCTCCATACGAAGTATTTTATCTTTGTCTTCCAGGTCAAAGTTTATCCGGTGTTCCGGAAAATGAAAGGACAGCACTTCTATACATTCTTCCGCTTTGGCCTCTTCCTCCACATCGGTTACAAATATTTCCACAACGGACATGGAAGCCTCCTGGACAAGTAACTTGTTTTCGGGTCATTTCACTGCGCTTTAGAACTGTATTCTGTAGAGGATATCCGGAAAAAAACCTCTTTGGTACAGGGTATTTATCGTCGCAGAAGATTCGTTATACCGCTGTAAAAAGATGTTATCGCGATTGGTAATATTCTGAAAGTCCAGGTAAAATTGCTGAGACAACTTACCTTTTTTACTGTTCCACTGGAAACCTACCTTTATATCAAGCCGCAAATAAGGGGAAAACCTTTCGGAATAGGCAATTTCATCGAATTTGACCTCCCTGCCGGCCGCCATGCTCCCCTCCAGGTCAATCGGCGTGTAATACCTGCCACCGGCGGTAGTGAATTTCATATCCACATTAAAAATATTTCGCTTTCCCTTTCCTACCAAAAACTCCTTACCGGCCAGAAAATTGAGGATATAGCGGTTATTAAATGCCGTGTTCCTGCTTATCCCGTCGCTTCCCTTATAACCGGAGTCATACCAGGACCCCGTAAATAAACCGTAATATCCTTTTGAAAAGAACTTTTCCAGGGTCAGTTCCACCCCGTAGTTCCGCCCCGATCCCTCATTAACCAGGAAATCATTGTCCGGGAAACCAAAATCGTCCCCTACATTCAGCAGGGTAAAACTGCTGGGGAAAGGATCTACCGGTACTTTGCGAAGGTCCTGGTAATACACTTCCGCTTTCAGGCGCCAGTCCGCAGACAATTGCAGGTCATACCCCAGCACATAATGCAGGCTTTGTAAAAAACCCAGGTCTATATTGGATTGTACCCGCTGTCCTCCGTCATCTACGGATTCGAGAAGGTAAACGGGAAGAGGCAGCATTTGGTGATGCACCCCGAAGCCGGCAGTAAAAGACTGATCAGGACGGAAACGCCATTTCAGGGACAATCTGGGCTCTACCACAAAATCCTCATTTTCATTGAGGTATTGCACATGTATTCCGGTGTTCAGCTCCCATCGATCGGTAAATTTGTACCTGGACTGTGCATAAGCCTGGTATAACGCCATGGTACCCTCAAAGTCCCGCAATACCCTCTGCCGGCCGTATTCCGTATCCCAGGCATAGGTATCCAGGGTATACAGCTCCGCCACAACCCCACTTCGAAAAGTATGTTTTGCACTGAACTTACTGTTCACATAGGCAGAAAAGGTATACCTGGTATTATTATCGTCCACTTCTTCGGACAGGGTCCTGCTCCCGTCATCATTTACCCGGTCAATACTTACTTTGGTACCGGTACCTGAGACTGCAAGACTGGTCTTTAAATATGTGTTCTCATTAAAGGCAAAATGGTGATTCAGCCCTATGACTCCCAAACGGGAATCCACGTCAGCATCTTCATTCTGATTGGCAAAGAAATCATCTTCTTCCACATCATCAGCATCGAAAAAGATATTGCTGGCACCTCCTATACCAAAGAGCGTAAAACGCCCGAATTTACCATACCCGGTATCTACTTTAAAAGAAAGATCATTATAACCGGGGGTTGCCGTCGTACCTACTTCAAGCCCCATATTCTGGGCAAGCTCTACAAAGCTCTGCCGGTAGGAAACAACAAAAGACCCGCCGTTTTTTTTCAAGAGGGGCCCTTCTATCATGGCCTCCAGTCCGCTGAAAGCTGCCAACTGTGCGGTAGCCTCCAGCCGGTCCCTGTTACCATTGCGAAAGCGTATATCGAATACCCCGGCATTGGCATTGCCATATTCTGCCGGAAAGGCGCCCGTCAGAAAATCGGAATTGGATAACAGGTTGGTATTAAGCGCACTTACAGGCCCTCCTGTAGTCCCCAAAGTAGAAAAATGGTTCGGATTGGGGATTGGTATTCCTTCCAGTCGCCACAATACCCCTATAGGAGAATTTCCCCGGATTACCAGGTCATTCCTGGAATCGTTATTGATATTCACTCCGGCATAATTGGCTGCCATCCGCGAAGCGTCATTGGCCGCACCTGAAAAACGAGTAACTTCCTCCAGGGAAAAAGACCTGGCACTGACCGCCGCCATTTCGTTGCGGGGCCTTCCTTTTTGTTCTCCGGAAGTCACCACTACTTCATCCATCTGCACTATAGATTCTTCCAGGGAAGAATTCACTACCACTTCCTTACCCGCCATGACCCTTATACTGGGCAAGGTAACAGCAGTATACCCCATATAGCTGACCCGGATATCATGCCTGCCCAGCGGTACGCCTTCAATACGAAAATATCCGTCCGTATCGGTCACCACACCCAGCACGGGATCGACCGTAAGTATTTCTACCGTTGCTCCCATTAACGGCATTTCGGTTTGCCTGTCCGTGATCCTTCCTTTTACGATTTGGCTGACGGATTGTGCGGAGACAACGGAAGCCAGGAATAAAAAAATGATAGCGAAACTCGTTGTTTTCATGGTTTTTTCCGGCAAGTTGACATCTTACACTTCAACTTACAAGCTCATTTCCATGAATTGTAGCTAAACGAACATGAACCGGAATATAGAGAGATGAACCGAATCCCTTTTATTCTATTTCCTCTATTTCTTTTTTCCGGTCTTTTTGCAGATCGGCCCGGAGAAACCTTTCATCATCGGGAGATTGCACAACGAATCCGGAGGCCTTATCTATTTCCACATAAAGGCTGTCGGCAACAAAATCAAGTACATGTCCGCCGGAAGTTTCATCGTCGGATAGATAATGCAGGTGAAAACCGGGAACATTCACCCTACCCATATAAGCCGGAAGACAGAACCCCACCGCCGTTCCTTCGGTATCCTCCAAGCCGAACTCATATTGGTTCTCCTTCAAATGCTCTGCCAATGGCGGATAAGGTTTTTTCCCGGGGGCCGGGGCCCTGGTCAGCATCTCGGGAAAAATTCCGGAAATACGGATCGCATACATTTCGTTGCAGTTCAGTAACGACTTCAAACGGGACTTGAAATTCTCATAATCCATTCCTTTTTGTATCAAGGTAAATATAGTATCCGCCTGAAAATGTTTCACAAAGGCAACGGGCATTTTTTCTGTATCAGGTACTTTATGCACGCTTCCGTCGTAACGTATTTTATAAACTTCACCTTCGTTCATGTACAGTTCTCCGTCCAGGCGGTTAAATCCACCTATACCAAGATTTCCCTTTTTGCGGAGTTCACCGACGGACAGGTCTCCGTCATACACCCCGGACAAGAGGGCATCGATAATGGAATACTGATACAGGTAATCCGGATATTCCCCGTTATTACTCTTTACCGTTATACTTTCCGGGGATTCTGTCTTTTCGACGGTAGTACAGCCTGTATATCCCAGGCAAGCCATAAGCACGAATACCGTTGTCCTGAAGTATGAATCTGTCATGTGCGTATGTTTTTATCCCGATATTTGTTTTATCACATCATGCATATCCATAACACTCCAGTGTTCTGCATATTTACCTTCTTTTAAACGTACCATATCCATAATTCGGAGCTTCACCGGCTTTCCGGATGCCGGAATCCCCGCAAAATTGCCTATATGCTTTCCGCCGATCGTCTTTCTGGTGCTAACCATATCTCCTTCGGCCACCTGGCTATGAATATCCACATGTATCTCCGAAAACGCCTTCCAAAGCACGTCGGTAAGGAAACGAGACATGCCTTCCGGACCGGGAGAAAACCCCGGACGCACCGTTCTGTTGATAAAGTCCGGGTTGAATATTTCATCCATAATGCTAAGGTCCTTACCTTCTATAACTTCCTTATTGAAGCGGGTAATTACGGCTTTGTTTTGTTCTGTTGTCATGGTACAGGACTTAAACCACCAATGTAACGAAATTAAGGCTTTCTTCCACGGGTTTCTCAAGAATCTCTTCAAACAGCGCAAACAGTTCCGTAGTATAAGGTTGTTCGAAATGAATGTCCAGGTCTGTCCTGCTTTCCCATCGTTCGTAGAGCACAAATGTTTTCGGGGCATCTTTCACGGCATGGATATGGAAAGCCACGCAACCGGGTTCGGGACGACTGTTTTGGGCGGAATATCCGAATTGTCGTATAAATCTTTCCTGTTCGCCTTCTTTCACATCAAATATTACAAAAAGGTCTGTTGCTTCCTGCGAATCGCGGGGCGCCCTCCGGTAATGCACCGGGGATATGGGGGCAAGATCGTTCAGGAACAGGATGTCCATGGGAACGGTCAACGCTTTTTCTCCCAGTTCCAGGACCGCTTTGGTATAGGGCTTTTCGAAATGAGCATCCAGGGCTTCCTGATGCTTCCAGCGTTCGAACAGGAAATAGGTATCCGGATTTTCTCTGGCACGGTACAGGTGCATGGAGAGGTTACCTTCTTCTTTGCGGGCCTGCACCACATCTTCCCGGAGCAGTTTTTCCAGCACTTCCCTGTATTCCGGTTTGGCGTGAAAAGTGACAAGCATGGCAAATTCCGTCCGCAAAGCTTCTTCGCGGATATCGGATGCCGGTATGGATGATCTGGTATGTGTCATTATTTACAGGTTTAGTGTTATTTATTCATATACCCGGATGATCTCCCCGGTAATGCCATTTTCCATAGTCTTTACATATGCATGAACGATCTTTTCCATGCTTACGGGTTTTAGGTCCGGAAAGAGATGGCCGAAATCCTTTGCAGAATCCTCCACCATTCCGGGACTTACCACATTGACCCTGAGGCCTCTTTCCAGCTCTATTGCTGCAGACAGCACAAAACTGTGCAGGGCACCGCTTATCAATCCTCCACCGGTAACTCCTTTGGCAGGTCTGTCGGCAAAAATCCCGGAAGTGAGGATAAAGCAGCCGTTGTCGTTCAGGTAGTGCTGTCCTGTAAGTACTATGTTTATTTGTCCCAGCAATTTGCCTTTCATATTGATGAGCAGGTCCATTTCCGTCAGGGAACTGAAATTATCCATACTTCCCGAAGTGGCGGTACATATACAAGCATCAAGGGATTTTACTTCCTCATACATTTGCTGTATGGACTTTTTGGACGTAATATCCACACGGATATCTCCGCTGTTCCGTCCTGCCGTAATGATCTCGTGTTCTCCCGAAAGGGTTTTTGTAATTTTTTTTCCTATAGTGCCGTTGGCTCCTATAATCAGTATCTTCATTAAAGAGTTTTGTGTTTAAATGAACTTGTTAATGTAGCATTCCTGTAATTTATCCATCCCGTTTATAACGGCGGGAAAAGCCGTGCATATACTGTTTATGAGAAAAAGTATTCATGCGGATGCCTGTAAGGGTATCCCTGTTTTTATCTCAAAACCCTTTCCCAACAAAAACCGCTATCTGTCAAAACATTAATTGTTCACCAGTTTCATTGCGCCTTCGGCATAGCGGTCACCAAGCACCTGTATATTGTCTGAAAGGTCCGTAACAGCCTTAAGTTCTTCTTCGGAGAAAGTCACATCCACTGCCGCGGCATTTTCTTCGAGGTACCTGACCTTTTTGGTGCCGGGGATCGGGATAATATCTTCTCCCTGGTGGAGCAACCAGGCAATGGCCAGTTGTGCCGGGGTACAGTTTTTACGCTCTGCTATTTCTCCCAGTTTATCTACCAGTTTTTTGTTATGCTTAAAGCTTTCTTCCTGAAACCGGGGTAGGTTTTTCCTGTAATCTTCTTCTCCTGCCGGGATATCTTTTAACGTTCCCGTGAGCATTCCTCTCCCCAGCGGGCTGTAGGGTACCAGGGTAATTCCCAGTTCCCGGCAAACGGGCAGGATTTCCTTTTCCAGGTCGCGTGTAAAGAGGGAATATTCGCTTTGCAATGCCGTAATGGGATGTTCGACAAAGGCTTTTTTCAGGGAAGCGGCAGAGGCCTCGGAAAGTCCCAGGTAGCGCACCTTACCTTCCTTAACCAGATCGGCCATGGCACCGACGGTTTCCTCTATGGGTACATTCGGGTCTACGCGATGGCTATAATAGAGATCTATAGTATCTGTTTTTAATCTCTTCAAACTGGCCTCACATGCTTGTTTAACATATTCCGGGCGTCCGTCAAAATAAGTTCCCGGTGTACCGCTGAACCCAGAACTGTTCTCTTTTTGACGAAAGCCGAATTTCGTTGCTATAAATATCTTATCCCGGTTCGGAACCAGTATTTCGGAGATAAGAGATTCGTTATGCCCCATACCATACATGTCTGCCGTATCCCAGAAGCTCACCCCGATATCCAGAGCGTGTTTCAGGGTATCCACAGACTGTTTATCATCTCTGGGGCCATAAGCAAAACTCATCCCCATACAACCAAGTCCAATAGCAGACAGTTTTTCTCCTGTTTTCCCAAGTGTTCTGTAATTCATGTTATTTGATTTAGATTTGTACCTCAAAGATATCCCGGAAAGAAGGCTGATCGATTGTCATATTCAAACCAAAAACTATAAAATTCAAACCATCCGGGCCGGGACACTCAAAAAATATCCGGATCGATACCGAATATCAACACTGTATATCAACACAATACAAACACAAAAGTATCAAACACTAAAAATCCGGCTTTTAACACCTATAGAAATAAAATCAACTTCTATATACTAATGCCTGGCCCGAAAACAAAAAACTTTCCGTTTTTTGCCGGAATCCCTACCTTAGCACAAATGCTGAACAACATGGAAAAACATCGATGCGGCTGGTGTGCGGGAGATCCGCTTTATGAAAAATACCACGATGAGGAATGGGGTGTTCCGGTATATGACGATGCTACCTTATTCGAATTCCTGGTCCTGGAAACTTTTCAGGCCGGACTGAGCTGGATAACCATTCTGCGCAAGCGGGAAAACTTCAGAAAGGCCCTGGACAATTTCGATTACCGGAAGATCGCGGATTACGAGGAAGACAAAATACTGGAACTCCTGGAAGACCGGGGCATCATACGCAACAAGCTGAAAATACGCGCTACCGTAAGCAATGCCCTTGCCTTTATAAAAGTACAGGAAGAATTTGGCAGTTTCAGCAGCTATATATGGGGGTTTACAGACGGAAAACCTATCCGGAACGAACTTTCCGACTATCGCCATGCGCCTGCCAACACCCCGCTCTCGGACAAGATCAGTAAAGATATGAAGAAACGGGGGTTTAAATTTGTGGGGACTACGGTAATCTATGCTCACATGCAGGCCACGGGAATGGTCAACGACCATGAGGTACATTGCTTCCGTTATCCCGAAGTGCAACAGCTGTAAAAAGGCATCAGTGATGGTGCCCGTTTTCTTCTTTTAATATTCGTATAAAAGCACCCCGCGATATTTCCCTTGCGCCCAGGCTGGCAAGATGTGAAGTATATACCTGGCAATCTATCAGCTTATAATTCTCCTTTTTCAGTTTTTCCGTCAGGGTAATAAAACCTGCCTTGGAGGCGTTACTTATTCTGGAAAACATGCTTTCTCCACAAAATACATTTCCCAGGTCCACACCATACAGTCCCCCTGCCAATGTATCTCCCTGCCATACTTCCACGGATTTTGCATGCCCCAGGGCATGTAAATGACAATATGCCTCTATCATGTCGTCGGTTATCCACGTATCGTCTTGTCCCATTCGTTTTATTTCCGCACATGCCCGGATAACGGAACGAAAATCCCGGTCAAAGGTTACCGTAAAAATCTCCCTGTCGAGTATTTTCCGCATACTTTTGGATATTTTCAATTCTTCCGGGAAGAGCACCATCCTCGGATCGGGGCTCCACCACAATATGGGACTGTCCTTGTCGAACCAGGGAAAGATTCCGTTCCGGTAGGCCAGCATGAGGCGTTCTGGAGAAAGGTCGCCGCCAATGGCAATGAAACCTTCCTTGGATGCCCGGGAAACCGGAGGAAAAGCCAGCGTTTTATCCAAGAAGAACATAACAAAATATTTCCAAAATGTTTTTACCCGCTAAAAAAATAAAAACATTTTTGATTTTACAAATTTTTTATTCATATTTGTCATGTCTTTGTGAGCATTTATTTTTCATCATTGCTTTTTGAGTTTGTCACAAAGGCAAAACCTAAAACCACAACATTAAGTCCCGATTCAACCTGTCGGGACTTTTTCTTTGTAAGCACCTATTGCAGGTTCGCAACTTACGGTATTTTCCCCGTAATTTTTTATCATACGTACCTGGGTCTTCGTATAAAAAACGAATCCCGGGCCTGTGAGCCCGGGACACCATTATTCTTGTATGCGGCTACGCCTGTTTAAAAAGGCAGGTCGTCGTGTTCTTCCTCGTTAAAATCATTGGCAGGCTCAAAAGCATCGGCCGGGGGTACCGGAGGCATCCCGGGAGAAGGCTGCTCTGCCTGTACGTTTTCTATACGCCATCCCTGGATAGAGTTGAAATATCTGGTTTCTCCCTGTGGGTTTACCCATTCTCTTCCTCTGAGGTTAATTCCTATTTTGACCTGTTGGCCCACCTGGAAACTATTGAGCAGATCACATTTATCCTGAACAAACTCTACCAGGATATGCTGGGGGTATTGTTCCTCTGTCGTTACAACTACCTCACGCTTCCTGAACCCGTTGCTACCATAAGATTTCGTTTCGTCAATAAGCTTGATTCTTCCTTGAACTTCCATAATTAAACTCTCTTTTATCGTTATTTCACCTGTATTTACGTATCTAATTACTTTTCATGAACGTGATGTTCTATATTTTCCCGCCGCTCGGCCAGCAAAAGCTTCCAGGCCGACTGAACGTCATTTTCTCTCAAATATTCCTGCGCTTTTTTGTGGATCTTATCCTCATCATCCGAGCTCAACAATCCTTTTATCTCCACGGAACCCTTCACAAAATCCTCTATCTCTTCTGTTGAAGGCAGTTGCTCAACATTTCCCAGCATCCCGAGGTCATTACCGGTAAGCACCCTGCTTTTCCGGATCATTTCCGGGACCTGGTCTATTCCGATACCCAGGGTCGCCAGAGGTTTGGGTATTTCAAAAAAACCATCCCTGGCCCTCGAATAATAATTTCCTCCCGCTCTTGCCACCAGGTCAATTTTATACTGGTCTATCTGCCCGTCCTCGTCCATCACTGCTTCATGGACATGCATTTTCAGCACTTCGCATATAATAAGGTTTCCGGCTCCTCCTTCTTTACCGAGCTCTACCACCTCTTTTACCCTGCACTCAAACTGTACGGGAGATTCGGCGACCCGGAACGGCTTTACCATATCGGAAGGAAGCATCGTAAGCCCGGCTTTTACAAATTCATTGACGCCTTCCGGATATTCGGTACTGGACAATGAAGCCTGCTGCACTATGTCATAATTCACCACATTGATCACCACTTCTTCCGTAGCCCTGGCATTTTTCAGGGTGTGTTTGGTGGTATTGTCCCGCACCCTCCTGCTCGGGGAAAAAATGAGGACCGGCGGATTGGAGCCGAATACGTTAAAAAAACTGAAAGGCGACAAATTAGGGTTCCCTTCCGCATCTACGGTACTGGCAAACGCTATAGGCCTGGGAGCCACCGCACCAAGTAGCAATCCGTGAAATTTTGCTGTGGGAACATCTTTGGGCTCTATGGAATACATACCTCGTTTTATAAAAACAAAAGTAATTAAACCTACAGATATATAAAATCTTTATACCACATAAACAATAAATTTGCGGCTTTTACTTTATATTTATTGAAGTTATCCGAATAGCCCATGACCTCCGTCAAACAAAAAAGCATAGCCAAATGGATCCTGATAAGTATGTCCGTATTAGTGGTTTCCCTCATTTTGTGGAACACCTATGCTTTTTTTCAGCGCTTTAAGGAAGAGGAACGTATTAAAATGCAGATATGGGCAGCAGCACAGGCCGAGCTTTTGCAGACCTCGGACCTGGATAAAGACCTGGGGGAACTTCCTCTGAAAGTCCTCACCAACAACTCCAGCACCCCCATGATACTGGTCAATGTAAACGGTATCATTACCCCCGGGAACATGAGCGAAAAGGTAATCAAGGACCCGGAAATGATTCAAAGGAAGATACGGGAATTTGCCAGGGAAAACGAGCCCCTCGAAATCAGCTATAAAAACGAGAAGCTCGCTACGCTGTACTACGGAAATTCGGACGTACTCACGAAACTCAAGTATTATCCCATAGCCCTTATCCTTATTATTCTGCTTTTTATTGCCGTGATCCTACTGTTCTACAGGACCTCAAAAATATCGGACCAGAACAGGCTATGGGCGGGAATGGCCAAGGAAACGGCTCACCAGATCGGTACACCACTATCTTCCCTGGTAGGATGGGCGGAAATCCTGAAAACCCAGGATACGGACCCCTCTATAATTGTCGAAATAGAAAAAGACATTACGCGGTTACAGACCATTACGGACCGTTTTTCCAAGATAGGATCTGTACCGGTACTTACGCCGCTGGATATTGTCGAGGAAACCAAAAGTGCTTTTGATTATTTAAAAGAGCGAAGCTCCAAACTTGTTTCGTTTGAGTTTATAGCCCCCGATCACCCCATCATGGTCAAAATAAATGCGCAATTATTCAGCTGGACCATAGAGAACCTGGTAAAGAATGCCATCGATGCCATGAAAGGCAAAGGAGATCTCCGGCTTGAAATAAAAAATTCGGGAAAGCATGTAAACCTATTGGTCACAGACACGGGGAAAGGTATCCCGAAAAATCTTTACAAATCTATTTTTTCACCGGGGTTCACCACAAAAAAAAGAGGATGGGGACTGGGATTATCCCTGGTACAACGTATCATAGAGGATTACCATGAAGGGAAGGTAAAAGTGTTGCACTCGGATATAGGTAAAGGAACAACCATGCAAATTACGCTAAAAGTCATTTTTTAACGTTAAATAAAAAGATCCAATCATAACAAACACTTAACAGGCCATGTCTTCAAGTGAAAAACTTATTCCTATCAGAGAAGCTTCTCTTTCGAATAACTGCCCCGAATGTTATACGGATTCCGGGCTTACGCTTACTTTTTATCAAAAGCATATAGAAAACCGATGGTTTAAAAAGGTTACCGGCGAAGTTTCCAGTACCCTTCGTTGCAATAAATGCAATTCGACCATTTATCCGGTAAAATGGACAGATGATATAGAGCGGGTTATGGACTATTATACCAAAACCGTCATCCCTAACAGGGCATCCTTCCGGTTATCCAGGTTGTCTGCTATCCTTATTCTGCTTTTGATAGTGATCGTAGCGGGAATTTTCGCCATACTCCACTACATGGGATACGGACAGGAGATCACAACTGCTCCCTGATCTTTGAGGCTATTGCTTCAAATTCCTCCCGGTCCATGGATACCTTATGCTGAAAGGTCATTTCCTTCATTTCGTTAAGGGGTATCAGGTGCACATGTACATGGGGCACTTCCAGGCCAACCACGGCCACACCTACACGCTTGCAGGAAACTGCTTTTTCCAGGGCCAGGGCCACCTTCCTGGAAAATGCCATGAGCCCCGTATATGCTTCCTCATCGAGGTCGAACAGTTTATCTGTTTCTTTTTTAGGAATACATAAGGTGTGCCCTTTTGCGTTCGGGTTGATATCCAGGAAAGCAAAATGATTTTCATCCTCCGCCACTTTATAACAGGGAATTTCCCCGTTAATGATCTTGGTAAATAGGGTTGCCATAGTAAAGTTTTTCTTTTTATTCCGGTTTATATGTTCTGTCCCGGAGACCGGAACATCGGTTATTCTCTATATTTACGACCTGCACCGGGGTTCATGTTCCGGTTGCGTTATGTGCTAAAAATAAAAAATCCTTTTCTGAACACATCAAAAAAGGATTTGTTTTTCTTCGGAAAAAGTTTAATCCCTGGTAATCTCAAGGACCTCTAACTTCAGAACGCCGTTAGGCACCTGGATCTCGGCAATATCTCCGGCCTTTTTCCCCAGAAGCCCTTTCCCTATGGGAGAACTTACTGATATTTTCCCGGTCTTGAGATCTGCTTCGCTCTCGGCCACCAGGGTGTATTTCATTTCCATACCGTTGTTAAGGTTCTTGATTTTAACCGTAGACAACACCAATACCTTGGAAGTATCCAGCTGAGATTCGTCTATAAGCCTGGCATTGGCCAGAACTTCTTCCATTTTAGAGATTTTCATTTCAAGCAGGCCCTGTGCCTCTTTTGCGGCATCGTATTCTGCATTCTCGGATAAATCCCCTTTATCTCTCGCATCCGCTATGGCCTGGGATGCCCTGGGTCTTTCCACGCTCTTAAGGTGGTCCAGCTCGTCCCTTAACTTCTTTAATCCTTCTGCCGTGTAATAAGATACGTTACTCATAACTTCATTGTTTAAATACAAAAAATCCCCTTCAGGAGAGGATTTAAGCAAATATACAAATTTTTAGATAATTTTAATTCTGTGCCTACAAACAATACTCAGATTGCCGGAACGTTTTATAGCATAAACTCTTTACCTTTACATCCGTATAGCAAAAACGACTAAAACCCGCATCCGTGAAAACAAAAATATTCGTAGCCGTTTCTCTTCTTTTACTGTTTATCTGTTCCTGTAGTGACAATTCGAGGGAAAGGAACCCCTATCTGCTGGAAACAGAATTCAGCTTTGACATCAATCTGAACCTTCCGTTGTACAACAGTCTGAATACCCCCGGAAATTCCGTATACATCGGTAATGAAGCCGTTGGGCTCAGAGGTATTTTTGTCATAAATACCGGTGGCGGTTTCTACGCCTGGGAAGCCAGTTGTCCGAACCACTCTCCCAACGATTGTTCTACCATGGAAATAAAAGGAGGTACCAATTGTATATGTCCCTGCGAAGACTACGAATACAACCTGTTTAACGGACAAATGCTGAACAGGCCGGACACGGAGGAAAGGACATATGACCTGTTGTTCTACCAGACCCAGGTACGCGGCAGTACCATAAGGGTCTACAATAATTAAAAAGGCTCTCCGCTCCGATGGTTATAATGTTGCCCGCACACCTTCGGATGCGGCAACAACGTGTTCCGGAAAGCCCGTTTGTTCCTTCGATATTATTACTAGAACTTCAGCGTTGCTCCCACTAGGAAGTTGATCCCGGCTTGCGGATAATAACCCGCCTCTTCTACTGTGGTTATACTTCCCGGATTAACCTGATCGCTGTCGTAGATATAAAAGAAACCGTTGGATTCATATTTGACGTCAAAAATATTGTTCACAAGGCCATTCAGAATAATCGATTTAAAGATGGTATTGGTTTTTATTTCGTACTGTACATTAAAATCATTCACAAAATAATCATCCAGTTTAGAGCTTTCGGCATCTATATTTCCCATATACTGCTCTCCGACATATTTGGAAAGAAAGGAAATCTGCAGATCGTCGACCGGTAGAAAAGTGAGTATGTTCCCGGCGATGATCTTCGGGGAAAATGCAATATTGGTATTTCCGAGATCGTGAAGTTCCCCGTCGCGACGGAAAACGAAATCGACATTCCTGTTATCACTCCAGGCTACGTTTGGCCTTAATACCCATTTATCGGACAGGAAAACGGTAGCATCGGCTTCCAGCCCCAGGCGATAACTGTCCCCGCTATTTTCCCGGATCGGTGCGCCTACATCGTTGAGTTCGCCGGTGAGCACCAACTGATCTTTATATCGCATATAATACGCATTAACATTGAGTTTGACCTTCCCTGACAAATACCGCCATCCAAGTTCGAAATCGTTCAGGTATTCCGGCCGGGGGTTCCCGTCTTCATAATCGTTCCTGTTGGGTTCCCGTCCTGCCCTGGCATAAGAGAAATAAAAATTGTGGAAAGGATTAAGGGTATAAGTCACACCTGCCTTCGGGTTAAAGAAATTGAACGAATCGTCAACCAAACCCGTATCTTCTCCGTTTGCCTCATACCGGATAGTCCTGTACTGCATATCTCCGAAAAGGCTCCAGTGTTCGTCCAGCCGGTAATTTGCTTTTGCAAAGACATTTAAATCCGTTTTCCTGGAAGTATCGTCGTAATACCTGTCGCGGATCTCGCTCTGAGAAGCATAACGTGCCCAGATAATCTCCCCGAAATGGTCTCCTTCGTATTTATTCCACGCCCCTCCGATAATAAGGTCTGTTTTATCCTCTTCATAATGTGCTGAAAACGTGGTTCCGTAAAAATCATTATCCAGCCACCGCCGGCGGATAAGATCCGTACGGTTTACAGTATCGTTCTCGGAAATAACGGGTGCCAGTCCGTATATGGAAAACGGATCATCTTCCCGGTATTGTTCAAAATACCCCCTTCCATAGGTATAATGGAATGCGAGGTTGGTACTCCAGTTTTCTGATAATTTCTGGTTCCAGTGCAACTGGGCATGGTCCTGTGCATAATCGTCCACCTCGTTATCGTAGAAGCGAATATTCCCCTGAGCATCTGTGTATCTCCCTGCGGAGTTGTATGTCCTGTTGGTCTCCAGGGTTTCGGCATCTACACCATTCCACGCCTGGTATGTGGTCTGGTGGCCCCCAAACACCAATGCCTTGATAAGTGTATTGTCGCTAACATAAGCCCCTTGCAGGAAATAGGACTTAAGATCGGAAGAAGCCCTGTCTATATAACCATCCGAACGTATTACGGAGAGACGTCCTGCCATTTCAAAATGGTCATTTAATTTCCCCGTACTGAACTTTACCGTATGTTTCCTGGTATTAAAACTTCCGTACGAATTCGATATCTCTCCGCTGGCTTCTTCGGAAACTGCGTCCGTAAGCAGGTTAAGACTGGCCCCAAAAGCTCCGGCGCCATTGGTAGAAGTGCCTACCCCGCGCTGTAATTGCAGATTTTCTACCGATGAAGCAAAATCCGGCATGTTAACCCAGAAGGTCCCATGCGATTCCGAATCGTTATACGGGATACCGTTGATCGTAACATTTACCCTGGTAGCATCGCTTCCCCTCACCCGGATACCGGTGTATCCTACTCCGGCGCCGGCATCGGTTGTAGTCACTACCGAAGGCAGATAATTCATCAGTACGGGAATATCCTGCCCCAGGTTCCGGGGGGCCATTTCCGTTTTATTCAGATTACTGAAAGTCACCGGGCTCTGGGCAGTAACCCTGACAGCCGAAACCAGAACCTCATCCAGTGACACCAGTTCGGACATTGCGGAATCCTTCTCTTTTTCTTCCTGTGCCCAGGCCTGTAACCCAAAGCCCATCAATAAGGCCAGGGTTAACAAACTTTGCGGACGGAACAGTTTTCCGTCTTTCGAAAATCCATACAACATATTCATTCGTAACAATTTTGCACGAATAAAAGGGGTCATTATTCCTCGGTTAAAAAATCGATTGTTTCCGGCCGGAGAGATCTTCTATATAATTTAAAAAATCCCCGTATGCCTTATGGCTTCCCGAAATCCGGAAATCTAAATTCCCGGACACCCGGCCCTCCCTAAACAGCATTACCTGTTCCAGGTTCTATGGGTATGATCTCAGCTTGCCTCCGCCGTGTCCTGTAGACCTTAAGGCGGAGTTTAAGCACCCCTTTTGAGATATTTAAGCTCCGCAAAATTACAAGGTAAAAATATATTTTCCATACTACAGCCTGATTTTTTTAATCGCCCTGTCTTTAAAAATCAATAACACATTTACATAAGTTTGGCAGGAACTTTGTACTTTGCTCCCGTATGCCGGGATTTCGCTCCCGTATTCCTATTTTTGTTTTATGAGCACCAAAAAAAGCACAATTACTTATAAGGTCCTTCTGAGTTATATTGCCCTGGCTATACTTATTATGGCCGTAGGCTGGTTTATGTATGCCGAGTTCCAGATATTCACAAAAAATCAGAACACCAACGCCTTTGAAAGCCAGAAGCTACTGATCACAAGTTCACTCATTGCACACCTCTACGAAACAGAAAGCATGGCTCGAATGACCTTACAATCGTCTTCCTCCGATGATTTTAATGCTTTTATGAACGAAACAGCCACTTTATTTGATGAGATCGATTCTCTAAAACCCCTTATAGACAATCAGAATCAGGTAGGGCAACTGGACAGTGTAAAACTCCTGCTGGATAAAAAAGTAGATAATATCCGGGAACTCCGGACTCTGAAAAGCAGGGATGAAACAGATGTTTCCCTGGAAAAGGCAATTGCCGAAATTGCACAGATAGAATCAACAGCAGATAAACTCCGGGTACAGGATTTTGTCAACCCCGACGAATTACAGGATTTCCAGAAAAATGCTATTCAGGACCTGGTAAACCTGCTAAACGAAAATATCCCGGAGGACTCAACTGATAATGAAAAACGCCAGAGAATTGCCGATTCTGTCCTTTCAGCATCTAAAGAACTCCTTAAAAATCTGAAAATAAAAACCATAAACATAAAAAGGTCTCTCACCGTTAAAGAAAATGAACTGTTACGCAATGACATTACCATCTCGCAACAATTGCGAGAAATCCTGTCTTCCTTCGAAGGGGATATTATCAATACCACCAACACACTTAACAGGCAGAGGGATTTGGCCTTAAAAAATACGATACGGATAATTACCATAGCAGCTGTCATAGGGTTATTGCTCACTATTTTCTTTTCCTACCTTATACTGAATGATTTCTGGAAAAGCCAGTCCTACAGGAAACAACTGGAAAAGGCCAAGAATACTACAGAACAACTCTTAAAGAGCCGGGAACAGCTTATCTATACCGTGGGCCATGATCTCAGAACCCCGCTCAGTACGATAATAGGGTATACGGACCTTCTGCACAATACGGAGATCAACCCAAAACAGGAACAATATGTATCCAGGGTCAGGAATGCATCCGAGTATGTAAGCAGCCTGGTAGATGACCTTCTGGATTACAACAAACTGGAGGCAGGCAAAATTAAGATAGAAAATACCTTGTTTTCACTGGAAAACATCATAACAGATACGGCAGAAGGTACCCGGGCGATATACCCCGCAAAGGCCATTGACCTCATCATAGAAATAGATGAACGCCTGAAACACCATCTCGTGGGCGATCCGTTCCGGATTAAACAAATCCTGACCAACCTCATCGGGAATGCCTATAAATTTACGGAAAAGGGACATATTCGCATCAAGGCCGGAGTACTGGAAAAATACAGTAACACATACCGCGTCCGGATCGACGTGGAAGACACGGGAATAGGGATACAAAAAGACAAACAGGAGATTATTTTTAATGAATTTACCCAGGCGGAAAGTGCCATAGAAAAAAAATACGGCGGAACCGGACTGGGACTCACCATTTCCAAAAAACTGGCAACACTTCTTAACGGCACTCTGGAACTGAGGAGTGCCGAAGGAAAAGGCAGTAATTTTACATTAAAAATACCTCTTCAGGTACCGGCTGAAGAAACAGAAAAAGTAACGCCGGCAAAGGCTGTTGCTCCAAACCTTCAAAAGAAGATAAAAGCTATCCTCGTAGATGATGACGAATCTGTCCTGAGCCTTACTTCCGAAGTCCTGAAACAACAATCGTGCAGGGTAAAAGGCTTTTCGAAAGCATCGGAGGCTCTCGATTATATAAAAGAAAATGACTTTGACATCATACTTACGGATATCCAGATGCCGGAAATGAACGGTTTCCTGTTCCTTGAGGCCCTTCACAACGACGAAAGCTTTCGCCATTCCGGCAAACCGGTAATTGCCATTACCGGAAGGGCGGACCTGAATACCGAAGAATATATAGAGGCAGGTTTTGCCGCTGTTATCCAAAAACCTTTTGCACCAGGTGCCCTCATCGAACTTATCTCCGCGCTTCTGGGAGAAAGCACTATGGACGCCGGGGATTTTCAAAACCCTGCCCGGCCGGAAGCGGAAGTCCATCTCCCTCCCGACAGTGCCGGATTGTACAACCTGGAAACACTGCGGAAACTATTGCAAAACGATGAAGAGGCATTAAAAGAAATTCTGCTGACCTTCATAGAAGCTACAGAAAAAAATATGGATACCCTCACTACTCAGTTCAGGAATAAGGATATAGAAGGGGTAAAAAATACGGCGCATAAAATGTTGTCCATGTTTAAACAAATAGAGGCCTGGGAAGTTGCCGAAATACTGGAGATCCTGGAAACCTACCGGCAGGACATCTCTGATGAAGAAGCGGAAACATACGCCAGGGAACTACAGGAAAAAATACCTGTCATACTCCGGGAATTACAAGAAGAAGCGGGGACAGCACAGCCATGACCCGTAAACAGAAAAAAACAGAAAACTAGAGTTCTATATTGTACAGCTTCAGTTTATTGTACAGGGTCTTGCGGTTCATCTTCAATAATTCCGCAGCTTTACTTTTGTTATTATTGGTTTCGCGAAGCGCATTGAGTATCATTTCCTTTTCGTTTTCGGTTTTAAAGAAACTATACTCCATTCTTTGGTTCTCCGGTTTGAAAATTTCCTGTGGAAGCGCATCTTCCTGAATATATTCGGAAGTGGTCAACAGGGTAGCGCGTTTTATCACATTCTGTAACTCACGGATATTTCCGGGCCAGCTGTAATTCTGAAATGCTTCGATCACTTCGGGAGAAAATCCCAGCACGTTTTTCCCCAGTTGCCTGTTTGCCAAATCCAGGAAATGGTCTATAAAAAGCATCAGATCGTCCCTTCTCTGGGACAGACTGGGAACATTAATAGAAAATTCATTCAGCCTGTGGTAGAGATCTTCCCGGAAATCTCCCTTGCGAACTGCTGCCTGGAGATCTTCATTAGTCGCAGTGATGAGCCTTATATCCACTTTTATCTCCTTACTGCTTCCTATCCTTTTGATCCTTCTTTCCTGTAACGCCCTTAGAAGCTGAATCTGGTTTTCGTAAGAAAGGTTTCCTACTTCGTCCAGGAAAATAGTTCCGCCGTTAGCCGCTTCGAAATGCCCTATTTTGTCATTCACCGCACCGGTAAACGATCCTTTGACATGCCCGAAGAATTCGCTGGCCGCAATCTCCTTCGGTATGGCCCCACAGTCTACTGCAATGAAATTTTTCCCGGACCTCGAACTCTTATTGTGAATAGCTTTGGCAACAACTTCCTTTCCTGTTCCGCTTTCGCCGATAATCAGAACGGACATGTCCGTAGGCCCCACAAGGTCTATGTACTGAGTGAGTTTTCTTGAGGCCGCACTGGCACCCGCAACAAACTTCTCGCCTGTATCCGGTTGCGGCATTTCTGTTTTTGCAGAAGGGGAAGGATACTTTTTCTCTACCGGGCTTTCTTTCGCTTCCCGCAGTGCTTTATTAATAATTAAAAGCACTTCATCCGGATTGAATGGTTTGGATATATAATCAAAAGCTCCCTTTTTCATAGCCTTGACAGCAGTATTTATATCTGCATAACCTGTCATGAGCACAACGGGGATCAGGGGATAATCCTGTTTTATTTCACTGAGCAGATCCAGTCCGTCATAATTAGGGAGACGTAAATCCGTAATAATGAGATCAAATGTTTTTTCTGCTATTTTACTTTTGGCCTCGGAGGCTGAAAAACTGGTGGAAATTTCGTGTCCGTTCTTGGTCAAAAATTTTTCCAGCACCTTGCAAAAGGCCACATCATCTTCTATAATAAGGATATCGGGCATCAAGTATTTAAATTAAGTAATCTAACATCAGGATATTGCAGCCTTAAAGATACATTTTATATCCGTACCGGTAAAGCCCGCAAGTTTTTGGTAAATTTCTGGTCAAACCCGCTGTTTCACAAAAGTAAACACTTCAAACCATTTCGTCCGTTAAAAAAATAAAAAAAAGAGACCGCCTCCGCGATCTCTTTTACTAACCAACCTAATCTTGGACACAAAATCACTTCTGTATCCACTCACCGTTTTTATTAGCATTAACTGCCGTTCTTTTTTGCATAACAATCATTCCCGTTATTTATGGTACCGGTCACCTTTTTTATTCTTCCGAATTCATTTTGCTTTGTCTGCATTTGGTAGTGGTCTATTGTACCGTATTCTGATTTATATAATGAAATTATAGTGCCATTCCTGAATTTCATTGCGCCCTAATTACAAAATACTGACAAATAACACATTACCATTAACGCACAAATATGCGGTTTTACGAAGTGTGTAACCCATTATGTGTAAAGCCGGGGCTAATGTGTAATTTTTATACAAAACAAGCGGTCAGCTCAGTTTCCGCAAGGGTTCCCGCCTCCTATAAATATAGCACGACAACCTGAAAATTAACAGGAGATAACCCGCGGACCAATCACCAAAGCACACCATATTTTTCCGAATATTTCCGCCAACACACCGATCAACTCCATACCTAAGAATAAAAAAGACTTTTCATCCCTAAACTGTTAAGAAAGGGAATGATCTCAATGACCATCCCTTTTATTAATCTTCCAAATTCTTTTTTTGGCCGGCCTGTTATCTTTTTGAAGAAGGTTGCTGTTATCGTATTCCTGTCAGAAAAGGGGAATTTATACCAGAGTAGAGTGTTTATAATAAAAAAAGAAAGGCCGCCTGTAGGAGACCTTTCTTTTAGCTAAATCAAGTGTATATAATAGAGGGGACTTATCCTATTTCTGAATCCATTCTCCATCTTCGCTTGCGTACAATACGGCAGCAGTACCGTCAACGGTAATGTCCAGTTTGTACTCCTTGTCTTCATTCACAGCGGCTTTGTCTAAAGTTGCATTAGGGAAATCTGCAGCCAAAGCATCTTTTACAGCCTGAGGCACATCATCTGCAGATACCTCTGTGTATTCTTCCTGAAGAACCACATCCATTATTCCATCGTGAAGCATCGGGGTGGTAGCAGAAATTGCAGTGAAACTTCCTAACGCTAATACTGAAGCAAAAACTAATTTTTTCATAACACTAAGTTTTAAGATTATACTTGTTTTTCAATTCTTATGTTTTGTATTATGAAATTATAGTGCCCTTTTGATGAGTATATATCAAAATTTTAATAAACCGTTGTTTATTAGATACTTGTGGTTTTCACTGACCGTTATAAAAGTCCGGAGGGTGTGTAGAATCCCGTGAAAACCTATACAACAGTGTGTAACGATTACACAATTTTCACTTCAAAACAACCTGATATTAAACCCTTTACACATTAAAAAAATCCCGTGACTTCTTTCCTTGACCGGAAAGCTGCTCCACGGGATGTGTTTTTGTTACGGGCTTACGGTGATGAAAAAAACTATCCTTTTTCCTTCACCTGATGGGCCGGTTTCAACAGATCGTTCACTGTTTTTACCGGGTTAAAGGTAATCAGCGGGACTTCCACGAAAACTGTGTTCCAGAAAGCCATACCGCCATTCCATAGGCCGGGGCGTTCCAACGCCTTTAATTCCTTTCCTTCTTTGGTCTTGGAAGTAATAAAGGCCTGTTTCGGATCTACGAAGTCCGGAAGGTGGTATTTCTCCCCTTTATAGTTCCTTATTCCGCATACAATATCTACGGGATTAAAATGAGTGGCCCTATTGAGTATCTTGATTTGTCGTTTGTTGTTCTTATCTATCTGTGCAGACTCTATGATCTGCAGGGAAATTCTCCCGTTTTCATCTTTTACCCAAAAAGGGCCTCCTCCGGGATCTCCCTCGTTCTTTACCATACCGCATACCCTTAAGGGCCTGTTCAGTTTCTCCTTAAGGTGCTCTATCTGGTATTTCCTGGTGTATTTATGAAAATCCGGGGCAGTTAATGTATTCAACTTTTCGTGCAGGAAAGATTTTATCTCGTCGATCTGTTCCGCTTTTACTTCTTCCTCGTCCAGCATCCTGGCATAAGAAAATACCTTATCACGGTATTTTAATAATATTCCTGCCAGCATCTTTTTATAATCGGCCATCTCCTGCTTATACCTGTACACTACCACATTATCTATGTTCTTAATAAAGATAACATCCGCATCCTGGTCGTTCAGGTTTTCTATAAGGGCCCCGTGCCCCGCCGGCCGGAACAGTAACGAGCCATCATCATTCCGGAAAGGCTTATCTTCGGGAGTAACAGCAATAGTATCGGTAGATTTCTTCTGGAAAGAAAAGGAAATCGTAAAAGAGGCCCCGCTCTTTTCTTCCACATTACTCTCTATACTATTAAACTCCGCATCAAATTTACGGGCATGTTTTTCCGAAATGGTAAAATGGAGGTTTGCCACGCCATTGGAGACATCGTACAATGCCGCTTCATATAGATGTTCTTCGAAAGCCGTAGCGCTATATGTTTTATATTTATGGAAGGGCAGAAGCCCTTTGGGGAAGGCCCCAAAATTGAACCCGTCTTCGGACAGCATTTCCTTAACAAAAAGATATTTCTGTCTGTCATCCGGCAAACGATCAAAACCCGGGTCCTTATCCCTGAGGCTTTGCATAACCTGGTCGTAAAAAGGGAGTTTTTCCACGCCGACGAAAAAAGTCTGCATGTCCTGTGCCTTTTCACGGTTCACATAGGTGTTAAAAGTATCCTTTTCCGGGTTAAAGCTTTCCAGGAAACGGAATAAGGCCCGGAACATACGGGTGGCCGCACCCGAAGCGGGAACAAACTTCATGACATCCAGGGAATCCTTTTTTTCGTCATAAAGAGAGATAAAACGTTGTTTGTCTTCTTCGGAAACAGCTATTATTCCATTATTTACTGTGGCAGATTCCAATAAATTGACAAAGGGCACCCCTTCTTTAAAAATCTTTATTTGCTGCATTACCTGTTCTACGGTTATCCCTTTTTCCCGAAGTAGTTGCTGATCTTTTTCAGTAAACATGCTTTTTTTGTTTTGGGTAGATTATTTTTTACTTGTAAGATTTTCTATATGGGCAATCGCCTCCCGAAATCGTTCTTCTTTATTTCCTTTAAGGATGACATAAGGCTTGCGGTATTTTTTGAGCGTATTTTCAAAATACCGGAATATCGGCTCCCGCTCGCCCGGTTTGTCTCTCAAATCATCCTCTTCCCAGGGAACGTCAATATACGTCAAAAAGTATAAATCGTACTTATTACGTAAGGCAAATTTCTCCAGAACCGGATCGCATTCACCATAGTAGATCTCGGAATATACTTTCAGCTCCAATAAATTCGTATCGCAAAATAAGAGAGAATCCGCAAGTGCCGTTTTTTCGTTTTCCAGGCCCATCTGCCCTTCGGCAATAGGCAGCATATCTTCCGGTTCACAGATTTTCCGTTCCCTATTCCATTTCTCCTGGAGGTACTCCCGCATGTATTCGGGCACCCATAGCGTATTGTAATGGGCGGCAAGTTGCCGGGACAGTGTGGTCTTCCCGGTAGATTCCGGACCGAACAATACTATCTTAATAAGGTCTCCGGGCTTTTGTTTAAGTTTTTCTTCCATGCTAAATATCCGAATATAGCTATTACGGTGAAAACAGCGTACTGCAGTGACGTAAAGACAAGCCCTTTATACATATACAGCGGTACGGAAATAAGATCTCCTATGATCCAATAGGTCCAGTTTTCCAGTTTCTTTCGCGCCATGAGCCACATTCCTACAAAGAAAATAGCCGTGGTAAGAGTATCGGCATAAGCCGTCCAGCTATCCCAGCGATCAAAAGCTTTATATACCCCGAATACGAACCCTATGGTCAACACGAAAAGGATTACGGACCATATTTTTTCTTTAGAGGTGGTTCTCGTAACCGGCATAAAATGCGTAGCATCGACCTTTCGGGTCCAGAAATACCAGCCATAGATACTCATGGAAAAATAATACCCGTTGATAAGCATATCTCCCAACAGGCCATAAACCCACAGGATATATACATAAATGGCCGTACTTATGATCCCCGTAGGGTAGACCAGGATATTTTCCCTCTTCGAATAAAGTACACTCAGGAGACCGAAGACCATGGCAATGACCTCCAGTACGATCAGGTGTAACGGAACATCCTCATACTGGGCAAAAGCCCAATCAAAAATGTGGTTCATAATCGCTGCGGTCCGATTTTACGATCTTCATGTACAACAGCCCCCGCTCTACCAGTTCAAAAGCTTCTTTTATTTCCGTGGTCAGCAGGGCCATCACCTTGTCATAATCGCCATATACCTGTGTACTCAGCGGGTTTTCCAATACCGTCAGCCCGGAAGCCCGAAGTTTTTTAATGAAATGAACAATCGCATCTTCGTATTCGTCCTGTAGCGGAGTTAATGTAAGTTCTACCGAGATTTTCATATTATTAATACCGTTTTTATAAATGATTAATTATTTGGTGTGATGAGCGGTGGCTACCTTGAAATGATCGATCTATTTCCGTTATAATTCCCTCAGGGCATAAGCACAACTGAAACCTTCAAATTCCAGAAAAGGCACGCGGTATTTTCTCACCTGTTCTTCGTAATGTATCCATGCAACGGTTTCTCCTTCTTCCAAAACGAACGGAATAACCTTGGTATGATCTTTAAAACTCATTCCCCGAACCGCAAAAACCTTGTACAGACTCTCTTTGGCACACCAGATAACAGTAAGTTTCCGCACCAGTTCCTTATCGTTGAGATAGCTGAACTCATAATCTACGAACTTATCGGCTATAATCGTAATTTTTTCCCGTTGTTTCTCAATATCGATACCTACGGGGAAGTCGCTGATAATTACCGCCGAAAATTCAAAGGAATGCGTAATGGAAATATGTTTACCATCCTTGAGATGTGGTTTTCCGTTTTCATCATAAAACAAGGCTTCCGCTTCATAGCCCGCTTCTTTCAGCAATTGCCGGACACTTAAAAAGCCCCTGCGATGAATATCGGATTTCATGGAATGTACCCGTTGCAGGCATCTTTGTGTTGGATTTATATTCTGCAGAAGTTTTTCGTAGCTTTCTTCAATTTTCCAGATCCGTATGGTAGTATTCGCGTTTACCGCTATGGTTTTATACAGAGGCATATAAAGGTTTCCGTTCTGAAAGCCCCTCCGGGCATTTGACAATACAAGCTGAAGTTGGCAAAACCGAACTATATAGCTGCTATATTTTACTTAGATAAAGTTATTGCGTAACTTTGTCCCCTCTTTTCCTTTTTTCTGGAAAGGAGACGATAAACCGCTCAAAAAACAAATATACGATTATGAATACAAAAACGGCGCCCTACGTAGCATATAAAGTGAAAGATATTTCACTGGCCGACTGGGGAAGAAAGGAAATAGAACTGGCGGAAGCCGAGATGCCCGGCCTGATGTCGCTCCGTGAGGAATATGGTAAAGAGCAGCCTCTCAAAGGGGCACGTATTGCAGGTTGTCTGCACATGACCGTACAGACTGCCGTGCTCATAGAAACCCTCGTTGCCCTCGGCGCAGAGGTTACCTGGAGCTCCTGTAATATTTTCTCCACACAGGACCATGCCGCCGCGGCCATTGCCGCTGCAGGAATACCGGTTTATGCCTGGAAAGGCATGAATGAAGAGGAATTCGACTGGTGTATCGAGCAAACGCTGTTTTTCGGAGAAGACCGCAAACCTTTAAACCTGATACTGGACGATGGCGGAGATCTTACCAATATGGTACTGGACCGCTACCCGGACCTGGTTCCCGGGATCAAAGGACTTTCGGAAGAAACTACTACAGGGGTTCACCGTCTTTACGAAAGAATGAAGAACGGTACCCTGCCCCTTCCCGCAATCAATGTTAATGACTCGGTAACCAAATCCAAATTCGATAACAAATACGGCTGCCGGGAAAGTGCCGTAGATGCTATCCGAAGGGCCACCGATGTGATGCTTGCCGGAAAACGCGTTGTAGTTTGCGGCTACGGAGATGTAGGTAAAGGGACTGCAGCTTCTTTCCGCGGAGCCGGAGCTATTGTTACGGTAACCGAAATAGACCCCATCTGTGCCCTACAGGCTGCCATGGACGGCTACGAGGTAAAAAGACTGGAAACGGTAGTAGGCAAAGCCGATATCATTATTACCACAACAGGGAACAAAGATATTGTGGCAGGTCGTCATTTCGAGCAAATGAAGGATAAAACTATTGTATGTAATATCGGTCATTTTGACAATGAGATCGATGTGGCCTGGCTGAATAAAAACCACGGGGCTTCCAAAGTGAATATCAAACCCCAGGTAGATAAATATACCGTAAACGGCAACGATATCATCCTGCTGGCCGAAGGGCGACTTGTAAACCTCGGATGTGCTACCGGGCACCCGAGTTTTGTGATGAGCAACTCATTCACCAACCAGACCCTGGCACAGATAGAATTGTGGAAAAACGAAGATCAGTACGAGAATAAAGTATATACACTGCCCAAACATCTCGATGAAAAAGTGGCCAGGCTCCACCTGGAAAAAATAGGCGTGGAACTGGAAACCCTGAACGAGGAACAGGCAAAATATATCGGAGTTACCGTAGAAGGTCCGTATAAACCGGATTACTACAGGTACTAAACCATATTCCCGCACATAAATTACATAAGGCTGTTTCAAAACAATTTTGAAACAGCCTTAAATTTTACCTCTCGTTTTTACGGAGAAAAACCCCGTATTCTTTAATTTAGCATAAAACAATTTCATGAAGATCATTTCCTATAATGTAAACGGCATAAGAGCAGCACTGGCCAAAGGCTTTCTGGAGTGGCTGCAAAGTGCCGATCCTGATGTAATTTGTATCCAGGAAACCAAGGCAAGAACGGACCAGCTTGACCTTTCCCTTTTTGAAAAGGCCGGTTATCCTTATCACTACTGGTTCAGCGCCGAGAAAAAAGGATACAGCGGAGTGGCCATTCTGTCCAAAATACAACCGGACCATGTGGAGTTCGGAACGGGGATAGATTATATGGATGCCGAGGGACGAAACATCCGTGCCGATTTCAATGGTATTTCGGTTATGAGCCTTTACCTCCCTTCCGGTACAAATATCCAGAGACTGGATCATAAATTACAGTATATGGCCGATTTTCAGGAATATATAAACCGGTTGAAGCTGGAAAAACCCAACCTGGTAATTTCAGGAGATTACAATATCTGTCATCGTGCCATAGATATCCACGACCCGGTGCGCAATGCCAATGTATCCGGTTTTCTCCCCGTAGAAAGGGGCTGGATCGACAATTTTATTAACAGCGGGTTCATTGACAGTTTCCGGCACTTTAACCAGGAACCGCACAACTATTCGTGGTGGAGTTACCGCGCCAATGCCCGTAACAATAATAAAGGGTGGCGCATCGATTACAATATGGTAAGCAAGCCCCTGCAAGAAAACCTGCAAAGGGCCGTTATATTACCAGAGGCAAAGCACAGTGACCATTGCCCTATACTGGTAGAATTAAACATATAAAAAACTGTAATCATGTTGCGAAATATAATTCTCGGTATCGCTTGTATTTCCCTGGTGTCCTCCTGCGTATCCTCCAAAGTATATAAGGACCTGGAGAGCCGTTATCATTCCCTGAAAGAAGAGAGGGACACCCTCGCCGGTAAAAATCAGGAACTCGAAACTGCAAAGAACCGCCTGGAAAACGAGCTTTCGGCTTTGCAAAAAGCATACGATGATGCGGTTGCGGAGCGGGACAGGCTGCAACGGGAATATACGGCAGCAAAAAACAATCTCGAAAATTTACAGGAATCCTACGACGCACTCGAAAAAAACAGCAGCACAGCCATAGCAGAAAACTCCAAAAAGAACCGGGAACTCCTGGCCGAACTGGAAGCTAAAGAAAATGCCCTGGCCGAAGAAAGTGCCCGCCTGGACGCACTGAAAAAACAACTGGAAACCCGGTCGAGACGTGTGGATGAACTGGAAAGCCTTATCGCTTCCAAAGATGCCGCCATGCAGAAACTCAAAGATGCCGTCTCCCGCGCCCTTCTCGATTTTGAAGGCAACGGGTTAACGGTAGAGCAACGGGACGGCAAGGTATATGTTTCCATGGAAAACAAACTGCTGTTCGAAAGCGGAAGCTGGGCCGTGGGTGCAGAAGGCCGGAGAGCTGTGGTTGAACTGGGAAAAGTACTCGCCCAGAACCCGGATATTTCCGTCCTCATCGAGGGGCACACGGACAATGTACCTTACCGGGGCAGCGGACAGGTGAAGGACAATTGGGACCTGTCTACAAAAAGAGCTACGGCCATTGTTCAGATACTGCGTGAAAATGCGAATATCAACCCGCAGAATCTCACTGCCGCCGGAAGAAGCGAATACGCCCCGGTTGCTCCCAATACCACTCCGGAAGGAAAAGCAAAAAACCGGAGAATAGAGGTCATACTCACACCCAAACTGGATGAAGTGTCCAGGTTGCTCAACGAAATATAATCTCTCCCCGTGAATGACCGAACGTTCCCGGAGAAGCCGTATCATCCTTCTTTTCCGGGTTTATTTTTATTTATCAGAAAATTACTATGAAATATACCACACTTCCCAATACCAACATTAAAGTAAGTAAAATATGCCTGGGCACCATGACCTGGGGACAGCAAAACACCGAAACAGAAGGTCACGAACAAATGGATTATGCCCTAGAACAAGGGGTTAATTTCTTTGATACTGCCGAGCTGTACCCGGTACCCGCACGAAAGGAAACACAGGGAGCCACGGAAAGGATCATCGGCTCCTGGTTCAGAAAGACCGGGAACAGGGACAAAATCATCCTGGCATCCAAAGTAGCCGGACCGGGATATTCCAACCAGCACATCCGGCAGACCGGTTTTCAGAAAGAAGCCATACACGAAGCTATCCACGGCAGCTTACGCCGCCTGCAAACCGACTATATCGATCTTTATCAACTGCATTGGCCGGAGCGGAACACAAACTTTTTTGGCAAACAGGATTATACACATGACGAAAGCGAAAAATGGGAGGATAATTTCGCTGAAATCCTGGAAACACTTAACGGACTTATCAAAGAAGGTAAAGTACGCCATATCGGGGTATCCAACGAAACACCTTACGGCATAATGCGTTTCCTCGAGGAAAGCAAAAAGCACAGTCTTCCTGAAATAATAACGGTGCAAAATCCGTATTCCCTGTTAAACCGGCTCTATGAAGTGGGCCTTGCGGAAATATCCATGCGTAAGAACATAGGCCTGTTACCGTATTCTCCCCTGGCTTTCGGGGTCCTTAGCGGAAAGTATCTGACCGGACAACCGGCAAATGCAAGGGTTACCTTATTCCCTAATTTTAAACGTTACAGTGGCAACCAGGCTACCGAAGCAGCCCGCCAATATTACGAACTGGCAAAGAACAGCAATCTCTCGCCGGCTCAAATGGCCCTGGCCTTCATAAATCAGCAACCCTTTGTAACCAGCAATATTATCGGGGCCACCTCTATGGAGCAACTCCGGGAAAATATAGACAGTATTCATATACAACTGGATGAGACAGTAATACGTGAAATAAACAATATTCACAAGCAAATACCTAATCCGGCTCCTTAACCCGGAATGAGCCGCCTACTGGAATTTAGCACATGGTTTCCCGGGGAACAAATCCTTTTTTAGTATTTTTGAACCCGGATACGGCTAAAGGCGCATTCGCAACTTCAATTTTGAACCTATGAGTGAAATAAGACACAACTGGACCAAAGAAGAAATACTTGAAATATACAACAAGCCATTGATGGAGCTGCTTTACGATGCCGCTACGGTACACCGCAAACATCACGATCCGAATACCGTACAGGTTTCCACGCTTTTATCCATAAAAACGGGAGGATGCCCCGAAGATTGCGGTTATTGCCCCCAGGCAGCACGCTATCACACGGATATCGAAGGCAACGACCTGATGAGTGTCCAGCAGGTAAAAGCACAGGCTCTCCGCGCAAAATCCGCAGGAAGTTCCAGAGTATGTATGGGAGCCGCCTGGAGAAATGTAAAAGACGGTCCGGAATTCGATGAAGTCCTGGAAATGGTACGTACCATCAATAAACTGGAAATGGAAGTGTGCTGTACCCTGGGCATGATTACCGAAAACCAGGCAAAAAGACTTGCAGAAGCCGGCTTATATGCTTATAACCACAACCTCGATACTTCCGAAGAATATTATAAAGAAGTCATTTCCACCAGGGGATACGAAGACCGTTTGCAAACTATAGAAAATGTACGTAAGACCAATGTGACGGTTTGTAGCGGTGGTATTATCGGGATGGGAGAAAGCACTGAAGACCGCGCCGGGATGCTGGTTGCCCTTTCCACTCTCGACCCACAGCCGGAATCTGTACCTATCAATGCCCTGGTAGCCGTAGAAGGCACCCCGATGGAAGACCAGGAGCCCGTGGAAATATGGGAAATGATACGTATGGTAGCCACAACACGTATTGTAATGCCTGAAACCCAGGTTCGCCTTTCGGCCGGGCGGACAAGTATGAGCAGGGAAGGACAAGCCATGTGTTTCTTTGCCGGTGCCAATTCCATTTTTGCCGGCGATAAGCTACTCACCACCCCCAACCCGGATGTTCATGAAGATATGCAGATGTTCCATGCCTTAGGGCTCAATCCGCAAAAACCCTTTACCAAGAAAGACCAGCCCCAGACGGTGGAAGCTGAAAATTCCCTGTTCCAGCCCCTGGGAGAAAAACCCAAATGGAGCAGACCGGGCCATATGATCCCCCGTAATGAAATGGCGAAACAGAAAAGTAAATAATGCAAACAAAACACTAGTCTGCAAACAGGCTGCTTTTTGCAGTACATCATAAAAAAACCATCTGGATATCCGGATGGTTTTTTCTTTATATAATAAGAACTACGGAGATTATTGGGCCATTGTTTGCCGGAACCCTCCTGTAGTGAATACCGCCAGCATCCGGTCTTTTTGTCCTTCGGTAAACATATTCAGGCACTCGTCATCCGAATAGTCCATGAAATTCATGGTCATATTATTACTTCCGCAAGCAACTGTCGGATAAACGGGGCATCCTCTGCTTGGCCCGTCCGCATCCGGAGTATCATTTACGAAATCGCTGGCGCCACAACCGCCATCACCCCATATGTGACGAAGGTTTAACCAGTGCCCTACCTCATGTGTTGCCGTTCTCCCCGTAGAATATTGCGTATCTCCGGTAAATCTGTGATCCAATACCACCCCGTCCGTAGACCAGTCTCCTCCCGGAAACTGGGCGTATCCGAGAATATTTCCACCGCGGTAGGGCATGTTATTCACCACCCATATATTTAAAAATTCCTGTGGATTCACTACATCACTGCCCCCACTCGAAGTAAACTTCATGGAATCGTCCGGTCTCCACTGGCGTTTATTGCTGTTTACCCGGATCACCTGCTCTAAAGTAAAGCGGATATTTATATCGGATTCCACCGCAGCAAATTCAGCCGGTATTCCATTTCTGCCGGGGTTGTTGAGATTAAAATCCTCGTTAAGCGCATTTAACTGGGATTGTAATTGCGAATCCGGTATATTTTCGCTTTCCGTCCTGTAGATCACATGAAAGATCACGGGGATTTCAATAACGCCGTCCGCAGCCAATCTATTTGTTAATTTACTCTTAATCGCTTCTTTACTATGGAGTTCTACCGCTTCCATCCGGGATGCCAGCTCCGGGTTCTCTGCTAATTTCTCATTAAGAACTCCCATAGTACCACATTGGTCCTTAGACACTGTGAACTCTTGATTTTCAGAAGACAGGTTTTGCTCATCTACTTCATTTACCGAATTTTCGCATGAAGTCAAGACTAAAGCCATTACAGATAGGCTCAAAAATACTTTTCTCATGAATTTAAGATTTTTTGTTAATGTTTTGTTAATACAATTATACAAATTTTTAACAAAAAACGAGATAAATGTTTATTTTTTTTATTTTTCCGTATTAAGGATTACCTTCAAAAGCACTTTTCAATTTAGGTGAATATCAAATAATATTCTTCCATTCTCAGTATCCGGAGGCATACACCCACTTACTAATCCGTATTTTTTACGCAGTTCTTAAAAAAAATCTTTCCGGTTAGATTAAATTTATTAGTTTTGCAATCCATTTGCCTCGGTGGCGGAATTGGTAGACGCGCCGGATTCAAAATCCGGTTCTTTCGGGAGTGTGGGTTCGATTCCCACCCGAGGTACGAAAAAACCCTGTGAAACAGATGTTTCACAGGGTTTTTTATTTTTTCGAGGACTACGAACGGGGCAACAATTACAGCCTTAAGACCTAAGCAATCCTCTTACAAAAATCTTATCTTCCTCTCTTGTCTTGAATATGTTATTTAATTTTTCGTAATCAGGTTTTCAAAGTGTGTTAAATCATTTATCAAAACCTCTTTATCTATAGAATGACTAACTAACTTCGTTTTACTGACAGGAAGAATTCACACCGGTTTTACATAATTCGCCCGATACCTCCAGTAACTGATGCCGCCAAGAATTAATAATCCAAAGACAATATATTTCACATAATCCGGGGTAATGGCTGCAGAACCCGATTGCGCGTAGCTATGAAGACCGACTAGATAGAAATTAACACCAAAATAGGTCATCATAATACTACCATAGGCCGCTACACTCATAAAATTGTAAATCCATCTTCCTCTTAGGCCAGGTACCAATCGCATATGTAGTACAAAAGCATAGACCATGATGGAAATCAATGCCCAGGTTTCTTTGGGGTCCCATCCCCAATAACGTCCCCAACTCTCATTGGCCCATTGTCCACCCAAAAAGTTACCAATGGTGAGCATCACCAAACCTACTGTCAGGGTCAGTTCATTGATAATGGTCAACTCCTTCAGGTTAATTTCCATTCGCCTTTTGTTCTTTTTGGTCGTCAGAATAATAAGAATCAATGAAACCACACCCAAGATCATGCTTACTGTGAAAGGGCCATAACTGCCTACAATTATCGGTACATGAATCATCACCCAATAACTGTCCAAAACAGGCACCAGATTAGCAATGGAAGGATCTACCCAACTTTGGTGCCCGATCCAAAGCAGCATCGAAGCAACAAAAGCACTTGCGGCCAGGGTTAGGTCACTTTTTCTGGCAAAAAGTAATCCCATACCTACTGTAGCCCAGGAAACATACAGAATACTTTCATAAGCATTACTCCAAGGGGCGTGGCCCGAAATGTACCAACGTAATACCAAGCCTGCGGTATGCCAAATAAAAAACAGAATAATCACCCCCTTTAAGAAGTAGGTTGAGGCGCTCCAGATTTTCCTGTCCTTAAAAATCCTGAAAATGAGAATTAAGAACAAAAGCCCCCCTATCATCATATAGTATTGATACAGACGATTGAAGATATCCAGCTTATTGTAAATGATTTCGGCTTTTATCTTTTTCTCAGATAACATTACTTCCGAACCATGATTTCTCTGGTTCTGTTTAAAGGCTTCCAGCAGTTTATCGGATTCAGAATAATCTCCTGTAGCAATAGCATTCCGTAAAGTATTTACGTAATACGGAAGACTATTCGTCATAAAATTGGCATACAGGGAATCTTGTACCTGATATTGACCGGAACGGAATTCCAAGGCAGAAATCCATTTGTTGTTCTCATCGTTCAACAACGGAAATATTTTCAATATGTTTCCGCTCAATGCCATTTCCAACAAGGTGTAACGTTCATGAACTTTGATAAAGTCTTTTTGGAATTCATTGGGATTGGTCGTAGAGCTGGCTTCTTCCAGGTAAGGCCTTAGTTTATACATGCCTGTAGCATCGAACAAGTCAACCGGCTTAATGAACTTCTTCGTTTTTTTTACTCCCAATATCTGACGAATACTATCATTTTGCCATTTACCGATTTTGATAAATTCTGTATTGTACCAAAGGCGCGGGTTTATCATCATGGAAAGGAATACCTGATCGGAATTCATGTCCTTGAATTTGTCATTGCCACTGAGTTTACGCAACAACTCTGAAGTAAAAGTGTGCAAAGGTTTCATCCGCCCTCCTTCATCCTGGATTACCAGTTCCCCGAATTTATCCGCATGTTCCTCACTAACAGTCGTGGCCTTGATAAGCGAATCTATTTGTTCCTGAGTGGGTATGTTGGTATGGTTTTCCTGATGTGCTTGCTGTGCAAATCCTTGAAGGCAGCCAATCAGGAATAACATAACTGCTGCCATTTTTGCCTTCTTCTTTTTTACTTTTCCTAATGCCTTGGTCAAGTCCATAAATCGAGTTTTACCGAAAAACATAATTCCTATTAATCCGGCATACAGCAAGAAGTAGCCGATGTAAGTAATCCACGTCCCCCAAAAATCATGATTAACACTCAAGATCGTACCCTTTTCATCCGGCATAAAACTGGCCTGAAAAAAGCGATATCCGCCATGATCCAGAATATGGTTCATATAAATATCATAATCAAAGGGGCGTTCATCCTCAATAGTCACTTTGCTCATAAAGGATTTGTATACATTGACCGTTCCGGGATACTTTTCCGCAATAAAGTCATTGAGTTTCACCCCAAAAGGTAATTGATATATTTTGGAGCCATATCTCAACGAAAATTGCAAATCCCCTAAGGAAAACGGGGCAGCAAAATCTGAGGGTCCCTTACTGCCCAATAACTTCTTTTCTACCGTTTGTCCGTTTGCAGTAACGGCAACGACCAATGCGTCCCGGGTCTGTTCCGTAATTTCATTCTCGGGGACTTTGACCACGCCATAACGCCCTTTAAGTAATGGTTCCGGTACTACAAATTGCATTCCGCCCATAGAATACAGCGAACGTAGCTGTAATTCCTGAAGGCTATCTTTTACCACTTTTCCCTGCAACTGGTCAGCCATTCGCATAAAATTGCCTTCAAAGGGAGCTTCTATAAAATATCCTCCATCCCCAGTGTAAAAGTTAATGGCTCCCCTGGTCTCTTTATTAAGTGCAAACAGCACATTATGGATGCTGGCAACAGTTCCATTCTCTAAAAAATGTTCGTGCCGTTGCCCGTTTCCTGCCTCAACAATTTTTAAATATTCCTTGCCATTTTCATCGGGAATAAGTCCTTCCTTAGCCCCTTTGACAAAATCAACATATTCAATTCTGAATTCATGCCCGTTAAAATCATCGTTCCAAGGCAGACTTGACCTTTTCCCTTCCCGGGTGACCAAAATATCGTCTTCTAAAACCTTGCGCCTGAGTTGTCCCTCAATTTCGCCATCAATATAGGCGGTGAGATAGGTCTTATCCGAATAAAAGACATTTTCCGTCCGGCCTTCCCGAATAGGCATCATGCCTTCGTAACTTATGTATCGTGTTACAAAAGCCCCTGCAATAATCAGTATCCATGAAAGGTGTAAAATCAAAACAGGCCATTTTTTCCATTGCAGAAGGTTGTACCTGTAAATGTTCCCTAAAAAATTGATGACAAAGAAAACCATAATGGCCTCGAACCAGGTGGCATTGTAAATGTAAATACGGGCGGTTTCGATGCTGTATGAAGTTTCAATAAAAGTTGCCATACCCATTGCAGCAGCAAATAGAAGAAACAAAATGGCCATTAATTTGGTCGAGAACAGGGTTTTCTTAAGTAAATCGAACATAATGGATTTGCAATTAGGTTGCGAAATTACGAACTAAAGAGGACTTTTAAGAATAATTGGTTTGAAGTTCAATTCATAAAATTCACCGAGGCTCTGCCTCAGGTGTTGCGTGATTATTATATTGATAGGTGTAATCTAACATATCCATAAGAGTCAAAACAAGAGTTTGTTGTTGTATCATTTCGTATGTCCCATAAAATATAGGCCTGATGTTCTGGACAATCATCTTGCTAAGACGTTCCTCTCTGTCTGCCTTGGTATAGAAGAGTGTTATGAGATTCATTTTTTGGAGACAGGCCTTGATGGTGACCATGTCCATTTTTTGATTCAGGACGTACTAACGATTTCGCCAGATTAAATATGACGAACATCAAAAGCCTCATAATTTTTTCAGCTATCATCTTTGATTTTTCATGAACAAAAAAAGTGATTTCCTTGCACGATTTCAAAATTACAAGCAGCATCCGTCTCATTTCCCAATCTTTCTAATCGCTTCCCAAAATAATTCTTGAGGTAAAGTTGACTTCTTATTCTTAAGCGATTATGCTCCGGTGAATATCTTATCCGGACCAACGCTACGTCATCATCCAAAAAAAGAGGTTGACCACGAAGGCAACCTCTTTATTACTGCTCTGCAAAGGATACCCCTACCCTTATTCGAAAGCAGCTCCACAGACTGTGAAAGACAAAACCATCCCGTTTAGACCATATGGGATAATAAGAACGTGTTTTGCTTCCGAAAGCCTATGTTCTCCAAACAACCTAATCTTTATAGCAGTATACTGTAATGCATTTTTTTATGACCGCGGGATACAAATATATACAAAAAACATAAAAACTAACCATATATCGTTAGAAAGAGGTGCTGAAAATTTTGGACTTTTCTTTCATCTATGGATAAACGGCATTTTAATCATCTTTTGGGAGGCTTTATCCGGTCTAAACGTGAAGAAATAGGCTGGACACAGTCCGACCTGGCTTCGCGTATAGGCAATAACTCCCAGAATGTTTCTGCCATAGAACGGGGCATGGTAAGCCCCACATTATACTGGTGTAGTGAAATTTTGGCTCCTGCGTTAGACATGACCTCCGTAGATTTCTTAACCGAATTCGAAAAATTCAAACAGGATAAATAGGCGCTATCTTCTTTTGTTTAAATCATCCGTATTTTAGCCATAGCACAAAAAAAGACCGCTCCTTACAGAAACGGCCTTCTCCATCTTTATTATTCGAATACCGGGAGTATTATACGGTAATATCTACATGAGCTTCCCTGATGGCCCCGAATCCTCCGGCCACATCTGCAAAGTTGTGGATCCCCCTGCTTTTCAATATGGAAGCAGCGATCATGGAACGATATCCCCCCGCACAATGAATATAGAACTTCTCTCCTTCGGGGAATTCCGCCAAATGATCATTAAGATAATCCAGGGATGTTAAATGTGCTCCTTTTACGTGACCGGCTTCATACTCGGTTTCCTTACGGACGTCAAAAACGGGTACTTCGCCTTTCTTTTGCATTTCTTTCAGCTGGTCGGCAGTAACTGAATTTACCGTATCGTATTCCCTGCCGTCCGCTTTCCATGCTTCAAAGCCACCTTCCAGGTACCCCAAGGTATTGTCAAAACCAACGCGTGAAAGCCTTGTGACGGTCTCTTCTTCCCTTCCTTCGGGGGTAACCAGCAAAATGGGCTGGGCGGTATCCATAATAAGGGCACCCACCCAGGGCGCAAAACTCCCGTCAATACCGATAAAGATAGACCGGGGGATGTGTCCTTTCTCAAAATCGGACTGGTGCCGTACATCCAGTACTACAGCGCCGCTTTCGTTTGCCAGGGTCTCAAAGCCGGAGGGGTTTAACGGGCTGGCACCGCGTTTGAGCACTTCATCGATATCCGCATATCCTTCCTTGTTCATACGTACGTTATGCGGAAAATACTGCGGAGGGGGTAACAGGCCGTCGGTAACCTCTTTGATAAATTCTTCACGGGTCATGTCTTCCCGCAGTGCATAGTTTACCTCCTTCTGGTGGCCGAGGGTATCTACGGTTTCCTTCATCATGTTCTTACCGCAGGCCGATCCTGCTCCGTGACCGGGATATACAATCACATGGTCGCCCAAAGGCATGATCTTTTCGCGGAGGCTGTCATAAAGTAGCCCGGCCAGTTCTTCCTGGGTCATATGTGCGGCCTTCTGGGCCAGGTCAGGCCTTCCCACGTCTCCCAGGAACAGGGTGTCGCCACTGAAAATGGCATAATCTTTCCCGTCTTTATCGCGAAGGAGATAGGTAGTACTTTCCATCGTATGTCCCGGAGTGTGCAATACTACAATGGTTACTTCCCCGAGAGGAAATTCCTGTCCGTCTTCTGCAATAATCGATTCAAAATCGGGGTTTGCGGTAGGGCCATACACAATGGGAGCACCTGTTTCCCTGGATAAGGTAAGGTGCCCGCTTACAAAATCGGCATGAAAATGGGTTTCGAAAATATATTTGATCTTCGCCCCGTTCTTTTCTGCTTTTTCCGTGTAAGGGTGCACTTCCCGCAAAGGGTCTATAATTGCCACTTCGCCCTTACTCTCTATGTAGTAAGCGCCCTGGGCAAGGCATCCGGTATATATTTGTTCTACTTTCATGTTAATATTTTTTATCATTTTCGACTTAGCTCAATCCAAGCATTCTTTAACAGTTTAACGCCCTCTGTTTGATGATTAAAAGAATCTCCGAATACACGAGGCAACGACTATTTTAATCTTTTCCGGTTTCATGGTACAAATTTAACAGGTTGTTTTCCTTCCCGGCATAACACCACCAAATTACCATCTCCGGATTGGTTTTTATATGACTTTTATCAGTTACTCATCATAAATGTGTAAACTCTTCTATAAGGATATATATTGCCATGACCAGTACAAACCAGCCAAAGCCTCTTTTCAGCTTCTTTCCATCTGCTTTTCCGGAAAGGTAACTACCGGCAAATATCCCTGCAATAGCTATTCCCGTAAAAATGAGCAAAAGGTTCCAGTCTATTTCCATCACACCAACATCTCCGGCAAAACCTATAATGGAATTGATAGATATGATAAGCAAGGAAGTGGCTACCGCTTTTTTCATGGGGAGTTTGGCAAAAAGCACCAGAGCGGGAATAATAAGAAAACCGCCCCCGGCCCCTACAAAACCGGCGACAACCCCTACCAGTATACCTTCGAGAAAAAGAATATGGTAATGATAGTCGGAAACATTGGTTATAATATTTTTTTTCTTATTACGCAGCATGGAAATGGAAGTAATAAGCATTATTACGGCAAAAAACACCATAATAACATGGTCTTTGGTCACCTCCGTTCCGCCGACAGTAAAGAGGTAGTGCGGAATAGCGGGCATCACAAACCTTCGCATAACATATACCACGACGAAAGCAGGGAAGGCAAACACAAAAGCCGTTCTTACCTGCACCAGTTTTTTCCGCATATTGATAAACGCACCGATAAGCGAGGATACTCCAACCACAAAAAGGGAATAGCCAGTAGCCGTGGCAGGGCTTACCCCCATGAGGTAAACGAGGACAGGAACGGTTAAAATAGAGCCTCCGCCACCGATAAGACCGAGGATTATACCTATGAGAAGAGCCCCTACGAAACCCGCTATGTGGAGAATATCCATGATACTGTCTTACAATTTGCTACAAAAGTAGGATATCCGGAAGAGGTAATCGGTAACAAAGGTTACATGGCAGGGTAGACGCATCTTAAAAGCTAAATAGTTTTGGAGATACTTTTTTTATGATTCCGTCATAGGTTAAACCCGGAGCGGGGATCAACCCTCTTCCGCTAAGACCGGATATCCTGACGGGCAGAACACAAATGATTTACTTTTACGGAGCAGGTCTCCCAAAGCTATCTCTCTCCGGCCGGGCAACTAAAACGCTATCCTACTTAAAGCACTGTTGTTTAATTTCCGTATCCGTTTGCCCCGGGTTGTATGGTCTCAATCCATTATAAAACCAAGCTGCTATCGGATTGCAAATTATAAATCTATAACCCTAATACTGTTTCTGAACAACTGTATTTTCCCCTGGTTTTCAAGTTTTTTCAGCAACCTGGATATCACTACCCTCGAGGTGTTCAGGTCACGTGCTATGTCCTGGTGGGTAGTGTGGATGACATCGTCATGGGTTATCATGGCTTTGTCCCTGAGATGGCGCAACAGGCGTTCATCCATTTTAAGGAAGGCTATAGAATCGATCGTATCGAGCATTTCCATAAGCCTGTCGTGATAGCTCTGCAGGATAAACTGGCGCCAGCTTTTATAGGTTGCCATCCAGCTTTCCATTTTTTCTACCGGGACCATTACAAGAACGGTATCGGTTTCGGCTACGGCACGGATCTCACTTTTAGCAAGCCCTACACAACAGGAAAGAGTCATGGCACAGGTATCTCCCCTTTCTATAAAATAGAGTACCAGTTCGTTGCCTTTTTCATCTTCGCGTAAAATTTTTATGGCCCCTTCCAGAATAAGGGGCATCCCTTTTATAGGCTCCCCGATATCCATAAGCTGGAATCCTTCGGGTACTTTTTTCAGCTGGCCTACCCGGCTTATTTCCTCCAGGAGAGGGGGTTCAAAGAGGTAACCGTAATTTTGCTTCAAGGCTTCTATCATGCACCTAAGATAAACAATAATCGGTTTTACGCCATAAACGCACTGATGCCAGTTTATTTGAAAGCGTTAAAGCCTGTTATATCGGCACCGGTAATCAACAGGTGTATATCGTGCGTACCTTCGTAAGTGATTACGCTTTCGAGGTTCATCATATGGCGCATTATGCTGTATTCTCCCGTAATTCCCATCCCCCCGAGCACCTGTCTTGCTTCACGGGCTATCTTTATGGCCATTTCCACGTTGTTGCGCTTTGCCATGGATATTTGTGCCGTAGTGGCCTTTCCTTCGTTCCGTAATACGCCGAGCCGCCATGCCAGTAACTGCGCCTTGGTGATCTCCGTGATCATTTCGGCCAGTTTTTTCTGTTGAAGCTGGGTAGCTGCAATAGGTTTACCGAACTGTACCCTTTCTTTGGCATAGCGAAGGGCCGTATCATAACAATCCATTGCCGCACCTATAGCGCCCCAGGCGATGCCGTAACGGGCAGAATCCAGGCAGCCCAGGGGCGCCCCAAGGCCGCTTTTTCCGGGCAAAAGGTTTTCCTTGGGTATTTTTACGTTATCAAATATGAGTTCCCCGGTAGCCGAGGCCCGGAGCGACCACTTGTTATGTGTTTCCGGTGTGGTAAACCCTTCCATGCCGCGCTCTGCGATAAGGCCGTGTATCCTTCCTGCTTCGTCTTTGGCCCAGACCACGGCAATATCTGCGAAAGGTGCATTGGATATCCATAATTTGGCCCCGTTGAGGAGCAGGTGGTCTCCCTTGTCTTTAAAATTGGTAACCATGCCTCCCGGGTTGGAACCGAAATCGGGCTCCGTAAGCCCGAAACAGCCCATAAATTCTCCGGAAGCAAGCTTAGGCAGGTATTTTTTACGTTGTTCTTCGCTACCGTATTTCCATATGGGATACATGACCAGGGAAGACTGTACGGAAGCCGTGGACCGGATGCCGCTATCTCCTCTTTCGATCTCCTGCATAATAAGCCCGTAACTGATCTGGTCCAGGCCTGCACCTCCGTATTCTTCGGGAATATAAGGCCCGAAAGCACCTATTTCGGCCAAACCGCCGATAAGTTGCTTCGGGAATTCCGCACGCTGTGCATATTCTTCTATAACAGGCGATATGGCCCGCTTCACCCAATCCCGGGAAGCGGAACGTACCAGTTTGTGTTCTTCCGACAAAAGATCGTCCAACTGGTAATAGTCCGGGGCTTCAAAAAGGTCTGGTCTCATGTATGAATGGTTAAATTACCCTTCAAATATATCTAATGAAATATAACATCACAAGGTTTATTTGTTATATTTATCAGACAACATCTTTTCCATCCGTCATATACCATGAATTTTACAGGGATACAAACAAAAACACCTCCCGATTTCCAAAGAACCGGAGGTGTTTTTATTTCAGGTAATAAAAAAGGGAGAAGCTTATTTATACAATTCTTTATTAGGCTTATCTGTCATGTAAAAGGTCAGTTTTCCTCCTTTGAGGATATCGCCGTGTTTCAGGAAAGGTTCCTTTAAACTCTCTCCGTTGAATTCCACTTTCTCCACAAATACATTTTTTTCTGACTGGTTCTCTGCCACGATCTCCAGCATATTACCGTTCTCCAGGTGGATATTGGCATGTTTTACAGCCGGACTTCCGAGAGCATAATCTTCTGAACCCGGTGCTACAGGATAAAACCCGAAAGCGCTGAAAATATACCATGCACTCATCTGGCCGAAATCGTCATTTCCGCCGAGACCGTCTTCACCGGTCTGGTACATCCTTTTGAGTATCATCCGTATTTTATCCTGGGACTTCCATGGGGTGTCCGTCCAGTTATACAAGTAGACAACATGGTGCGACGGCTCGTTACCATGCACATAGTTACCGATAATCCCTTCCCTGGAAATATCCTCGGTCTTTTCAAAATATTTATCGGGCAGTTCCATGGTGAAGAGGGAGTCCAGCCGCTCCGAAAAGCGCTCTTTTCCTCCCATCATGGTTATCATGGTCGCGGGATCATGTGGTACGTAAAGGCTGTAATTCCATGAATTCCCTTCTATAAATCCCTGTCCGTGAGTATCCAGCGGATCAAACTCTTTTTTGAAACTACCGTCACTTAACTTCGGACGCATAAAACCGGACGCCTTGTCGTAAACATTCTTATAGTTCTCCGATCTCTTTATGAATTCCTGATAAATATCCTCTTTACCCAGTTTCTTTGCAGCCTGTGCAATAGCCCAGTCATCATAGGCGTATTCCAGGGTTTTGGATACGGAAGCGCCGTTTTTGTCTTCCGGCACATACCCCATATCCAGGTAGTACTGTAACCCGTCATAATACCGCGTACGTGCAGTTTGCACACAAGCTTCCAAAGCGTGTTCCGCGTCAAAATCCGCGTTCCCCTTTACAATGGCATCGGCAATGACCGAAACACTGTGATAGCCTATCATACACCAGTTTTCATTGGCATAGTGCGACCATACGGGGAGCATAGGGTGCACACTCTGATCGTAATGAGCGAGCATGGATTGTACCATATCCGCATTTCTTTCGGTCTGCATCAGGTTAAATAACGGGTGCAGTGCCCGATAGGTATCCCACAGGGAAAAACTGGTATAATTGGTAAAATCCTTCGTTTGGTGAATGTTCATATCCAGCCCACGGTATTTTCCGTCTACATCCATGTATTCCGTAGGCCCGAGAAACGCATGGTACATGGCCGTGTAAAAGTTGACCATGTCCTCTTCGGAAGTGGTTTCTACGACAGCTTTGTTGAGTTCCTTGTTCCACAGTTCCCTGCCTTCTTTTTTCACCTGTTCAAAATCCCAGTGCGGGATCTCGGCTTTCATATTGGCCAGGGCTCCTTCGGTACTGACCGGGGAGATGGCAAACTTTATTTTTATCTTTTCATCTTTCCCGGTCTTAAAATCAAAATATGTTCTTAGTTTTTCACCGGCCATTTCGGGGAAGTTCTCCTCCTGATCGAACTTTCTCCAGAAACCTTTGTACACGTTATCATCATAATTGGCCTGTCCGTATTTTACAAACGGTTTGCTGAAAGACATGGCAAAATATACTTTACGGGTACGCGCCCATCCGTTAGTTTGCCGGAAACCGGTGACCAGGGTATCGTTTTCAACCCGGACGAAGGTCCATACATTCTTCTCATCGTAATTATATATCCCTGCCATCAGATCGAGAACAATATGTGCTTCATCCGATTCGGGAAAGGTATACTGGTGCATTCCCACCCTGCTACTCGCGGTGAGTTCGGCTTTTATATCATAATCTTCCAGTTGTACGCTGTAATACGCCGGTTCGGCCGTTTCCGTATCATGAGAGAAAGCGGAGCGGTAACCGTTTTGGGGTTTATCCGCTGTTCCGGGATTCAACTGTAATTTTCCCGTTGTCGGCATAATGAGGAAATCGCCCAGGTCGGAATGCCCGGTACCGCTGAAATGGGTATGACTGAAACCTACGATAGTCTTATCGTCATACTGATACCCGGCACAGTACTTATAGACATCCGGATTGTATTTACCGTCCACCGCATAGGGTATGGTATCGGTATCCGGGCTCAACTGTATGCTTCCAAAAGGTACTGTTGCCCCGGGATAGGTATGCCCCATTTTGGCCGTGCCTATCATAGGGTCTACATAACGAGCAAGGTCCGCAGAGGGGAAATTCTTTTCTGTTTTTATTGTTCTTGTTTCCTGTTTATTCGTACAACTGACGGATAACAAAGAGACCACTGCAAAAAGCCCCGCCCATCCCTTCGGATAAAAGGGACGAAACGGGGATACTTTTTTACTTTTAAAGTTTTGCGACATACATTGGGATTATTGATTGGAAAGGGAATAAGGGAAGTCCGCTTTCTTCGTTCCTCGCTTCTTATTCGGCGCATCGGACATCTCTATATCTATAACGGCACCTTTCATCAGGGCTTTATGGCTCAACCAGTTTTTGGTGTATTCCTTACCATCTATACTGACCTTGTTTATATAGCGGTTGGTATCACTATTGGCAGGAGCGTTTATGATCACCTCTTTACCGTTTTCGAGAGTTATGGTCACCTTTTTGAACAATGGTGCCCCCATTACATATTCATCCGTTGCAGGGCAAACGGGGTAGAATCCCATTGCCGAAAATACATACCAGGCCGAAGTCTGGCCATTGTCCTCATCTCCGCAATACCCGTCCGGGGTAGGCCTGTACATCCTGTTCATGGTCTCTCTTACCCAATACTGGGCTTTCCATGGTTCCCCGGCATAATTATAGAGATATATCATATGCTGTATTGGCTGGTTACCATGCGCATACTGCCCCATATTGGCTATCTGCATTTCCCGGATCTCGTGAATGACACCGCCGTAGTAGCTTTCATCGAAAACAGGGGGAAGAGAAAACACTTTATCGAGTTGTCCTGTGAATTCCTCTTTACCTCCCATAAGATCTATAAGCCCCTGTATATCGTGAAATACGGACCAGGTATAGTGCCAGCTGTTCCCTTCGGTAAAGGCATCACCCCATTTAAAGGGGCTGAAGGGCTTCATAAATTTGCCATCTTCATTTTTTCCCTGCATCAGCTTGGTCTCGGGATCGAACAGGTTCCTGTAATTGAGACTCCGTTTTTTGTATAGTTCTATTTCTTTTTTGGGCTTGCCGAGGGCTTTCCCCAACTGATAGATCGTAAAATCGTCATAGGCATATTCGAGGGTACGGGCGGCATTTTCATTAATTCCCACATCATAAGGCACATAACCAAGCTTGTTGTAATATTCTACCCCGGCACGGCCCACAGCTGTAAGAGGCCCGGCATTATTGGCACCGTGTATCAATGCTTCGTACAGGGTCTCTATATCGTATTTATATTTTCCGTCTATTTTCAGATAGGCGTCAGATACTACGGAAGCGGAGTTGTTCCCTACCATTACATTCCGCAATCCGGGACTAGCCCATTCCGGTAACCATCCGCTTTCTTTATAGGCATTAGCCAAGCCTTCCTGCATCTGTGCGTTCAGTTCGGGATACATAAGGTTCAGGAAAGGAAAGAGGGAACGGAAAGTATCCCAGAAACCGGTATCGGTAAACATATAGCCCGGGAGTACTTCCCCGTTGTAAGGGCTGTAATGTACTACGTCCCCGTTTTCATCATATTCGAAAAACTTTCTCGGGAACAACAGGGAACGGTAAAGGCAGGAATAGAAGGTACGCATTTGTTCTACGGTGCCTCCTTCTGCTTTTATACGGCCGAGTTCTTTGTTCCAGATATCCCTTCCTTTTTTCTTTACGGTATCAAAATCGTCATTTCCGATTTCTTTCAGATTGCGTTCCGCCTGTTCGAAGCCTATGAAGGAAGAAGCCACCCTCGCATTTACTTTTTCTCCTTTTTTGGTCTTAAACCCGATAACGGCGCCTGCATGATCTGCTTCCATTTCCAGAGCATCCCCGAGTTTATCCCCGTTAAACGTAGAAGTTACCTCAAAGGCTTTGTCAAATTCGATAACGAAGTAATTTTTAAAGTTTTCCGGGACGCCGCCACTGTTTTTGGTCGTATACCCGATCACTTTATTTTCGCCCGGTATTATTTTTACGTAAGACCCTTTATCCAGGGCATCGATAACCACGTAAGAACTGTCTGTTTCAGGGAACGTAAACCGAAAACGTGCCGCCCTTTCGGTAGGGGCCAGCTCGGTAGTGACATTATGATCGGCCAAATATACACTGTAGTAGTACGGTGTTACGGTTTCCGCTTTATGGGAATACCAGCTCGCACGATCGTCTTCATTGAATCGGAGCTCTCCGGTCACCGGCATAATGGCGAACTGACCGTAATCGTTCATCCAAGGTGAAGGCTGATGTGTTTGTTTGAAGCCTCTTATTTTATCGGCAGTGTACATATAGGCCCAGCCATCTCCCATTTTTCCGGTTTGAGGGGTCCAGAAATTCATTCCCCACGGCAGTGCTATGGCAGGATATACATTACCGTTAGAGAGGCTGTACTTGGAATCGGTACCCATAAGGGGACTCGCCCAATCTACGGGATTATCCACTTTTTCCACCATCACGGTCTGCGCCCGTGACATCTGGAACAGGGCAATAACGGCAAAAAGAACTATTGTTAATGATTTCTTTTTCATAGGAGGTTTTTAAATGGTTTTAATGCCTTACCAAAATAGTAAAAATACGGAGAGGGATATGAATCATCCCCCTCCATAATTGCTTTAGATTTAATATCCAGGATATTCTGTTCTAAGTTAACGTGAGTTCGATATAAAACCCAAACTATCTACTTTGATATCCTTCATTTTGAGTCAGGTTCGGATTGCGTTGCAACTCATTTAACGAAATAGGGAACACCAAATCTGTTGGTTTAAACGTTGCTCCCGCTGCATTCTGAGCCCCTATTAAATCTACATAAGTCACTTCCCCCTTGGCGGATTCCGAAACCTGTGGAAATTTCATAGTCCTCACACAATCGTCCCAAATTTTAAACTCCAATGGAAATTCTCTGAGTCTTTCTGTCCAACAAGCTTCTATAAACTCCTGAGTAGAAAGCATCATCAACTCACTCTCAATATCCGCAATAGACGATCCCTCAGTATTAGCTCTTACCTGTATCTGCGCCAAATAATTTGCAGCTTCGGGTGTCACCCCTTCCGTTTGCGCAATAGACTCTGCATAATCGAGATACGCCTCCGCCAAACGGTAAATATTCCAGTCCTTAGTAGACCTACCCGTATTCAGCACAGCTTCTTCATCAAAATAATACCAACACCCGGCTTGCCCTTCCGGAGCAGTCCAGGTCTTATTATTAGTCGGGTTAGTATAACTCCAATGAAAAAACTGTCGGGGTTGAATACGCAAATCGTCCTCCTCATACACATTCAAAAACCGGTTGACAGGACCGTAAACCCTTTCAAAAATAGAATACGTACTAAATACTCCTGTAGCCGAAGAAGTAAACGCATAAGTTGGCCACCAACCACCGTCATTAATTGTAGCATCGTATTCCTGACTGTAAATCACCTCATTTAAATCATCGATAGTACGCAACTTATTATAAGCACTACTCCCCTCCAGATCATCATTAGTCGTCAAAGTATGCGGAGAATCAATTACCATTTTCGCATAAGTCTTGGCATTCGCATAATCTCTCGTATAGAAATACACATCCGTAAGTAACATCGCTGCCACATATTTGGAAATACGATGCCCGTTTGCGGCAAAGGTCTTCTCCGGCAACACTTCAATAGCATCCTGAAGATCTGATACAATCTGATCGTATATGGAACTGCTCGGTGCCCTTTCCGGATACAACTCATCCAGATTAGAAGGCTCTAACAAAAGCGGCACATCGCCAAATGCCTTCACCAGATAAAAATAATTAAACGCCCGAAAAAACTTTGCCTCAGCAACAAGCTGATTTCTCTTTCCCTCATCCATATCAATTCCGGGAATACTCACAATAGCATTATTAGCCACATTAATCGCCTTAAAGCAATTGTCCCACATACCATCGGAGTTCGCCGAAATCTCATTAGTATGATCCTGTCTCGTCAATAATCTGGAATACCTGCACACCACTTCTTGTCCTTCATAACTATTCGTAAAATAGCCGGTTAGCATTCCCATCACAGAAGAGTGAGACCCTACATACGCACTGGGAGCAGCCGCAATACGCTGGCTGGCACCATTCCTGTACAGGTAATTCACATTAGATTCCGCCTGAGCTTCAGTTTGATAATAATTTCCACTAGACACAGTGGACTTAGGATTCTCATCCAAAAAATCGGAACACGATACCGATAACAGAAGAGTCGATATCGACAATATTTGCCATATGTTTTTTATTGTAATTCTCATCTTAGTCGGTTTAAAAAGTTACATTTACACCTAATGTCCACGTTCTTGCTCTCGGATAAGAATAGAACGCCATATTTTGTCCAAATTTATTCGTACTGCCTTGCGATGTCGCTTCGGGGTCATAACCGTTAAAGTCACTGGAAGTTACAACAAAAGCGTTATTTACATTCATATATAACCGAAGTTGTGAAAGCCCGAGGGTAGCACTTTTCTCAGAAGGGAATGTGTACCCCAACTGGATCAGGTTAGCACGTAAATAAGACCCGTCGGCAATCCATGATGAATCCACCGTAGTATCCTGACCTGCATGTCCGGAATTAGTCAAATAGATAGCCTGCTGCATCGTATTCGGGTTCGTTCCGTCGTAGGCGTCGTACAAGATATTGGACAACCCGTTAGTAATACCAAACCGGTCATACGCAGGGTGATAGAACTGTTGCATGGTTTCTACACCCCAAACAAACTGCATATCTACCGTCAGGTCAAAATTCTTATAAGAAAACGTATTGATAAAACTTCCTGTCCAATCCGGCATACCTTTACCTATAATCTCCTTCTCGCTAGTCCGCTTAGCACGACCTATCTGGTCTCTGGTAATATCGCCATTTTCGAAATCCTCTTCCGTATAAACTCCCAATCTTCTATACCCGAAAAAGCTACTCAGGTTTTCCCCTACCCGCAAAATACTATTAGAACCACCTACCCAGTTATTCAACTCAATATCCTCATTGTTCTCTCCCAGCTGAAGAATCTCATTTTTGTTATAGTTCATATTCAATGTAGTATTCCAGGTAAAATCCTCTGTCTGCACCGGATATGCATTCACCATAATATCCAGTCCTCTGTTCGCTACCGAACCTATATTCTTATAAAAGAAACTAAATCCTGTAGAAGTCGGCAGTGGTGTTTCTAACAGCAAATCCGTTGTCTTTTTATGATAAAAAGAAGCCTCCAGGTTCAACCTGTTCTCAAACAATCCCAGGTCTACCCCTATATCAAACTGAGCCGTTTTTTCCCATTTCAAATCCGGATTCTCAATAGTATTTATATAAGACCAGGGTACACGTGTACCATCTTGCAGTTGTGTTCCGGAATCCACTAGCGCCAAAGACTGATAGGGATCGATTTCCGAATTACCTGTCACCCCATAACTGGTGTGCAACTTTAACTTACTGATAAGGTTGCTATCTGCCAGGAAATCCTCCTGAGAAATATTCCACGCCAGACCTGCCGAAGGGAAAAACGCATATTTATTATTATCCCCAAACTTGGAAGACCCATCATAACGACCTGTAAGCGTAGCCGAATACTTATCATTAAAAGTATACGCCAATCGCAGGAAATAAGAATTCATCGCCCAGCGGTTAAAATCCGAATCAGGTGCATCGGGGGTAGTTCCGGCCCCCAAATTAAACCACTCAAAAAAGTCATCGCTAAAACCTTCGGTATACGACCGGTCATAATTGTACTTTCGTTCCTGCCATGAGAGTCCTGCCATAGCATTTATCCGATGCTTGTCAAATGTTTTGTTATACGTCAAATACGTTTCTTCCTGCCAGTAAAAAGTATTCGTATGTTGCACTTCCGCCCAACCATTTGGCATAGAAAGGTTATTCAAATCAATAGAGGAATACCCTCTATAGGTAATATTGTGACTATCCACACCGTATTGCGTCTTCAGATCCAATCCGTCCGCAAGGTGAAACGTCAAGGCAGCATTACCAAAAATCTGGGTATTGTAATTCATCCGTTTCTGCTTCTCTAAGATCATCACGGGATTAGACATCCCTTCAAACCCAAATCCATCGGCCATAGTTGTACTGGCCGACGTCGTATAATTCCCATCAGAATCCCTAACCGGCATCCACGGCAACATTTCTATCATAGTCCTACGAGCATCCTGACCCCCTCCGGTTTCAGGTGTATACCTACCCCAGGTGTGATTCACCATTAAATTGATGGAAGTACTCAACCAATCTGTCGGATCCGCATCAAAAGCCACCTTGGCATTCACCCTCTTGCTATAGGTGTTATTTACAACCCCTTGTTGATCGGTATAATTTAAAAACGCCCCCACGGAAGATTTCTCACCTCTCGACTGAATCCCCACCTGATGATTGTGCGACAATGCCGTTCTGGTAGCCTCTCTTTGCCAATCGGTATCGTACAGAGGATTACCGTTCTCATCAAAAAATTCCCTATCCGAGAACCAGTACGACCTGTCCAAAGGCCAGTCATACCCCATATACTTATTCTCATTCTCCAAACCAATCATAAAAGCATCGGTCCACTCTTGTGCATTTAAAACATCCATATAGCGCGCAGGCGAACTCAAGCTCACAGAACTTTGGTACGTAATAGCAAGTCCTTCCGACTTTTTACCTCGTTTGGTAGTCACCAGGATAACCCCGTTCGCCCCTCTGGCACCGTAAATCGCCGTAGCAGAAGCATCTTTCAAAACCTCCATACTCTCAATATCGTTAGGGTTCACCAATCCGAAATCCTCCATAACCACCCCATCTACCACATACAGAGGAGTAGAGGAAGAATTAATAGTAGACAACCCACGTATCACTACACGACTCTGATAAGCTCCGGGCTGACCGGAATTGGAGTAAATATTCACCCCGGAAACCTTACCCCTCAAATTATCCAATGCACTAAATTGCTGATTCTTAACCAGGTCCTCTCCTTTAGCAACAGAAATAGATCCGGTTACATCCGATTTCCGCATCGTACCATATCCGACAACCACAACTTCATCCAGAGCCTGGGCATCCTCCCGAAGCGTTACGTTTATGGTTGTTCTCCCGTCCACCGGAACTTCGTTATTCTTATAACCGATGTAACTAAAAACGATAACGGCATCTTCGGGAACATCATTCAACGTATAGTTCCCGTCAAAATCGGTTTGGGTCCCGTTAGTAGTACCCTTTACCACAATGTTTGCCCCGGGTAACGGCCCGCTGGCATCCGACACGGTCCCGGAGACCGTAATCTGGGCCTGTACTGCTCCTACAGCACAAAACAATGCTGTAAAGAGTGCAAGCTTTTTCATTAAAATTGTCTTCATGAATGCTGATTTAGTTTAGAATTAAGTTTTTTGGCTACCCCCGTTTTTGGCATATTTTGGATAAATACGCTAAAACGTTTTAGCGATCTGATAAAAATTTTAGTGCCTTTTCAGTACCCGACACTAAAACCAAAAATTAACATTTTATTAGCACGGTGCTATTTTACGAAAAAAAATCTATCTCGCAAAAAAAGACTTGTTTATTTATTAGGTCTGTAAAATTTAAATGTTAAATCCACGGTTTTCGTTTTTGCATTTTTAATTAATTCCCGGTAAGATCTGTTATTTTAACGGAGTAAAAAGATGTTTTGCACACAGGAAAAGTACGAATTACCCTCAGCCCAGACATAGAAAAAGCCAGCCGCAGGTTTTCCTGCGACGGACTTTCGTACAACAATCTAAAACATGAAAAAATTTAAGACAAAAGGAGGGGGAGTTGTTATACTACCTATACATTGTAGTTCTCCCAATCCATAATTTCTCCCCTGTCTTCCGGTTTAATGCTGTTTTGCAACATCTTCTCATCATAAGCCATTCCGTGTTTATCCAGAACATCCTGCGGCACTCCATCCCAGACATTAGGAGTATTCCCCACATAGCCGAGGTCTTTTATGCCTATCTGGCTGGTATAGAATCCGGTGGCAACCAGGTTTCTTATCCTCGAAAAGAAAACTGCTCCCTGTTTAAGCTCCGGGATCACTTCTTCCGGATAGGCTATATCCTTCACTATGTTTTCCCTTTCTTCTGCCGAGCAGGATACAATCTGTTTGTTATATCTCTGACCGCTTTCACGGTCCAACCACATCAGCCCACCCCGTAGCGGCACTTGGTGTTCAGGAATATCCTTAACAATAAACTCTATGAATTCCGGGACACCGGCCTCGGTTGCAGAGCCTGAAGTATCGTCGGCGGGAATGATGATATCCGCCAATACGGCAATTGTTGCCATTTCGTGCTCGGTAAAGAAGGTTTTTCCGTTCAGTTCCGCATCGCGTGCCGCTTCTTCCGGAGTACGTCCGTAACCCTTACCATTATCTGCAGGCTGCGGGGTGGCTTCTTCCTTCTTTTCTTCTACGGGCACACATCCGTGAAGCATGAACCCGGAGGCTACACCTCCTATTACCAGCGTTTTAATTGTTTCTCTTCTGTCCATTTTTTAGTTTCTAGTTGGGGAGTTGATGAGTTTGGGATGGGAAATTATCTCCCTCTGTCTGCGACATCTCCCCAAAAGGGGAAAATATGTTTTTATTAACTCATTATCAAATTGGCTCATTCTCTCATTAGCTAAATATTCATTCTTTTCATTTCTTCCTTCAGGTAATCCGATGCTCTCCAGGCCAGTGCCAAAATAGTCCAGGTAGGATTTTTGTCTGCCTGGGACACAAAAGGGCCTCCGTCCACTACAAAAAGATTGGGAACATCGTGTGCCTGGTTGTACCTGTTAACTACTGATGTTTTGGGATCATCCCCCATACGGGTGGTCCCTACTTCATGTATGATCCTTCCCGGGTTTTCCAGACCGTAATCGGTTTCCGCACCGGGCCTGTCCCCCAGGGCAATTCCACCCATCGAATGGATTACCTCTTCGAACGTATCGTGCATATGCTGCGCCTGTTTCCGCTCTTCATCGGACCATTTGTAATGAAATTTCAATACGGGAATACCATATTTATCCACTACATTCTGGTCGATCTCACAAAAGTTGTCTTTTCTCGGAATGCTTTCCCCCCTTCCGGCCATGCCGAAAGTAGCCCCGTAGAACCTGCGAAGATCATTTTTGAAATCCAGGCCGTATCCGCCTGCTTTTTTCATCTTCCCGTCTTTTCCGGGAACCTGGCCATTCATTTTTTCCATACCGAAACCAAATCCATAAGCCGGCATGCCCATACCACCCCAGTATTCTATATGATACCCTCTGGTAAAACCGAGATTCTTACTGTCGTTAAGCCACCATGGAGTATACAGGTGCATTCCGCCTACACCATCTTCGTTGTAACGCTTTCTGTCCAGGAGGGACGGAATTAACCCCATTCGGGAAGCCCCGGTAGAATCGTGCAGGTATTTACCGACAAGATCGCTGGAATTAGCCAGCCCGTTAGGGTGTGCCGCCGATTTGGAATTTAATAATATCCTTGCGGAACTACAGGCGCTGGCAGCCATGATGACCACTTTTGCCTTTAATGTATATTCCTGAAGATCCTCCTTGTTTACATAAGAGACCCCGGTAGCCCGTCCCTCATCATTGGTGAGCACCTCACGTACCATGGCATTGACATAGAGATCCACGTTTCCGGTCTCCATCGCCGGATTTACCAGGACGGAAGACGAAGAAAAGTCGCCATAAACACTGCACGAACGGGAACATTGATTACAAAAAAAGCAGGCCCCTCGTTTGTTGTTTATCCTTTTGGTAAGGATCGAAAGCCTGGAGGGGATCATAGGCACACCTACCTTTTGCGCTCCTTTTTTAATATACAATTCGTGTAACCTCGGCTTGGGAGGAGGCAGAAAGTAACCATCGGGCTCATTAGGTATATTTTCCCTGGTACCGAATACCCCTATCATTTTATCCACCTTATCGTAATAAGGTTTCACATCATCATAACCGATAGGCCAGTTATCACCTTTGCCATCAAAGTCTTTGCGCTTAAAATCGAGCGGACCGAAACGGAGGGATATGCGTCCCCAGTGATTGGTTCTTCCTCCTAGCATACGCGAACGGAACCAGTCGAACTCTGTTCCCTGCTCTTTGGTATAGGGTTCTCCATCTATCTCCCAGCCCCCGTAAGCCATATCAAAATCACCGAAAGGTCTTACTGTTCCTGCGCCACGCCTGGGAGACTCCCATGGCCATCGCAATTGTGTACGTTGCTCCGCATTGGCAGGATCGAAATGTGGCCCCGCTTCCATCAGCGCTATTTTAAATCCGGCTTCCGAAAGGACATGGGCTGCCATACCTCCCCCGGCACCGGAGCCTACAATACATATATCGTAGGTCTTGGTCTGTTCTTTAATCTGAAACGACATTCTCTATTTTTTACGGGTCTTCAATTAAACTGGTTAGTAATTCTATGCTTTTTAATCGTCTTAACAGCTGCTCATTCCAACGGATCACTTTTTACCCCTTCAACGGTGATCTTAACCGGAAGGATAAATCCGTTATCATCAAAATGCATCTCATCAATGCAGGTTTCCCTGGAGTTCCTGTCGGTTTCATCCAATGGCCGCCGGTGATAAACAATATACCATCGGTCTTTTCGGGGAACTTTGATCACCGAATGGTGGCCGGCACCGGTGGCAATATCCATATCCTGTTGCAATATTTTATCAATACGCTTAAAAGGCCCCATCGGAGAATCGGCAATGGCATAGGCCACACTGTAATCCGGACCTGTCCACCCTCCTTCGGACCACATGAAATAATACTTTCCGTCACGGATGAACATAAAAGGCCCTTCCACATAATTCTCCGGGGTAATTTCCCGAAAAATTTCTCCATTCTCAAAAGGAATAAAACCGGTGAAATCATCATTGAGCTGTGCTATGTTGCAGTGCTTCCATCCACCGTAAATAAGATAGTGTTTTCCGTCCGCATCACGGAATACAAACTGGTCTATGGGTTGTGCACCATTGTGGAATTTATCAATAAGCGGTTTTCCCAGATAGTCTTTAAACGGACCTTCCGGCCGCGATGCAACTGCAACGCCGATACCACCGTACTCCTCATCACTCTGGATATCATTGGCCCCGAAAAACAAAAAATACTTATCGCCCTTTTTGATAATGGAAGGTGCCCAAACAGCTCTCTTCGCCCATTTCACCGAAGTTGTATCCAGTACTTTTTCATGTTTTGTCCAGTGCACCAGGTCCGGAGAAGAAAATGCATCAAAAAAGACCTGTTTGTCATAAGGTGCGGAGTATGTAGGGTAGATCCAGTACTTATTATCAAATATAATCCCTTCCGGATCGGCATACCACCCTTCAAAAACGGGGTTGTTATTGTGAACCGGATTTGCCGCCCCTTCCTGGGCGTTTATCGAAAACCCCGAAATGAGGAATAGGCAAAAAAGTACTGTGTATTTCAAAATCTGTTATTTTTTGCAGTTATATGACCTTTAAACCTCCTCATAATATTAAAAAACTTCCACTCCATACCGGACATTTGGCATAAAAAACATGCTAAAACGATTTAGCGTAGCTTTGGAAAATTTTGCAATTTTATGGTGTTTCCTGTCTTTTCGCATCTTGCGTCTTTGTCAACAAAGGAGGCTGACTAAACATTCATCGTGCTATTTTACGAAAAAAAATCTATCTGGCAAAGTACAGGTGTTTTTTTTACATAAAAATCAATAAAGTGCGAGGATAAATAGAAAACAGGCAAATATTTTATTGGGAAAAAACCCGCATAAATACAGGATAATAGCTGCCCGGAAAACATTAAGAATAAAAAACTTTATACGGGTTTCTTCTTTCCCGAAGACGATTCCCTTACCACTAGCCTAGCGGATAATTCAATTTCATTTCTAAGGATATCCCCGGCAGCTTCTTCCTGCATCAATTGGTGCAGTATACTTTCCACCAACTTATGGGATATTTCCTCTACCGGCTGGGTAACAGTAGTTATCGCCGGCGTATGCATCCTGAAAACTTCACTATCGTCAAAAGCAATGACTCCGATATCCCCGGGGATAGATAAATTCTTTTGTCTCACTGCTTTCAGTCCGCCTACTCCCAGGTAATTTGACGAAAAGAACAGACTGTCTATTTCCTTGTGCTCCGATAAAAATTCCATAACGGCATTTACGATAAAAGACTCTGTACTGCCATAGGGGATCCGCAGAACAAACTGTGGGAGACCTGATGCTTCCAGGGCGTTGACATAACCAAGATAACGGCCGGACATCTGGGTTTGGGTAGAATCGAGCGTAACAAAGCCTATCTTCTCATACCCCTGCTCTATGAGATGCCGAATAGCATTCCGGGTACTTTGTTCATTGTCTATCACCACATATCCGGTAGAAAGTCCGGCAAAATACCGGTCGAACAGCATAAGAGGCACCCTGTTGGCAACCAGGTTTTCTATTTCCTTTTCGATACCTTCTGTCGGGGTAATAATATAGGCGTCTACTCTTCTGTCTTTAAAGGTCTTTATAAGTTCCCGGGTTTTTTCTGCATTATTTTCCGTACTGCAATAAACAATCTTGTATCCGCTGTTGTTGGCACTGTCCTCAATAAGCCTTGCAATACTGGAAAAAAAGGGATTGGATATATCTTCTGCCATGAAAGCTATGATCTTCGACTTCCCGTTCCTCAGGCTCCTGGCGAAATGATTGGGCCTGTAATCCACTTCCTTGACAAACTTTAATACCCGGTCTATCACTTCCTGGCTGATCCTGTTCTCCCTGGCTTTTCCGTTAAGCACCAGGGAAACCGTAGTAATGGATAGCTGAAGTTCATTTGCTATATCCCGGATGGTTCGTTTGTTTTTCATTTTTTTATTTATGCTTATTCAAAAAACACGGCTCCTCTTATTTTGCCGTTTTTTTAACAAATTCGCCACAAATATATTAAAACGAAAATTAGAAATTCCGCCGGAAGGACAAAGAGTTCCGGACTTACATTTTCAGGTAAAAATCGCGGGTAAGATTTATATATTGTTCCGTGTACTGATGTCTTTCCTTCTCAATGACAAGCTCATCGATTTTCACTTCCTTCTCTTCAAAAGAAAATGACAAAAGAGACCTTTTAACTGCAGTCTTCCCTTTCTCTTCCGAACCCCGGACCCGGGTTATGCGGTACGGGAACAGCCCCTGCTTACCCGCCATCTCCTTAAAGCTTTCTTCTTCTTTATAAGGGAGGATAACATGGAAACTGCCTTCTCCGGAAAGTAACCGGGATACGGATTCCAGCAATTCTTCGAAAGGAAGGGAAATCGCGGCCCGTGCCATATCCCTTTGCCTATAGCCGGAAGGGACGTTCTCTGTAAAAAAGGGAGGGTTGGAGACTATAAGGTCATAAGTATCTTCTATTTCTTCCGCAAACTCATCCAGTGAAGCATGATAGCAAAACAACCGATCGTTCCACGGTGAATTTTCAAAATTTTCCATACACTGTTCATATGCTGCCTCATCTATCTCCAGGGCATCTATCAGCTCCGCACCGCTGCGTTGTGCCAGCATTAGTGCTATCAGTCCCGTACCCGCTCCTATATCCAGGATGGAAAAAGGGTTTCCGGAGATATCGGCCCATGCACCTAGCAGCACACCATCAGTCCCTACTTTCATGGCGCATTTGTCCTGGGACAGGGAAAATTCTTTAAAATGAAATGGCTTATCAGACATATGCGGAAATTTAGTCCGTTCGAAAATAACCGCCCTTTTGCATAAAGCACCGGGCTACACCGGAAAAATTATCGAAAAAACTTTGACAAGTTATAAGTACAGTTCTATCAGACCCTCAGGAGTATTTACTGTGATCGTACGCTTATCCCGGTCTATTTTTTCCACGAACTCATCGTTCATAGGAATAAGTATTTCCTTATCCTCCCGGTCTATCAGAAAGAGGGATTGGGCCGTAGTATCGTTCACCCCTTTAACAATCCCCACTTTTCCGAAATTTTTATCTTCCACCGTAAAACCTATGATTTCGTGAAAGTAAAATTTGTTCCCGGAAAGCTTGGGTAATGCGGTCAACGGAAGGTAAAGTTCCGTCTTCATCAGGGCATCCGCATCTTCTTCGGTAGTAACATCTTCTAGCCGAAGCCTCAACAGGTCGGACTTATGCAGGGATGATTCTTCAATAAAAAAAGGAACCAGGTCATGGCCTATGGCTATGAACACTGATTCCAGATTTTCGTACAATTCGGGTTCATCGGTATCCAGTTTTACCAGCACCTCACCCTTAAAGCTGTATTTCTTGACAATTTTTCCGAGATAGAAGCAATCTTCTTTCTTCATCCCTTCCAAATTTAACTACTCCGCAGCTTCCTTGTTCTCTTCAGCGGCTTCTTCGCCGGTCTCTGCCGCAGCCTCAGCTTCTGCTTCAGGTGCAGTTTCTTCCACTACTTCCTCTTCAGGAGCTTCATCCTGTACAGCTTCTGCTTTTCGCTTCTCGCTGATCTCTCTTTCCGCTTCTAATGCTTTTGCTTTTGCTTCTTCCTTAGCTTTGGCCAACCCTTCGGTCTTTTCAGAGACCTTTCCGGTCTTTTCTTCCAGCCATGCTTCAAATTTGGCTTCCGCTTCTTCCTGGGTCAATGCCCCTTTCTTCACTCCGCCAAGTAGGTGTTTTTTAAGTAACACTCCTTTGTAGGAAAGAATCCTTTTGGCAGTTTCCGAAGGTTGAGCACCATTTTGCAACCATTTTACAGAACCGTCCACATCGAGCTCTATCTGTGCAGGATTAGTGTTGGGATTATAAGTCCCCAGTTTCTCAAGAAACTTACCATCTCTTTTAGCACGTGAATCCGCAGCTACAATCCAATAAAAAGGCTTTCCTTTTCTACCGTGTCTTTGCAATCTAATTCTTACAGGCATAATACATTAATTATATGGGGTTCCCGACCCCGGTTATTAATTACAAATACTCCTTACAAAAAGGAGGGTGCAAATATAATGATTTTTTGCCGTATCCCGACCCTATAATTTATTTTCTTTTAGGACATTACTTTTTCGCGCTAAAAAATCTAATTTTGAAGCGTCCTTCATCAAATCATATATAAAAATAAGGTCTTGAAAAAAGCAACGATATTACATATAGACAGCAATCACCCGCTGTTATGGGAACAGTTGGAACAGGCAGGTTTTGAAAACCATAAAGATTACACTTCTTCCAAAACGGAAATCGAGGAGAACATACACCAATACCAGGGTATTGTCATAAGGAGCCGTTTTAAAATAGACCGGGAATTTTTGGACAGAGCCGGGAAACTCCGGTTCATTGCCAGGGTGGGGGCCGGCCTTGAAAATATAGATTGCGGCTATGCCAAGGAAAAAGGCATTCACCTCATCGCAGCTCCCGAGGGCAACCGGAATGCCGTAGGAGAGCAGGCACTCGGGATGTTGCTTTCCTTGTTTAACAACCTAAATAAGGCAGACCGGGAAATCCGTGAGGGACAATGGCTCCGGGAAGCCAATCGCGGCCATGAACTGGACGGAAAAACGGTGGGTATCATCGGTTATGGCAATACTGGAAAAGCGTTTGCACGAAAACTGAGGGGATTCGATTGTAAAGTCATCTGTTATGATATTCTCCCGGACCTCGGCGATGAAAATGCCAGGCAGGTCTCTCTTGGGGAACTGCAGAAAAAAGCCGACGTAGTAAGTCTGCACACTCCCCTTACCCCCCTTACGGATAAAATGGTGGACAGTGATTTTATCCGTGCTTTTGCCAAACCTTTCTGGCTGATCAATACGGCAAGAGGGAAAAGTATTATTACCAAAGATCTGACCGAAGCATTAAAAGAGAAAAAAGTCCTCGGTGCCGCACTGGATGTACTGGAATACGAAAAAACTTCCTTCGAATCCCTCTTCTCCGAAGATCGCATACCCGAAGCATTTCAATACCTGCTGCAAGCCGATAATGTACTGCTGTCCCCCCACGTGGCAGGATGGACTTTTGAAAGTCATATTAAACTGGCACAGACTATCGTTAACAAAATCAAAAGCTTTTATAACCTTTAGCCATAACAAGAGTGTTCAAAACAGATAAAATTACCGGCCTTCCGGAAAGCCGATTTTAACAAAAAACCGGCCGGGTCGCTGCCATATAAAAAATTTTCATATTTTTAACATACTTAATCAAACCGAAATCAATTTCAATCATGAGTGAAGAAAATAAAGACGAGAAAAGCTTTTCTGACAAAGCAAAAGCAATGGGCGAAGAAGCGAAAAAAACCGCCAGGGAAATAGGTGACGAGGCCAAAGAGAGCGCCCGTGAATTCGGTGATGGTGTACAGGAAACCATTCACAGTCAGGAAAACAAAAAGATCCTTGCCGGTGTACTGGCCATAGTAGTAGGGGCCTTTGGTGTTCATAAATTCATCCTCGGATATAACAAAGAAGGGATTATTCAGATACTTCTTTCTTTCCTGTGTGGCATCGGTGGTATTATAGGCCTGATCGAAGGTATTATATACCTCACGAAATCAGACGAAGAATTTTACAACACTTATCAGATCGGTAAAAAACCCTGGTTCTGATATTCATCCAGGCTACATCCATAAACGCAATACCTCAATAATTCAAGCTATAGCTTTAGAAGCTAAGATAAAATATATTAGAGGATATAGTTTGAACTGTTTTTGAAACCAATCAGGAAGGGCTACACCCTGTAAACCATAATTATAGAAGCTATCGGAGTATTCCGGTGGCTTCTTTTTTAATATAAAACAAGATACGGAATCTAAAAGACGGAAATACATTTGTTAGTTCATCGGCAACAGACTTCAAAAAAACAGTTACCGATTTTCCCTTTTACACAAAGCCATTATCTTTGTCCGAAACCTTCGTATCTGTCAAAACAATGCTAGACGTTAAGGATATCTCATTCCGTTTTACCGAAAAACCGGTGCTAGATACGGTAAGCTTCCAGGCCCAACCCGGGCAGGTCGTATCTGTAATCGGGGAAAGCGGATCAGGAAAAAGTACGCTTTTGCGCGCTATTTACGGCCTTTATGACCTTGACCGGGGAGAAATTTACTGGAAAGACAAAAAAATACTTGGCCCTGCACATAACCTGGTCCCGGGAGAGCCTTACATGAAATATCTCGCACAGGATTTTGACCTGATGCCATATGTATCGGTGAGAGAAAATATAGGAAAGTTCCTGTCCAATTTTTACAGGGAAGAAAAGTCCGAAAGGATAGACGAACTCCTGGAAATGGTGGAACTGGAGGAATACGCAGATACAAGACCGGGAAACCTCAGCGGGGGACAGCAGCAGAGGGTAGCCCTGGCAAGGGCCGTTGCCCAGCAACCGGAAATACTATTGCTGGATGAACCCTTCAGCCATATAGACAGTTTCCGTACCCACAAGCTGCGCAGAGACCTTTTCGCCTTCATCCGGAAAAAGAATATAACCTGTATCATTGCCACTCACGACAGTGTGGACGCACTTTCGCATGCAGACAAAACCCTGGTTATGAAAGACGGAAAGATTATTCGCGAAGATGATCCGGAGCAGCTGTATCAAAAGCCCGGCAATAAATACATCGCTTCCCTCTTCGGGGAAGTCAATGAAATACAGGCAAACCTACTTTTCCCTGCAGAAAATTATCCCGATGACAAAAAAGTACTTGTATATACTCATGAATTGCACACCACCGAAACATCTGCCCTGCGTGTACGAGTCAAGGAATCCTATTTCGAAGGCAGTCGTTACCTCATCAGAGCCCTGCACCGTGGGACTCCTCTCCTTTTTGAACATCCTTCGTTTATAGCACCGGAAGAAACCGTCTACCTCAAAGCAGAAAAAAAGATAGTTAAAGAAAGAATAAAAAATTAAAAGAAAAACCCGCTAATCCGTTCGGCAACTTATATTTGCGCCTGAAACCAGTAGTGGTTGGCCATATTAGATAAAAACCTGTTATGAAAAAAATTTTGTCTTATCCGCTTTCTGCCCTGTTTTATTCGTGCTTTGGCCTGTGCCTGGTCATATTCCACGGCATTCAGTGGATATGTCTCAACGTTTTCGGGTATACCGCCCATAAGAAAAGTGTATCCATACTGAACTTTTTCCTCGTACGCTGCACCAACATACTCGGCACAACCTATACATTCGAAAACCGTCACCTTGTGCCGGAAGGAGTGCCCCTCATCATTGTTGCCAACCATCAGAGTATGTACGATATTCCTCCTATCATCTGGTATATGCGAAAATTTCACCCGAAATTTATAAGTAAGAAGGAACTGGGCAAAGGAATCCCCAGTGTTTCCTATAACCTGAGGCACGGAGGTTCGGTGCTTATAGACCGGAAAGATCCGAAACAGGCGCTTCCGGCTATAAAGAAGATGGCGGAATACATCGAAAAACACAACAGGGCCACGGTTATTTTCCCGGAAGGCACCCGAAGTAAGAACGGCGTCCCGAAACGGTTTTCGGAGAATGGACTGAAAATTTTATGTAAATATGCAACATCCGCGTATATTGTACCGTTAAGCATAAATAATTCGTGGAAAATTGTTAAAAATGGCAATTTTCCCTTAACTTTGTGTAATCGGCTAACCTTCACCATACAACAACCATTTGCCATCCAAAATGTTCCTTTTAATGAAATAATAGAGAGAACGGAAAACGCAGTAAAACAAGGAATAATCATATAAATTTATTATGTCTATAAAAAACGTGCGACTGGAAGTAATGCGACTTCTGGAGAAAGATATCGATACTTTTGTGGATAAATATTTAATCCCTGTGGACACCATCTGGCAGCCCAGTGATTTTTTACCGGATTCCGAAAATGAGAATTTTCTGGAAGAGGTAAAGGAGTTACGCGAACTGGCCAAGGAAATGCCATATGATTTCTGGGTAGTACTCGTTGGGGACACCATTACGGAAGAAGCACTGCCTACTTACGAATCCTGGCTGATGGATGTGGAGGGGATAGACCAGATCGAAAGAAATGGTTGGTCCAGATGGGTAAGGCACTGGACAGGTGAGGAAAACCGCCACGGAGATGTACTGAACAAATACCTCTATCTCTCCGGAAGAGTTAATATGAAGGAAGTGGAACGCACTACACATCACCTTATCAACGACGGATTTGATATCGGCACCGATACCGATCCTTACAAAAACTTCGTATATACCAGTTTTCAGGAACTTGCCACCTATATTTCCCATAACCGGGTAGCCAAACTCGCAAAAAAATACGGCAACCAGCGACTCGCCAAAATGTGTAAGATCATTTCGGGAGACGAAATGCGCCATCACCAGGCTTACAGCGAGTTCGTAAAGCGGATTTTCGAAGTAGACCCAAGCCAGATGATGCTGGCATTCCAGTACATGATGAAACAAAAAATAATCATGCCCGCACATTTTCTGAGGGAGTCAGGTCAAAAGCTGGGAGCTGCCTGGGAACAATTCTCGGACTCTGCACAACGTATTGGAGTATATACCTCTTATGATTATGTGGATATCATCCAGAAACTGATCGCCAAGTGGCAGGTAGACAAGATGACAGGGTTAACCGATGAAGCAGAAAAGGCAAGGGATTACCTCATGAAACTCCCGGCAAGAATGCTGAGAATATCAGAAAGGATTACCATTCCAAAAGAATCCCACATATTCAAATGGGTAGAGCCTGCAACAGCCAGATAAAAAAATAACCATACTTTTTAAAAAATCCTTTCCCCGGTCCGAAAGGATTTTTTTAATTTTCCACCATGAACAATCCGGACATCATTCCCAGTACCATAGCTTTTGTAAAACAGCAACTAGAGAATGCAGAAGGCGGCCACGACTGGTTTCACATTCAAAGGGTATATAACAACACCATGCTCATTGCACGCGATGAGGAGGTAGACATACTGGTCGTACAACTCGGTGCCCTGCTCCACGACATTGCCGACAGTAAATTCCACAACGGCGATGAAAGTGTCGGTCCCGCAATTGCCGGGGCTTTCCTCGAAAAGCAGAACGTATCCGGGGAAGTTACGGACCATGTGGTACAGATCATCCGGAACATATCATTCAAAGGGAGTTACGATACCAGAAGCTTTCACTCCCGCGAACTCGATGTCGTACAGGATGCCGACAGGCTCGATGCCATAGGGGCTATAGGCATTGCGCGTACCTTCAATTACGGGGGATTTAAAAACCGGGAATTATACAACCCGGATATACAGCCCAAACGTTACAAAACCAAAGAGGAATACAAGAAAAGTACCAGCCCTACCATCAATCATTTTTACGAGAAACTCCTTTTGTTAAAGGATATGATGAATACGGAAACGGGAAAACGGATCGCCCTGGAAAGACACCGTTATATGGAGAATTTCCTAGAACAGTTTTACAGGGAGTGGAACGGGGAAAAATAATTTTTACTATCTTTAATATCAGGTACAACCAAATCTCCCATGTATGAAAAAGTTATTTACCCTTGTTTTTGCAGCTTCCTTGTTATTGATCGGATGCAAAGACGAAAAAAAAGACTCGCAAAAAGAAGAAAACATCCCAAATAAAACAGAAACCTCAACCCCGGACGAAACCATAGATTTCTGCTTTTTGTCCACCGGGAAAGACATTCAGCGGGAAGACCGCATTATCCGCGACTCCACCATTCTCACACTTCATGTAGAGCAGAAAAAAGTCCGCGGTATACTCAACTGGTTCCCCGCCGAAAAAGACGGAAGAAGCGGCACGGTGGAAGGAACTATGAAAGACGGTATCATTCTGGGCAAATACACCTTTAATCAGGAAGGAATGACGGAAACCCAGGATATCCGTATAGAAATATCCGAAAAAGAAGCAAAGATCACTACAAACCCGGGAAAAGAGGGGGCATTATTTGTCCTGACCGCCGAAAAAACGGATTGTAATCCCTAAAAAAGTTTTAGCTGCCCGTCTTTGTAACTTTCATGGAGCGAGGTATTGAGATGCGGGTAAGACGCACCGGAAAAGTATTTTCGTTTTGCTATCTGAAACAGCGTGTGTATCTGCTCCGCTATTTTGCCCTCTCCTGTCATACGCTTACCGTAGCGGCTGTCGTTGAGGCTTCCCCCGTGACAATCTTCGATCTGGTGAAGTACCTTATCTGCCTTGTCCGGCATTGCTTTTCTTATCCACTCCGAAAATATCTGTCCTATAGCCCCGTTCAGCCTAACAATAGTATGCCCTATAGAGACCGCCCCGTTATCTGCGGCAGCCCTGGCCAGAGGTAATATTTCGTGGCTGTTGATCGAAGGAATTATCGGAGCTATCATTACATTGACAGGGATACCGTTTTCGGATAATTTGCGTACCGTTTCCAATCGTTTTTTTATACTGGCAGTCCGGGGTTCCAGCACCCTCCGGGTTTCTTCGGAAAGAGAGGTTACGGATACGTTGACCGCAACCAGGTTATCCGCAGCCAGTTCCCTGAGGATATCCAGGTCGCGCATTACCAGGGCATTCTTGGTAATGATCCCTACCGGATGCCTGTATTTCAGAAACACCTTCAGACATTCGCGGGTAATGAAGAAACGCTGTTCTGCCGGTTGATAACAATCCGTATTTCCCGAGAGTACTATGGTATGTGCCTTCCAGTTCTTACTCTTAATTTTTTCTTCCAGCAGCTTCGGTGCATTCTCTTTAACCAGGATACGCCGCTCAAAATCAAGGCCGGCACTGTATCCCCAGTACTCATGGCTATTACGGGCATAACAGTAAATACACCCGTGTTCGCACCCCTGATAAGGGTTCATGGAATACCCCATCCCCACATCCGGGCTGTCCACCTTGTTTACAATAGTCCTGGGAAATACTTTCAGATATCGGGTCTTGTTACTCTCTGCTTCCTCTCCTTCCAGCCTGCAATATTCCAGGAAATCATCCCTCATTTCATGCGACATTTCCAGGAACCTGTTCCTCACATTTCCCTGGGCTCCCCTTCCTTTTATGTAGGCATCTTTTTCCATAGTTTAAATTTACAAAACAGGAACAACAGAAAATGTTAAAGCACAAAGGGTTTATTAACAACAATTCTTATCTCTGAATATCAAACAGATACGAAACACCCCCCCTCCCGGCGGATGCAGGTCGCGAAAAAAAACGGATCAGGGTTATGAATTATGGAAATTACGTTGAAAACGGCAAGAAAGCCGGAACCCGATAAAACGAAATGGCACAAGTATAAAAAAATATTGTAGAACGTACTGCTCCGGCCCGAAAGCCATTGCCTTGTACATTCTACAATATATAACAGAGGGACTAACTATTACTTATAACTATAACAGTTACCCTTTATTGTATGCGCTATACGTTCTTTTCCACATGATCCATACGAACCAGCCAGGTGCGCATGTCTGTCTCACGGAAAATAATATTGCGGAGTTCCGAAACAGGAACACGTTGTTGCTCCATAGTATCCCTGTGACGGATGGTTACCGTGTCATCCTCCAGCGTCTGGTGGTCCACGGTAATACAAAACGGGGTACCCGCGGCATCCTGTCTTCGGTAACGGCGCCCTACGGCATCCTTATCGTCGTATTGCACCATGAAGTCCCACTTCAGTTCATCCACGATCTTACGCGCCACTTCCGGTAGTCCGTCTTTTTTCACCAGTGGCAGGATAGCTGCTTTGGTAGGGGCCAGCACTGCCGGTATTTTCAATACGGTCCTTGTGGTACCGTTTTCCAGTTCTTCGTCCTGCAGGGCATTGGAAAAGACTGCCAGGAACATCCGGTCCAGGCCTATGGAAGTCTCTACCACATAGGGCACATAACTCTCATTCAGTTCCGGATCAAAATACTGCAGTTTCTTACCTGAGTATTTTTCATGGTTCCCCAGGTCAAAATCCGTACGGGAGTGGATACCTTCCAGTTCTTTGAACCCGAACGGGAACCTGAATTCTATATCCGTGGCCGCATCTGCATAGTGAGCCAGTTTTTCATGATCGTGAAAACGATAGTTTTCTTCTCCCATTCCCAAAGAAAGATGCCATTTCAACCGGTTTTCCTTCCAGGTTTCGTACCATTTCTTCTGCTCACCCGGGCGAACAAAAAACTGCATTTCCATCTGTTCGAATTCCCTCTGGCGGAAAATAAACTGGCGTGCTACGATCTCGTTCCGGAAGGCCTTTCCGGTCTGTGCTATACCGAACGGAATTTTCATCCTTCCGGTCTTCTGGACATTGAGAAAGTTGACAAAGATTCCCTGTGCGGTCTCCGGACGAAGGTACAGGTCCATGGCACTGTCTGCCGAGGCACCCAGTTTGGTCCCGAACATGAGGTTAAACTGTTTTACATCCGTCCAGTTCTTCGATCCTGTCTCCGGGTCGGTGATCTCCAATTCTTCGATAAGTGCCTTTACATCGGCAAGGTCCTCATTTTCCAGGGACTTCCCGAGACGTTTAAGTATAGTAGCTGCTTTTTCCTGGTATTCGATAACTCTTCCGTTAGTGGCCAGAAACTGTTCTTTATCAAAAGCATCACCAAAGCGTTTTTGTGCCTTTGCTACCTCCTTCTCTATCTTCGCTTCAATTTTTGCCACATAATCTTCCACAAGCACATCGGCCCGGTATCGCTTTTTGGAATCCTTGTTATCTATAAGCGGATCGTTAAAGGCATCTACGTGGCCCGAAGCTTTCCAGGTAGTGGGGTGCATAAAGATCGCGGCATCTATTCCCACAATATTTTCATGCATCTGCACCATGGCTTTCCACCAGTATTCGCGGATATTTTTCTTGAGTTCTACTCCATTTTGTGCATAGTCGTATATTGCACTGAGCCCGTCGTATATTTCACTCGAAGGAAATATATAACCGTATTCCTTTGCGTGAGCTATTACTTTCTTAAAATGTTCGTCTTGATTTGCCATAGCGCAAAAATAGAATTTTTAACCGCGAAAAATAAGACATTCCCACCGAAAAAAGAGGGTTTTGTTGTTATTTTTTGTTACAAACCCTAAGTGTTTTCATATTGCTACCGGCTTTCATGCCTATTTACCGGGTAATCCTTAAATTTGAAAGAACCAAAACCTTAAAATTGATACTTGCTCTCCGAATTGTAAGGGATATATACAACCTGCTCTTTCCGGAAATGTGCCCGGGTTGTTCGGTCCGTCTATCTCCGGGCGAGCGTACCATATGCACGGTATGCAGGCACCGGCTCCCGGTGACGGAATACCATCTTATCCGCGAAAATCCGGTAGAAAAAATATTTTACGGCAGGGTAAAAATAGAATTTGCCGCAGCCTTTTTATTGTTCCGCAAAAAAGGAGTTGTGCAGCAGTTGATACACCACCTGAAATACAAAGGTCAGTCAGACATAGGAATATTTCTGGGGAAATGGTACGGGGCCTGTCTCTCGGAAACCGGTCTCCGAAACAAGATAGACATGGTTATCCCGGTGCCCCTGCATCCTAAAAAACAACGAAAAAGGGGGTATAACCAGGTTACCGCCTTTGCAAAATGTATTGCCGATGCCGTTAAGGCGGACTATCGTGAAGATATTCTTATAAAAACAACCAATATAAAAGCCCAGGCGTTTAAAAACAGGCTGGCCCGCTGGAAGGAAAGCGAAAGTATTTTTGATATCAGACAGGGAATAGCATTTGCTCCCTGCCACATTTTACTTGTGGATGATGTGATAACCACGGGAGCAACGCTGGAACGCTGTGCCCGTGCCCTGCAAAAACACGGGAATGTTAAAGTAAGTATTGCCGTTATGGCAATGACCGTGTAATTTTTAAAAATAATCGTTACTTTGTCAGGCGACAAACAAGTTTGTTTACATGAGACAAAAGGCAATAAATACAGGGCTGTTCCTATGCATTTTTCTGACCCTTCTGAATTGTGCCAAACGTGGTTCCCCCACCGGCGGAGAGAAGGATATAACACCTCCGAAAATGGTATTGGCAGAGCCCGATACATCCAGCACCAATTTCAAAGCGAAAAGGATACGTATCTATTTTAACGAATACATTAAGCTGAAGGATATCCAGAAGCAGCTTATCGTATCCCCGCCCATGAAAACCACACCACAGATCATGCCGCAGGGGAATGCCAGCAAATACATAGACATTAAAATAAGCGATACCTTAAAAGAAAATACTACATATGTATTCAATTTCGGGCAGAGTATCGTAGACAATAATGAAGAAAACCCGTATTCTTTTTTCAAATATGTATTTTCTACAGGAGATTATGTAGATTCCCTTACCGTAAACGGGTATATAACAGATGCCATTCAGAAAAAACCGGATAATTTCGTATCCGTAATGCTCTATGAAATAGATTCCACGTATACCGATTCTATCGTTTACAAGCAGGTCCCCACCTATATCACCAATACCCTGGACAGCACAAGTACATTCCAGATTACCAATATAAAGGCCGGGAAATATATGCTGATAGGGTTGAAGGATAATTCAGGCACCAATACGTATGTGCCTAAAACGGATAAGATTGCCTTTATTAAAGATTTTATCGATGTCCCTACCGATTCGGTGTACCGCCTGAATTTATTTGAGGACAATTCTTATTACCGGGCTGCCCGGCCGGTACTTGCTGCCAAGAACAGGATCATTTTCGGATATGAAGGTACCGTGAATGCGGATAGCATTGCCATAGATATGCTTTACCCCGAACCCCCTGCAGATTACAGGTACAGGATCATAAAAGACAAAGAGAAAGACACCCTGCATTACTGGTTTACTCCCCTTCAGGCCGATTCCCTTATTTTTAAGGTGACAAACCCGCGCGTCATGGTCCGGGATACTTTTACGGTAAAAATAAAAGAATTATATAGCGACACCCTTACCCTCTCTCCCGCACAAAAAGGGAGTCTGTCTTTCAAAGATCCTTTTTCCATCGGCGCCAGTACTCCCATCAGTTCGGTTACCAGGGAAAAAATCTCCGTTCTGAACAAGGATTCCGTCGCTGTTGATTTTACATCGGAGATCGATAAAAAAGAAAATCTTGTCCGACTCAAATGGGAAACACTTCCGAATGAAAAATATCAGGTTACCCTGTTACCGGGCGCCATAGATGATTTTTTCGGGGAAACCAATGACACGCTCTCTTACAACCTGAGCACCAAAAGCTTTGCCGATTACGGAAACCTCCGCATGATCCTGAGCAATGTCGATTCTTTTCCGATCATCCTTCAGCTTACTACGGAAAAAGGAGAAATAAAAGATGAGATTTATGCCGAAGAAACGAAGAGCTATTACGATTTCAACTATCTCAATCCGGGTAAATACCTTCTTCGGGTGATTTATGACGATAATGGCAATGGTAAATGGGATACCGGCGATTACCTGGAAAAGAGGCAACCGGAAAGGGTAAGTCATTTCCCGGGTGTCCTGGATATAAAGGCGAATTGGGAGATAGAACAGGATTTTATCTTAAGAGACCCCGCCCCGCCGGCACCCAAAACAGCTCCGGAGAAAGACAGTGTCCCGGCCAATATCGAAGAATAGTTTTCCGCAGGTCCTTTAAAAAGTACGGAAAAAGGTATCAAAGGAATTGGAATTCATCCCTGTCATCCAGAAAACGAAGTTTATCTCGGTAGTAGGTTATTTTCTCTTTATCCGGCGTAGCGTACAGGGTCTCCTCCTTTTGGGAAAATGCCATTTGCCGTCCGAGTACATCATATACGGCGGAATGTCCCGGATATTGATGTCCGTTGTGATCTTCGCCCACCCGGTTCACCCCGATACAGTAGCAAAGATTCTCTACTGCCCTTGCCTTCAGGAGTATGTCCCATGAACCTATCCGTGGGGAAGGCCAGTTCGCCACAAACAGGAGCAGATCAAAGTTTTCCGTATTTCTCGCCCATACCGGAAAACGCAGGTCGTAACATATAAGCGGACAGATCTTCCATCCTTTATATTCTACAACGAGACGTTTAGTACCTGTATCGTATACCTTATCTTCCCCGGCCAGGGTAAAGGTGTGTTTTTTATCGTAGTGCTCCACTTTTCCGTCCGGATAAACAAATAACAAACGGTTATAATATTTTCCCTGCTCCCGGATTACAATACTTCCTGTTATGGCTATCTCATTTTCCTTTGCTACTTCCCGCATCCATGTCATTGTTTCACCTTCCATATTCTCGGCAACCGTTTCCGGGTTCATTGTAAAACCGGAGGTAAACATTTCCGGAAGCACAACCAGGTCAGTGTCCCGTTGAAGTTCATTTATTTTTTGTCGCAAGACCTTCCTGTTTACCTGGGGTTTTTCCCAGACAAGAGGGGTTTGTATAAGGGCGGTTTTAATGATATCCTGCATAAAATTTACTTCTTAATTTCATACTAAGTTATAAATTTTTTCGCAAGGTCTTAAGTTAACGCATTCCCAATCCGCTTACATCATCTGCCGGGTATTCTTCCCATTCGTTTTTATCATAAGAGGTATTGGGTTCCATTGTTTCTGTTTTTCTCCGAAGCGTTTTGTCTGCTGCCCAGTTCTCCCCTTCAGGGACTCCGATGTGATCTATGATCATCCCGTTTTTCATGAGTATTATCTGGTCATCGCCGTTGAAGCCGAGCACACTCCCATGCGTACCGGTAATTTCTCCTCCATATATCTCAGCCCTGGGATTGGCAAAAACCAATATTTCACCCGGTTCAATAACCCCGGAGAGTGGCATAGTATATCTGCCATAATCCGAATTTCCATTATCATCCCTTGCCAGAACATACCCCTCCATATCTATATCCACATCGGTAGCATTATAAATCTCAATGTACTTATTATACGATGACCCTTCCGCATATTCTGTGATCATCAGGTTTGTTCCGCCCAGGCAATCTTCATAAGGTCCAGTAAAATCCAAATCCTCCGGGTTTCTGAGCAACAGGCAATACTCATCCTGGTATACGGAGACGATTCCTATAATACTTCCTTTCCCGTCATTTACCGTCTCCTGCGAAAAAGAAGCTTCTTCCTTAGTAAATACTTTTACGGCATTGGTACAATCCGTAACTACCTGTATCCCGGAATACATAACTCCCAGCGTTTCGAACTGCACGCTATCCATCCTCACCAGTCTGCTTTCATAGGCTTCCAGGTCATCATAAAGCATTAAATTTTCCGGTTCCGGGAGATGTCCGGGCTTTACGGAAACTATATTCTCCAACGGAATGTTCTTAATGTAAAGCAGACCATCGGTTTTTTCCAGGGAAGCACCGGTGAGGAAAAGTTCTATCCTGTCCCCCGGGTCCAATGTGTGCCCGGAAGTGAAAGAACAAACAATTCCTGCAGTGTCATCCTCTACTACGGCATTTATTCCTTCCGTATTTCCGGCTTCCCGGTCAGATAAAACCGTTGCCGTGATTTTTATGTTTTCGGATATCCCTACAGTCTTTCCGTCATATATACCCCTCACATAAGCAATGGTCGCATCGGCCTCCGCATCATCACAGGAATATACAATACCCCCGCACCGTTCACCATTGAAATCCAGGTCGTCCGTATCCCGGATGGTAAGCCGATATTTATTACCGTATTTTCCAAGTACCGCAGTTATTGTTCCGTTACCAAAAGGCAGTATTTCCGACTGGAAACCGGCATAACCGCTGTTGCGTAATATAATTTCTTCTCCGTTGCAGTTTTTTAGTACACGGTCCGTTCCGCTTTCTCCGACAACCGCATATGGCTGGCACATGTCTTCCGGGCTTACTTCCAGCCCCGTAATTCTCACCAGGGTATTTATCATTTTATCCTCCAATTCATTTACCGAAGCAGTTTCGGGGAGAATATCTACGGGATCCTCACAGGAAACAAAAATATGATCATGAACTTTGGAAGCAGGCAATCTACCTACGGACAAGCTCCCCCCTGCATTGGTAAACACCCCTCCGACCTTGAACGTCCCCTGGCTTTTACCCAGGTATAGCCCTTTTAACCGGATGTATATTTTTTTCCCTACGGGATATAAAAGATGGTAATCCCTTAAATCCAGATCGATCTGAAATCCTTCTTTCGCATGTTCCGGTCTGTCCTGGATATGCAGGGTTCCGTAAAAATTACCTGTCTTATCACTGGAGACAACATAGCCTTCTATCACTAGGTCTTCACGTATAAGCATTACCTCATCTCCATACAGTTGTTTGACTTCTGCAAAGGTAATAGCGGGCCCAGATTCTTTTTCTTCGCACCCTGTGCCCGGGGTTTCATAGGTACTGTTCACACAGGCCCATTGCAAAACCAGGAGGATGGTTACTGCATGTTTTTTTATTTTTTCCATATCAGAAACTAACTGCCAGATTTATAAAATAAGTACGCCCGAAACCATACCAGTACTTAGGTCCGAATGAAGGTACCCCTCTTGCCATATCAGAGGATAACTGGCCGAAATTACCATTGCGGCTCTGTTCATAGCCTCCCGTCCGGTATACAGTGTCAAATACATTATTAACACTTACAAAAAGTCCTATATATGTGCCATCTATCAGCCAGGATTTTCCCCCGGTGAGATTCAGGAGATAAAAATCATCCAGTTTTTCTTGTTTTAAAAGGGCAGACGCTGCTTCATCCGTAGCACCGGGAAAGTGCGCTCCTGTTTCGGGATTGACAAAAAAGCTGTCTGTCCGTGTTATTTTGGCTATATCCACATAATTCTCCGCAAGGTAATTTGCCGTCATTCCTACCCACCAGTAGTCCGGGTCCCTGTATTCTATCCCGAAAGAATAAGCCTGTTGCGGCCCGGTGGCCAGCTTGTAGTCTTTTATCGATGCCTCGCCAAGATCCAGGAACCCATCGGGATTTATAAGGTCTTCTTCTCTTCCTGCGGTATCGAAATTAATAGCAATATCGGCATTATCCGCATAGGTGAATTTCCCGTAAGCCCCGACTGCCGTAAGCTTTACTTCCGGGGATACCTGGTAAGATATGCCAAATTCACCTCCTATATGACGTTTTTGTATACCGCTGACTGTTTCCTGTACAAAGTCACTGCCCACACCGGCATCCACATAAAAGAAATTCACATCGGTGACATCTTCGAAACCGGTGTAATAACCACTCAATTTTGCCGTAAGCCCGGGTAAGCGAAGGAGATAGGAAATGTCACCGCTGATTACTGTTTCCGAAGTAATATTCTTTACAGATTCGTTATTCTCTCTCGGGTTCACAAAGGAATTTTGCAACAGGGGCGCTCTGGAAATGTACCCGCCACGGATACTCAAAGTATGCCTCCCCGTAATGTGGTACTGCCCCCCGGCTTTCACACCGTAATCCGAAAATTTAAGGGCATCACTTTTCCCTGAGGAATTCGCTGCGAAACGTTCATTTAAAAAATGGCCTTCTCTCTGGTAACCGGTATATCCTAAATTCGCTGCAAAAAACGCATTCCACTTTTTGCGCTCGGCCTGCAATTGCACAAAACCCTGCGCCTGTTTTGCGTATATACTATAATCGTAATTGAACGTATCTCCTTTATATTTTAAAATTTCGCCGTTTACATCGTTCTCGGTGTCGGTAAAAGGATCCTTATCTTCATGGAAATCCCCTCCCAGAAGGTCACTTATGCTTGCATAGTTTTCCGATGTTGATGTTTTATAGGTGCCCCCTGCGTCTACTATCACCGACTCCCCCAGGCGAATGCGTGCCGAAGCATGGAACGTAAGTACAGTTTCATCCGAATTGTCGTCATACAGTATGTAGGCACTTTTACCTTCTTCTGACGGATTGGTATTTATGCGATACAAAGTGCCCCAATCTATCTGGGGGTTTTCATAAAACCCTTCCCTGGCCAGAGCAGCATTTTCAAAGTTGGCGCCCGACGGGCTATTAATGTAAAAACCGGGTAAATAACGGTAATAAACCGGGTCCGGGTTCGGGGCGTTGTAATATCCAAGCCTGCCCCTTCCATAGGTCCCGGACTGCCAGGAAGCTCCCACCGAAAGCCGGAAATTGTCGCTTTCATGGAAATAGGACAGCAACGCCACCGGTTCTTCTATTTTTCTTTCCCTGGAATTACGGATATCACCATCCTGCATGCCCCAATACGGATTATATTTTCTTCCTGCCATATCAAACACTTCCCCTGTTATCGCCGCCGAACTTCCCCTGCGATTGGGCGCATAGATCCCCAGAAACTGAAGACTGTTTCTCTCGTTAAAACGGTATTCAACCGCACCGAAAAAGGACCAGGCATCGTACAGAGTACCGTCTATATACGCTTCTCCCGCCCATCGCCTGGAAGCAGATAGAGTATATGCCAAACCATTCTCCTGCATGCCCGAACTATATGTAGCCATCAATCTGCCATTGTAAAACCTGTTGGATGCGGACGACGATATCCGGAGACCCGGCCTGTATTCCGAAGCTCTCATAATGATATTGGTACTGCCCAGTACTCCCCCGAAATGATACGGAGAGGGGGACAACCCGAAAAAGAGTTCCTGGCTCCTGGTGACATCATTCAGACCGCCCCAGTTATTCCATTGGGGCCTGCCGTTGAACATTCTGTTCATGGGAACGCCATTAAGCATTACAATACCTTCCCTGGAATCGTAGCCCCTTACCTTGAAAAAGGCCTGGCTGAAATCAAACGCCGCCCTTTGCAGGTATACGTCTCTCGTAGCCTGTAATATGCCGGATGCAACATCCGCCCCGCTCTCATCATCTGCCAGTTCGTTATCTGTTATAATGGCAAGGGTCTCTGACATTTCTCCGGAGATATCCTCTTCCAGGAACACATCTCCTATATCCACATCTTCCTTCTCTGTAACAATTACGGGAAAAGTCCTGGTAAGATATCCGTCTGCACTGATACGAAGTGAAAAATGACCCGGAGATATCCCGCCGAAGACAAACGTACCATCCGTTCCGCTACGCTGCCTGTGTGCGGTTCCCTCGATACGGATGTGAATGTCTTTCAGCGGGACCCGGGTACGATAGTCCAGTATCCTTCCCTTGACACGGGAAAATGTCTGTCCGAAACCACAATGTATGTATGGTAATAAAAACAGTAGTAGTAGTTTTTGTTTCATGTTCCGGTTTGTTTTTAGTTGGAGTACAGGCTTTCAATACATTATACTATACCCCCTATTTAATTCTACACCACAGAATGAAAGGAGTCCCAATTTTTCAGCATAAAATTTTTCTATAATAGCCGAAGCCCCCAAAAACACTGTAATTCAGCAGGTTTAGATTTTGATGATCTTTATGCCTACGGATACTTTTTCTATCTTTCTCCCGATAATCGTATTTCACGCTACTCATATCTCAACATGACAAAACCTGCACTTCTTTTACTTTTTGCCGCAACATTTTCTCTGCAGATGGTTTCCGCTCAGAAAAAGTACACTGTAAAAACCATCGCTTTTTACAATGCAGAAAATCTTTTCGATACCATTCAGAGTTCGGATTCCGATGCGGACAGGACACCTTCCGGGGCTTACAAATGGACTTCCAGACGTTATGCGGATAAAATATCCAAACTGGCCCGGGTGATTTCCGAAATCGGGGCGGAAGTTACCGGAACAGCTCCGGACGTTATAGGCCTGGCAGAAATAGAGAACGGGAATGTACTGCACGACCTCGTCAGCAATAGCACCCTGAGCAGATACGATTACGGGATCATCCATTTCGACTCTCCCGACCATCGCGGCATAGATGTCGCTTTATTGTACAGGAAAAAAATTTTTACTCCTATCAGCTTCAGCAATGTTCCTTTAAAAATATACACCGAGGAAGGTTACAGAATATACACCAGAGATCAGCTTCTGGTCAGCGGTATCCTGGACGGTGAACCTGTTCATCTCATAGTCAATCACTGGCCTTCCCGCTACGGAGGGGAAAAGAAGAGCAGGCCAAACCGGATAGCAGCTGCGGAACTCAATAAAAAGATCATAGATTCCCTGCTTACAGTAAACCCTTCTGCAAAAATTATCAGTATGGGCGACCTCAATGATGATCCTGCCGATCCAAGTTTAAAAAGAATACTGAAGACCAGAACAAGAAAAGCGGGAATAAAAGACGGAGAACTTTTTAATCCTATGGAAAAAATGGCACAAAAGGGCCTCGGAACCCTTGCCCACCGGGATCAATGGCATTTGTTCGACCAGATATTCTTTACGGCTGAATTCCTTAAAAAGGACAAATCCTCTTATCGGTACTGGAAAGCGGGCATTTATAACAAACGCTATCTGCTCACACCGACAGGCCCCTATAAAGGCTACCCGCTGAGGAGTTATGCCAACGGAAGATATTCGGGCGGATACAGCGACCATTTCCCCGTATACATATACCTGGTAAAGCAAATACCCTGAGGATATTTCAACAGAGATATCTTCATGCAGACTACTTTCCCCGGTTATATTTCTCACTTTACAAAACAGAAAAACAACACTTTCTTAACACTGAACATTGCATAATATATTCGCATTTAATATCTTGCAGGCTCTATATAGTTAAATATTTGATTTGGTATTTTTATTAGTTAACCTTAATTCTTTAAATTTTAAGTATTATGTCATTTAAAGCAACTTTATCTGTTGGCGGCAAGAAAGTCAATATTCTGAATGCCAATTATGACCTGGCACAGGAAGTAGATGCTACCGGACGCCCTTCTTCCATAACCCGCGGGGGACGGATTAACCTCACTGTAGAATCCACCGGAGATTCTTTCTTCTTCGAGTGGATGACCAATAACTTCGAACGTAAGAACGGAGTAATCACTTATATTAAACGCGATACGGATGCCAAACTCCGTGAAGTGAACTTCACCGAAGGCTATCTCGTTAAATACCGGGAGAATTTTGACCATAACGGTGACAATCCTCTTACGGAAACTTTTACCATATCGTGCCGTATTATCGCCAGTGGCGGCGGAGAGCACATCAACGAATGGGTATAGCATTTCATTTCTCATTTGATATTGTAATAAGCGAGCCAATCAAATATTACTATCAAAGGGAGTCCGTGCGGCTCCCTTTATTTCCGTTAATATTCTGAAAAAATAACTGCATTCCATGTATTAACCCAATAGCTTATGTCTTTTCTAGCCAAGTTTGAAATCGATGAAGTATCCTATAACATCCTGGAATATGATATCCGGGTAGAAAAGGGTACGGACCATAACGGAAAACCCTCTACCAATGCCAAAGGCGGTGAAATTCGCCTGGTACTGGAAACCGATATGAAAGATAATTTTTCCGACTGGGTCATCAGCAACTCCCAGACCAAAGACGGAAAACTTATTTTTTACAAACGGGACGGGATGAGCCGTATGCGCACTACTTCCTTCAAAAAAGGATACTGTATCCGTTATCACGAGAAATTCCGGGCTATAGGTGACGAACCCATGACTACGGAAATCGTTATATCAGCCAAGGAAATAAACATCGGTAACACTTCGTATACCAAAAAGTGGCCGATGCAGGCATAAACAATATCTACGGATCTCCTTAAAAATACATATGCCCCGGGAAAGTATAATCCCCGGAGCTTTTTCTTTTATTCCTATGTACCCGGGATCAGTGCGAGTGCTCTGTCTCTCCTTTTTTCATTTCCGCAAGCAGGTAATAAGCACCTTCCGTTACCACTTCAGCCCTTTCCGGAATGGTATCCAAGGGGGTTATCTCTATCCAGCCTTCCATAGTAGCTCCCGTTACAACTTCCGTCCTGGCAAAAATCCATTTTTCCTGCCCTGCTTCCTCAGCTTCGTGTACTTCATGCTCATCTCCGTCCTCTTCCGTATCTCCCGTACTCTCTTTTTTTAAAAAAATGTACTTTTTCCCTTCATCTTCTACTACAGCCGGTTCCGGCAAGGCGGTCGTTTTCATGTTTTCCACAGCAATCAATCCCTCTACGAACATTCCGGGCACAAAAGGTGCTTTATTCCCCTCCAGACTGGCATGCATTCGTACCGCCCTGATCGTACTTTCATAATTTTTACCGATTTCCGTTATCTTTCCTTTTACAGGCCTGTCACGATCATTGGCAATATACAGAGTTACTTCCTGTCCTTCCCTGATTTTGTCCAGGTCCTTTTCATACACCAGCAGGTCGGCATGGATATTTTCTTTGTCTATAATATGGAAAAGCCTATTTCCGGTAGTAATCCGCTGTCCTATGGTCACTTCTATTTCTCTCACATAACCTTTTATCGGAGATACGACAGGAAGGGCACTATAAGTTCTGCCATTTATAATGGCTTCGGGATTTATCCGGAGCAATCGTAATTTGGCTTTCGTACTTTCCAGTCTCGCCGTAACCGACTTATAATCGGATGTGATCCGCTGGAAGTTCTTCCCGGACGCCACTTCATTCTCATACAATTTTTTCTGCCGTTCAAATTCCCGGGCGAGATATTCATATTCGCTCTGGAGTTCCCTGAGGTCGGCCTGCAGGTCGATAAATGCAGGGTCTTCGATATAAGCAAGCACCTGCCCTTTTTTTACTTTTTCTCCGGGTTTTACCAGTACACTACTTATATTCCCGTCTATAAAAGAGCCGACTGTCGCTTTGTCTTCTGGATACAATTCCAGCTCGCCCGTAACCTTTATGGTCCCGTCCAGGTCAACCGCGGTAAGATTCCCCAGTTTCAGGTTTATGGCTTTCCGCTGCGCCCCGGTCAGGGTTACTGTATTTTCTTCGGGATGATCCTGTTCTTCCGTGATTGTTATTTTCCGGGCTTCAGAAGCCTTATCGGTATCCTTCTCTTTGGTCTTACCGCAGGCGGTAAGACAGAGCGTTACGGTGATAAAAATTATTAATCGGATTGTTTTCATTATTTTTTCTTTTTATACTGTTGAGAGACTACGGCGGCTGAGACGCACAACGATTGAGACACACGGCCGTGTGTCTTTACTTTATACCTTTTTTAGTTTTCCTTGCTCGTCCCGGGGTTATTGCTTACTATGGTGCCGGGTTCTAAAAGATATTTGAGCTGTATCACGGTCGTATTGTATTCGCGAAGGCGGTCCAGGTAAACATTCTGTACCTCCTTGGCATTATTCAGGTTCTGAATAAAAGAGACGTAATCGATCTCTCCTTCCCGATAGCTCAGTTCTGCTGCGGCAACCTGTTCCAGCGCCAATGGCAATAGCTGTTCCCGGTATAGTTTTACCATGGCACTCAGCTTATCATAATCGTTCAGCAGTGTACTCACCCGGGTCTGCAGGTCTATCTGCTGTTGTGCCAGTTGCTCCTTTGCTATCGCTACCTGCACTTTTGCCGCTTTGACTTCTGCATTTCGGTTCCAGAAAAACAAGGGTACGGATATTCCGAGATTCCACGAGTAAAATCCGCTTTGCCCTGCTATTTCCTGCCAACCATACGAAGCATTCAACTTGGGTAAAAAACCTGCTTTTTCCGTACGCCACAAGGATTTCTGCGTCTCCGTTTCCAATTGTGCAAGCTGTATAACCGGATGTTCCTTCACCCTTTTTTCCCATGTTTCCCGCACTCCTGCCTGTTCCATGAACAAAGCTGTGGCATCTTTCACTTCAAAAGGGTTTTCCTTAAGTATCCAGCGGTTCAAGGTGTTCAATTCCTTTTTATAATCGTTTTCCGCTTCTATTTTCCTCGCCGCTATTCTCCCGTATTGCCCCTCGGCTGCAAGAAGCTCCAGTTTCGTGGTCGCCTCCGTTTCGTAACGCAATCGTGCTGCTTTCAGAAAATTACTGTAGATACTGTCCATCTGTACGGCAAGTTTTAGTTTTTCCCGTGCATTCACCGCATTGTAATAAGCGCTGTACACTTCCATGGCCATATTAAGCCGGACCACATCAAGTCTTCCGCTCTCTTCTGCAACACGGGCTTTATTAAGCGCTGATTTGGCCATGGTGCCAAAAACATCAATATTACTTTGCCCGATAGTTAAGGTATTGCGTATTCTGTCCGCTCCTCCGTATTCTTCACCTCCGGTACTGACAGTGGTCTGGCCGGGATCGAAAGCTGTAGCCCGTAATACTTTTTTCTGTTCCACGGACAGTTCTGCCTGTTTTATTCCCGGATGGTCACCCAAAGCCCTGGAAAGTGCCTCTTTCAGCGAAATAATCTCCGGCGACTGTTGCGCATGCATTGTGCCGGGAAGAAAAAGTAAAAGCAGTAGCCCTATGCCGGGTAAAATATTCCTGTTCTTCATTCCGTTTTCCGTTTCTTTTAATTTTCTGTTTTCCATAATGTAATATAGAACGGGCACCACGATCAGGGTAAGCAGTGTAGCCGTAACCAATCCCCCTATAACTACGGTTGCGAGAGGGCGCTGTACCTCCGCACCTGCAGAGGCAGAAACCGCCATGGGAAAGAAACCGAGCACATCGGTCAGTGCCGTAAGGATTATAGGACGCAATCGTTCCTTTGTCCCCCGGAGGATACGTTCTTTTATATCCGGCACTCCTTCTTCTTTAAGGCTGTTGAAGCGGCTTATCAGTACCAATCCGTTAAGCACGGCAACACCGAAGAGCACGATAAACCCCACCCCGGCAGATATGCTGAAAGGCATTCCCCGTAGCCATAGGGAAAGTATTCCCCCTATCGCGGCCAATGGAACTGCCATATAGATCATAACGGTTTGCGACAGGGACTTCAGGGCAAAATAGAGCAGGATAAATATCATGCCCAGCACAATGGGCACAACAAGGGTTAGCCGGTCCTTGGCTCTTTGAAGGTTTTCAAAAGCACCTCCGTATTTGATATAATATCCGGGCGGGAGATCCAGTTCCGCATCCATCTTTTCCTGAATCTCTTCCACGAGCGACTGCACATCCCTGCCCCTTACATTGACTCCTACCGATACTCTGCGGGATGTATTATCGCGGCTTATTTGCATGGGTCCCGGTTTAAAATCTATTTCCGCCACTTCCTGTATGGGTATCTGTCCTCCTCCGGGAAGGTCCACATACAGATTGCGGAGGTTGCTGATATCCTTACGGAACAGTTCATCAAACCGGAGTACAAGGTCAAAACGCCTTTCTCCCTCAAATACCGACCCGGCCGTCCGGCCGGCAAATGCCGTGCTGATATAGGTGTTCAGTTTTTCTATGGTAAGTCCGTACTTGGCCATCTTTTGGCGATTATAGCTTACCGTCATCTGGGGGAGACCGGATGTGGCTTCAGGTCGCACGTCGCCCACACCGTCAACACTCCGGATAATACGCGCCATTTGTTCCGCTTTTTCGGCAAGTACTCCCAGGTCCTCTCCGTACAGTTTTATGGCAATATCCTCCCTTACTCCCGTGAGAAGCTCGTTGAACCTCAATTCCACAGGTTGTGTAAATACGGTATTTATGCCGGGGATAACCTCTATGGCCTCTTTTATTCTTTCTATGAGTTCTTCCCTGGTTTCTACCGTTGTCCATTTGGATTTGTCTTTTTCAAGGGTAAGGATACAATCGGCAATGTCCATAGGCATGGGATCGGTGGGAATATCGGCAACCCCTATACGGGAAACCATCGTCTTTACTTCCGGGAAAGAGGTCACTATTTTTTCTACCTTCGTTGTAGCAGATATGCTTTCGGACAAGGAACTGCCCGGACGGAGCAAAACCTGCATGGCCATATCACCTTCATCCAGCCTGGGCAGGAATTCCCCTCCCATACGACTGAAAACAAAAACGGATATCCCGAGGAGCACTATCGAAAAGATGATCACGGCCTTCCAGGCCTTAAGTGCCTTTATCAATACGGGACGATATGCATCCTGGCAGAAATTAATAATCCTGTCTCCCGTATTCTTAATAACCCGTTCAAAGCGGTAAAACCTCGTATTCCCTTTTGATGGTTTCAGAAATAATGCCGACATGGCGGGCACGTACGTAAGGCACAGTACTATAGCCCCGATCATGGCAAATCCGAAAGTATAGGCCATCGGCTGGAACATCTTGCCTTCTACCCCGGTAAGGAATAAAATAGGGGCAAAAACGATAAGGATGATCAGCTGCCCGAAAAAAGCGGAATTCATCATCTGGCTGCCGGATTCGTAAGCAATGGTATCCATTTCCTGCCCGGTCAGCGATTTTGTTTTATTACCAAGCCTTTTTTCTATGAAGTGCACCGCCCCTTCAACGATAATCACCGCCCCGTCCACAATGATACCAAAATCGATAGCCCCCAGGGACATCAGGTTAGCCCAGACCCCGAATACTTTCATCAGGATAAGGGCTACAAAGAGAGACAACGGTATCACGGAAGCCACCAGGAGCCCTCCGCGGAAACTACCCAGCAACAATACCAGGACAAAAATGACGATCAACGCCCCTTCCACAAGATTTTTGGTTACCGTGTCCGTAGTTCGTTGAATCAAGTCGCTCCTGTCTATAAAAGGTTTGATGGTAAGTCCTTCGGGAAGGGATTTTTCGATCTCCGTTACACGATTTTTCACATCCTGTATCACTTTATTGGAATTCTCCCCCTTGAGCAATAGAACCATGCCTCCTACAGCCTCTCCTTCACCATCGCGTGTTACGGCGCCATAGCGCACCTGGCTTCCGAAACGGACGTTTTCGGCGACCGAACTGATAAGTACAGGCTGTCCGTTTACGGTTTTTATAACGATATTCCGTATATCGTCGAGGGATTTGATAAGCCCTTCTCCCCGGATAAAGTTGGCCATATGGCCTTTCTCTATGTATGCTCCTCCGGTATTGGCGTTGTTTTTCTGCAAAGCCTCATATACTTCGTGAATGGACACCCCCGCGCTGTTAAGCTTTGCCGGGCTTAAAGTTACCTCGTACTGTTTGACTTTTCCCCCGAATGAATTGACCTCGACTACTCCGGGTAACAGGGCCATTTGCCGCTTTACGATCCAGTCCTGGACCGACCGGAGTTCAGTAGGGGAATAGTCGTCTTCATATCCCTTTTCCGGGACTATGGTATACTGGTATATTTCACCGAGCCCGGTAGTGATAGGCCCCATTGAAGGCTCCCCGAAACCCGCGGGAATTTCTTCTTTTACTTCGGAAAGTTTTTCACTTACCAGTTGCCTGGGGAGGTAGGTCCCCATATCATCTCTGAATACAACAGTAACTACGGAAAGCCCAAAACGGGACACTGACCGTATTTCTTCCACCCCGGGGAGATTGGAAACGGCGAGTTCTACCGTATAAGTTACAAATTGCTCAATGTCTTCCGTGCCCAGGTTTGGGGCTACGGTAATGATCTGTACCTGGTTGTTGGTTATATCGGGAACAGAATCCAGGTTGATGGTCTTCACGGCATACCATCCGCCACCGATAATGGCTATTACCATCAAGAACACAATAATTTTGTTCTTAATAGAAAAGCCGATGATCTTATCAATCATGCAAATTCAATTATGTTTAACATTTAACAAATAGGATTCCGCACATTTCCGGCGAAATCCGTCCTATCAGAAAATGTTAAACCAATTGAGGCGGTTGTAAAACGGAATGGTGATATTCCCTCGGAAAAGAATAATGCAGAGGGAAATTAGGAGTGTAATTCTCAACAGTTTTAAAATCGGGATAAACGGGAAGAGTTTCCAGGGAAATTACAATCCCGCAGCAGGCACAGGTGCAAAAAGGCGTACAGTCCAGATGACCGGTATCTTTACTGTCCACATCACAATGTACTTCCGTAAGGCTGTCATCATGCGGATCGGGAGTCACTGTATCCGAACAAGGTGTCACGGCCAGCGCCAGCACATAAAGACTTAGTAATATGGTGAATACTTTTCGCAACGATCTGCTTTTTATCGGAACAAAGGTACTCTTTTTAAGATTTTCCATATACTAAAATTTTCAAAAATTTATTACAGACGGAATATTGCCGGGCTATAAACACAGATATTCATATTCCCCCATAACAATATTAAAACCTTCACGTTATTTCTGAGATATTACCAAATAAAAATAAAATACCCTTCAGTATATTAACGATAGCGTCAAAAAATAGTACTTACCGCAATTTCATACTCCGCAAATATTTTCCGATATTTGTATACGATGAAACCCATTTGGCAAGGATTATTAGCATATTTACAATTCCTCATAAAACGCAGTCCGGAATGAGGGAGGTGAACTTTTGTATTTTCAAAAAAGTTTAACCTAAATACCATGTTATGCCATTTTATCACAAACTGGGCAAAATACCCCATAAAAGACATACCATATTCCGTAAACCGGACGGCAGCCTTTATTACGAACAATTATTCGGCACGGTCGGCTTTGACGGTATGTCCTCTAATATTTACCACGAGCACCGGCCTACCCAAGTAAAAGAAATAAAAAATTCGGTTGATGTCGCGCCGAAGATCGCAGTAGGCAACAATATTAAATCCTATCGCTTTCACGGATTTAAAATAACTCCGGAGAACGATTACCTGCAAAGCAGGAAAACAGTGCTCACCAATAGTGACTGCAGCATTATCCTGGCGGCACCCGAACAGTCCACCAAAGACTATTTCTATAAAAACGCAGATGCGGACGAACTGATCTTCATTCACAAAGGAAAAGGCAAACTCCGGACACACCTGGGAAATCTCGATTTCAAATACGGCGATTACCTGCTTGTTCCCAGGGGGACCATCTATAAAATGGATTTCGACACTTCGACCTCGCTCAGTGCAGGTTCCGAAGACAATCGCCTTTTTATCGTGGAATCGCACCGCCCGATCTACACTCCGAAAAAATATCGCAACTGGTTCGGGCAATTGCTGGAACATTCACCTTACTGCGAGCGGGATATACGCCAGCCACAGGAACTGGAAACTCATGACGAAAAGGGAGAATTCCTGGTAAAGATCAAAAAGAAAAATGAGATCTTCGATGTGGTATATGCCACACATCCCTTTGATGTCGTCGGGTATGACGGCTTTAATTACCCGTACGCTTTTTCCATTCATGATTTCGAACCCATAACCGGGCGTATACACCAGCCGCCGCCGGTGCACCAAACCTTCGAGACCGATGCTTTCGTGGTTTGCAGTTTTGTGCCCAGATTATACGATTACCATCCGGAGAGTATTCCGGCACCGTACAATCACAGCAATATAGACAGCGACGAAGTGCTCTATTACGTAGACGGCGATTTTATGAGCAGGAACGATATTGCCGCCGGACATATTTCCCTGCACCCGGCAGGCATTCCCCACGGCCCGCATCCCGGTGCCGTGGAACGCAGTATCGGAAAGGAAAAAACGGATGAGCTTGCTGTAATGGTAGATACCTTTAAGCCGCTGATGCTGACGGAAGATGCCATGAAAATTGCGGATGACTCCTATCACAAATCCTGGGTGGAATAATTCGATAACGTGCCAATTAGGCAATGTGTTAATTATCAAATTGGCACATGATCACATTGACTAATTGATTAAAGAACGTATTCATTAAAATTTTAACCGATGACTTTCAATGAAAAATACAAGGGTAATATTATCCTCGTAAAATCATTTAATTTTGCTGTTAAAGTTGTTCAATATGCTGAACTTCCGCAAGAAAGGAGGAAATATGTTCTTGCCAGGCAAATCATGAAATCCGGAACTTTCATCGGTGCTAATATAAAAGAAGCACAAAATGCGGAAAGCAAAGCTGATTTTATCCACAAAATGAAAATAGCTGCAAAAGAAGCTGACGAAACCGAATATTGGTTATTCTTATGTGAAGCCATTAAGAGTTATCCCCATTGTAAAGAATTGCTTTATGAGGTATTTAAAATCCTCAAGATATTAAACAAAATCATCACCACATCCAAAACAGGAAGAAATTACCTGTCCGAACCCGCCGCCAATTGGCACATTAACTAATTGACTAATTAACAAATTTAAAAAAAATGAAAACCGATAATACATCTCTTCATCTCGAAAAAACAGTTCCCCAGGCAGAAGATTTCCTGCCGATACTGGGGACGGATTATGTAGAACTATACGTTGGCAATGCCAAGCAGGCCGCACATTATTACCAAGCCGCCTGGGGCTTTCAGCCGGTAGCTTATGCCGGGCTGGAAACCGGTGTAAAGGACAGGGTATCTTATGTACTGCAACAGGATAAAATACGTCTCGTACTGACGTCTCCCCTGCAATCTGGCGGAGATATCAACAGGCATATCGATGCCCACGGTGACGGAGTGAAAGTAGTAGCTTTATGGGTTGACGATGCCACCAAAAGCTATGAAGAAACTACCAAACGCGGTGCCGAAAGCTATATGAAGCCCAAAACCATAGAAGACGAACAGGGCAAAGTTGTACTTTCCGGGATACATACTTACGGGGAAACCGTTCATATATTCGTAGAACGGAAGGATTACAAGGGAGTTTTCATGCCCGGGTTCAAACCTTGGTCACCTGCATATAAGCCGGAAGCCGCAGGACTTAAATATATAGATCATATGGTGGGCAACGTGGGCTGGAACGAGATGAACAAGTGGTGTGAGTTCTATGCCAAGGTCATGGGCTTTGCCCAGCTTATTTCTTTCGACGACAAGGATATTTCTACCGAATATACCGCACTTATGAGCAAGGTGATGAGCAACGGTAACGGCAGGATCAAATTTCCTATTAACGAACCGGCAGAAGGAAGAAAAAAATCACAGATCGAGGAATATATCGATTTCTACAATGGCGCAGGTGTGCAACACATAGCCGTTGCCACCGACAATATTATCGAAACCGTAACACAATTGCGCAACCGCGGAGTGGAATTCCTCAAAGTTCCGAAAACATATTACGAAACCATTCTGGACAGGGTGGGGGAAATAGACGAAGACCTGGAACCCCTTAAAGAACTCGATATCCTGATCGACCGGGACGACGAAGGCTATCTTCTCCAGATATTCACGAAGCCCATACTGGACAGACCTACTATGTTCTTCGAGATCATTCAGAGAAAAGGAGCACAATCTTTCGGGAAAGGGAACTTCAAAGCCCTGTTTGAAGCTATCGAAAGGGAACAGGAATTGCGGGGAACTTTGTAAAAGACCGGAAATCACATTACAAAAAGCATAAAAAAATCCCCGGACTCACATCCGGGGATTTTTATTGTTTTCCCTAAGCGCGATTAATCCGCAAGGACAATCACCCTGTTGTTTTTCATTTCAATAGTACCGGAGTTGATCGGCAACAGTATTTCGTTCTTCTCCCCTTTGGAGAACCTACCCTGAAATTCTTCCCTGATCTTTACATCTCCGTAAATTTTCACATTGCCTTTCCCTAAAAGAGATACGATAGGCGCGTGATCTTTCAACATCTGGAACTCCCCGTTTATTCCGGGAACCGCAACCGAGGTTACTTCTCCGCTAAACAAGATAGCTTCAGGTGATACTATCTCTAAATACATATATTCTTTATCTTTACGATTTATAGTGTCTGCGGTTTACAACCGTACAGCAATTCTAAGCTTCAGCAAGCATTTTCTCCCCGGCTTCGATAGCTTCCTCAATGGTACCTTTAAGGTTGAAGGCAGCTTCCGGAAGGTGATCCAATTCCCCGTCCATAATCATGTTAAAGCCTTTGATAGTATCTTTTATATCCACCAGCACTCCCTGTAATCCGGTAAATTGTTCCGCAACATGGAATGGCTGAGACAGGAAACGTTGTACACGCCGCGCCCTTGAAACTACCAGTTTATCTTCTTCGGATAATTCTTCCATACCAAGGATCGCAATGATATCCTGTAACTCCTTATATTTCTGAAGAATCTGCTTTACTCGCTGTGCACATTCATAATGATCTTTTCCTAAAATTTCGGGAGACATAATCCTGGATGTAGATTCCAGCGGGTCCACTGCGGGATAGATACCCAATTCAGCAATTTTACGGGACAATGAAGTCGTAGCATCCAGGTGGGCAAATGTAGTTGCCGGCGCCGGGTCCGTAAGGTCATCCGCAGGTACATATACCGCCTGTACGGAAGTAATGGAACCTTTTTTGGTGGACGTAATACGCTCCTGCATGGCCCCCATTTCGGTTGCCAATGTAGGCTGGTACCCTACCGCCGAAGGCATACGTCCGAGCAGCGCGGATACTTCGGAACCTGCCTGGGTAAAACGGAAGATATTATCTACGAAGAAAAGTACGTCTTTTCCCTGTCCGTCACCGGCACCGTCACGGAAATACTCCGCTATGGTAAGACCGGAAAGTGCCACCCTTGCACGTGCTCCGGGAGGTTCGTTCATCTGTCCGAATACGAAAGTCGCCTTGGACTCTTTCATGGTAGCTTTATCTACCTTGCTGAGGTCCCATCCGCCTTCTTCCATAGAGTGAAGAAAATCATCTCCGTATTTGATAATCCCGGATTCCAGCATTTCCCGCAGAAGGTCATTCCCCTCACGGGTCCTTTCACCTACACCCGCAAATACGGATAATCCTCCGTGCCCCTTGGCTATGTTATTGATAAGCTCCTGGATCAAAACGGTTTTACCAACACCCGCACCACCGAACAGACCGATCTTTCCTCCTTTTGCATAAGGCTCGATAAGGTCGATTACCTTAATCCCGGTAAATAAAACTTCGGTGGAGGTGGACAGCTCGTCAAATTTAGGAGCTTCCCTGTGGATAGGTAAACCATGATCCCCTTCTTTCGGTAAATTTCCCAAACCGTCAATAGCATCGCCTATTACGTTAAAGAGACGTCCGTAAACATCATCTCCGATAGGCATTTGTATCGGGTTTCCGGTTGCAACCACTTCTGTTCCCCTGCTCAGACCGTCTGTAGAGTCCATAGAGATAGTCCTTACGGTATCTTCACCAATGTGTGACTGAACCTCCAGAACGAGTTTGGAGCCATCTCCCCGGGTAATTTCCAGGGAATCGTAAATTTTCGGGAGTTCGGAATCCGCAGCAAACGCGACGTCTACAACCGGACCAATGATTTGTGCAACTTTACCTGTAACTTTCGACATTACTTAAATCTTTAATGTGTAGCTTTTTACATACTGAAACAATCTTGCCTGCTTCTGCATTCTCCGGGGATTCTCCCCTTGTGTTAACAAGATATTTTTTTCGCGGTGCAAAGATATATTTTTTGTACAGATATGGAAATGATTTCCACATGTTTTTTTGTGAAATATTTAACCCCTGCAAAATTTTACCTTCCGCATTTACACCACATTACATCTTATGGTATTCCGTTGTAGTGACTTCCCGGTAAACGGAACCGCCCTGCGAACTAACCTCATCCACAACCATAGTAAGTGACCGCTTTGAGATCACATACTGCGCCCTCTTCAGTTTCTCTCCACCTTCACTGTCTTTGTACACCATGATGATCTCATCTTCATCAATGGTATACGTCCCTGTGTAAGACCCTTCGTCTTCTCCTCCGTTTTCACGGTAATAATGCACAAAGGACCCATCTTCACGAAAACGCAGTTCCAGCACATTGTTTTCATCATAGAGATTTTCTGTTTCACTTACCCTCTCCCCGTCCTTGTAACGGATAAAATGATAATTTTTCGCTTCCCAGATACCTTCTATAGCCTTTTCCGGAGATACGGAATCATCATCATTACTACAGGAAGTAAACACAAAACCGGTAATCGCAAAAACCAACAACAGTATTTTTTTCATATCAATTATTATTTTCCCGCAAAAATAGCCAAAATAGCCAGGGATACCTGCCCCCTTTACAAACTTTAGCTTTTTGCCGGCACGGGTATCCGGGCAAAACCTTACAGTAACGGAACCTCTCCGGAAAGCGTTCCTTTTTCCTGATTAAAATCGTACTTTTGGAGTCTTCAAACTCATAAAAAATTAAGATAATGACAAATCACGTCACTACAAAATGGCTCGGCGATATGGCTTTTGAATCCACCAACCCTGCCGGGACACTGAAAATAGATGCAAGTCCCGAAGACGGAGGAAAAGGAGAAGGTTTACGCCCCAAAGCATTAATGCTTTCTGCAGTGGCCGGATGCTCCGGGCTGGATGTCGCTTCCCTTATCAAAAAAATGAAACTGGAAGTAGATGACTTTGTGATTGAAATAGATGCGGAACTCACGGACGAACACCCCAAATATTACCGTGAAGTTACTGTGGAATATCACTTTCACGGTAACAATCTCGACGAAAAAAAATTACAAAGGGCAGTAGACCTGTCTGTGGAAAAATACTGCGGGGTCATGGAAATGTTCCGTCACTTTGCCAAAATGAACATTAAGACCTTTTTTCATCAAAAATAAGGGACATATACAATTATGAAGCAACTCCTGCTCGTCGCCCTCTTTTGCCTGGGAACCGGTGGAAATTTATTCGCACAACAAATTCATCATGTCGTGTCCCACAAAGGAGAAACCGTGGTCACCGACCCCTCAAAAGGCACTAACAGTTACCCGAGGTGGGCGGTTTTTCCGGATCGGGAAGAGGATATACGTTCGGTCATACTACGACTCACATTCGAGTGCCCGGACGGTATGCGGTGCGCGGACTGGGATTACCTGGACTACGTAATCGTAAAGCAAACCGGGGGCGTAAGGGGAGACACACTCAATTACGAAATAGCCCGGATGCTCACCCCATACGGAGGAAGATTCCGCGACGAGTGGAAATTCGACTGGAAAGTAGATGTTACCGATTTCAATAGTATCCTCAGGGACAGTGTCCTCATAGATTATGTCCATACCGGTTATGAAGACAATAAGACAAGAGGGTGGAAAGTAACGGTTGATTTTGAAATTATGAAAGGCAGCCCGGTAGCAGAACCTGCTGCCATTCATAAAGTCTATGACGGCATTTACGATTACGGCAATGAGGAAAACCCTATAGAAAGCCACCTGAAACCCGTTACCATAAAAGCAACACCCGAAACGGTTTTCGCTCGTCTGAAACTGCATCATACGGGCCATGGCATGGACAGGAACGGCTGCGGGGAATTCTGCGACAAATACCGGGATATCAAGTGGAACGGAAACCTTATAAACCGTAAAAACATCTGGATGGCCTGCGGGGAAAATCCGCTGTATCCCCAGGCAGGAACCTGGATATTCGACCGGGCCAACTGGTGCCCCGGTTACCTGCTGCAACCCGATGAATATCAACTGGCTGTTACCCCCGGAGCAGACTATACCCTCGATGTGGATATGGAGCCTTACACTACTGACAATCCGAGTGCCCAGGAGCATATTACCGCCTATATTATAGAATACGCTAAGGTAGCTGCCAGAAACGACGTCACCTTGACGGATATATTGTCTCCCTCCGACGAAGCAGGGCACGGAAGAGAAAATCCCAACGGCGGACTGCCGGTTATCAGGGTAAAAAACAACGGGGAAAATCCGCTTCGATCCATGCTCGTCAAATACTTTATCGGGGGAGAAAAGCAAAAAACTTTTAAATGGAAGGGAAATATCCCTTTCGGGGAAACGGCAGTCATAACCCTTCCCGAGGAGATTTTCAGTGCGAAAGATTCCGCTGTTTTTACGGTAGCGTTGTCCCGCCCCAATGGCAAAAAAGACGGTTTTCCGGGTGACAACAGCAAAACCTCAACCTATAAAAGGCCCGATATATTTCCGAAAGATATTGTCGTATATTTTAAGACCAATAAAAACCCGGGACAAAACAGTTACCGGATTACGGACAGTTTCGACAATATCCTCTTTGAAAAAGACAGCACTTCCTTAAAGCCGGATACGCTTTACAGGGATACCCTGGCCCTTCCGGACGGTAACTATATATTTACGACGGAGGACCGTGCCGGTAACGGACTGGAATTCTGGTACCACACCAAAGAGGGCAGGGGCTCGGTAAAATTGCTCGATACCCTCGGGCAGGCAATCCGGCAGTTCGAATCGGATTTCGGAAGTAGTATCCGCTACAATTTTACCGTGAAACAAGGGATGCCTTACCGGATAGATCCGGAACCATCAATAGCCGTTTTTCCCGCACGGACAGACGGCCCTGTTACTCTCGATTACTTTGCGAACACGGAAGAAGATGTAAAAGTACTCATCACAGAACAGGAAAACGAGGATCACATCCTGGAAGAACACCATTACACGAAGTTGAGCAGGGGCAGTTTTACCTACGACCTTTCTTATCTTCCGAAAATGCGATGTTATATACGGGTACTTGTTAAGGGAAAGGAAATTTTTAAGAACAGGATACGATTAAAGGAATAAATGCTATGCGCTGGACCATAAAACCACAACCGGACAGGGAAAAAATAAGCCAACTGGCCGCATCTCTCGGTGTGGACTCTATTATTGCAACCTTGCTCATACAGCGCAATATAGAGACCTTCGAAGAGGCCAAACGCTTTTTCCGACCATCTCTCGACCATCTCCACGACCCGTTCCTTATGCGGGATATGGACAAGGCCGTCCGTCGTATAGAACAGGCTGTCAAAAACGAAGAGAACATCCTCGTATACGGCGATTATGATGTGGACGGTACGACGTCGGTAGCATTGATGTCTTCGTATCTCCAGAGTTTCTATCCGCATGTAGCTACCTATATCCCGGACCGTTATGAAGAGGGTTATGGCGTTTCTTTTCAAGGCATCGATTATGCGTCGGATAACGGGGTCACCCTTATCATAGCCTTGGATTGCGGCATCAAGGCCATAGACAAGATCAGGTATGCAGGAGAAAAAAATATTGATTTTATTGTTTGTGACCACCACCGTCCCGGAGAAACACTTCCGGACGCGATAGCCGTACTGGACCCGAAAAGGGAAGATTGTGAGTATCCGTACGATGAACTGTGCGGCTGCGGCGTGGGTTTCAAGCTCATCCAGGCCCTGGCATCGCGCCGGGGGCAAAATACCGCAGACCTTATTCCTTACCTGGACCTGGTGGCGACGGCCATTGCTGCCGACATCGTTCCTATTACCGGAGAGAACCGGGTACTTGCCCATTTCGGGCTTAAGCAAATAAATTCCCGGCCCAGGGCAGGTATTAAGGCAATAATCCATACCCTCAACAAACAACAACTGAATATATCTGATGTGGTTTTCATCGTTGCCCCGCGAATCAATGCCGCAGGACGTATGAAACACGGCCTGCATGCCGTAAACCTCCTCACGGAAACCGATTTTGACACAGCAGTAAAATTCGCAGAGGAAATTGAGATCTTCAATACGGACAGAAGGCTGCTCGACAAACAAATAACCGAAGAAGCCCTGCAACAGATCACAGACCGGATGGAGCAGGAAAAATTTACCACTGTGGTCTATGACAAAGACTGGCATAAGGGAGTTATAGGCATCGTAGCATCCAGGCTTACGGAAACGTACTATCGTCCCACCCTCGTATTCACCAGGACCGGGAACAAGCTGGCCGCATCCGCCCGGTCCATAAAAGGGTTCGATGTTTATAACGCCCTGGAACATTGTGCGGATTGTATTGAGCAGTTCGGGGGGCATAAATATGCAGCCGGTCTCACCCTTTTGCCGGAACAATACGAAGAATTCAAGCAAAAATTTGAAACCGTGGTCTCTTCTACCATAGACAAAAAACTCCTGGTCCCGGAAATTGTTGTAGATGCAGAACTGGAACTGCAGGCCATAACTCCTAAATTCTACCGCATATTGAAGCAGTTTGCTCCGTTCGGACCTGGAAATATGGCTCCTGTTTTCATGTCATCCCGTCTGCGGGATACCGGTTATGGCAAAGGAGTTGGCGAAGATGAAAAACACCTGAAAGTCACTGTCACCCAACACAGTTCCCCTGCATTCGGTGGTATAGGTTTCAACCTGGGAAACAAAAAGGAGATCATCAGCAACCAAAAGCCCTTCCGGGCAGTATACTGCATCGAGGAAAATCATTGGAACGGTAATGTGGACCTGCAATTACGCCTGCAGGACATTAAAGAATAATTCCTTTTCCATCTCATTCTAAAATGACTGTCCCGGCTGACAGGCGGCCCGGTATGCTCCAAAGAATTATATTTTATTTAGATTGAATAAAAATAATTGTATATTTGTGCATATACAAACGGATTACACGCAACTCCGGCGGTTAAAACGTGGAATACAAAATACTAAAACCTACTGTTATGAACGAGATATATTGCATCTACCGGAATGATATAGGAATCGCCTTTCAGTGGAAAAGGGATATTGCCAGGAATAATTTCGGAAAATTACAGATCGTATTTCGGGACATGGGCTTTTATCTCTCTCCTGACGAGGTCGGCCAATTTTACAACTGCATACGCAACGCCAGGCAATTTGAGCGTTGTGCGGAATGCAGGCAACATGAGGAATACCGCTCCATTCTGCTGCGTACTCCCGCAGATAAAGTGGATCTGGCCGTAAATGTCCATGAGCTCCGGCAAATAGAAGACCTGATAGAAGGAACGCTGTTCCAGATAAAACTGGACAATTACCTCAACCAGATCTGTGGCGAGTAGCATCCGGTCCTGGCCCGTTCTTTTACTGTCTGTATTCTTTTAGTTCCAGGATGTTCCCGTCAAAAACAGCATAAGTGTAATATCCTATCCAGTCTCCCAGATTAACATAGGTAGCCGTTTCGTTTAAGCGTATTTCCAACGGCAGGTGGCGATGGCCGAAGATAAAATAATCGTAATGCTTCTGTTCCAGTTTGCGTTTACAGTATTGTACCAGCCATTCTTTGTCCTCCCCGAGGAATTTTACATCTTCATCCCCGGAGATCACCTTGTTCTTTACGGACAGGTACTGTGCCAGCCTTACCCCGATGTCGGGGTGCAGCCACCGGAAGAACCATTTGGCAACCGGATTGGTAAATACTTTCTTCATGCGTTTATACCCTTTATCCCCGGGGCCCAGGCCATCTCCGTGGCCTATCAGAAAACATTTGTCATTCAGCAAAAACTCCTGCGGACGATGAAAAACGGGAATGTTCAGCTCCTTCTCAAAGTAACCGTTCATCCACAGGTCGTGATTGCCCACAAAATAATATACCGGGACACCGCTGTCTGTAATTTCCGCCAGTTTCCCCATAGTCCTTGTAAATCCTTTGGGAACTACCGTTTTATATTCAAACCAGAAATCAAACAGGTCGCCGAGCAGAAAAATTGCGGCAGCATCGTCCTTCACCGTATCCAGCCATTGTACGAACTTCTTTTCCCTGGGAAGGCTTTGATCGCCTGTCGGTGCCCCGAGATGATTATCGGATGCGAAATATATTTTTTTACCGTCCGGTACGTGAATATTTGTTGTCTCCAAATTCAAGATACAAAGTTCAAAATTACTTTTAGGGCAATATCGGCCTTAACGGTTATCTTCCGCGTACCATTCTGCATAAGAAGTCTCCGTTTCATGAAGTTTCAGCGAGTGCAAAACCACATCTTCGGGTAATCTGGCTTTTATTTTTTCGGAAAAATCAATTACCATATTCTCGCTCGTAGGCTGATAATCTACCAGTAATACATTATGCCCGTGCTTTTTCAATTCTTCCGCAAGTTCGGCATGCGGTGTATTTTTGTTAAATACTGTCGCGTGGTCAAATTTGTCGACAATCTCTTCTTTTACGATCTTCTTGAGGTCTCCGAAATCGATCACCATTCCGCATTTGACGTGAGACGGATCTGTAATGGGTTTTCCAATTACCGTAACCGCCAGTTTATAACTGTGCCCGTGTACATTTTTGCACTTGCCGTCATACCCGTAAAGGGCATGCCCGGTTTCAAAACCAAACAGTTTGGTAAGGCGAATGTTGCTCATAACTCCTCCTGATGTTTTTGCTTTTCTGCTGCAAAGATAACCATTTCGGAAATGGCAGGTTTTGCCTTTAAACAATTATTTGTGTATCGGGGATTCTGACCGAAGGCCAGGGCAAACACGTTACGCCCAGAGCATTTGAGAATGGGAGAATTCGATAATATAACCATGAGGTAAAGGAGTTTGGAAAATAAGAGGGTAGAAGATTGACTTAGCTAAATGGAAATTGTAGGGATGATCGGGAGATGAAGTGTCCTTCGGCTACGCTCGGTACAACCTGCAACTTGTAACCTTGAACTATTTATAATTTCATGATGCGTTTGCCATGAATCGAAGGCATTTTTTAGCCGGCGTAATCCAAAATTATGTACATTTGCCGGCTTTTTATCTGTTTATCAATGGCAGTGAATGAACTGTTTGAGCAACTGGATTTTGTTGAAAATCCGCTCTATGAAAAAATAATTGCCGATCTGATGGACCGGCAATACAGTATTGTAGACAATTTCTTCCCCGCTGAAGAGGTCGTCGCTTTGCGCAATTCCCTTTGGGAAAAATATGAAGAAGACCGTTTTAAGAAGGCTGCCATAGGAAACCATTTCAGTGAAGTTATCGAAAAGGCCGTACGGGGCGACTTTATCCTCTGGCTTAACGAAGCCGGGGCCAATGAAGCGGAAGAACATTTCTTCAACAGGATCAATGACCTCATCGCCTATCTCAATAAAACGTGTTTTATGGGTATCCTGGAGAAAGAATTTCACTATGCGGTATATCCTCAGGGGACTTTCTACAAAAGGCACCTGGATACCTTTCAGAACGATGACAGGCGTAAACTCTCTGTAGTATATTACCTGAACGAAGAAGACTGGTTGCCCGGATACGGCGGGGAACTTGTTATCTATCCGAACGAAAGTGACAGAAAACCCGTTACGGTATATCCCTTTCCGGGAAAGATGGTCATTTTTGAAAGCCAGGTACTGGAACACGAAGTTAAAACGGTGGAAAGGGAGCGGCTGAGCATAACCGGATGGCTGAAAACCAGGTAGGCCTACAGTACCTGTCCTTTGAGCGTGTCGGTTTCAGACAGGTAATCGAGGTATTTTTCAAAATAACCTGCTTCGGCCTCATCTCCAGATATATAATACTTTATTCTCTTTCCTTCGGAATCATTGCTGACCTCTATTTTGGTTATCAGGTTATTCACTGTTCCTTCATTACCGTCAAGAATCCGGATATGTTCCGGTATTAGTTTTCGTATTTGTTCCCTGAAGAAGATGAAATGGGTACATCCTAGGACAATAGAATTGTATTTGCTCCAATCGGGTTGTGACAGTTTTTTCTCCAGATAGGCATTTACTTCGGAACCGTTGATTTTGAAATTCTCGGCAAACATTACCAGCTCCTGGAGAGAAAGATAATCCACTTTATTATCTGCTTTCAGGTTTCGCACCAGGTCGTTCAGCTTTTCCTCCCTAAGGGTCAGGTCCGTAGCACAAACGAGCACCTTATATTCTTCACTGTTCTCTACGGCAGGTTTTACGGCAGGTTCCATACCTATTATCGGAAAGTCATATTTTTTCCTGAGATCTTTTACCGCAACGCTGGTTGCCGTATTACAGGCCAGTACCAGGGCTTTTAACCCTTTAGCCGCAAGAAAATCCACAGCGTTAAAAACCAGCTCTTTTATTTCCTCCCTGCTCTTTGTTCCGTAAGGGGCATGCCGGGAATCTCCGAAGTATATAAAATTTTCCCCGGGCATTTTCTTCATGCCCTCATACAATACGGTGAGTCCTCCGACACCGGAGTCAAAAAAAGCTATGTGCATATAAAGTCCTTTTAAACTGCCCAGATACGGAGCAGACTACCTGTTTTTACAAAGGTAGCAAATGTAACTTAACTACATGGATTGCATATTTCCGGTTTCAGGGCAAACGCATTAAAAAAACTATAATTGCAACGTTTAATGATTCCAGGTTTAAAATTCCAGGTTACAAGTTACGGGGTGTTTTTTTTCGCATGCCCAAAGGCCAAACCTGGAACCTGGAACAAAAAAACAAATACTTCTAACTCCATCTTTCTATATATATCGGGACCCCTCAACCCCGAACTGTAAGACTGATACCGCTTACGGATTACTAATTGCTCCTCCTCTCTATATTTAATATGCCTACCCTGTTTCCGGTATTCGTATTATCTTTTAATTTTAATATATTAGCCGGAAATACTTAACCTAATTCCCGCGCTATGAAAGATTACAATCCCAGGGTAATTGACGCATTGGCCAAAGAGTTCAAAACTACCCCGCAGAGCGTTGTATACTGCCTGAACAACCAGGACAACTTCCCGTTTTTTGCCAGCGAATTACGACTGGAATACAATTACCTGATCCGAAAGTGGAAAATTTGAGCTGTTTCTAAAAGCCCAGGATAAATTTAGCAATGAGGAAATATATAAGTATCCCCAGCACATCATTACTGGTCGTTATAAAAGGGCCGGTAGCCACCGCGGGATCAATCCCCCTTTTATCCAGAAAAATAGGAATGAAAGTACCTATAACGGCGGCATTTACAATGACCGTAACCAGCCCTATACAAATAGTAGCGGAAACCTCGTATTCCGTACCAAATGCAAAATGACTGATCACCAGAACAATAGCAGCTATGGCTATGCCGTTAATAAGTCCGAGTGAAAACTCCTTGATCAAACGGCCGAACACTTCTCCTTTGATAGTGTCATTGGCAAGCCCCTGTACTACAATTGCGGAAGATTGTACCCCTACATTTCCTGCGGTGGCCTGGATAAGCGGCACAAAACTGAGCAGAATGGGAAACTGTTTCAATGCATCCTGAAATCCGTTGATGATACTCGCAGCTCCAAGTCCGCCGAACATTCCGATCAACAACCAGGGCAGCCGGGCCTTGGTGAGTTTCCAGATATTGTCATCGGCTTCCACGTCCTGCGTAATACCCGCGGCCAGCTGGTAATCTTTCTCCGCTTCTTCCCTGATTACATCTACAATATCATCTATCGTAATACGCCCCACCAGCCTACCGGCTTCGTCCACTACCGGAATGGCCTCAAGGTCGTATTTGGACATCACCCTGGCCACATCTTCGGCCTTATCGGTCACGATGACATAGTCTACTTTGGGGATATATACATCGCGGATATGCGTTTTTGTAGAAGTCGTCAGCAGGTCTTTCAGGGACAGCCTTCCCTTGAGCCTGTCATTGTCGTCCACCACGTAAATGGAATGGACCCTGGTAACATGTTCCGCCTGCTGGCGCATTTCCTTCACGCAGGTAAGTACATTCCAGTTTTCATTAACCTTAACCAGTTCCTTCGCCATAAGTCCCCCGGCAGAGTTCTCGTCATAACGGAGCAGTTCCACAATATCCTTGGCATGCTCTTTATCTTCGATATGAGAGATTACTTCTTTCTTTCGCTCTTCGGAAAGTTCGGCTATAATATCAGCTGCATCATCGGTATCCAGCTCCAGGAGCTCATCCGCAATTTCTTGGGGGGAGAGGTTATCCAGTATTCTTTCCCGGACGTCATCATCCAGTTCGGTAAGGGTATCGGAAGTCTTTTCACTATCCAGTAATTTAATGAGATAGGTAGCTTCCTCCAGGTTCAGTTCGTTTATAATCTCGGCGATGTCAGCATAATGCAGTTCATTGAGGATCTGCAACAGCGTACTGTTGTTTCTTTCCTCTATGAGCTGTTCTATCTGCTCTAAAAGTTCATCACTGAGTTTAAACGGCGCCATTCTCTATCTTTTGCGTTAACCGGATAAAGTCCTGAACGCTTAATTGTTCGGGACGCTGGCCAAAGATAATATCTTCTTTTAAAATATCGGATAATCCCAATGTTTTTAAACTGTTACGAAGGGTTTTCCTCCTTTGGCCAAATGCTGTTTTTACTATTTTAAAGAAAAGTTTTTCATCACACGGCAACCGGAAATCTTCTTTCCTGCGCAATCTCAATACTCCCGATTTCACTTTCGGCGGTGGTGTAAATACATTTTCCGACACTGTAAAGAGATACTCCGCATCGTAAAAAGCCTGTACCAGCACGGAGAGTATACCATAGGCTTTGCTTCCCTTTTTCTCGCAAACCCGTTCTGCCACTTCTTTCTGGAACATCCCGGAAAACTCGGGGACCTGCTCGCGCATATCAAGCATTTTAAACACGATCTGCGAGGATATATTATAGGGGAAATTACCTATAATAGCAAAAGGCTCGTCCTTAAGGACCTCCCTGACATCATATCTGAGGAAATCTTCACTGATAATCCGGCCCGAGAGACCGGGATAATGCTCTTTCAGATAGGCTACGGATTCCGTATCGATCTCTACCACATAGGTGGAAATATCTTTCCTGAGCAGATATTTAGTGAGTACTCCCATTCCGGGGCCTATCTCCAGAACGGTCTTATATCCCCGGAGCGTAAGGGTATCCGCAATTTTTCCGGCTATATTCTCATCGTTTAGAAAATGCTGCCCCAGGTGTTTTTTAGGTCTCACCTTATCTTCTCCGGTAAAGGGAGAATGCTCTTTCCTGATCCTGTTTCTTGTCATTTTTTCCCTTGTATATCCCGGATACGGTCCCAGGTCTAATGTTCACTAATTATTTCCAGCTCCGTTCGAAAGGTGACGAATTTATCGGCAAAACGTTTCTGTTCTTCTTCTCTCAGCCGCGAAGCATCTTCTTCATAATATTTCTCCAGGGTAGCTTTACTGTCGGTAAAATATTGTACGGAATATGTAATCCCCCCCATCTCTTCCTCTACAAGTACTTTAAGCATCCTGGCATTAAGGAACTTTCCGGTAGCCAGCATATCCGGAATATGGGTCTCACGCATCCAGATCAGCCATTCGTCATGCACGGCCTCATCAATATTTATGGTAATGTTATAAATGTACATCTGGGTTTTGATATAAAGTTTGCCGGGTGTTGTTTCAGGTACCGTCTCCCCTCAACTTCCGGAACGCTTTCCTCGATTCGACAAAGTAAATGCTGTCTTCATGCTCAAAGATGATCTTTTCGTAATACGGAATGGCTTTTTCCGGTTCTTCCAGGCGATATTCGTATAACTGCCCCAGAGCAAAAAGGGCGTCGTCCATCCAGATGTCATACGGATAAAACTCAATGATCCTCAGATAATTGTACTCTGCCTTTTTATACTGATGCCCTTTTTCAAAAAGTTCCGCCTGCCGGAACAGCGCTTCATCTTCGATACTTTCCCCCCGGTGGTTGGCAAGCACCGAATCGAGCAGTGCTATGGCTTTACCCGTTTTATTCTGGTACGCATACAGATCGGCACGGGCGTAGGTTTTCAGGGCAGTATTTGTGGAATCCCCAAGGATATTATCCGAGATAAGCAGACTGAGCTGCATGGCATCATTGGCAATAAGCTGCGACCCGGATTCCCGCAAAACCTTTAACTGTGTGAGTGCCCAGTCAAAATCTCCTTTGTAAAAACTGGTCTGGGCCACCTTGAAGCGGGCTTCCTGGGCTATTACATCATTTTTTACCATCTTCTGCACCTGCGAATAATAGATAAGGGCACGATTAAATTTTTCCGAATATACCAGCACATCCGCGTAAGCCATTTTCACCCTGGCCTCTTCCAGGGCATTCAGCGGGATCTCGTCCAGTATTCGCTTCAGTAGTTCTTCGGCCTTAGCCATATCTTCCATCTGGAAGGCCCGGAACCTGGCATAAGCTACCTGTACCTGCAGCGTACTGCTATTAAGCCCGTATTCCTCCAGCAAGGCCCGGAACCTGTCTTCTATATCATCATAGACAGATGCATCGCCTTTTTCAATCTGCATCCGCAGTATATTAAGATGGGCCTCTAACTGTACGGAAGCTGTCCCCGTATTTTCTATTATAAATTCGAATATTGCGGTTGCCGTATCATTGTCCCCGTCATTCATGGCCATAATCCCCAGGTCAATGACAGGCTGCAGACTAACGGTTTCGGCTCGTTTAAAAATGGCTTTCTCCTGGGTAAAGGCCGAAGCGTACTGTCTTTGGCGGATGAACAGCCAGCTCAGTAATTCGTTCCACAAAATATCGGGAGAGGCCTGTGCCCTTTTAAGGATCAGTTTCCGCAATAACTGATTGTTCGGATGGGAAGCATCATCGGTAATAAACTGCGAAATAATCCGCTGCACATGCGACAGGTTCATATTCTGCCGGGAAGCAATAAGGTCAAGAAGGCTGCTGTACATCTTCTCCATATTTCCTTTTTCCCCGTATATCTGTGCTACCTGGTAGTCCACGTTCAGCCGGGGATCCAGTTCCTTGCCTCTTTCATAAACAGCAATAGCTTCATCCAGCAGGTTCTTCTCCTGGAAGTTCCGTCCCACAGTATAGGTATAAGCGGGGCGGTCCTCAACCGCCTTAAAGGCCTTGTCATAATATTCCCCGGCCTTTCCTTTTTTTCCGGCCAGGGCATAATTGTACCCGAGTTCTACAAAGTAGGTCGGCGAGGCATTACTCTTTTCCAGCTGCCGGAGCAAAACGGCTTCGGCCTCATCGTATCTTTCAAGTTGCTGATAACACGCCACCAGGAGCTGTAACTGATTGGTCCTGGGGTTTTCTTTATACAGTTTCTCATACAGGGTAAGTGCTTTTTCAAATTCCCCCCTGTCAAAATATTGCCTGGCAAGTATATCTTCCTGGGAAAAAAGCTGAAAAGCAAACAAAACACATATGCAAAAACTGATTGCTTTCATGGATTTACAGGTTTGTAAGGACAGGGATCACCCGGGGCTTTCCATCATCCCGGGTGGAGTTATAAATATCGTTTTCAAGCAAATACCGTATCCGTTTTACACAAAATGAAGCGTAATTCCCTTCCGGGTATTCCCTTTGCTCACCCAAGTTACGAAATTCTGTCAAACCCGGTGTAAGGTACCAGAACATCCGGTATCCTTATACCGTCTTTATCCTGGTAATTTTCCAGGATACCTGCAAGCACCCGGGGAATGGCCAGCGAGCTGCCATTGAGGGCATGACAAAGGGTCATTTTTCCTTCTTTGTTCTTAAAACGCAGTTTCAGCCTGTTGCTCTGGTAGTCTTCGCAATTGGAAACCGAACTGATTTCCAGCCATCGGTCCTGCGCCGTTGAAAATACTTCAAAGTCGAAGGTTATGGCGGCAGTGAATCCCAGGTCCCCACCGCAAAGCTGGAGGATACGATAGGGGAGTTGCAATTCTTTCAGTATACCTTTTACGTGTTCTACCATTTCGTCCAGGGCCTTATAAGAATCTTCCGGACGGGTAATCTGTATGATCTCTACTTTTTCGAACTGGTGTAAACGGTTCAACCCTCTTACATGAGCACCGTAAGATCCCGCTTCTCTACGGAAACAGGGTGTGTGCGTCGTGGCTTTTACCGGGAGTTCGTCTTCCTGTACGATAGTATCGCGGTAACAGTTGATCATGGGCACTTCCCCGGTAGGGATCACATAGAGATCATCTTTTTCTATGTGGTACATCTGTCCTTCTTTATCCGGTAACTGCCCGGTTCCGTAACCGGAAGCTTCATTGACGAAATAGGGCAGGAAATACTCAAAATATCCCGCTTCGCGGTTCTTATCCAGGAAATAGCTTATCAATGCCCTTTGTAACCTGGCTCCCTTGCCTTTATAGACAGGAAACCCGGCCCCGGTGATCTTACTCCCGAGGTCAAAATCGATAAGGTCATATTTTTTGGCCAGCTCCCAATGCGGCAGGGCGCCCTCTTCCAGTTGCGGTATATCCCCGAGGCGGAACACTTCTATGTTATCCTCATCCGAAGTTCCCGGAGGAACACTCTCATGGGGGATGTTCGGTATGCGGTACAACACCTCGTTAAGGGCTGCAACTGTTTCATTCAGCTTTTCATTCAGCTCCTTGGATTCGGTTTTGAGTGCCGCGGTCTTTTCTTTAAGCACATTCGCTTTCTGATGCTCTCCGCTTTTAAACAGGCTACCTATCTCCTTCGACAATTTATTAGACTCTGCAAGGGTATTGTCTAATGCAGCCTGAGCTCCCCTGCGTTCTTCATCCAGCCGTAGCGCCTCGTTTACCAGCTCTTCGGCTTCCTTGCCCAGGTTCCGTTTTTCAAGTCCGCGGATCACCCGGTCCTTGTTTTCTCTAATAAATTGTAATTGCAGCATTGTTAAATAGGTAATTTTTATGTTGAAAAAATCCTGTCCGCCCTTTTTTCCGGCCGAGCGACAAATTTAAGAAGATTTCAGTCAATTTCAGGGCTTATTTTCCTGCGAATTCCCTTTCTCCTCATCCGGTGATGACAATTGTGTTTTCCTCTCCGGTTCGGGCAATATCCAGGTACTGTGCCGATAGGGGTCCCACTTCTCGGCAGCAAGGTCCGTTTCAGGGTCTATAAAGGTATGAGAAGGCCGGCGGTTAACACTCACCTTACCTATGGCGTAAACAGCAACGTCTTTCCCTTCTGCAGCATATTCTTTTTTTAGCCGCTGTGCAAATTGCCATATTACATCCGGTTTGGTAGCCACAATTCTCCGCTGTTTAGGGGAAAGACGATCTTTCGGGTATACCAGTTCCGCCTTCCCGTTTTGCTTATCCACTACTTTAAAGTGGATATAGCCACCTTTGCTCCGCAGCATCATCCGCCAACTCATACGGTGTGCCTCTTCCGTCCAGAGCACGTCGCCGGGAATAAACCAATGGCGTAACGGAAGGGCAAGCTGGATCAGGAAATAGACCGCTCCCACCCATAAAATAAGGTTCTTATACCCAGGCACCTTCACTTCTCCGGCGGTATAAAGCGGTTTTCTTTTCAGAAAAATGTTCCGTACGGTCCGGGGCTCAAAGAAAAAGAGGGTAAACCCGAGAGACATATATGGGAATATACCGATCTGAAAGACAAAGGAATTAAAAAGATGAAAAACAACCGACGCCAGAAAAGCAATTTTCCTGGTGGGTTTCCACAGCAGTAACGGTACCACCAGACCATCAAAAAGTATACCCGCCCAGGTGATAAATACATGTACCCAGTGCTGTTGCAAAAATCCGCCGACCACAGGATAATTTTTTCTGCCAAGCATCAGGTTTTCCACCACCGTATAATTCAGCCAGTCCGGGTACAGCTTTGCGACGGAAGCAAAGGTATATACAATGCCAACCTGCAGGATAATGATAACCGAACACCACCCGGGCATGGAAATATCCCGGATATTCTCATTTTGTTTCGCATCTACGGAAAGGTAACGGTTTGCCGGCAGCACCAGCATGAGCAGGCATATGAGAATAAGCAGGTAATAATGGTTATTGTAGGATGCCTTCTGCATCAGGTATGTCGCCGTCCACATCAGCGTGAAGGCTGCCATACTCCAGCGGTATTTAAACCCTATCATAACAAACAGCCCGAAAACCCCCATCACGGCATAGTAGACGTACATCCAGTTACCGGGAAGCGGCTGCAGCCAGTCGAAACCGATAAAATTAAAGGTGAATTCCGGTTGTATCAGTGTCCTTTTTATCCACCCGGTAAATATGGCCCCTACGGATTCCAGGAAAATCAGCAGTCCGAAAAGAACCCGGAAAACGATAAGCGGTGCATTATCTATGCGTTTGAACAGGAAGGCAGTCATGGATATGTATGGGTATCAGGTTTCACCCCCCCTGCCCCCCTCAAGGGGGAACTGTAACGTCTTTTGAAAAAGATGAACTCCCCCTTGAGGGGGGCAAGGGGGTGTTCCAGGTTATAAAATTAAAAGTTCCTTATAGTTTTCCAATATAATCAAGGGCTTTTTCCTTGTCTCTGTCCAGCTGGGCCGACAGGACTTCCACCGACTCGAAACGAACCTCATCCCGCAATCTTTTCAGCATATCTACCTGTATCTTTTCTCCGTAAATATCCCGGTCGAAATCAAAAAAGTGTATTTCTATAGATTGTGTAGTGCCGTTTACTGTGGGATTAAAACCGATGTTCATCATTCCATATACAGTTCTTCCGGCTATCCTGCTCTTCACCACATAAACTCCGTTCCGGGGAATGAGTTTATATTTTTCCGCAATCCGCAAATTGGCCGTCGGGAAATTGATCTGTCTTCCGAGTCCTTTACCCTTTACGATTTCACCGGTAAGCATAAAATCATAACCCAGGTATAAATTGGCGGTTTCCATGTCCCCTTCATGCAATGCCTTCCGTATTTTAGTGGAGCTTACGGAAACCTCATCAACTTCTTCCACTCCGATCTCTTCCACTTCAAAATCATATGTTTCCCCGAATTTCACGAGGTCCTTTATCGTTGCCGTGCGGTTTCTGCCAAAACGATGGTCATAACCTATGATCACTTTTTTGGCACGGAGTTTTTCCACTATAATACCTTTTACGAACTCCATCGCTGTAAGACGGGAAAATTCCCGGGTAAAGGGGTATATAATAAGCTGATCGAGACCACTCTTTTCCAGTATGGATATTTTTTCATCCAGGGTGTTTATCAGTTTGATATCCGCATCCTGCTGCAGAACCATCCGCGGATGGGGGAAAAAAGTAAAAATGGTAGATTTTAAATTATTGGCCTGCGCACTCGAAATAAGCTTGTCTAATATTTTTCTGTGCCCTACATGGACTCCGTCAAAAGTACCTATTGTTACTACAGAAAAGCCGGCTTCACTATCGTCTGAGAGTGTTTTTTTAATAATCACGAACAAAGATTTTTATCCAACACTACAAAGTAACAAATTTTAATTGTCTAAATTCTATATTCACGTGTATAAAAAGGGATTGCTAACCATACATCATCCATCTTTTCTATGGAAATTTCCTGGTATCGGCTTTATGGGATCGAAAGGTAAAATCGCGGAGCCCGGGGAGCGAAGCTTCGCTTTTTCACGGCATTAATTGCAAATTATTATTTACATTTACGATTATATAATGGGCCTATGAAAAGAATCCTACTTTCTTTTATACTCTTACTTTTTCTCTCCCTGTCCGTAACTGCACAGCAAAATCCCTGGAAAAAAGTATCTCTCGACCACCAGCCTGCTTCCATCCTCCGATCAGGACAGAAGGCAGATGGCTACCGTCTGGAACTAAATACTCTTCAAAAAAACCTGGGCACAACCCCCGGAATGCGCACCACATTACAGGGCAAAGGCAAAAAAATAGTTTCCTTCCCGGTTAAAGATGGTGCCATAGAAGATTTTGAAGTAACAGAAATCCGGTTTCTCCCCGAAAAACTCTCTCAAAAATACCCCGGCATCAGGTCATATTCCGGAAGATCGATGGCCAACCCGCAAACGGAAATACGCTTCAGCATGGATGATTTCGGGTTCCACGGCGTAATCCATGACAAAGCGGGTACTTATTACATCAATCCGGACGACCAAAACAAAGACATTTATTTCCTGGCGTCCCGGCAATCTTTTTCTCCGTATGCACGGGAATTCGAATGTATGGCAAAAGAAGAAGCCAGGGTTATGGGACTAAAGAGTTCTATCACACAAAGAGGACCGGATGACGGGCAAATGAGAACTTTTCGCCTTGCTCTGGCGTGCACCGGGGAATTTGCACAGTACCATATCAATGCTGCCGGGGTAAACAACGGAACCAATGCGCAAAAAAAGGCAGCCGTACTTTCTGCCATGAACACTATTATGACCCGTGTCAATGGCATTTACGAAAGGGACTTGTCGCTCACCATGCAGCTTATCGACAACAATGACGAACTTATCTTTCTCGATCCGGATACGGACGGAATGACCAATAACGCAGGAAGGACCCTTATCGATGAGATACAGCCTGTTATAGATAATCTTATAGGCACCGGAAATTACGACATAGGCCATGTTTTCAGTACGGGAGCCGGTGGAATCGCACAGCTTAACTCCCCCTGTACGGCTTCGAAAGCAATGGGGGTTACCGGAACATCTTCCCCGGTAGGCGACCCTTTTACGATAGATTATGTCGCTCATGAAATGGGGCATCAGTTCGGGGCTACCCATACCTTTAACAATAATTGCGGCGGTGAAAGAAGCAACGGGACTGCCGTAGAACCGGGGAGCGGTTCTACCATTATGGCATATGCCGGTATATGCCCCCCCAATGTACAAAATAACAGCGATCCTTATTTTCACGCGGTCAGTATTGCCCAGATCTGGGAAAATATCACGGAAGGGAACAGTACCTGTGCCACATTGGAAAATACCGGCAATCGGGCACCTTCGGCAGATGCAGGTGCAGATTATGTTATTCCTGCCGGGACTCCCTTTATGCTCTCCGGTACCGCTTCCGATCCGGATGGGGACGCGCTCTCTTATAACTGGGAACAGACGGATAACCAGATCTATGAAGGTTACCCGGAGGCGTCTTCCGCAGGCGGCCCCGTATTTCGTTCTTATAGCCCTAACGGAGAGCCGATCCGGTATTTCCCCCGGTTGAACGATATTCTTTCGGGAGAATTGGCAAACACATGGGAAGTACTCCCATCCGTTCAGCGGGAACTGAATTTCTCCTTTCTGGTACGGGACAATAATCCCGCGGGAGGACAAACGGCAAGGGACGATGTACATATTACCGTAAATAATGATGCCGGCCCATTTATTATAACATCTCACCAAAATACAAAAACCATGACCGGCGGGAATACGGAAACCGTGACCTGGGATGTCGCAGGAACCCACACAGGTGCCGTCTCCGCCGAACTGGTAGATATCCTGCTTTCTGCGGATAATAGTTTTAAAGATCCCGTTATACTCGCTTCCGGTGTACCGAACAACGGATCGGCCACTGTAATTGTTCCCGGGGGGATCAGCACTTCTCAGGCCAGGATCATGGTAAAACCACAGGGAAACATCTTCTTTTCCGTCAATACAGCAGACCTTACCATAGAGCCCTCCGGTTTTATGCTCGACTTCGAAAGTCTCTCCGAAAAAATATGTCTCCCCGATGAGGCTGTTTATAATTTCGTATATCGTACATACGAAGGGTTTAATCATGAAACGGTGTTTACTGCCGAAGTCCCGGCAGGCCTTAATGCCACATTTACGCCCGCTTCGGCAACTGCAGACGGCACCACGGTAGAAATTAAAATAACGGGGATCTCCGCTACAGGAGAATATGCTGTCAAGGCTGAGGGAACATCCGGGGGACAAACCCTGGATATCCCTTTGTTACTGGAAGTGTATGACCAGGATTTTGAAAATGTGGTACTTTCGGCTCCGGCAAACGGTGCGGAAGAACTTCGCCCTTCCTTCGGAATTACTCTCGAATGGGAAGAATCTCCCAATGCCGAAGCCTATGATATCCAATTATCCGGGCAAAGCGATTTCTCCACGATACTGGAAACCGCATCGGTAGCATTTCCTTACTTCGAACCCGAAACCCTGGAAAACGACCACACCTATTACTGGAGAGTAAAACCCAAAAATCCCTGTGGTGAAGGTGAATACAGTAATGCTTTCTCTTTCCGGACCCTCGAAACGCAATGCAAGACCTATGTTAGCGGTGAACCCGTGGACATTCCGGCAAACCGGGCTTCAACAGTAACATCCTCCCTGGCCATTACGGATGATGATATCATTACAGGCGGGATTTCCCTGTCACTTGACATAACCCACACTTATATATCCGACCTCACCGTAAGCCTTACTTCCCCCGCGGGAACTACCGTACGTATCCTTTCCGGTATCTGTGACGAAGCACAAAATATAAATGCCGTATTCAGCACCACAGGCGAATCCGTAACCTGTAATAACAATCCGGCTGTGAGCGGCACCGTAAGACCTGTGGAACCTCTTACCCTGTTCCGGGGAGAATCCATGCAAGGTACCTGGACGCTTACGGTTGAGGACTCTTATGCTGAGGACGGGGGCACAATCAATTCCTTCGGCATTACCAGGTGCTCTTCCCCCGCAGCGGATAATTTTAGGGTAAAAATTACGGACGAATCCTGTAAAGATACCAAAGACGGTATTATAGACGTACAGGCGGAAATTGCCCTGAACTACCAGGTGAAATTCAGCGGAAACAATACGGACATCACAGAGAGTTTTACGGATAGCTGGCAGGCAACTAACCTGAGCCCCGGCAGCTATCAGTTGTGTTTTACCATAGAAGATAACCCGGTGTACATGCAGTGCTTTGATGTAGCCGTAGCACCCTCAGGTGACCTCTCCGTTTATTCCGAGGTCAGTGCGACCGGCAATACTGTTAACCTGCGGCTGGACGGAGGAGCATTATATACCGTTGAACTTAACGGAACACGAATGGAAACGACAGAAAATAATGTAGCCCTGAATCTGAGATCGGGGAAAAACACTATTGTTATCAAAACAGATAAGCCATGCCAGGGCGTCTACGAAGAAGAGATTTATATTGCTCCGGATGATGTAGTGATCTATCCGAACCCATTTTCGGATAGTGCCAGTGCTTATCTCGGCAGCAATATTTCCGGCGAACTCCATATTTCCGTGTATTCCCTGTCGGGCAGACTGATAACTTCCCTGAGCCATACCGACGCCCGCAAACATATCGATTTAGGACTGCATTCCTTTCCTCCGGGCGTATATCTCGTAAAAATCAAGGGAAAAGACATTCGCAAGACCTCCAAAATTGTAAAAAGATAAGAAATAATACTTCTTTTTGAAAAACTCTCATTTCGACACCTGTCGAATATTTTTTATTACTCATAGCGATATTTAATGTTAAATTATTCTTATATTCGTTACCCCAATCCTATATTTTTAACATTAATCTACGCCTATGAGAATTTTTTACTTCTTTATTTTATTGGTGGGAATTCTTTCCTGGAGTTCATGTGAGAACGACGATGATTCCGCCGACAATGTTTCTTTAACCGTAAGTGCCGATACCACAATGGTACAGGTGGGAGAAACCATAACCTTCTCCGTTACAACAAACAAAGGAGATGACGTAACCTCTTCCTCTACCATAACCATTAACAATACGGTATTGGAAGAAAATACTTTCACCCCTGCCCAAACCGGCACATACAGGGTAAGAGCTAGTTTCGAAAACCTTATTACCACTTCTCATTATGAAGTAGTGGCGGTGGACCGTAAAGCCTCTTCCATAGAAATTTCTTCGGAACAGACCACATTGAGCCTCGGAGAAGTATTTTCTTTTCTTGTAACAACAGATACAGGAGTTGACGTTACGTATGAGTCTGTCATCACCGTAGGCGAAGATACGCTGGAACGAGAAAGGTTCTTACCGGAACGGCCCGGAATTTTCTCCGCAATGGCAACTTATGCAGGACTGGAAAGTGCTCCGATTGAGATTGAAGTACTGCCGAATTCTATTTCGGTAGAAGCAGATAAAAGCGATATTCTTCTGGGCGAATCCGTCACTTTCACTGTTTTTGCCGACGCTGATATAGATATCACTTCCGAAGCAACCATTCTGGTCGGCGAAGAAGAAATAGAAGGCAACTCCTTTACACCCGGAGAAACAGGTACTTATACCATAACGGCTACCTATGGTGAATTCACCAGTGATCCTGTTGAAATCAACGTTTCGGACAACTTCTTTGTCCTGAATGACACCACTTATGAAACCCCGACCGGTACTTTTGCATACTTCGGGACCTTTCAGGGAGAAAACGGACTGGAATCCATATGGGCATTCAATCCTTTTCTCGAAATAGATAATGGTGACGGTACAACCGGTTATCCCAATGACCTGTATATTTACATTGCATTGGAACAACCTGAGACAGGAGATCTCGTATTTCCTTCAAACGGCACCTATACCTATCCGGGAGGAACCCTTCCCGAAATCTTTGATGCACAGGTTTACTATGACAATAACCCATGGGTCGGAGCAGACGAATCCTTTGAGAACATCACATTGGATATAACGGGAATGGAGACATGGAATAATGCCGAAACTACCGTGGAACGAATTGAATATACCATCACCAAGGAAGACGGCTCTACGGTAACCGGGCAGTACAGCGGCCCTCTCTTTGCCTGGGATGCTTCCGGAAGCAGAAGAAAAAAGGAAAAAACTGCTATAAACATACCTTTCATACAACAAGGAACTTTCAGCAAAAGATAATTCAATCCCCGGACAAGTCGCAGAACATTCCGGGGAATGAAACCAATGCACCCATTGATTACCATATAAACCTAAACCCGAATATCCATGATAAAAAAATTACTCCTTATCGCGTTTGCCCTATGCCTGTTTGCCGGTTACGGACAAAACCCCGTATGGAACCCGACAAACGGAGCGGGAAAATCAAAAATATTGCCCAATAAAGCACACCTGTCTTCCGGAAAGACCTATACCCTGGATATAAAAAGCCTTAAAAGGTCCCTGCGCAATGCCCCGTTGCGGGGACAGGCTACGGGAAGGTCGAACACCATTCTGGAATTTCCCGATTCCGAAGGAAAGATGGAGAAATTCCGTGTTTACGAAGCCCCGGTGATGCATCCTGCGCTTGCTGCCAGATATCCGGAAATAAAATCGTATGCAGGACAGGGTATTGATGATCCTTCTGCAAAGATCCGGTTCAGCATATCCCACCTCGGATTGCACAGCATGAAACTTTCCGGTGACCACGGATCTGTATTCATAGAGCCTTATTCCGAAGACAGAAAAGACTATATAGTCTATGACCGGAAAAAATCAAAAGCCATGTCCGGCTTCGAATGCACCGTCAGGGATGGTGTTATCCGCAGGACGGGAGCAACTGCCGGCAGGAATGCAGATGACGGTATATTGAGGACCTACAGGCTGGCACTTTCCGCAACCGGTGAATACACCCAGTATTTCGGCGGTACAAAAGAAGATGCCCTGGCTGCAATGAACACCACAATGACAAGGGTAAACGGTCTTTTTGAAAATGATTTTGCCATCACAACGGTGCTGATCGAAAATACGGATGAAGTAATCTATACCGATCCGGACTCCGACCCGTATACCGGGAACTATAACAGCCAGCTGCAAAATACCCTGACCAGCGTTATCGGTGAAGAAAATTATGATATCGGCCATGTATTTGTGCAGGGGAGTAATAACGGAAATGCAGGGTGTATCGGTTGTGTATGTGTGGACAACAGTAAAGGCAGCGGTTTCACCTCGCATTCCATACCAGAAGGGGATAACTTCGATGTAGACTTTGTGGCACACGAAATGGGACACCAGTTTGGTGCCAACCATACCTTTGCCATTCGGGATGAAGGCACAGATGCTCATTTCGAACCGGGAAGCGGTTCCACCATTATGGGCTATGCCGGTATAACCGGTGCTACGGACATACAACCGCACAGTGATCCTTATTTCCATGCTTTCAGCATAGAACAGGTTACCAATTATGTAAAGACCACAACCTGCCAGACCGACACACCTACAGGGAATAATACACCTACGGCCGATGCCGGTCCGGATTATACCATACCGAAAGGGACTCCTTTTACACTCACCGGAACAGGTACCGATGCGGACAGCGACGACGAACTTACCTATTGCTGGGAACAAATGGATGAGGACGATGCTTTAAACCCGTTTCCGAGTGCTACGGCAACTTCCGGCCCCGTATTCCGGTCCATTACGCCTTCCACGTCAAAAACACGTTTTTTCCCGGCAGTCTCTACAATACTGGAAGGTAATACTTCCTCCCAATGGGAAACTGTCCCCGAAGTTGCCAGGGAACTTAATTTCCGGCTTACGGTAAGAGACAATCGTGCCGGGGGAGCGGCCAATAACAGCGACGACTTAACCCTCTCCGTCAGTGGCGAAGCAGGGCCTTTTATGGTTACTTCCCATGATGCACCGGCAAATATTGCTTCCGGGAGCACTCAAACCGTTACCTGGGATGTTGCCGGGACCAATACCGGAGATATCAATGTACAGGCCGTAGATATCCTGTTTGCTACTTCCGATAATTTTTCCGAACTCATACCTCTTGCCAGTAATGTGGAAAACAACGGAAGTCATGAGATTACATTTCCGGATAATGTGAACACGGATAACGGGCGGATTGTCATAAGAGCAGTAGACAATATCTTCTTTGCCGTAAGTAAGGGAGACCTTGCCGTCAGGGAATTTGCCCTGGCATTCGAGAATACGGATTTCATAGCCTGTAAGCCCGATGACCTGGAATTTTCCTTTACATACCAGGCCTCTCCCGGATTTGCCGGAGAAGTCACTTTTTCTGCTACTGATATCCCGGAAGGAGCAGATGTCAGTTTTGAACCGGCAGTAGCAACGGAAACCGAAACTGAAGTAAATGTTATTGTTTCCGGAATAGACAGTATATCTGCAGGGTCCTATGCTTTTACTATTACCGGAACGTCGGAAGAGGATCTTACGGACCAAAGAGAAATAACTGTGGAAGTCCATGACAGCGGAGAACTCGGAACCGTATCCCTTACAGCCCCGTATAATGCCAGTGATGTCAATACAGGCATAACTCTACAATGGGAAGAGGTCCCCGATATACAGTCATACACCGTCCAGGTAGCGACCGATGAAGATTTTTCTTCCGTACTGGATGAGGCATCCGTAACAGATCCCCATTACAGCCCGCAAGGACTGGAATATGACCTGACGTACTACTGGAGGGTAAAAATCATCGGATTTTGTGGTGAAGGAGAATACAGTGAAACCTTCTACTTTCATACCTCTACCTCCGCTCCCAGTTGCGATATGACCGAAAACAATACCCCGGTTATCATAGATAATACCACGGCCAATACTGTGACCTCTACCATTGAAGTTACCGGAACCGGGCAACTTACGGACCTGTCTGTAGGCCTGAATATTTCCCACACGTATGTTTCCGATCTCACCGTAAGCCTTACCTCTCCATCAGGCACTACAGTGGTTATCCTGGAAGGTGTATGCGGTGGCAGTGAAGACATAAACGCTTCTTTCAGTGACACCGGCTCTCCGCTGGAATGCAGCTCTACAGCCCCGGCGGTCAGCGGCAATATACAACCACAGGAACTGTTTGAAGTATTTCAGGGGGAAAATATAGAAGGAACATGGACCCTAACCGTTGAAGACGGCTTTGCTTTAGACGGTGGCGCTCTTAATTCGTTTTCGCTGGACATCTGCTCGGAACCACCTTCCCCGGATTTACCCGCAGATAATTTTGCACTTAAAACCACCAGTGAAACCTGTCGCGGCAATCAGGATGGCTCCATAAGCGTGGAAGCTATTGAAATATCGGACTACCAAGCGGTGATCACCGCGGAAGACGGCACGGAAATAACAGGGTCTTTTCAGTACTTTTGGGAAACTGCCGGACTGGATGCCGGGAATTATACGATGTGTATTACCGTAGACGGTTATCCGAATTACGAACAGTGCTTCGACCTTACAATTTCCCAACCGGAAGCATTGGCCGTACTGTCTGCAGTAAATGAGGCCAGCCGTACACTAGAACTGGAACTCCGAGGAGGAGAACTTTATACCATACAATTAAACGGAATGACAACACAAACTTCCGAAGGCAAAATATCTCTCGACCTGGAACCCGGAGAAAACGAATTAACCGTGAAGACAGGTAAAGACTGCCAGGGGGAATATCACGAAAAGATCTACATAGCCCCGGATGACGTGGTAGTTTACCCGAACCCCTTCCGTGAAACCACCAGGGTCTTTATAGGAAATGCCATTGAAGGCGATATTCACATCTCGGTTTTCTCCCTCACAGGAAAACTGGTAATGACCCAAAATTACAGCAGGAACAACGGGGGTAGTGAATTCGAATTACAGGCCTCGGATCTTGTACCGGGTGTTTACCTTATAAAAATAGAAGGAAAACAGTTCAAAAAAACCTTTAAGATGGTAAAATTATAACTGTTTTTAAGTGAAAAAAGACAAAATTTCTTAGTTTTAACCAATACTACGAACAATGAAAAAATTAGCATTAGGCCTGGGCATTGTATTTTCATGTATGATTATAAGCTGTAGCAGTGATGATGACAACGCCCCCTCGCAACCCGGAATGGCCACCCTTATATTTCCCGAAAATAACTCGGAATGTACTGCAGGTGTCCCTATAAATGACAATGAGAGCAGAATCCCGTTCGAATGGGAACCATCGGAACACACAGATAGTTATCGTTTACGGATACAAAACCTGAATGACGGTACAAGCCAGGAATACAGCACGGAAGCTACCTCTCTGGAAGCTGTATTACGAAAAGGCGAGCCTTATTCCTGGACGGTAACTTCCGTCAGCACCGAAATTCCGGAAACCACCGAAAGCGAAAGCTGGAAATTCTACAATGCCGGTGACGGTATGGAATCTTATGCCCCATTCCCCGCAACGGCAATATCCCCCGAACCCGGTGAAAATATTACGGCAAAGGGAAATACGGTTTCCCTGCAATGGGAAGGTAACGACATAGACGGAGATATCACCGGGTATGACATATATTTCGGAAACGCCAATCCCCCGGAGACGGCGATAGCAACCGATCTTGAAGAAAGCGAGCTCGATGGTATTGCCGTAACCTCCAAAACAGTATACTACTGGAGTGTTGTCACAAAAGATTCCCAGGGCAACCGGTCCCGATCGGAAGTGTTTATCTTTAAGGTAGATTAGCCCGGACGAAAATCAGACAAAAAGCAGGTATTACCCTTATTTGCCGTTAAAGGTATTCATGGTATTGGTAATTCCGGCAGTGGCAAAAGATCGTATAAGTTCACAAGCCTTTCCCAACCGTTCGGGAAGGGCTTTGTTTTCTTCTTCATTCCACACTCCCAGAACATAATCTATCTGCCTGCCTTTTGTAAATTCGGCTCCGACTCCGAAACGAAACCTGTTGTATTGCGTGGTATTCAGTTGTGCCTGTATATCTTTCAGGCCATTGTGCCCTCCGTCACTTCCCTTGGTTTTCAAACGGATCGTTCCGAAAGGGATGTTGATGTCATCGGTAATAATCAATACGTTCTCCAGGGGTATTTTTTCCTTATCCATCCAGTACTTTACCGCCTTGCCACTGAGGTTCATATAGGTACTCGGTTTCAAAAGTACGAGAGTCCTTCCCTTTACCTTATACAAAGACCTGTCCCCAAGCTTCGCCGTTTCAAATTGAAGGGATTCTTTTTCGGCCAGATAATCCAATATCCTGAAACCGATATTGTGACGGGTATTTTCATATTCTTTCCCGATATTTCCGAGGCCTACGATCAAAAACTTCTTCATAGCGATGTCTTCGTTAGATACGAATGGTTCTTTTTCCCGTTTAAAAATTTTCTTTATAAAAGACAGCATTGCATACTGTTTTGTTACGGGTAAAAATAAAAAACATCCCGACAAGAGCCGGGATGTTTCTACAAAAATATGGTATGCAATTATTTGCCTGTTTTCTCTGCTTTCGCAGCTTCCTGTGCAGCTTTCATCGCAGCACGTGATATTCTCACCTGGCAAACTACGGTGTTGTCCGGGTGCAATATCTTATAATTATCATTGGCAAGGGCAGTAACATAGAGTTTGTTACCGATTTCCATTTCTGAAATATTTGCAGGAATATAATCCGGCAGGTTCTCGGGAAGTGCCTTTACTTTAAGCTTACGCTTCGTAAGACGCAATACCCCACCTTTGATAACACCGGGAGCATTCCCTTCGATCTTAACCGGGATTTCCAGGGTAACTTCCTTATCATCGTGCATCTGATAAAAATCGATATGCAAAATCTTGTCCGTTACCGGGTGAAATTGGATATCCTGCAGGATTGCATTGTATTTTCCTCCGTTTTCCAGGTCAATCACTACGGTATGTACATCCGGAGTGTAAACCAATTTGGAAAACGCCAGTTCGTCTGCCGAAAAGTGTAAAGGGCTATCTCCTCCGTAAAGTACGCAAGGAACCTTTTCAGCATTACGTAAGGCTTTAGTCGACGCTTTGCCCACGCTTTCTCTTTGAGATCCTTTAATTGTAATTGACTTCATTCTATATAAAAATTAAAATATTTCTCTTTACTCCTGCAATCCGGTATACCGGCTTACATTAAAAATTTAGAGCTGATAGAGGTGTTTTGATGTACCCTTTGCATAACATCTGCAAAAAGGTTGGCACAAGTAAGCACCTTCACTTTCGGGCTCTCTTTCTTCAACGGGATCGAATCGGTTACGATCAGTTCCTCCAGCTTGGAATTCTCTATCCTTTCATAAGCATTACCGGACAGCAGAGCGTGTGTTGTAATAGCCCGCACACTGACCGCGCCTTTTTCTATCATCAGGTCTGCCGCCCTGGTAAGGGTTCCCGCCGTATCTACCATGTCATCTACCAGAACCACATTCTTTCCTTCCACATCACCTATCAGTTCCATATGGTCTATAACATTGGCTTTCTTTCGCTGCTTATAGCAGATCACCACATCACTTTCCAGGAACTTGGAATAAGCATAGGCCCTTTTGGAACCTCCCATATCGGGCGAAGCAATGGTAAGGTTATCCAGCTTAAGAGATTCCAGGTAGGGCAAAAATATGGTAGATGCAAACAAATGATCCACGGGTTTTTCGAAAAAGCCTTGTATCTGGTCTGCATGCAGGTCCATGGTAATGATCCTGGTTGCACCGGCAGTTTCCAGCAATTTCGCTACCAGTTTGGCCCCTATCGGAACCCTCGGTTTGTCTTTTCTGTCCTGCCTGGCCCATCCGAAATACGGTAAAACAGCGGTTATATGCCTTGCCGAAGCTCTTTTGGCTGCGTCGAGCATCAACAGCATCTCCATAAGATTTTCCGTTCCGGGGTGGGTGGAGCCTATAATAAATATCCTTGACCCCCTTATAGATTCTTCAAAAGACGGCTGAAATTCACCATCACTGTATTTAGAGAACGTTACACGTCCTAATTCTGTCCCGAAAGATTCTGCAATTTTTTCTGCGAGGACCATGCTTTGCTCACAGGCAAAAATCTTGGGTTCAGGCACTGTATAAGACATTATTATGGTGTTGTTTAGTAGTTTTGTCCTGTTTGTTAGCGAGGTGCAAATTTAGAAATTATTTTGATATGAACACTTTTAATCCGCTTTTTTATTGATTCCCATTCACTTACCTGAAACACATTGCATTACCTGTCTTTCCGGGCCCGGGGCAAATACCCTTTTATGCCAGCATTTGTGCGGCCTTTTTCACGGCGGCTACCAACGCATCAATTTCCTCCCTGGTATTGTAGAATGCAAAACTGGCACGTACCGTGCCGGGTATCTTATAATAGTCCATTACAGGTTGCGCACAATGGTGTCCGGTCCGCACTGCAATTCCGAGCTTATCCACGATAGTGCCTATATCGTACGGGTGGATACCTTCCAGATTAAAAGAAATGACCGAGGTTTTGTGACCGGAGGTTCCGTAGATACGCAACCCTTCTATTTTGAGAAGTTCTTTGGTAGCATAAGAAAGTAATTCATTTTCATAAGCTTCTATCTTATCGAAACCAATTCCGTTGAGATAATCTACTGCCGCTCCAAAAGCGATACCTCCGCAAATATTGGGTGTCCCGGCTTCGAATTTATGGGGCAGACCGGCATAAGTGGTCTTTTCGAAAGTCACTTCGGCGATCATTTCACCACCACCCTGGTAGGGCGGGAGTTCCTGTAACCATTTTTCTTTTCCGTACAGCACACCAACACCCGTCGGGCCGCACATTTTATGCGCGGATGCCACATAAAAATCTACGTCCAGGGCCTGTACATCCGGTTTAATGTGCGGACAGGCCTGTGCGCCGTCGATCAGGACCGCAGCGCCAACATCATGCGCCTTTTCTATGATCTCTTCTATGGGATTTACCGTACCCAGTGCATTGGAAATATGATTACAGAATACCAGCCTTGTCTTTTCAGAGAGCAGGGCTGTATAAGCGCTCATCACCAATTCTCCCTCTTCGTTCATGGGGATAACCCGGAGTATGGCCCCTGTTTTTTCACATAACATTTGCCACGGAACAATATTGGAATGGTGTTCCATAGCCGATACGATAATCTCGTCCCCCTCTTTCAGCAAAGAAGAAAACCCGCTCGCCACGAGATTGATCCCATGCGTGGTACCCGAAGTAAGGATCATCTCGTATGCTTTTGCAGCATTAAAATGCTTTTGCAGCTTTATCCGCGCCTGTTCGTAGGCATCGGTAGCTTCCTGCGACAATGTATGGACGCCCCGGTGTATATTGGCATTGTACCGGGAATAATAATCCACAATGGCATCTATAACTACCTGTGGCGTCTGTGATGTCGCAGCATTATCAAAATACACCAAAGGTTTTCCGTTCACCTGCCGCTGCAGTATGGGGAAATCTTTTCGTATTCCCTCTACGTCAAAAGATGTGGTATGTGAAATTGTAGTTGCCATTGCAAAAAATTAATGAGTTAAAGAGTTAAGAAGTTAAAAACTAAAAGTATATAAACGAGAATTATTTGAATAACATCGGACTTCTCCTTTTTATATATTTAATGTAATTAGCTAACTGTTTTGAAATGAGCAACACCCATTCTTTTAGCTTTTTATACTCCTGCTCTTCTATATAGTCTATTTTCTGTAAAAGATTAAGTAAGTACAGTAAAAGTCAGTGTATCCTGATATACCTCAAGATCTTCAAATGAATTATACGTACCCATTTCCTGAGCTTTTACTCTTTATCTCTTTTCCTCCCAGCTTAATCAACTACCTCGGGGCAAGCCCACGAGGTATA